>NZ_LZHW01000091.1 GCF_001667265.1 Mycobacterium sp. ACS4331 | reverse complement strand
AGTGTCACCACCAAGACCATCCGAACCGTCACCGATGTCCTGATGCAGAACTGTCACCGATGTCTTGGGAGATGACACGCGATCTGTCGGTGGGGGCGGGCATACTCGAACACGTGTTCGATGATGATTCGCCGGACGGGCTGCTCAGCGAGATCGAAGCGTGCCACCGCTTCGAATCGATGCTGATCGGCCGCCGCATGGCCGCCATCGCCCGCCTGCTCGAACACCGCACCCTCGAAGCCGAGGCCGACGATCCCGATCCCGGCTACTGCGTCATCACCGGCCTGACCCGCACCAGCGCCGAGATCGGCGCCGCCCTCAACCTGGCACCGCGGACGGCCCAGGACATGGTCGCCCACGCCGAAGCCCTCCGGGATCGCCTGCCGCTGGTGGGGGCCCTGTTGCGCGCCGGTGAGGTCGATTGGCCCACCGTCAAACTCATCCTGACCCGCACCGAATACGTCACCACAGACCTGATGCCGCAGATCGACGCGCAGATGACGGCCAAACTCACCGCGTGGTCGTCGTGGTCACGCCGCCGCGTCCAGGACAGCGTCGACGCCGCCATCCAAGCGTTGGACCCCGAGGCCGCCAAGGAACGCCGCGTGCACGCCGAAGCCGGCCGCCACGTCATCATCACCGCCAAACCCGACGGCACCGCCCAATTACGCGGCACCCTCACCGCCCCGGCCGCCGCGGAACTCGACGCCCGCCTGTCGGCGATGGCGACCGCGGTGTGCGGGGCTGATTCGCGGACGGTGCGGCAGCGCCGCGCCGACGCGCTGGGTCAGGGCCAACCCCTGGTCTGCGACTGCGGACAGCCCGAGTGCCCCACCCGCGGCAGCGCCGTGACCGGTGACGGGGCCGCGGGTGTGCCGGCGGTGCGCACCGTGATCAACGTGGTGGCCTCCGCGGCCACCGTCTGCGGTGACAGCGACGCTCCCGGCCACCTGCAGGGCTTCGGGATCATCGACGCCGCCCAGGTCCGCGACCTGGTGCCCACCGCGCTGCTGCGCCCCGTCGCCCGGCCCACCGTCACCCCCGCCCAGGCCCACACCTACACCCCGTCGGCGGGACTGGCGCGGTTCATCAAGACCCGCGACCTGACGTGTCGCTTCCCCGGCTGTGACCGCCCCGCCTGGTTCGCCGACCTCGACCACACCGCCCCGTTCAAACACACCAACCCCGCCGCCGGTGGACCGACCGCGCCGTGGAATCTGGGCTGCTACTGCCGCGAACACCACCGCGACAAAACCTTCCTCGACTGGACCGACCACCAGCTGGCCGACGGGACCATCGTGTGGACCTCACCGACCGGCCGCACCTACACCACCACCCCCGCCGGGGCCGAACTGTTCCCCGACCTCCTCGGCCCAGC
>NZ_LZHW01000090.1 GCF_001667265.1 Mycobacterium sp. ACS4331 | reverse complement strand
CCCTCCCCCCCCGGGGGGGGGGGGGGGGGGCTGCCGTCCGGGCGCGCGGCCCCCGCCGCGCGGGGCGCCGGGCCCCCCCCCCCCCCCCCCCCCGGGCGCCCGGGGGGGGGGGGGGCGCCCCACGCTGGCGTTTACCGGTCCCGCGATGTCGACGTCAGGGCTGCGATCCGGCTGCCACAACGACCCTGGTGTCGATCTCGGCGCAAGGTTTCAGCCGGCGGCCAGGCCGAGACGTCGGTAGGCCGCCTCGATCTGACGCTTGGCCGCATCCGGGAGCAGCGCCTGGGGCGGGCGGGAGTGCGGGTAGTCCCCTACCGGCAGGCCCAGCACCGACGCGGCGTGCTTGAAGGCCCCCGCCCAGTGCGTGAAGTAGTCGGGTCTCCCCGGATAGCTCGTGGACAACGAGCCCATGTCGAGCTCGAACTGGTCCATTCCAGAGTCTGCGGCGAACGCGATGGCCTCGTCCAGCTTGTCCGCGTACACCAGATCCCAGTAATGCGTGAGGATGCGGCGCGACGGGGTCTCGTGCAGATAGCCGACGGTGCCCAACTGTGCGGGACAGACGATTCCGGCACGCAGCCACCCTGCGCGGTACACCATGAGGTCACACTCCCAGATCACCAGCCCGGGCGCGGCCTCATGCAGCAGCCGACTGTTGCGAGGGCGGAAGGCACCCTCTTTGGTGGCGCACACCGCCGGGATCCTCTGGTGAATCCGGGCGCTCTCCGCCGCGGTGAGCACATAGCCCGACGACGGCGAGTTGAACATCCCCAGTGCGATGTCGGTGCGTGCGGCGACGTACTCGAAGAACCGCAGAACACCCTCTCCACCATGGGTTTCCATCATGGGCGTCTGGATATAGGCGATGTCGGCGCCGGCCTGCTGAGCGTGCAGCGTCAGGTCCAGGCAGTCCTTGGCCGAGGTGGCCGCGGTGCAGGCCTGCACGACGAGGTCGGGGTTGAGCGCGCGACCCTCCTCGATCGCGACCTCCAGCAGGCGTTTCCGCTCGTCGATGGTGAGGGACCAGAACTCACCCACTCCACTGGTGCACCACAGCATCGAGTGGCCCAGGGCGCCGACGCAGTGGCGCACGAGGGTTCGGTATGCGTCCCAGTCGATGTCGTCGCCGTCGACGCCCGAGAAGGGCGTGTAGAGCGAGTCACCGATGCCGCGAAGGGCCTCTGGCGCCCAGGTGCGCGCCTCGTCCGCTGTGGCCACCGTCAATTCCCCTTCCCGACAGAGGGTTTCACCCGAACTCAACAGAAATCGGTGCCGCCGTCGACGTTGATGTTCGCCCCGGTCATGTACGAGTTGCGCCGTGACGCCAGGAACGCCACGACTGGCCCGATCTCCTCGGGCAGACCGGCCCGGGGCAGATGCGCGGGGTGGCCGAAGTGCTCGGTGATGGCGGCCATCAGCTGGTACGGGTCGTCGCCGTCGACGCCGACGGACCTGGCCCAGCCCACGAGGCCCTCGGAGGCCACACTTCCCGGGGAGATCACATTGACCAGGATCTCGTCGCGCGCCAACGACAGCGCGAGGTTCTTGGACACGCTGGCGACCATCGACTTCGCCGCGGTGTAGGCCACCAGGGATTCCCCCTGGCGCTTGGTGGAACTGGCCGAGAAGTTGACGATGCGGGCCCATTCGGCGCTCCGCAGGAGCGGAAGCGCGGCCCGCACACAGCGCACCATCGACATCGCCCCCAGTTCGATCGCCTCACCCCACTGCTTGTCGGTGAGCGTGTCGAATCCGCCGCGGGTGCTCGGCCCGACCGCGTTGACGAGGATGTTCAACCGACCACCGAAGCGCTTGCCCACATCAACGAACGCAGCCTCGATCTGGCCGGAATCGCTGACGTCGGCGGACACCCCGAAGGGTTCCGGACTGCCACGCCGGGTCAGATCCTCGAACACCTCGTCGAGCTCGGGTTCGGCACCCGAGCGCGAGATGACGGCCACGCGCGCACCATCGTCGGCCAGGCACTGAGCCGCCGCACGGCCCATCCCCCGACTGCCCCCGACGACGACCGCGGTCGCCCCTTCGAGTCCCAGATCCATGTGCGCAGCTACCCTTCGGACCGGTCCGCAGCAACCCTGAACGCCACCGCGAGCCGGCCTTCGCCGGCGTCGACGCCGACAGCCGCCCCACAAGCTGCGGAAATCATTACTATACTTATTACGGTATATAGGTTCCGGAGCTCCTCCGTTCGAGGACCCAGTGGATGTGGCGCGCGTCTCACGGCACTGCCCGACGGGTCACCCGGCCGGTCGACGCCGGTACAGTCGACGGCATCGCAAGGCCCCGACACGCGGACGAAGTGGCGATCGTCCGCGCTGGCTGACGGTAAATTTCGAATAGTTCTACTCGCAACGGAGGTGCCCTCGTGGCAAAGCAGGCGACCGCGGAGAAGCGGCAGCGACGCGAGCGCGGCTCCATCAATCCCGACGACATCATCAAAGGCGCCTTCGAACTCGCCGAGCAGGTCGGCATCGACAACCTGAGCATGCCCCTGCTCGGCAAGCATCTCGGCGTGGGCGTCACCAGCATCTACTGGTACTTCCGCAAGAAGGACGACCTGCTGAACGCGATGACCGACCGGGCCCTGCGCCAGTATGTGTTCGCCACGCCCTACGTCGAGGCCGACGACTGGCGGGAGACGCTGCGCAACCACGCCTGGACCATGCGCAAGACGTTCCTGGGCAACCCGATCCTGTGCGACCTGATCCTCATCAGGTCGGCCCTGAGCCCGCGCGCCGCACAACTGGGCGTCCTCGAGGTGGAGAAGTCCATCGCGAGCCTCGTCGAGGCGGGGCTGTCACCCGAGGACGCCTTCGACACCTACTCCGCGATGTCGGTGCACGTGCGGGGATCCGTGGTGCTGCAACGGTTGTATGAGAAGAATGCGGCGGCCGAGGACGGGGCCGTGGCCCTTGAGGACAACCTGGTGGTCGATCCCGAGAACACTCCCCTGCTGGCACAGGTGAGTTCGGCCGGCCACCACATCATCGCGGCCGACGACACCAACTTCGAGTACACGCTCAACTGCATCCTCGACCACGCCGAGCGGCAGATCGCCAAGGGCGGAAAGAAGACGCCGGCCAAAACGGCTCCCAAGGGCTGAGTTTCACGGTCACTCCGGCTCGGGGACGTGGAAGTGCTCGTCGCGCAGCCGGAAGGCCTCCTTGGTGCCGTGCTGGGCACGGGTTTTGACGAAGTTGAACTCCCCGGGGGAGAACTGCAGGTTGGTTCCATAGGCGTGGAACAGGTAGCTGGCGACCTCCTCGCCCTGGTAGGCCTGGCTCTGCTCGACGAGCCGGAACGCCTCCTTGGCGATGACGACACCGTCGGCGGGCATCTTGGCGGTCTTCTCGGCCCAGTAGCGGGCGCGCGCCGCGACTGACTCGGGAGCCACGGTCTCGGTGAAGATCCCCAGGTGTTCGATCTCGCCGGCCGTCACGATGTCGCCCGTGAGCAGCAGCCGGCGCGCCATGACCGGGCCGAGTCGGTGGAAGAACATGTGCAGGCTGCCCAGCGCTGGACCGAGGAATCGGGTTGCGGGCATGCCGATGCGGGTGTCCCGACCGATCACCGAGATGTCCATCATCAGGGCCATCTCGAATCCACCGCCCAGCGCATAGCCGCTGATCTCCCCCACCGTGACCTTCGGGAACCCCATCAGATTGTGGTAGAAGCTGAAAGACTTGCGGTCCACCGTGAGCCGGCGCCGCTGACTCGGACGCGACTTGGCCTGTGCGCCTTCGGGTTTCTTGTCGCCGTACCATCCGTACGCGTTGTTCATGTCCGCGCCGGTGCTGAAGACGCCCTCGGCGCCGCGCAACAACACAACGGTGAGGTCATCGTCCTCGGCGACGACGTCGAGGGCCCGGCCCAGGCTGTCGCGCATGCTGGCGTCATAGGAGTTGCGCTGCTTGGGGTTGTTGAGCGTGATGGTCGCGATGCGGTTGTCGCGGTCCACTTCGAACAGCACGCGGTCGTCTGACGTCTCGGTCATGGGGTGTCCTTTCGGTCCGGGTTCGAAGTGGCGCGCAGCAGCGACGTGCCGTTCGGACGCATCAACTGTTCGGCACTGGAGATCAGGCTGGCCTGGATGGTCTTGTCCATACCGAACGCCAAGGTGTTTCGGCGGGCCGCGGCCAGGTGGTCGCCGGCGATCCGTACGGCGCGGGGGGCGTTGCCGTCTCGGATGGCCTCGAGCAGACGCTGATGGTCACGCAGTGCCGCGCGGCGGGTCTGCAGCGCGGCACGCTCCCCGTCCGACGAGCGCGGTCCGGTGTCGTCACTCCACACCGCCGCCTCGTGTGCCGACCAGATCAGTTCCAGAGATCCGATCAGCAGGATCATCGGTTCGTTACCGCAGCGCGAGACCAGGGCCTCGTGAAACCTGCGCGCATTGGGCACATAGCTGGCCGGATCGTCGAATTCTTCGTTCTGGCGGGCGATCTCGCGCTCCAGGTGAGGCACCACCTCGGTGTGCCGGTCCGCACGGGAGGCGCACATACCCGCGCAGATCGGCTCCAGATGCAGAAGCGCCCCACTCACGTCGGCCGGGGTCGCCGAGCGAGCCTGCAACACCATGCTGATCATGTGGGCGGTGCGCTCGGCACTCGGCTGGTGCACCACGGCGCCACCGACGTTGCCACGGCGCACCGACACCAGACCGTCGGTCTCGAGCAGGTGAATCGCCTCACGCAGGGCCGGTGGACTGACTCCGAACTCACCGAACAGGGCCTCCTGGGACGGCAGGACGTCGCCCTCCTTGAGGCGGCCCGACAGGATGTCCTCCCGCAGTCGCGCGGCGACGATCTCGGCCACCCGGGGCTGCCTGATCCGCGACTGGGCCACCGCGTCACCCCCAGCCTGTCGTCGCCCGTCGTCGACTGTTCCGTCGACGATCTTTCCTTGCTAACTTGTACAGGATAGTAATCGTAGCGTCTACTGTATGGGTATCCATATCTACGTGAAGGACGGTCGGCACGGTGAGCGGTGCACCTGAGGGGTCCATCGAGATCTCCCGAGAAGCGTCGATCCTGCGTATCACGCTGAATCGCCCGGACCGTCGCAACTCGTTGAGTCACGCGATGATCGACACACTTGTCGACACCCTCAGTTCGGCCGCCTACGACGACTCCCTGCGCGCGGTCCTCATCACGGGCGCAGGTGAGCACTTCTGCACCGGCGCCGACTGGGTGGCCACCAACGACGCCGGGGCCCGTCCCCGCACCGGAGATCTGGTCCGCCGCATACCCCACACCGCACACCGCGTCATCGAACTGGTGACCACGATCCATCTGCCGGTGGTCTGCGTCGTCCGCGGGTGGGCCGTCGGGTTGGGATGCAACCTCGCTCTGGCCGCCGACTTCGCGCTGGCCGCCGAAGACGCCACGCTGTGGGAACCGTTCCTGGAGCGCGGCTTCAGCCCGGACTCCGGAGCCACGTGGCTGCTGCCCCGACTCGTCGGCGTGGCGCGGGCTCGGCGGATGCTGTTGTTGAGCGAGAAGGTCACCGGCGACGAAGCCGCACAGTGGGGCCTCATCCATGCCGCGGCTCCCGCCGATCGGGTCGACGCGGTCGCCGAGGATCTGCTCGCGCGACTGGCGAACGGACCCACTGTGGCCCTGGGACTGACGAAGCAGGCGTTGGCCCACGGCGCCCATTCGACCCTGTCCGACGCCTTGAATCAGGAGCTCTCCAATCTGGAGTTGTCCTGTCGGGCCGCGGATTTCAAGGAGGGCCTGGCCGCCTTCCGGGAACGCAGGGCACCCGAGTTCCGCGGGCGTTGACGCCAGCCAATCGAAGGGATCACACATGCCGGCACCCGCCGCATACGACACCATCAAGTACGAGGTGGACGGTCACAAGGCCACCATCACACTCAATCGTCCCGAGGCCCTCAACGCGCTGTCGCCGCACATGGTCGCCGAACTGCGTGCGGCCTACGACGAGGCCGAGAACGACGACGACATCTGGCTGATGATCGTCACCGGCACCGGTCGGGCCTTCTGCACCGGCGCCGACGTCAAGGAGATTCCCGACGACGGCAAGGTCATCTACGAGCGCCCCTATCTGTCCACCTATGACCAGTGGGAGGCACCGCAGGAGGGCACCCCACCCTTCCGCAGGATGGCCAAACCCGTGCTGGCGGCCATCAACGGAATCTGCTGCGGCGCGGGCCTGGACTGGGTGACCACCGGGGACATCGTGATCGCCTCGGACAAGGCGACGTTCTTCGATCCGCACGTCAGCATCGGCCTGGTCGCGGCGCGGGAGATGGTCCGCCTGGCCCGTGCACTGCCCCGGTCGGTGGCGCTGCGAATGGCCTTGATGGGCAAACATGAACGAATGAGCGCGGAACGCGCCTACGAACTGGGGATGATCACCGAGATCGTCGAGCATGACCGCCTGCTCGAACGGGCCCATGAGATCGCCGACATCGTCAACTCGAATGCGCCCCTGGCGGTCCGCGGAACCCGGCTGGCCATCCACAAGACCCTCGACCTTCCCCTGCTTGAGGGCGAGATCCTGGCCGAAACCTTCCGGGAGCGCGTGGTGCGCACCGAGGACGCCGCCGAGGGCCCGCTGGCCTTCATCGAGAAGCGCACCCCGAACTGGAGATGCCGATGAGCCCCGAAGCCGCGCAGCCCTTCGAGACCCTGCTGCTGGAGTTCGACCGCGAGAACCACGTCGCCACCATCACCCTCAACCGGCCCGAACGGCTGAACACGTTCAACCGCACGATGTGCGAGGAGATGGCCGCGGTGTGGCGCATCGTCAAACTCGACGAGGCCACCAACGCCGTCGTCCTGCGCGCGGCCGGAACGCGGGCCTTCAGCGCGGGTCTGGACGTCAAGTCGAGTTACGGACAGCCCGACAATGTCTGGAACCACGAGGATCCCGGCGAGCTGCTCAGTCCCAAGTGGCAGAAGATGTGGAAGCCGGTGGTGTGCGCGGTGCAGGGCATGTGCACCGCGGGCGCGCTGTACTTCCTCAACGAGGCCGACGTCGTCATCTGCTCGCAGGACGCCACCTTCTTCGACTCCCACGTCACCGCCGGACTGGTGTCGGCGCTGGAGCCGATCGGATTGATGCGCCGGGTCGGCCTGGCGCACACGCTGCGAATGGCGTTGATGGGCAACGACGAACGCGTCAGCGCCGAGACCGCGCTGCAGATCGGGCTCGTGACCGAGGTGGTCGAGGCCGAGCAGTTGTGGACCCGCGCCCACGAGATCGCGTCAACCATCGCCAACAAGCCGCCCTCGGCGACGCAGGGCACCGTCAAGGCGGTGTGGGAATCCCTCGACAAGCCGTACCGTGCCGCGCTCGACCAGGGCCTGATCTACACCAGGTTGGGAAATCCGTTGGGCCAGGCCGAACTCGCCGCGTCACCGATCCCCAAAGTCACCCCACGGATCCGGTGATGTCCCACGCGTTGAGCCGTCGCATCACCGATGTCCTGGCACTGGACCCGACCGCGTCGGCGGTCCAGTTCCAGGGACAGTGGTTCACCTGGGGGCAGGTGGCCGCGATCGCCAACCGCATCGCGGCGCTGGTGGCAGCCGTGGGCCAGCCCCGCGTCGGGATCATGCTGCGCAACCAACCCGTGCACGTGGCCGCTCTGCTGGGCGTCCTGTCCTCGGGTGGGACCGTCGTCGTCATCAATCCCGCCCGCGGCGACGAACGCACCCGTGAGGACCTGCGCGAGCTGGACCTGCCGCTGGTCATCGGCCTGGCCGAGGACCTGGCCCGGTTGCATGTCCCCACCCCGGCCACCACGGTCGTGACGATCACCGATCTCACCCGCCCGCCGGACGTCGTGCCCGCGCTCGATCCGCGACCCGACCCCGGCCGACCCGGTGTCGCGGTGTGGATGCTGACCAGCGGCACCACCGGCCCGCCCAAACGCGTGGACCTGACATACGACATGCTGGCGCGCAGCGTCATCGGACCCGACCCCGAGAACTCGGTCAGTCCCTCCCAACTCCGCCGAGGCGTGGCCATAGTGAACTCACCGCTGGTGCATGTCGGCGGGGTGTTCCGGGTGCTGCTGTGCCTGGCCGAGGCACGCCCGTTCGTGCTGCTGCCCAAATTCGAGCTCGAGGCGTGGGCCGACGCCGTCCGCGAGCACCGGCCTCGTGCGGTCTCACTGGTGCCCGCAGCCCTGCGCATGGTGCTGCATTCGGACCTCACTCGCGAGGATCTGTCCAGCATCACCGTCGTCACGTCCGGCACCGCCCCATTGTCGGCCGAGGACGCCGATGCGTTCACCGAGAAGTTCGGTGTTCCGGTTCTGACCTCCTATGCCGCAACCGAATTCGGAGGCGGCGTGGCCAGTTGGACGCTGGCTGACCATCAGAGGCACTGGAATACCAAGCGGGGCAGCGTCGGACGGGCCAATCCCGGCGCGCGACTGCGGGTGGTCGACCCCGACGGCGCCCCACTGCCCGCGGGCCAGGTGGGTCTGCTCGAGGTCATCCCGGCACAGCTCGGTGCTGATGCGGACTGGATGCGCACGACCGACCTCGCCCGCATCGACGACGACGGGTTCGTCTGGATCGTGGGTCGCGCCGACCAGGCCATCATCCGCGGCGGGTTCAAAGTGATGCCGGACGACGTGCGCGCCGCCCTCGAACGGCATCCCGCCGTCCTCGGGGCGGCCGTGGTGGGGCGCCCCGACGAACGCCTGGGTGAGACACCGGTCGCGGTGGTGGAACTGCGCGACGGCGCGGACACCGATGCCGTCGAGCTGACCGAATTCCTGCGCGGGCGTCTGGCCCGATACGAAGTCCCGAGCGAGATCGCAATCGTCCCCAGCATTCCCCGCACCCCCTCCGGCAAGCCGGATCTGGGTGCCGTTCGGGAGCACTTCGCGACGGTGCAGGGCCATGGCGGCTAGCTCGATCACGGTCGGAGGCCTGCTGAAGAACGCCGCGCACGAGCGCGGCGAACACCCCTTCGTCATCTGCGACAGCGAACGGATCACCTACGCTGAGGCCGAACTCCGCTCCGCGGCACTCGCGCGCGGCCTGTGGGCACTGGGCGTACGCAAAGGCACACACGTCGGCGTGCTGTACCCCAACGGTGCCGAGTTCGTGGTGACGATGCTCGCGGCCGCCCGCATCGGCGCGGTCGTCGTCCCGTTCTCGACGTTCGCCACCGCCACGGAACTGCGTACCCAACTGGTGCACAGCGACACCGCCGTCATGGTGTCGGCCAGTGCGTTCCGCGGTCACGACTACCGAGCCCGGATCATCGAGGGACTCGGCGTCACACCCGACGAAATGGACTCCGCGGCACCACTTCACCTCATATCAGCCCCCGTGCTGCGACACGTCGTCCTCGATCTCGACGTGCTGGCGCGCCGGGGCGAGTCCGTTCACCCCGAACGTCTCGCGGCAGCCGAGGACGACGTCGACGGCTGCGACCCGCTGGCCATCATCTACACGTCGGGGTCGACGGCCGCACCCAAGGGCACGGTGCACACCCATACCGGAATTCTGGGACATCAGGCCGATCTCAATGAGATACGCAACCTGTCCCGCGACGACAAGCTGTTCTGCAACTCACCATTCTTCTGGATCGGCGGGTTCGCGTTCTCGCTGCTGGCCATCCTGTCGGCCGGCGCCACCCTGCTGTGCTCGAACGCCACCGACGCCGGTGCGACGCTCGATCTGCTGGAGGCCGAGAAGCCGAACGTCACCAACGGTTTCGTCGGCACCATCGCCCATCTCACGCGCCACCCGAGTTTCGCCGATCGTGATCTGTCGGCACTGCGGCGCGGCAACCTGTATCCGCTGATGCCCGCCGACTGCCGCCCCGCCGATCCCGAACTGCGCCACAGCATGCTCGGCATGACCGAAGCGGGCAGCGTCGTACTGCTCGACGGCGACGTCACCGACCAACCGGAATCGCGCCGCGGGTCGTTCGGTCGTCCCGCGCCGGGATTCGAGGTCACGGTGGTCGATGCGGACACCGGGGTGCCCGTGCCGACCGGCGCCGTCGGGGAGCTCCTGGTCCGGGGGCCCTACATGATGGACCGCTATTACGGGCTGAGCCGCGAGGAGTGCTTCGATGCCGACGGGTGGTTCCACACGGGGGATCTGGTGCGCACGGACTCCGACGGGTACTTCTACTTCGTCGGCCGGGCCGGTGCCATGATCAAGACGGCTGGGGCCAACGTGGCACCACCCGAGGTGGAAGCCGCTCTGCAGAAAGCACTGTCGCCCGTGCTGGGCGAAGTGGCCGCACATGTTCTGGGGCTGCCGGACGAGGAGCGAGGTCAGGTCGTGGCCGCGGTGATCGTGACCGATCGCGCCGAGGAGTTTGATGAGTCCGCGGTGCGCGCCGCGCTTCGTGCCGAACTGTCGGCCTACAAGATCCCGCGCAGGTTCGTCACCTGCCCACCCGAGAAGCTGCCCATCCGATCCAGCGGCAAGCTGGATCTGCCGGGTCTGGCGATGCTGTTCGATGTCTGAACCGGTCACCGTCGACGCGCTGCTGCGCCACCGCGCCGAGGACACCCCCGACAAGGTTTTCGTCGTCGACACCGACACCCGCCTGACGTATCGCGACCTCGACACGTCGACGCGGGAACTGGCCGCCCGGCTCATCGAGGCGGGCGTGAGCAAGAGCACGCGAGTGGGTCTGCTCGCGCCCAACAGCGTTGCGTGGGTGCAGACGGCGTTCGCGGTGACCCGGATCGGCGCGGTGCTCGTGCCGTTGAGCACGCTGCTGCGGCCCGGGGAACTCGCGGCGCAGGTGCGCACCGCGTCGGTGCAGCACCTGATCACGGTCGAGGAGTTCCGGGGGCGCCGCCACCTGGACGAGGCCCGGAAAGTCGCGTCGACAGACAACGGCCCGCTGGAGCATGTCTGGGACGCCGCGCAGCTCGCCGCACTGCCCGCCACGCGGGTCTCCACGGAGTTCGTCGATGCTCTCGCTGCCACCGTCTGTGCCGCGGACCCCCTGGTCGTCATCTTCACCTCCGGCAGCAGTGGTGCACCGAAAGGCGTCCGGCACAGCCACGGCAGCGCTCTGGGCGCGGTGCGATCAGGTCTTGTGGCGCGCTGCGTCACGGCCGACACCAGGCTCTACCTTCCCATGCCGTTCTTCTGGGTGGGCGGGTTCAGCGCCGGCGTGCTCGCGAGCCTGGCCGCGGGCGCGACACTGATCACCGAGTCGGTGTCGAGTCCGGAGACCACCCTGCCACTGCTCGAACGCGAGCGCGTGACGCTGTTTCGCGGCTGGCCCGACCAGGCCGAGGCGCTTGCCCGACGTGCCGATTCGGTGGGTGCCGACCTGTCCAGCCTGCAGGCCGGCAGCCTCGAAGCCCTGCTGCCACGCGAACTTCGGGCGTCGCCGGGGGCGCGGGCGAACCTGTTCGGGATGACCGAATCCTTCGGTCCTTACTGCGGTTATCCCGCAGACACCGACATGCCCCGCAGCGCGTGGGGCAGTTGTGGCAAGCCCTTCCCCGGCATGGAGGTCCGCATCGTCGACCCCGAGACGGGTGATCCGATGCCCACTGGTGAAACCGGCATGATCCAGATCCGGGGCCCGCACATCCTGCGCGTCATATGCCGGCGAGACCGCGCCGAGGTTTTCACCGCCGACGGGTACTACCCGACTGGCGACCTGGGACACCTCGACGCGCAGGGCTTCCTGTTCCAGCACGGCCGATCTGACGACATGTTCAAGGTCAGCGGCGCGACCGTGTACCCGAGCGAGGTCGAAGGCGCGCTGCGGGGCATCCCGGGCGTCCGGTCCGCTTTCGTCACGAAGGTCGAAGTCGCACAGCGCAATCGCGTCGCCGCGGCCGTCGTGTGCTCGAATCCCGACGGCGTGCCGGATGCCGCGCGCGCCCGGCTCAGTTCGTTCAAGGTCCCCACCATCTGGCGTTTCCTGGACGACGAGGGCGCCATCCCGCGTGGCTCCACCGGCAAGGTCGACGTCACGCGACTTCGGGAGCTGCTCTCCGCGCCCCCGCCCTGATTTGTGCGCTGTTGCAGGCTTTTTCGCGAAATTTCATGCGATTCCGCACAATTCAGGGGACGGAAGGGGATTGTCCGTCAGATGATCGACCGCTCTCGCAGCGCGGCAATCTCTTCGGTGTCATAACCGATCTCTCCGAGCACCTCCTCGGTGTGCTCACCCAGCAGCGGTGCCCGCCTGCGGATCTCACCGGGAGTGGCCGACATCCGGAACGGCGTCTCGATGATGGGGACGTCCTTGGGTGCTCCCGGGAATGCCATGCGTTTGAGGTATCCCATCGCCGCGATGTGCTGGTCCTCGAGCACGTCCTGGGTCGAGTGCATCGGCGCGGCGGGCAGCTTGGCGGATTCGAGGAGGTCCAGTATCTCGGCCTTGGTCTTGTCTGCGCACCACTGCGCCATGATTCCGTTGAGGATGTCGCCGTGCTCCCAACGGCTGTCGTCGTCGGCGAAGCGCGGGTCGTCGATCAGATCCTCCCGGCCCACAAGTCGGCACCAGCGGGTGAACATCGCCTGACCTGCGGTCTGCAGCAGCACCCAGCCGTCGTCCTTGGTCCGGTACAGATCGCACGGCGCCACCGAGGTGCCGCGATTCGCCATCCGCGGTTTGTCGACGCCGAGCAGATCACGCTCGATCAGGAAGGCGTTGCTCAACATCAGCGCGGTCGGCAGCAGCGCGCCCTCGACATGCTGTCCCTCACCGGTGCGATCACGGTGGTACAACGCCATCATCACGCCGATCGTCAGCGTCAACGCCGTACCGAAGTCGGCGTACGGCACCACAGTTCGGATGGGCTGGTCCGGCAGCCCCTGCCGGTACACCGCCCCGGACATGACCTGCCCCGCACCGTCGAACCCGATCTTGCCGCTGTAGGGCCCGCCCTCGCCGTAGGCCGTCGCACTGGCCAGGATGATGTCGGGCTTGACGGCTCGCAGGCTCTCATAGTCGAGGCCACTGGCCCGCATGCCGGCAGCGGGCATGTTCGCCACGACGATGTCGGAACGCTCGACGAGCCTGCGGGTGATCTCGGCCCCCTCGTCCGTCGTCGAGTCCAGGGTCAGCGACCGTTTGTTGCGGTTGCACTGCAGGAATGTGCCGCCCTCCCCGGTCTCGGTGACGGCCTGCACCCAGCGATCCTCGCCGCCCTCGCGTTTCTCGACGCGAAGAACGTCGGCACCCATGTCGGCCAGCAGCGCAGTACACCACGGGGCGGCAATGAAACGTCCGTAGTCGAGAACGCGGATGCCGTCGAGTACGCCCATCGTGCGCCTCCCCTCAGTAACCGAAACCCTTACGGTACGTTACACAGCCAATCTGGCCTCAGCGCTCCGGGTCGAGCACACCACAGGTCATCAGGTGCGCGATCAGGGGTTCGGCGCCATCGGCAAGGTGTTCCGACATCGCATTGCGCGCTGTGTCCTCATCGTGGGCGGCCAGTGCCGCGATGACTCGGCGGTGATCCCTCTTCGACCGGTCGGGCCATCCGGACACCATGGGGAACACGGCTTCCGGTGCGTACCGGGTGATCTGCGACATCAACTGGGCCAGCTTCGGTGACTCCGCCGCGACGTTGATCGCGCGGTGGAAGTCGTGGTTGAGGCGGACCACGAGATCGGTGTCGTCGCCGTCGTAGGCGGCCTCCAACCGGTCCTGGATGGACGTGATCTCGGCCAGCTGTTCGGCGCTGATGGCCAGCGCCGCGCGGGCCGCAAGCTCACCACCGATGTGGGCCTGCACGCCCGAGACGTCGGTGATGTCGCGCCGGGTGACGGGCAGCACCACGAAGCCGCGGCGAGGCTGCTGCGCCAACAGGCCCTCGGCGCGCAACTCGAACAGCGCCTCGCGCACGGGGGTCACGCTGATGCCCAGTTCGGCCGCCAACTGCTCCAACCGGATGTATCCACCCGCCGCGTACGTGCCGTCGAAGATCCTGGTGCGCACGAATCGCGCGACGTCCTCCGACAGCTGAGGGCGGGACGCGAACTCACCGACGGTCATCGCATCAGATCTGGTACTCGGCCAGCAGTCGCCTGCTGATGATCTGCTTCTGGATCTCGCTGGTGCCCTCACCGATGAGAAGGAACGGCGCATCGCGCATGAGCCGCTCGATCTCGTACTCCTTGGAGTAGCCGTACCCGCCGTGGATTCGGAAACTCTGCTGGGTGACCTCGGCGCAGAACTCACTGGCCAAGTACTTGGCCATCCCCGCCGCCACATCGTTGCGTTCACCCGAGTCCTTCAACCGCGCGGCGTTGACCATCATCAGATGCGCCGCCTCGACCTTGGTGGCCATCTCCGCCAGCTGGAACGCGATCGCCTGGTGCTCAGCGATGGGCTTGCCGAATGTGCTGCGCTGCTGGGCATACCGCGCCGCGAGCTCGAACGCCCGAATGCCCACACCACAGGCGCGGGCCGAGACGTTGACCCGGCCCACCTCCACGCCGTCCATCATCTGGAAGAAGCCCTGCCCAGGCTGCTCACCGAGCACCTGGTCGGCCCCGGCCCGGTAGCCGTCGAAGATGAGCTCAGTGGTGTCGATGCCCTTGTAGCCCATCTTGTCGATCTTGCCGGGGATGATCAGCCCGGGTGCGACTTCACCGAAGCCCGAGGGCTTTTCGATCAGGAACGCGGTCAGGTTGCGGTGCGGCTTGTCGGCGCCCTCATCGGTGCGGACAAGCGCCGCGACCAGTGTCGAGCTGCCGCCGTTGGTGAGCCACATCTTCTGGCCGTCGATGGTGTAGTCACCGTCGGCGTCCCGCCTGCCGCGCGTGCGGATGGCCGCGACGTCGGAACCCAGTTCGGGCTCTGACATCGAGAATGCGCCGCGGGACTCACCTGTGGCCATCTTGGTCAGGTGGTACCGCTTCTGCGCATCAGTGCCGTGCTGCCGAATCATGTACGCCACGATGAAGTGCGTGTTGATGACACCGGAGATGCTCATCCACCCGCGGGCCAGTTCCTCGACGCACAACGCGTAGGTGAGCAGCGACTCACCGAGGCCGCCGTACTCCTCGGGAATCATCAGGCCGAACAGGCCCATCTCCCTCATCTGGTCGACGATGGCCTGTGGGTAGGTGTCGGAATGCTCGAGGTCCTGCGCGACCGGGATGATCTCCTTGTCGACGAATTGCCGCACCGTCGAGACGATCTCGGTCTGAAATTCAGACAGACCCAGGGTCTGCGCCAAACGTGTCATCTCCGCCGCTCCTCCTCATCGCTTCGCTCTGCATCGTCGCCGGCGGGGTCATTGCCGCCGCTCCTCCTCATCGCTTCGCTCTGCATCGTCGCCGGCGGGGGTGTCACGCTGCCACCCTCTCGAACACCGCGGCCAGTCCCTGGCCGCCGCCGATGCACATGGTCTCCAGCCCGTATCGCGCGTCGCGGCGGTGA
The DNA here is from genome assembly GCF_001667265.1 of Mycobacterium sp. ACS4331. Classification (GTDB taxonomy): domain Bacteria; phylum Actinomycetota; class Actinomycetes; order Mycobacteriales; family Mycobacteriaceae; genus Mycobacterium. The sequence goes on along the minus strand of NZ_LZHW01000090.1, from coordinate 51,812 downwards.
AGTTCACGTGCCAGTGTGGCCAACATGCGCCCTCCGGTGGCACCGACGGGGTGTCCCAACGAGATTCCCGAACCGTGCACATTGGTCCGCTCGAAATCGGCCGCGGTGAACTTCCATTCCCTCGTGACCGCCAGGGCCTGTGCCGCGAAGGCCTCGTTGAGTTCGATGAGATCGATGTCGGCCAGCGTGAGTCCGGCATTGCGCAACGCCACGTCGGTCGCCGGGACCGGGCCGATCCCCATGATGTTGGGCGCCACGCCGGCCAGACCCCAGGACACCAGACGCACCAGCGGCGTCAGTCCAAGTTCGGCGGCCTTCTCAGGCGTGGTCACGATGCACATCGAGGCGGCGTCGTTCTGACCGCTGGAGTTTCCAGCCGTCACGGTGGCGTCCGGGTCGCTCTTTCCCAGAACGGGCTTGAGCTTGGCCAGAGACTCCAGGGAGGTGTCGGCGCGGGGATGCTCGTCGGTGTCGATCAACTCCTCGCCGGCGCGGGACGTGACCGTGACGGGGACGATCTCCTCGGCCAGGATGCCCGCCTTCTGCGCGGCAACGGCACGCTGGTGCGAGCTGACCGCCAACCGGTCCTGCTCCTCGCGCGAGATCCCGTACTGGCGACGCAGGTTCTCGGCGGTCTCGAGCATGCCACCGGGAACGGGATAGTCCCGGCCGCCCGCCGTGGTGCGACCACGCGACAGCGCGTCATGCACTTTGACGCCGGTGCGTGCGCCACCCCAGCGCATATCGGTGGAGTGGAACACCACATTGCTCATGGACTCCGCGCCACCGGCGACCACCAGATCGTTGCCGCCGCTGGCGACCTGGAGGGTGGCCTGGACAACGGCCTGCAGACCGGACCCGCAGCGGCGATCCAACTGCATACCGGGCACCGTGATCGGCAGGCCGGCGTCGAGTGCGACGACACGACCGATCGCGGGCGCCTCCATGCTCGGGTAACAGTGCCCGAGGATCACGTCTCCGACCTCCTCGGGCGCGATTCCCGTGCGCTGCAACAGCCCACGCAGTGCCGCCACGCCGAGTTCGACGGCGGTCAGGGATTTGAACATGCCGCCGTACCGGCCGATCGGGGTCCGGACCGGTTCGCAGATCACCGTCTCACGCATGCTGCTCCCTTTCGCCCAAACGAACACATGGGCGGGAAAGTTCGAGTAAATCACGCCATTTCGTCGAATTCGCGCTCACAGGTGCCGTCCTCCGGTGACCTCGAGGACCGTGCCGGTCATGTAGGACGACAGGTCGGACGCCAGGAAGAGTGCCACCTTGGCCACCTCTTCGGGCTCACCGGCACGGCCCATCGGAACCTCGGCGACCTTCGAGTCCCAGATGCGCTGCGGCATGGCCTCGGTCATCGCGGAGCGGATCAGACCGGGCTGAATGGCGTTGACCCGCACGCCGAGGTAGGCGAGCTCCTTGGATGCCGCCTTCGTCATGCCGACGATGCCTGCCTTGGCCGCGGAGTAGTTGGTCTGCCCGACCATGCCGACCTTGCCGGAGATCGAGGACATGTTGACGATCGCGCCGCGCTTGTTCTCGCGCATGACCGCCGCGGCAGCGCGCAGACCGTTCCAGGTCCCCTTGAGGTGGACGGCGATGACCTGGTCGAACTCATCCTCGGTCATCTTGCGCATCGTGGCGTCACGCGTGATCCCCGCGTTGTTGATCATGATGTCGAGCCCGCCGAACCCGTCCACGGCGGCTGCGACCAGGGCCTCGACCTCGGCAGCCGAGGTCACGTCACAGCGCACAGCCTTCGCGACGTCCGGTCCGCCGAGGCTGCGGGCGGCCTCCTCGGTGGCCTCGAGGTTCACGTCACCCAGGACGACCTTGGCGCCCTCGGCGACGAACCGTTGCGCGATCGCCAGGCCCAAGCCCTGCGCACCGCCCGTGATGACCGCGATCTGACCAGCCAGCAGTGTCACTTGAGAACTCCTTCGTGTCGGCGGCCTCGGACGGCCCGATGTCAAGCATCGTATTTCATATATGATGTTACAAAATCTGCGGTCGTCGTCACGGCCCACGCCCCCATCTCCCCAAGGAGCGCCGATGAGCAGCGAAGTCAGCGACGACGACTTCCAGGAGATCCTCGCCCAGACGCGGCACTTCGTTCGGACGGCCGTCGTGCCGCGCGAGGGCGAGATCCTCACGGACGACAAGGTTCCCGACGACATCCGCGACCAGGCCAAGAAGATGGGCCTGTTCGGCTACGCGATCCCCCAGGAGTGGGGCGGACTCGGACTCAACCTCGCCCAGGACGTCGAGTTGGCCATGGAGTTGGGCTACACCTCGCTGGCGCTGCGGTCGATGTTCGGCACCAACAACGGCATCGCCGGCCAGGTCCTGGTGGGGTTCGGCACCGACGAACAGAAAGCCCGCTGGCTTGAGGGCATCGCCTCCGGCGAGGTTGTCGCCTCCTTCGCGCTCACCGAACCCGGCGCCGGGTCCAACCCGTCGGGCCTGCGCACCAAGGCCGTCCGCGACGGCGACGACTGGGTGATCACGGGGCAGAAGCAGTTCATCACCAACGCGCCCGTGGCCAACCTGTTCGTCACGTTCGCGCGCACCCGTCCGGCGGACGACCAGGGTGCGGGCATCGCGGTGTTCCTGGTGCCTGCCGAGACCGCGGGCGTCGAGATCGGCGCCAAGGACGCCAAGATGGGCCAGGAGGGGGCCTGGACCTCGGATGTGACGTTCAACGACGTCCGCGTTCCGCACAGCGCGCTCATCGGCGGCGCGGAGGACATCGGCTATCGCGCGGCGATGATCTCGCTGGCCCGTGGTCGCGTCCACATCGCCGCCCTGGCCGTCGGTGCCGCACAGCGCGCGCTGGACGAGTCGGTGGCCTACGCGGCCACCGCCACCCAGGGCGGCACACCGATCGGCAACTTCCAGCTCGTGCAGGCCATGCTGGCCGACCAGCAGACCCAGGTGATGGCCGGGCGCACTCTGGTCCGCGACGCGGCCAGGCAGTGGGTCGACGAGACGGACCGGCGCATCGCGCCGTCGGTCGCCAAACTGTTCTGCACCGAGATGGCCGGCACCGTGGCCGATCTCGCGGTGCAGATCCACGGCGGATCGGGCTACATGCGCGGTGTGACGGTGGAGCGCATCTACCGCGACGTCCGCCTGCTGCGCCTGTATGAGGGCACCAGCGAGATTCAGCGTCTGATCATCGGGTCCAATCTGGTCAAGGCCGCACAGCGGCAGCAGTGATCCACATCGAATCACCTCTGGAGCAACGAGATTGAGGAGCACATGAGCGAAAGGATGCGGGACAAGGTCGTCTTCATCACCGGTGCGGCGCGCGGCCCGGGCCGCGCGCACGCGGTCCGGATGGCGAAGGAGGGCGCCAACATCGTCGCCGTTGACCTCGCCGGTCCGCTGCCTCCGAGCGTTCCGTACGACTCGGCGACCCCGGAAGACCTCGCCGAAACCGTACGCCTGGTCGAGGAGACGGGTCAGGGCATCGTGTCGGCCCAGGCCGACACCCGTGACCTCGACGCACTGCGTGACGTCGTCGACAAGGGCATGGCCGAGTTCGGCCGGCTCGATGTGATCATCGCCAACGCCGGCATCACCGTGCCCGAACCGTGGAACGAGACCACCCCGGAGTCGTTCCGCGACGTCATGGACATCAATGTCACGGGGACCTGGAACACCGTGATCGCCGGTGCACAGAAGATCATCGACGGTGGCCGCGGCGGTTCGATCATCCTGGTGAGTTCCGCGGCGGGCCTGAAGATGCAGCCGTTCATGGTGCACTACACCGCCAGCAAGCACGCGGTCACGGGCATGGCGCGCGCCTTCGCCGCCGAACTCGGCAAGCACAAAATCCGGGTCAACAGCCTGCACCCCGGCGCCGTCAACACGCCGATGGGCACCGGCGACATGATGGCCGCGCTGAACCGCGCCAACGAGACCAACCCGGGCCTGATGCAGATGGTCACGCCGTTCCTGCCCGACTGGATCGCCGAACCCGAGGACATCGCCGACGCGGTGTGCTGGCTGGCCAGCGACGAATCGCGGATGGTGACGGCGGCCCGGATCGCGGTGGATCTGGGGTCGACAGTCTTCTAGGCCGTCTCCTCTGTGCCTTACAGCACGCGGCGCAGGAACGCGATCTGATCGGCCGCCGCGCGCTCGAACCAGTCGTGGCCCGGCCAGACGTCGAAGTGATCGCACGGGTAGTGGTGCACCTGAGCCCGCCCGTGCACCGCGGTCTTGGCGACCGCATCGGCGGGCACATATCGGTCGAAGTCCGCGATCTGCACCAGCAGCGGGGCGCGCAACCGCTTGGCGTAGGGCTTGGTTCGAATCTTCGCCAACTCCAGGCCCACTGATGCGTCGACCTCGTTGCGCCACGACGGACCGGCGATGGACTGGTAACTGTCCACCGCGCCTTCGAGCGCGAGCGCTCCGGGCTCACCGGGGTCGGACACGACGGGCATCATGATGGGTGCGCGCCCGAACCGGCCTGCGACGCGATTCACCGCACCGTTGGCCGTCGAGCGCAGAGCCGTGGTCGTCGAGTACTGCTTCATGATCAGTCGTCCCGTGGCCAGTGCGTCGGTCAGCGGGGTCATCGAGATCACCGCCGCGACATCGGGGCGTTCGGCCCCCACGCGGATGACGTGGCCGCCCGACAGCGACGCGCCCCACAACACGATCCGAGCGGGGTCGACGCCGGGCAGTCCGCGGGCGTGCGTGGCGGCGGCGTGGAAGTCCTGGACCTGGCGGTCGATCGAGATCGTCTGCCGGGGGTTGCCCGCCGAAGTGCCGAAGCCTCGATAGTCGAACGCCAACACGTCCAGACCGGCGGTCGCGAAGCGTTCGGCGAACGGCGACAGACCAGAGTCCTTGGTTCCGGCGAACCCGTGCGCCATGACGACCACCGGCCTGCCGGCAGCGCCGTCGAAGCCGGACCCCGCCGCGGCGAAATGCCATGCGCTGCAGGTGTCGCCGGCCGAGTCGAAGCTCACTTCGGAAAAGGTCATCTGCGTGCTCACCCGTTGCTCTCCTACCGTTGACGGCCGTGTTGGGCGGTGATCCCGTAGACGGAGCCCAGCCAGATCGCGGCGGCTCCCTCGGCGAGTTGGTGACGGTCCAGCGGACCGCCGAAGGTCAGACGCTCCAGCAGCCGGTCGTTGACCTCGAGCAGCATCGTGGCCAGGACCACGGGGTCGATTCCCTCGGGCGCGGACCCGGCGGCACGTTCCGAGCGGATCATCTGTGCCACAGAGTCGACGAACGACAGTCGCGCCTCGTCCCAGAATTCGCGCACCGGCACGCTGCGTCCGCGGGCCTCGAGCATGGCCGCGAACATGTGCCGGTGCCGCTCCCAGGTGTCGAAGAGACCGTCGAGCATGTTGTACACGCGCGACTCCGGGCTCTGGTCGGTCATGGTGAACACGTCGGTGACGAAGAACGTGTCGTCGACCATCCGCTCCATGAGTGCCGCCACGGCGGCGGCCTTGTTCTCAAAGTAGAAGTAGAACGCCGACCTGCTCACTCCGGCCCGCTCGGCGACCTCGGCGAGATTGATGTCATCGAAACTCTGCTCCTGCAGCGAGGTTTCGAGCTCATCGAGAAGGACCTCGCGGCGCTGATCGCTGCGCTGTGGGGCCCGCCGGTCAGTGCGCGATCTCATCCCGCCCGCTTGAGTCCGGCCGGCAGCTCCCTGGTGCGGATGTCGTGCTCGTAGTAGAAGTAGTCGACCTGCTGGGTGTGCCGCGGACGGTCCACACAGTGGCCGGCGTGCAGTTTCTGGTCTTCGTCGATCACCCGCTCCATCTCGGCCACCGAGGGCAGCGCGTACCTGCCCACGGCGTACGCGGCGAGCAGCCTCGACTGGCACTCCACGAAGGGGAACAGCGTCGGGATCGACTGCGCGAAGCCGATGAACACCAGGTTGTCCACGCCGGGTTTGAACATCCGCTTGTAGAGCCGAATGTGGTTGTCGGGGGCGTCGATGAAGTCCTGATCGAAGAACGGGAACGTGATGTTGTATCCCGTCGCGTAGACGATCGCGTCGAACTCGGCGCTGGTGCCGTCCTCGAAGTGCACGGTCTGCCCGTCGAGCAGGCGGACGTTGGGCTTGGGGATGACGTCGCCGGAACCCAGACGCAGCGGCAGCTCCACCGACTGGGTGGGGTGCGCCTCGAACAGCTTGTGATTGGCCGGCGGCAGACCGTACTTGGTGGGGTCGGCGCCGACGACGGGGGCGAACCACTGCGCGGCCTTGCGCTGCCATGACAGGGGCAGGTACGGATTGGTCTTGAAGAACTTATCCCCGGGTTGCCCGGCAAGGTATTTCGGCACGATCCAGGCACTCGACCTGGTCGAGAGCGTCACGGTGTTCTGCAGTGATTTCGACGACAGCTCGACGGTGATGTCGGCTGCGCTGTTGCCGATGCCCACCACCAGAATCCGCTTGCCAGTCAGGTTCAGCGGGGTCTGCGGATCGATGTAGTGATGCGAGTGGATGGCCTCACCGGTGAACGTCCCCGGAAAGTCCGGCATCCGTGCGTCCCAGTGATGCCCGTTGCCGACCACCAGAAGGTCGAACCGACGGATCGCACCGGCCTGGTCTTCGATCTCCCACCCGCCGTCGACCTGACGTGCGGAGACCACACCGTTGTTGAACTCGATGCCGTCGAGCAGACCGAAGGCGTCGGCATAGTCGTCGAGGTAACTCTTGATCTGCGTGTGGTGCGGGAACGACGGGAAGTCCTCAGGGACCGGAAAGTCCTTGAAGGACAACCGGTGTTTGGAGGTGTCGATGTGCAGCGAACGGTAAGCGCTGCTGAGCCCGTTGGGGTTCTCGAAGGCCCAGTTGCCTCCGATGCGGTCCGACAACTCGAAGGTGGTGTGCGGCACCCCATAGTCCTTGAGCATCTTGCCTGCGGTCAGACCGCTGATTCCCGCACCGATGATCGCGGTGCGCGGTTGTGCCAACGCCACGGAGCACTCCTCTGGTTGCCTCCGCGGACGCTAACACCCACTGCTGACACCTGTCAGCGTTTTCTGACAATTGTCAGCTCCACCGAGGCGGAGTCACCGTCCCGCTTCCGCCCGGATCTGCGCGATGGTGCCCAGCTCGCGGACCGCCGCGCAGCCCCGCCGCAGCATGGTGGCCACCATATCGTCGCCCCGGTCGGTGCCGACCGCGAACGCGAAGCCCAGTGCCGAGATCAACAGCACCTGAACCATGCCGTAACAGTAGTCCTGCCAACAGGTTTCGAGATCATAGTCGGTGACGCCGGTCGCCAGCAGCGCGTCGTGATAGGCCGCCACCAGGTCGCGCTCGGCGCCCGCCCGCACGTCGGGTTCCAGGCTGGTGGCCACGAAGTACGCCAGGTCGCGCGACGGCATGCCCGCACCGAGTGTCTGCCAGTCCACCACCCAGATCCGGCCGTCGTCGGGGTCGAACAGCAGGTTGTCGAGGCGATAGTCGCCGTGAATGAGGCTGAACCTGCCGAAGTCGTTCTGCAGCCAGGGGGTGACCAATCCCATCGCCTCGCGGAAGGTCTCCCGATCCGCTGCGCTGAGCTTGTCGCCGAGCTTCTCGACCGTGATGTCGGCGCTCATCACCGCGATGTCGCCCAGACCCTTCTTGGACGCGTCGTCGACCAGCGTCATCGCCAGACCCGGAAAGGTCAACCACTCCTGCTGCCCCCAGGTCGGCCCGTGCAGGCCTGCGATCGCGGCCGCCGCCGAGCGCGCCTGCTCCACGCTGCAGCCCGTGATCTGGTCACCCTGCACCGCAGGTGACTGGTCACTGAGGAGCAGCGCGTATTCCATTGCATCGTCGGAGATCTCGCAGTGGAAGCAGGTCGGTGTCGGTACGGTGACGCGGTCGGCGACCGACTGGTAGAAGGCGCACTCGCTGCGGTAGCCCAACGCCACCCGGTCCCGCACGGTGTCGTCGGTGGCGGGCAGCTTGATCACGAACGTGGCCGGCAGCCCGGTGGGGTTGGCGGCGTAGTCGACGTTCACCCGGTAGGTGGCCCCGGTCTGCCCGGTGCCGATGGCGTTCACCTGCACGTCCTCGACGCGCGCACCGGAGTCGGCGTCGAGCACGCTGTTGAGCCAGCCCGCGGTCACCTCATCGGGGAACCGCGGAATCGCCACCGGGACCGTCATACCGTCCGTCCTTCCGTCTGCGCCACGCTGCCGGCGGCGGAAACCTGCGCGGCCCGTTGTCTGGCCACGAACCGAATCGACATCCGCTGCATGAGTCCGGGCGCATATCGGGCCAGGAGCCATCCCGCATACGCCCTGCGCGGTGCGACGAGAATCGCGCGGTTGCGCTCGACGGCCCGCAACGTGTCGCGCGCCAGCCGGTCGGGATCGTAGAACTCCCTGCCGCGCTGGCCCATTCGGTAGAACTCACGCCCGTCGATGCCGGTGATGAGGCCCTTGTCGAGGATGGGGGTCTCCACGGCGGCCGGGCAGACGGCCAGCACCCCGATGTGGTGTGCGGCGGCCTCCGATCGCAGCGCCAGCGACAGCCCGACGACCGCATGCTTGGACATCACATAGCTGGTGATCTGCCCCGCCGCCGCCAGCCCGGCCATCGACGCGGTGTTGACGATGAACCCGTGCCCCTGCCGGACCATCTGCGGGTAGGCCGCGGCGACTCCGTGCACCACTCCCCTGATGTTGACGTCGATGATCGAGTTCCAGTGGTCCAGCGTCAGGAGTTCGGTGTCGGCGGCCCAGGTGATGCCGGCGTTGTTGAACATCAGGTCCAACTGTCCGGCGCGGGACACCACGTCGTCCACCGCACCCTGCACGGCCGCGGCATCGGTCACGTCCACTCGGGCCGAACGGGCCTGCGAACCCAGGGCGCCTGCCGTGCGCTCGGCGGCATCGGCGTCGACGTCGGTGCACAAGACGTGGGCGCCGCGCGCCACCAGGGCACGGCACAGCGCCGCTCCGATGCCCGATCCCGCACCTGTGACGATCGCGTGCTTCCCCGCGAAACTCGCTGACGCCACGTCGACTCCTCACCTGGTGTGGGGTCGATCACACCAATGGATCGGTCAACTGTAAGTCATACGGCAGGGGTGATGTAAGGGGGCACAGGCCATACGCGCGTGGGAGCAGTGCCTCAAACCGGCGCCACTAGACCGTGATCTCGCCGCGCTCCGCGCGCAGCCCGATGTCGGAGCGGAAATGACTGCCCGGCAGACGAACCGAATTCACCCTGGCGTAGGCGTCGGCTCTGGCCGCGGCCAGGTCGGCGCCGGTGCCCACCACGGCGAGCACGCGGCCGCCGGAGGACACCACGGCGCCGTCGTCGCGGCGGGCGGTGCCGGCGTGCAACACACCTTCGGCCTCCGAGCCGATGATGACGTCGCCCACCCTGGGCCTGCCGGGGTAGTTCTCCGCGGCGATGACGACCGTGACGGCTGAACCCGGGCGCCACTGCAGGGGCGCGACGTCGGCGAGCGTGCCGGTGGCCGCGGCGTGCAGCACCTGTCCGAGCGGGGACTCCAGCAGGGCAAGCACCGACTGCGTCTCCGGATCGCCGAATCGGCAGTTGAACTCGACCACGGACGGGCCGGCCGACGTGATGGCCAGGCCGGCGTACAGCAGGCCGGAGAACGAGCTTCCACGCCGGACCAGTTCCGCCGCAACGGGTTTGACGGTCTCCTCGACGATCTGTGTGAGGATCTCCTCGGGCAACCAGGGCAGCGGTGCATAGGCGCCCATACCGCCGGTGTTGGGACCGGAGTCGTTGTCGCCGACCCGCTTGAAGTCCTGCGCGGGCAGCAGTGGGACGACAGTCTCGCCGTCGACGACGCAGAACAGCGACACCTCGGGTCCGTCGAGGAACGATTCCAGCAGCACCGGGTGGCCCTCGTCGAGAAGCCCGGCGGCGTGCGCACGGGCGACGGCACGGTCGTCGGTGACCACCACACCCTTGCCCGCGGCCAGCCCGTCGTCCTTGACCACCCAGGCCCGCTGCCCGGCGGCGGGGCCGAACCGGTCCAGGGCGGCATCGAGATGGCCCGGATTGTCGACGACCTCGCTGGTCGCGGTGCGCACCCCCGCGGCGGACATGACGTCCTTGGCGAACGCCTTGGAGCCCTCGATGCGCGCGGCGTCCTTCGAGGGGCCGAAGCACGCGATGCCGGCGGCGCGGACGGCGTCGGCGACCCCGAGCACCAAGGGCACCTCGGGTCCGATCACCACAAGGTCGGCACCCACCCTGCGGGCCAGCGCGACGACGGCGTCGGCGGACGTCACGTCGACGTCGTGCTGTTCGGCGAGCGTGGCGGTACCGGCGTTGCCGGGGGCCACCGAAAGGCTCTCGACCTGCGGATCTCGCTTCAGGGCGAGCAGCAGGGCGTGTTCACGGGCACCGGAACCAATGACGAGGACGTGCACAGACAGTCACCCTATCGCTCCCCGGCCCCGGGCCCGAAGTTCAGGGCGTCTCAGGTCACTTGTCGTCGAGCGTGCGGCCGCTGCTCATCTTGACCGCGGCGTTCACATTCGCGCGCTTGTCCTCGCCCTCGCCCCGTTCGGCGGCTTCGCGGCGCTTGTTGGCCACCTTGTCGACGGTGCCGTTGAGCCCCGAGCCCAGCGGGAAGCCGAGGTACTGCGTCAGGAAGACCGCGATGTCCTTGAGCTCGGCCTCGTCGAGTTCACCATTGAGCAGCGCGGCGTTGACCTGGATCTCCGCCAGGTCCTGCCGGCCGACCGCGGTGACCGCCGTCAGGGTCATGATGCGCTTCTCCCGCATCGACAGACCCGGCCGGTTCCAGATGTCGCCGAACAGGTGATCAACGGTCAGGTCGAAGTACGGATCGCCCTCGATGTTGGGCATCTCCCAGCCGTAGACCTCGTTCATCTTCTCGAGGCCCTTGCGGCGGCGTTCGTCCATGCTCACTCCTGATTCTTCGAATGCGGCACGCCGAGCCCATCGGCGATGCGCTCCAGCGCGATGTGCGCCAACGGAAGTTCCGCGCCGACCGACTCCCCAAGGTCGAGTGCGAGCGTCAGATCCTTCTCGGCGAGCCCGCGGGTGTGGACGAACATATCGTGCAGAAAGTGGTCCGGTGCCAGGGGTTTGGTGTCATCCCGGAACATGATGGCTCCAGGCCCGCCACTCTGCGCGTCGGAATGCCGGACCACCCGCCCGAGCTTCTGAAGATCGATACCGCTGGCCTCGGCAAGCACCTGCGCCTCACAGGCGGCCGCGAACCCGATGAACGTCAACATGTTCCGGGCCAGCTTCATCCGGGTGCCCGCGCCGGGCTCCCCGGCCCGGACGACCAGCGACGCCCACTGCTTGAAGACCGGCTTGACCATGGCGTAGGCCTCGTCGTCGGCACCGACCATGACCGCGAGCTCGCCCTTGTCGGCCGCTCCCGCACCCCCGCTGACGGGAGCATCGACGATATAAATCCCCTTGGGGCGCAACTGCTCAGCGAGATCGGGTGCGGTCCGGGGCTCGATGGTCGAGTGGATCGCGATGACGGTTCCGGGCTTGGCGTGCTCGGCGAGCTCGCCGACCACCTCCCGCACCTGCGCGTCGTTGAGCACCGTGACGCTGATGACGTCGGCGGCGGCGACGTCGGCGACGCTGTCGGCCAGGCTGGCGCCGAGTTCCGCCAGGGGCGTGATCGCCTCCGTACGGACGTCGAACACCACGAGGCCCCCGGGCCAGTCGACCAGCCGTCGGGCCATCGGCGCTCCCTGATTGCCCAGACCGATGTAGCCGAGCCTGATGTCCTCTGGAGTGCTCATGACCGGATGATCTGTCCGCCGTCGACGTTGAAGATCTGCCCGGTGATCCACGACGCCTCGTCGCTGAGCAGGAACAGGCACATGCCCACCAGATCGTCGGGGGTACCCATCCTCGACAGCGGCAGGCCCTTGACGATGTCGGCGACGATCTCCTGCGGAGTGGTGGTGCGGTTGGCCTCGGTGTCGATCGGCCCAGGCGCGATCGCGTTGATCCGGATGTTCTGGCCGCCCAACTCGCGGGACAACTGCTGGGTCAGGCCATTGATCCCGGTCTTGGCCAGTCCGTAGAAATTGGAGTACAGCCACGCCGCGGTCGAGGACTGGTTGACGATCGCCCCGCCGCCACGCTTGGCCATCTTCTTGTAGACCGCGCGGGTGCACCACAGCGCGCCGTCGAGGTTGACGCTCATGAACTTCCGGTAGTACTCGGGGTCGACGGTCACCAGGAAGTCCAGCTTCATGCCGCCGAAGATCGCGGCGTTGTTCACCAGGTAGTCGATACCGCCGAACTCCGCCAGAGTGCGGTCAGCCATCTCCTTGGCCGACGCTGGGTCCGACACGTCGACGGGTACGGCCAGCGCCGTCCCGCCCTCAGCCTTGATGCCCGCCGCGACCTTCTCGGCACCTTCGAGGTTGATGTCGGCGATCACGACCGCCGCACCCTCGCGCGCCAGCGCCTCGGCGTACGCCTGGCCGATGCCGCCACCGGCGCCGGTGACGATGCCGACCTTGTCCTCAAAACGTCCCACGTATCTCTCCTCGAATGTGGTCTGAATGCCCGGTTTTCGGGCGTGTGTCAGGTCGCCAGGGTGGCGATGACCTTGATCTCGGTGTACTCCTCGAAGCCGGCCACACCCATCTCACGGCCGATTCCAGACTGCTTGTACCCGCCGAAGGGGGCGTCGGCGGCGTACCAGACGCCACCGTTGACGTTGACTGTTCCGACGCGCAGTCGGGCCGCGACCGCCGCGGCACGGTCCGGGTCGGCCGAGAACACCGTCCCGGACAGGCCGTAGGGCGAGTCGTTGGCGATGGCCACCGCGTCGTCGTCGCCGTCGTGGGCGATCACCGTCAGCACCGGGCCGAAGATCTCCTCCCGCGCGACCCGCGCGGAGTTGTCCAGACCCGCGATGACAGTCGGTTCGATGAAGAAGCCCTTGGGCTGATCGTCGGGACGTCCTCCGCCGCAGGCGAATCGGCCACCCTCCTCGATCGCGAGGTCGAGGTAGGACTGCACGCGGTCGCGCTGGCGCGCGGAGATCAGGGGGCCGCAGATGGTGCGCTTGCTGGTCGGGTCACCCGGCTTGAGGCCCGACATCGTGGCTGCTGCGGCATCGATCGCTGCATCGTAGGAGGCTCGCGGCACCACCAGGCGCGTCGTGATCGCGCATCCCTGGCCGGCATGCATCGAGGCCGTGAACGCCGCCATCGAGCAGGCCCCGGCCAGATCGGCGTCGTCGAGCACCACGAACGCGGACTTGCCGCCGAGTTCGAGGAACACCTTCTTGATGGTCGCCGCGGCGTCGGTCATCACGGCGCGGCCGGTGGCCGTCGACCCCGTGAACGAAACCATGTCCACCCGAGGGTCTTTGGACAGCAGCGCACCCACCGAGTGGTCGCTGGAGGTGACGATGTTGACCACACCGGGGGGAAAGTCGGTGTGCTCGGCGATCAGCTCGCCGAGCACCGCCGCGGCCCACGGGGTGTCCGGCGCCGGCTTGAGGACCAGGGTGTTCCCCGCGGCCAGTGCGGGACCGATCTTGGCCAGGTTGATCTGGTGCGGGAAATTCCACGGCGTGATCCCCCCCCCCCCCCCGACCGCCTCGCGGGCGATGGTGCGGTTGGTCGGCATGCCCTGGGGTGTGGCGAATCCCAGATCGGTTGTCCACTGATAGTTCTCGGCGGTGTCCGCGCAGAACTTCAGGTCGTCGACCGGCCCCTCCAGCTGACCACCGGAGGTCAGCATCCTGGGTGCACCGACCTCGGCGATGGTCAGGTCCCGCAGGTCCTCGATGTGCTCCTGCATCGCCGCGCGCAGTTGCCGCAGGCATCGCACCCGCAGTTCGGTGTCACGGGACCAGTCGGTGTCGTCGAACGCGCGTCGCGCCGCCTCGATCGCAGCGCCCATGTCCGCCGCGTCGGCGTCGGCTGCGCTGCCGAGCACCTCCTCGGTGGCGGGGTTGACCGTGTCGAACTCACCGTTGGCGCCGGCGACCAGTTTCCCGTCGATCAACAGGTGACTGCGCTTGTCGGCCAGTAATGCCATGAGCAACTCCAACGTCTCGGGTGCGGGGACCGCTATCTGGACATGTGTCCGATGTACGCCGTCCGAACATAGCCTCACGACACCGGAATGGGCAAGGGTCGACGGGCCCGTCGTCGTGGCCAGGGGGCGGGCACATACGCGATTTACTGCGTATATCCGCCCACATCTTGCCTGGACCGCGACGGCTGATCTAGGTTGGACATGTGTCCAGCGATTCCGTGTTAGCTGCGTCCGGCGCAGCCCCGGAGAGCACCCGCAATCGGCGCCAAGAAGAGACCTTCCGCAAGGTCCTCGACGCCGGCCGGGAGATGCTGAGCGAGACCTCGTACGCCGACCTGACGGTCCGTGCGGTGGCGAAACGGGCCCAGGTCGCACCGGCCACGGCCTACACGTACTTCTCGTCGAAGAATCACCTGATCGCCGAGGTCTACCTTGACCTGATCAAACGCGTGCCCTACTTCACCGACGTCAACGACAGCCAGCGCACCCGCGTCGAGAATGCGCTGCGCAGCCTCGCCCTCGTCGTCGCCGACGATCCCGAGGTCGCCGCGGCCTGCACCACGGCACTGATGTCCGGCGGAGACCCCGCGGTTCTGACGGTGCGGGACCGCATCGGCGCCGAGATCCACCGGAGGATCAGTTCGGCGATGGGACCCGGCGCGGACGCGCGTTCGGTCGCCGCGCTGCAGATGGCCTTCTTTGGGGCGCTGGTTCAGGCGGGCAGCGGCGCGTTCACCTATCAGCAGACGACCGATCAACTGACCTATGTGGTCGGCCTGATCCTCCCGGCCCAAGGAGACCGATGACCGTCCAGATCGACAAACCGATCCTCGACCCCTACGACTACGACTTCCACGAGGACCCGTACCCGTATTACCAGCGCCTGCGCGACGAGGCACCGCTCTACCACAACGAGGACCTCGGGTTCTGGGCACTGTCGCGCCACTCCGACGTCGTCGCGGGATTCCGCAACAGCACCAGACTCTCCAACGCCTACGGAGTGTCGTTGGACCCGGCGTCTCGCGGACCGCACGCCTCGAAGACCATGTCGTTTCTGGCCATGGACGATCCGGCGCATCTGCGGCTGCGCACGCTGGTCTCAAAGGGCTTCACGCCCAGGCGTATTCGCGAGCTCGAGCCGCGGGTCACCGAACTGACCGTCAAGCATCTCGATTCCCTGCTGGCCCAGGCCCAGGCCGGCGCCCCGGTGGACTACGTAGCCGAGTTCGCCGGCAAGCTGCCCATGGATGTCATCTCCGAACTGATGGGTGTGCCCGAACCGGACCGCGACCAGGTGCGCGCCTGGGCCGACGCCGTGATGCACCGTGAGGACGGGGTCACCGACGTCCCCCCGACAGCGATCGAGGCCTCACTCAACCTGATCGTCTACTACCAGGAGATGGTCGCCCAGCGTCGCCGGAGCGCGACCGACGACCTCACCTCGGCGCTGCTGGCCGCCGAGATCGACGGCGACCGTCTCACCGACGACGAAGTGCTCGGATTCATGTTCCTGATGGTGATCGCCGGCAACGAGACCACCACAAAACTGCTTGCGAACGCGGCCTTCTGGGGACACCGCAACCCTGACCAGCTCGCCCCGGTCTACGACGACCTGTCCCGCGTCCCGCTGTGGGTCGAGGAGACGCTGCGCTACGACACCTCGAGTCAGATCCTGGCCCGCACCGTCGCCGGGGAGTTCGAGATCTACGACACCACGATTCCCGACGGCGACGTGCTCCTGCTGCTGCCGGGTTCGGCGCATCGCGACGAACGCGTGTTCGCCGACCCCGACGAGTTCATCATCGGTCGTGAAATCGGATCCAAACTGCTGAGTTTCGGCAGCGGCGCGCACTTCTGCCTCGGCGCCCACCTGGCGCGAATGGAGGCGCGGGTGGCCCTGACCGAGCTGTTCCGGCGGATCCGCGGCTACGAGGTCGACGAGGCCAACGCCGTCCGCGTCCACTCCAGCAATGTCCGTGGATTCGCCCACCTCCCCATCACCGTGCAGGTTCGCTGAAAGGTCATCGGTTCACATGCCCCGCTTCGATCCACTCCCCGCCCGTCGACCCGCCCTGGTCGCAGGTGCATCGTCCGGCATCGGCGCCGCCACGGCGATCGAACTGGCCGCCCACGGATTCCCGGTCGCCCTCGGTGCCCGCCGCGTGGAGAAATGTCAGGAGATCGTCGACCAGATCAGGGCCGACGGCGGTGAGGCCATCGCCGTCTCACTCGACGTCACCGACGCCGACTCCGTGACCGCCGCGGTCAAACGGGTCACCGCGGAACTCGGCGACATCGAGGTGCTGGTGGCCGGCGCCGGGGACACCTACTTCGGCAAGCTCGACTCCATCACCACCGACGATTTCGAATCGCAGATCCAGATCCACCTGATCGGCGCCAACCGCGTCGCCACCGCGGTGCTGTCCGGCATGATCGAACGCCGGCGCGGCGACCTGATCTTCGTGGGTTCCGACGTCGCCCTGCGCCCCCGCCCGCACATGGGCGCCTACGGCGCGGCCAAGGCGGCACTGGTGG
This sequence comes from Mycobacterium sp. ACS4331, assembly GCF_001667265.1. Lineage (GTDB taxonomy): Bacteria > Actinomycetota > Actinomycetes > Mycobacteriales > Mycobacteriaceae > Mycobacterium. The sequence continues at coordinate 35,233 of NZ_LZHW01000090.1, read as the reverse complement.
CGATGGTGACCAACTTCCAGATGGAACTCGAGGGCACCGGCGTACGCGCCTCCGTCGTGCATCCGGGGCCGACCAAGACCGCGATGGGGTGGAGCCTGCCCGCGGAGCTCATCGGACCCGCGCTCGAGGACTGGGCCAAATGGGGACAGGCCCGCCACGACTACTTCCTGCGGGCCGCCGACCTGGCCCGCGCCATCACGTTCGTCGCGGAGACTCCCCGCGGCGGATTCATCGCCAACATGGAACTTCAGCCCGAGGCCCCGTTGGCCGAGGTGAAGGACCGTCAGAAACTCGCGCTTGGTGAGGAGGGAATGCCGTCATGACGACTGCAGTCGTGCCCCGGGTATCCGGCGGCGAGGATGAGCACGGCCACCTTGAGGAGTTCCGCACCGACCCCATCGGCCTGATGAAGCGCATCCGCGAGGAGTGCGGTGACGTCGGGTGGTTCCAGCTCGCGGGCAAGCAGGTGGTGCTGTTGTCCGGGGCCGAGGCCAACGAGTTCTTCTTCCGATCCAGCGACAGCGAACTCAACCAGGCCGAGGCCTACCCCTTCATGACCCCGATCTTCGGGGAGGGCGTGGTCTTCGACGCCGATCCCGAGCGTCGCGCGGAGATGTTGCACAACACCGCACTTCGCGGCGAGCAGATGAAGGGGCACGCGGCCACCATCGAGGGCGAAGTCCGCAGGATGATCGCCGACTGGGGTGACACCGGCGAGATCGACCTGTTGGACTTCTTCGCGGAGTTGACCATCTACACCTCCACGGCATGCCTGATCGGCCAGAAGTTCCGCAACCAACTGGACTCGCGGTTCGCGAACTACTACCACCTGCTCGAGCGCGGGACCGATCCGCTCTGCTACGTCGACCCCTATCTGCCGATCGAGAGCTTCCGCATCCGGGACGAGGCCCGGGCCAGCCTGGTGGAACTGGTGCAGGAGGTCATGAACGGGCGAATCGCCAACCCGCCCACGGACAAGAGCGACCGCGACCTGCTCGACGTGCTGGTGTCGATCAAGGATGAGGACGGCAATCACCGGTTCTCGGCCAACGAGGTCACCGGCATGTTCATCTCGCTGATGTTCGCCGGGCACCACACCAGTTCGGGAACGTCGTCGTGGACACTGATCGAACTGCTGCGGCATCCCGAGTTCTACGCCAAGGTCCAGCAGGAGCTCGACGACCTCTACGCCGACGGCCAGGAGGTGAGTTTCCATGCGCTGCGCCAGATCCCGAACCTGGACAACGCACTCAAGGAGACGCTACGACTGCATCCGCCGCTGATCATCCTGATGCGGGTGGCCCAGGATGAGTTCGAGGTGGCGGGGCATCCGATCCACAAGGGGCAGATGGTGGCGGCCTCTCCCGCCATCTCCAACCGGATTCCCGAGGACTTCCCCGACCCGGACGCCTTCGATCCGGACCGCTACGAGAAGCCTCGTCAGGAGGACCTGATCAACCGGTGGACGTGGATTCCGTTCGGCGCCGGCAAGCACCGCTGCGTGGGTGCCGCGTTCGCACAGATGCAGATCAAGGCGATCTTCTCGGTGCTGTTGCGCGAGTACGAGTTTGAGATGGCGCAGCCTCCGGAGACTTACCAGAACGACCACTCCAAGATGGTGGTCCAGCTGGCCCGCCCGGCCAGGGTCCGCTACCGCAGGCGCACCAAGGTCTGAGCCATGGGCTGCTATCGCATCGAACTCGACGAGGACCTGTGCCAGGGCCACGCCATGTGTGAACTCGAGGCACCGGAGGTCTTCTCGGTGCCCAAACGCGGGGTCGTCGAGATCCTTGACACCGAACCACCCGATGAACTGCGCGAGGCCGTCGAGATGGCGGTCGAGATGTGTCCCACCCGAGCACTTTCCATCACCGAGGTCGACGAAACCTGAGGGAGGAACGACCGAAGGTGAGGAGACCGACCATCAACACCGAGGTCGACGAAACCTGAGGGAGGAACGACCGAAGGTGAGGAGACCGACCGTCAACACCGAGGTCGACGAAACCTGAGGGAGGAACGACCGAAGGTGAGGAGACCGACCATCAACACCCCCACAGAAGAGGAACGACAATGGCGTCACGTGAACAGCTTGAAGACTGGGTCGAGCGTTGGCTGAAGGCCAACCAGGATGCCGAGGCCGCCGGCGATTGGAAGCCGCTGGCCGACTTCTACACCGACGACGCCACCTACGGCTGGAACATCGGCCCCAAAGAGGATGTCATGTGCATCGGCAAGGAGGAGATCCGCGACATCGCCCTGGGCCTTGAGATGGAGGGCCTCGAGAACTGGGTCTACGAGTACCAGCGGACCCTGATCGATGAGAAGCAGAACGAGATCGTCGGCTTCTGGAAGCAGATCGCCAACAAGAGTGACGGCACGCGGGAGGAGATCTACGGCATCGGGGGAAGCTGGTTCCGCCTCACCGACCAGGACGGGGCTCTGCTGATCGAATGGCAGCGCGATTTCTTCGACTTCGGCCACGTGGTGAAGGGCTATTCGAAGCTGATCGAGTCCGGCGATCTGACTCCAACCATGCAGAAGCGCATCGAGCGGTCGCTCTCGGGTGAGAAACTGCCGGGTTACTACCCGCTCGGCACGTCGCCAGCGCCCATCTGGTAGTCCGCACACAGAAAACTTGACACCCGTCTAGTTTGGGTGAGACCTTCGTCACTAGTATCTGGAGCTAGACGTAGTCGGCTCCGAAGAGGAAAGCAGGAACGCGAGCAACATGAAGACAAAAGGCGCCATCATCCGGGAGTTCAATCAGCCCTGGTCGATCGAGGAGATCGAGATCGGGGACCCCGTCAAGGATGAGGTCAAAATCCAGATGGAGGCCTCGGGCATGTGCCACTCGGATCACCATCTGGTGACCGGGGACATCCCGATGTTCGGTTTCCCGGTGCTGGGCGGACACGAGGGCGCGGGCATCGTCACCGAGGTGGGCCCCGGTGTGGAGAACGTCAAGGTCGGCGACCACGTCGTGCTGTCGTTCATCCCGTCCTGTGGCGAGTGTCCCTCGTGTCAGGCCGGCCTGCGCAACCTGTGCGATCTGGGCGCGGGCCTGCTGGCCGGCACCGCGGTCTCCGACGGCACGCACCGCATCCACACCGGCAAGGGCGAGCCGGTGTTCCCGATGACCCTGCTGGGCACCTTCAGCCCGTACATGGTCGTGCACAAGAGCTCGGTCGTGAAGATCGATCCGTCCATCCCGTTCGAGGTCGCCTGCCTGGTCGGCTGCGGTGTCACCACCGGTTACGGCTCGGCCGTCCGCAGCGGCGACATCCGTCCCGGCGAGGACGTCGCGATCATCGGCATCGGCGGTGTCGGCATGGGCGCGCTGCAGGGCGCGGTGAACGCCGGCGCCCGCAACATCTTCGCGGTCGACCCGATCGAGTGGAAGCGTGACCAGGCGCTGAAGTTCGGTGCCACCCACGCCTACCCCGACATCGACTCCGCCATGGCGGGCATCGCCGAGGTGACGGCCGGCGGCATGGCCCGCAAGACCATCATCACGGTCGGCGAGCTCAAGGGCTCAGACATCGACAGCTACCTGAACCTGACCTCGAAGGGCGGCACCGCCGTCGTGACGGCGGTCGGCAGCATGCTCGACACCAACGTCACGCTGAACCTGTCGATGCTGACGCTGCTGCAGAAGAACCTGCAGGGCACCATCTTCGGCGGCGGAAACCCGCACCACGACATCCCGCTGCTGCTGTCGATGTACAAGGCCGGTCGCCTCAACCTCGACGACATGGTCACGCGCCAGTACAAGCTGGAGCAGATCAACGACGGCTACAAGGACATGCTGGAGGGCCGCAACATCCGCGGCGTCATCCGCTACACCGACGCAGACCGGTAACCACCGGGTCCGCGGTCAGACCCCTACGAGCGGGGACCCAACAGAATCGCTCTTCTCCACCCGGAATCGCGCGATTCTGTTGGGGTTCCCCCGCCCTGACGGGACCTGCTCGCCGGGACAGGCCAGGAGAACCGGGCCCTATGCTGGGGACCCATGTCCTCCGTGTTCACCAAGATCATCAACCGGGAGCTTCCCGGACGTTTCGTCTACGAGGACGACGAGTTCGTCGCCTTCCTGACGATTGAGCCCATGACCCAGGGCCACACCCTGGTGGTCCCGCGAGCCGAGATCGACCAGTGGCAGGACATCGACTCCGCGACCTACGGACGCCTCATGGCGGTGTCGCAGCGGATCGGGCAGGCGGTGGTCCGCGCGTTCGGCGCACCCCGCGCCGGCCTGCTCATCGCGGGCCTGGAGGTGCCTCACCTGCACGTGCATGTGTTCCCGGCCTACCAGCTGACCGACTTCGGCTTCGCCGGAGTGGACCGCAATCCCTCACCGGAGTCCCTCGACGAGGCGCAGGCCAAGATCAAGGCCGCGCTGGCTCAACTGACCTAGCCTCCACCGCCTCAGTGACGGCCTCCCCCTCAGCGATGCGGGGCAGTCGGACCAGAAACCGGCTGCCCTCTCCCGGGGCCGTCGTGACCGTCACGGTGCCCCCGTGGGCCAGCACCAGGGAGTCGACGATCGACAGGCCCAGGCCGGTGCCGCCACTGGATCGCGTACGGGACGTGTCGGTGCGGTAGAAGCGTTCGAACACCCGCTGCGCGTCCTCGGTCGTCATTCCGGGGCCCTCGTCGACGACCTCCAGGATGGCGTCGTCCCCGATCGTCCCGACCCTCACCTTGACCGCCGCCGAGGCCGGAGTGTGCTGCAACGCGTTGGCCACCAGATTCCCGAGGACCTGGCGCAGCCTGGAGTCGTCGCCGATCACCTCGGGGGTGCCGGGACCGTCGACAACCTCCAGCGTGATGCGACGGTCAGGGGCGATCGACTTCGCGTCGTGAACCGCGTCGGTGGCCAGCAGCAGCAGATCGACGCGGCGCTGTTCGAGCGGACGCTGCGCATCGAGTCGCGCCAACAGCAGCAGATCCTCGACCAGCAGGCCCATCCGCCGGGACTCGCTCTCGATGCGCGACATCAGCATCTCGACATCGCGGGCCGCGCCCTGGCGGTACAACTCGGCGAAGCCGCGGATGGTGGTCAGCGGCGTGCGGAGTTCGTGGCTGGCGTCGGTGATGAACCGGCGCATGCGTTCCTCGGACGTCCGAGCCTGCTCGGCCGACGCATCCGAGGCCGCGACCGCCCGCTGGATCTGGGCCAGCATGCCGTTCAGCGCGACCGAAAGACGCCCCACTTCGGTGCGCGGATCACGTTGCGGGACACGACGATCCAGTTCTCCGTCGGCGATCGCCGCAGCGGTCTCCTCGACCTCGTCCAGGGGGCGGAGGCTGCGGTGCACGACGAGGTAGCCGACGATGCCCAACACCACGAGCACCGCTATACCGATGCCGGCCTGCGCATAGATGAGTGCCCGCACGGTGGACTGCATGTCGGACAGTTCGATGGCCACAGTGATCAGCTCACCGTGGGATCCACGCACCGACACCGCGCGCCACTGCGCCAGGGAGTCCACGGAGTCGACCGTGGTGGGCACCGGGCCGACGTCGTTGTCCGAGGGCAGATTGGGTTCTGCGGCATGGTCGCGACCGCCGATCCACACCTCACCGTTGTCCCCGACTCCGCGGACGTAGAAGTTCGACGGCGGCCGGCCCGGGTTGGGGTTCTCATTGGCCGGTGGGGCGTCTGGCCGCGGTTCCTGCGCCCACCCGGTGGAGGCGTCGATGAGCGTCTGATCGACGCGCGCCATGAGGCTGTGCTGGAGAATCGTGGTGACCGCGATACCCGATGCGAGCAGACCGCAGGCCACGAGCAGCAGCGTCGCGGCCACAAGCGAGACGCGCAACGGCACGCCCCGACTGATCTGAGGCCTCATGCCGTCCATTGTCACGCGCGTGGAGTCAGCGGGGTTCCCGAAGGACGTATCCGACGCCGCGCAGCGTGTGCAGCAGGCGTTTCTCCCCCGTGTCGATCTTGCGGCGCAGGTAGGACACATAGGACTCGACCACATTGACGTCGCCGCCGAAGTCGTAGCGCCACACGTGGTCGAGGATCTTCGGCTTGCTCAGAACAGTTCCGGCGTTGATGACGAAATAACGGAGCAGCGTGAACTCCGTCGGCGACAGCGACACCGGTTCACCGGCCTTCCAGACCTCGTGGGTGTCCTCGTCGAGTTCGATGTCCGCGAAGACCAGCCTGGATGTGCGGGGTTCCTCGACGTCCTTCTGGCTGCGGCGCAGAATCACCCGCAGCCGGGCCACCACCTCTTCGAGGCTGAACGGTTTGGTCACATAGTCGTCGCCACCGATGGTCAGGCCGGTGATCTTGTCCTGCAGCGTGTCGCGGGCGGTCAGGAAGAGCGCTGGCGCGTCTATCCCGTCGGCGCGCATCCGGCGGAGCACACCGAAGCCGTCCATTCCGGGCATCATCACGTCGAGGATGACGGCGTCCGGTTTGATCTCGCGGGCGGTGTCGAGGGCCTGCGGTCCGCTGCCCGCGGTGTAGACCTCGAATCCCTGGAACTTCAAGCTCACCGACAGAAGTTCGACGATGTTGGTCTCGTCATCGACGACCAGAACCCGGGCTTCCGGTTTGGTCTCGGTTGCTACTGGAGCGGCCATGACTTCAAATGTCCTCGCAATTTCTTGCGCTTGTGCTAACGAGTCGCTGTGCACTTCCTGTGAGTTTGGTTCCGGCTGTGGATTCCCGATACCCGCGGTTCGCCATTGCCGTCGGCCATACACTGGCGATCATGAACCTCGGCAAGAGCCTGGTTGACCTGGCCATGGCGCCGGCGCGCGTGGGGTTGGCCGTCACCGAAACCAGTCTCGACATCGCCAGCGGCGCGTTGGACCTGGCCAGACGCAGTCTCGGCGAGGTCGCCGGACAGGACGCAGGCATGGCGGTCTCCAACCTGCGTGGCCTCAACGACACCGTGGCCCGCGCGAACCGCATGGCCAAACTGGCCGACGATCTCCTGGCCGAGGATGCGCCGCTGACCCGGGCGCTGGCCCCCGACGGCCCCATCGACCGGCTCATGCGGCCGGGCGGGTTGATCGATCGCGTCACTGCCACGGACGGACTCCTGGACAAACTGACCGCGGAGGGCGGCGGCGTCGAGCGCGCGCTGGCCCCCGGCGGCCTGGTGGATCAACTGCTGGCCGAAGAAGGCCTGATCGATCGACTGCTCGCCGAGGACGGCCTGGCCGACCGCCTGCTGGCCGAGGGCGGGGTGGTCGACAAGCTGACGGCCCGCAACGGACCGCTGGAACAGTTGGCCGATGTGGCCGACACCCTGAACAGGCTCGCGCCCGGGCTGGAGGCCTTGGCGCCGACCATAGAGACCCTGCGCGAGGCCGTCATCATGCTCAGCCAGGTGGTCAATCCGCTGAGCAACATCGCCGACCGCATCCCGCTCCCGGGCCGCGCCCGCACTCGGCGGCCCACGCCGCGTCCGGTCAGCTCGCAACGGGTGATCGACCACGACACCTGACCCGCTACGCTTACCTTCGTTCGCGGCACGCCGCGACACCGCCTCCTTAGCTCAGTGGTAGAGCACTCGCCTTGTAAGCGAAAGGTCGTCAGTTCAATCCTGACAGGGGGCTCCACACGTCAGTTCTCGTCGGCGACCTGCCGCCGGCTCTGCTGCAGACCGGGTCCGTGCGGGTCCTCGTCCTGGTGCTCAAGCTGTCGCTGCACCTCCCGCTGCTCGTCGGTCGCCTTCGTGGCGTCCTTCGGGTGCGGCGGCGGGCTGCCCTCATGTTCCATACCGATGCTGGTTCTCCCCATCTCACCCCCGCTAAACGCCGGCTTTGGCATCACGCTGCGTCCATCGCTTCCGCACCGCCCGACACGGCAGAACACTGAAGGGGGAATGCCCCACCGATGACAAGGCGTTGTCGCTGACACCGCGCAGGAAAGTGAGGGTGACCGGTGACCGAACACCTCCACCTCGCCGTGGCCTTGGACGGCACCGGCTGGCACCCGGCCTCCTGGCGCGAACCCGACGCCCGCCCGACCGACCTGCTGAGCCCGCACTACTGGACCTACCTGGTCACCGAAGCCGAGCGCGGGCTGCTGACGTTCGTCACGATCGAGGACTCGCTGGCACTGCAGTCCGACGACCCGCTGCACCCCGACACCCGCATCGACCGGGTCCGCGGGCGCCTCGACGCCGTGCTGATCGCGGCGCGCGTGGCCCCGCGGACCACTCGGATCGGGTTGGTGCCCACGGCCGTGGTCACCCACACCGAGCCGTTCCACCTGTCGAAGGCCATCGCCACGCTGGACTACGTCAGCCTGGGCCGCGCCGGGGTCCGCGTCCAGGTGGCGCCCAGCCCGCAGACGGCCCGCCACTTCGGCCGTCGCGTCATCCCCGCCCTGTCCGAGGACCTGACGACCGAACTGTTCGATGAGGCCGCCGACTATGTCGAGGTGCTGCGCAGGCTCTGGGACAGCTGGGAGGACGACGCCGAGATCCGCGATGCCGCCACCGGGCGGTTCGTCGACCGGAACAAGCTGCACTACATCGACTTTCAGGGCACGAAGTTCTCGGTGAAGGGCCCCTCCATCACGCCCCGTCCGCCGCAGGGACAGCCGGTCGTCGCGGCCCTGTCCCACCGCGCCACCGGTTTCCCCCTGCTGGCCGGCAGCACCGATGTCGGCTTCATCACGCCACGCGACACCGCGGGGGCCGCACAGTCCGTCAAGGCCATCGCCGCACTGCGCAGCGGTCCACACCCGGTCCGCGTCTTCGCCGACCTGGTGGTCTTCCTCGCCGACACTCCCGCCGAGGCCCAGGCCCGAAAGGCGCGGCTTGACGGCATCACTGGGGACGAACATTCCAGCGATGCCGAGGTTTTCGTCGGCACACCGGCCCAGCTCGCAGACCTTCTCACCGACCGACAGTCCGCGGGCCTGTCCGGGTTCCGGCTGCGGCCCGCGACCCTTCCGCACGACCTGCTCCAGATCACCACCGGACTGGTACCCGAACTCCAGCGGCGCAAGGCCTTCCACACCGAATACACCGGCGCGACGCTGCGCGAACAACTCGGACTGCCCCGCCCGGCCAACCGCTACGCCACCGCCTGAGGACTCTCATGACCAAGCCCGTCAAGCAGATCCATCTGGCCGCCCACTTCCCCGGCGTGAACAACACCACGGTGTGGAGCGACCCGAACTCCGGCAGCCACATCGACTTCGCGTCGTTCGTCCACTTCGCCCAGACCGCCGAACGCGGGAAGTTCGACTTCCTGTTCCTGGCTGAGGGTCTGCGCCTGCGCGAGCAGGGCGGCACGATCTACGACCTCGACGTCGTCGGTCGCCCGGACACCTTCACGGTGCTGGCCGCGCTGGCCGCGGTCACTGACCACCTCGGCCTGACCGGAACCATCAACTCGACATTCAACGAACCGTACGAGGTGGCCCGCCAGTTCGCGTCGCTCGACCACCTGTCCGACGGGCGCGCGGCCTGGAACGTCGTGACGTCATGGGATGCGTTCACCGGTGAGAACTTCCGCCGTGGTGGATTCCTGCCCGAGAACCAGCGCTATGAGCGGGCCGAAAGCTTCCTGGCCGCCGCCCACACGCTCTTCGACTCGTGGACCGGCGACGAGATCGTCGCCGACAGGGACAGCGGGGTCTTTCTGAAGGATCCACAGGCCGGCCAATTCTCCTATCACGACGACCATTTCGACATCAGCGGACGATTCAACGTGCCGCGCAGCCCGCAGGGCCGCCCCGTCATCTTCCAGGCCGGCGACTCCGACCGCGGTCGTGAGTTCGCCGCCGCGGCTGCCGATGCGATCTTCTCCCGATACGGAACCCTCGAGGAGGGCCAGGCCTTCTTCAGCGACGTCAAGGGCCGACTCGCCAAGTACGGCCGTCGGCACGACGACCTGATGATCCTGCCCGCCGCCACATTCGTACTCGGCGACACCGACGCCGAGGCCGCCGACCTCGCGCACGAGGTGCGGTTGGCGCAGGTGTCCCCGCAGACCGCGATCAAGTTCCTCGAGCAACTGTGGAACCGTGACCTGTCCGACCACGACCCGGACGGACCGCTGCCCACGACCGACCCGGTGGTCGGGGAGAACACCATTGCGCGCGGCCGGGCCAGTGTGCGGATGCACCGCGATCCGATCGCGGTGGCCAACCAGTGGCGCGCGAAGGCCGAGGCCGAGAACCTCACCACCCGTGAGCTGATCATCGAGGTCACGGGACGACAGAACTTCATCGGATCACCCGAGACAGTCGCGGAGTCGATCAATCGACTGGTGCAGGCCGACGCGAGCGACGGTTTCATCCTGGTGCCGCATGTCACGCCGGGCGGCCTCGATCCCTTCGTCGACAAGGTGGTGCCGCTGCTGCAGGAACGCGGCGTGTTCCGCTCCGATTACAGCGGGACCACGCTGCGGGACCATCTCGGCCTGGCGAAACCACCTCGCAACGGCAGCCGGACGTCCACCGTGGCCAGCTGACCGCCTCAACCCGCGGCGTCTCGCAGGATCTGCCCGAGCTTGTCCAGCGGATCACCCGCCCCCGGTTCCAGGCGCAGTCGGATGTCCTCGTCGGTGCCGCCCTGCCCAGCCCCCGGCGCCGCCGCCACCGGGGGCGCCCCCACCGGCTGCGGAGGCGGAGGTGGCGGCACCGCCGCGCGGGCCGCCTCGAGTTTTGCGGTCAGGCGCGGTACCGCATCCTCGCGCACCGACTGGCGTTCGGGGTCGCTGTCGGTGTTGCCCGCGAAGCAGCCCGACGGCGCCTGCTCGACAACCTCCAACGCGCGCAGATACTGCTCGGCGGCCTCATGTCCGTCCAAGGCAGCGAACGCCCGGTCGCCGAGCGTCTCGCGGACCAGCGCCAGATTGACCCGAATCGGGCAGGACTCCTGGGCTCCCACCAGCGACAGTGCCTGCGTGAATCGGCTGTCGGCCTCTCCGAGTCGGTTGTCCAGCACGGCCGCCGCCCCCCCAGCGCTGTGTGCCTTAGCCGGTTCGATGATGTTCACCGTGCTCAACACGCCCGCCGCCGCGCGCAGTCCCGCGGCGTCCCGGTCGTCGAACGCCGAAGCCGCCCACTGGCCGGCGATCACCATCGAGACCAGTTTGATCACAACGACCACCAGCAGCGCCACGATCGGGGCTGAGCCGATCAGGAGGCGGCGTCGCACCCGCATTCTCGGGGTCATGGCAGCACCTGCCCCACCGGCATCCTGGTCCGGCGGAACTCACGCAGAACCATGAACAGTTCGGCCAGCACGAGCACCGACGCCGCTGCCGCCAGGCCCCAGTACACCTCGATGCGCTCCCCCGCCGCCGTCTGCGCGGCCTGCACCTCCTGCGCTGGGCCGGTGTCGGCAGGCAGCACCGCACCGTCGAAGCGGGGCACGAACGGCACCCCGATCTGGTCGGCGACAGCCTGCAGCGACTCCACACCGGCGGGTGAGTAACCCACCACCGCTCCGCCCGAAACCTCGCCCTCTGGAAGATCGAATTCTCTTGGTGGGTTGCCGGATTCAGATACTCCGGTACCGAGGTAGTAGACCAGGTTGCGGGCCCGCGGGTAATGCTGCGCGGCCCCGATGAGTTGGTACCGGAGCACGTTGGCTGCGGCCCCGACATCGCCGGCATCAGTTCCCGACGCGGTCATTGCGGCCACCACCGAACGAAGGCTCCAGGTGTCGGCAGACAACGGCCAGACCAACGACGGCCGGGATGTGAAGCCGATCAGGGCGAACCGGGCATCGGGGTGGCGGTCGAGGAGTTCGTCGACGTCGTCGCGGGCCGCGGGCATGTCCATTTCCGCCGATTGGTCGAGGACGATGAACACATTCGGGGTGGTCTCACCGGCCACCCGCGGTGGCGCACCATCGTCGCCGAACACCGGTCGGGCCGCGGCAAGGACCAGCAGTGCGGCGGCCGAACTGACCGCGGCCCAGCGCCACATCGCCGCTCGTGAAGGCGCGGCACGGCGCAGGCGCCGGAAGGTGATCAGCCGCGCCGTCAGCAGCGCCGCGGCGATGAGAGCCAGAATCAGCGGCGGCAACACCGGATGCAGCGTCATCGGGGCATCACCACCGGCCAGAGTGCCAGCGCCAGCAGCGCGATCAGTGCCACCGTGAGCGGCACGTCCGGCGTCTCGATCGCGCGGACGGGTCCCGCCTGCGCCTCGACCGGTGCACCCGGCGGATGACTCCGGATGTCGGCAAGGCGTTGGGGCACATCGTCGTCCGCGGGGTACGTTCGTCCCCCTGTGGCCTCCGAGATGGCGGCGACGACGGCATCGTCCCCGCTGGTCACCACGGAGTTGACCTGGATCCCGCCGCGCGAGGCCAATTCGGTGAGCTGGGCGGCGGAGAAGAGCGACGGTTGGGCGTCGGACAGTGTCCCCGGCCCGATGTAGATCAGCGATCGTCGTTGCGCACTGGGCTCGTCGAAATGCGGGAAGCCCGTCAGGCAGAGGCCGAGCAGGTCCGGCAGCGTCAGGGCGTAGTCGGCGTAGGACACCGGTCGCACGAATGCCGGCGAATCACCCTGCTGCTCGACGGGACGCCCATAGTCGGCGAACTGCGCTGCCGCGTACTGATAGTCGCGAGTCAAAGGCACCACGCGACGGTTGGCCGAGGTCAGCCCGATGCGTTCGGTGCCGAAGGTCGGGATGGCGTCGGCGAAGAACCGCAGCGCCGGTGCGGTGGCCGGATCCGTCAGCGGCGCTCCGATGCACACCATGATGTCCTCAGGTGCTGCGCTGTCCGAGTACGGCCAGAGGGTCGGCCCACCCGTGGGACGGGAGGCGGCCACGACCGCCGCGACGACGGTCATCAGCAGCAGCGCGACGGCCGCGATCGTGGCCGCGGTGCGCATGCGGACGGCACGGCGGTACTCGGGCAGGCGAGTCAACCGCTCGACATTCGCCAACGGGCGCAGCACACGCTGGGCCGCCGACCGTGGCCACAGCAGGGCGGCGGCCACGCAGACCGCCAGGGCGACCATGCCGAGGATCGCGACCAACCACCAGGTCAGTTCCATGCCCGGATCAACTCCTCGACCGCGTCGGCCGTCGCGGTGACGTCGACTGTTGACGCGGCGTTGAACTGTGCGTCATTGAGGTCGGTGAGCAGCGGTGCCGCGGAACGCACTTCACTCATCGCGATGTCGGCGACCTGCATGTACTGCACGCGGACGCCCGTGGCCTCTGTCAGGAACGCGCGCAGCTGCGCGCTGAGCGCGGCGCTCGCGGGCGCGCCGGCCAGATCGCCGGCACGGTGCCGCGCGCGAATCGTGTTCACGGCGCGCGCATACCGGCGCTTGGCCAGGGCGATCCTGGCGGATCCGACGACGGGGATGTCCCGCACGCGGCGTTGGGGTGCGGTCAGCGCGAACACCGCCGAATACCAGGCGATCACGACGGCGATCAGCACCGCGGCCAGGGCCAGCCACCACCACGAGAACGGCGCCGGACCACTGACGAACCGGAGCAGGTCATCCGGCACGGCCGTAGACCTCGGTCATCTCAGTCAGCGCCATCCTGATTCCGCGGCTTCCGCCGATCAACGCGTATGGCACGCCGTGTGCGGCAAGGAACTCCGAAAGGTGCTGCCGCCGATCCTGTTCCGCGCGCCGGTAGGCCTCCAGGACGGTGGTCCCGAGGTCTGCCCCGCTGAGGATCACACGCCCGCCGGCTACGTCGCAGCCGGCCCGCCCGTCCTCGACCGAGTCCACAGCCGGCATATCGCTGACCATCGCCCACATCACGTCGTGCAGCGTCGCCAAGGGACGCAGGACCTCGCTGAGACGAGCCCCGACATCGGGTTCACCGGACACCACGAAGATCAGCATCGGGTGCCGGTGATGTCGTGCCACCCAGTCCAACTGCTCGATCACGTCGCTGCGCGCCGGTGCCGCCGTGGTGTGCTGCGCGAACCTGTGCAGCATGCGCTCGATATGCGTCTCACCTCGTCGCAGCGGGATGTCCACGCATCCGCGGGCGTCGCCGAAGACCATGCCGATCTGATCCGAACGGCGCAGTGTGATCAGGCCCAGCGCGCCGATCACGTGGGCGGCCACGTCGCGCCGCACCTCACCTGACGGAGCCAGCCCCGCGGTGTCGCGACCCGCGTCGGCGATCACAAGGATCTTGTGGTGCTTCTCCGACACGAAACGCTTGATCAGCGTGTGTCCCGACCGGGCGGTCGCCTTCCAATCGATGTCACGAACGTCGTCGCCCGGCACGTAGGGTCGCAGATCGTCGAATTCCAGGCTTCGGGTGTGCACCAGGGCATACCGTCCCCCCTCCAGAAATCCACCGGTGTCGCGGCCGAAGTGTGCGCGTGCGGCGTCCAGATGCTTGCCCACGACGCCCTCACGGCACCCGGACCGCTTGCAGGACAGCGTCCACGACCGTATCGGGGGTGACCCGTTCGGTCGTGGCCTGGAATCCCAGGATCAGTCGATGCCGCAGCACGCGGTGCGCCAGATGTGCGATGTCCTCGGGGATCACGTGTCCTCGACCGCGCAGCACGGCGAGTGCCCGGGCGGTCCGGCAGAACGCGATGGTGGCGCGGGGACTCGCCCCGTACTCGATGAGTCGCGCCAGGTGCGACGGCAGGTGACGCTCGGGCGTCCGCGTCACGGAGACCAGACTGCTGGCGTAGCGGACCAGGTCGGTGTCCATATAGACGGAACGGGCCAGCATCTGCACCCGCCGGATGTCCGGCAGGCCCACCACCGGTCGTGCGGTGTGGTCTCTGTCGTACAGACCGGCGTCCATGCGGGCGATCACCTCCACCTCATCGTCCACCGAGGGATAGCGCACCACCTCCTTGAGCATGAACCGGTCGGTCTGCGCCTCCGAGAGCGGATATGTGCCCTCCTGGTCGACCGGGTTCTGAGTGGCGATCACCAGGAACGGCTCCGGGATGGCGTGCTCGACACCTGCCACGGTGGTCTGGCGTTCCTCCATGGCCTCGAGCATCGCGCTCTGCGTCTTGGCGCTCGACCGATTGATCTCGTCGAGCAGCACGATGTTGGCGTGCACCGGGCCGAGCACGGTCACGAACGAATTGGTCGCGGACTCATAGATCTGGGTACCGATGATGTCGCTGGGCAGCAGGTCCGGCGTGCACTGGATGCGCCGGAAACTGCCGTCGATCGACTGAGCGACCACGCGCGCCGCGGTGGTCTTGGCCAACCCGGGCACGCTTTCGAGCAGCAGGTGTCCGCCGGCCAGCAGAGCCAGCAGCATCGATTCTCTGAGGTGGTCCTGACCCACCACTCGGGCTGAGAAGGCCGAGCCCACGGCTCCGATGACCCGTTGCGCCTCGGCGAGATCGCGACGGTCCAGTTGCGAGCGTGCTGCGGTCATGAAGGCCTTCCCGTTCGAAACCAGTACCCGCGGTATACCCGCCGCCTTCGACTTCATGTGTACACGTCACGCCACAGCACATTGGCGCGCAGACCGGGATGCGCTGGTCAGGACCGCGGCGCTCTACGCGGGCCGCCCGTGTGGTGATGCCGCGAGAACACCCGGCGTCAGAAGTTGGGGTGCCGAATCAGCGAACGTCTGGGTCAGCCCGCCGACGCGGCCTGCGCCTCGCGGGTGTCCACGATCTCCTGTGCGAACCGCCGGTTCGCCCACAGATAACACCCAATGGCGATCACCTGGAACACCGGCACGAGGTACAGCGCGCGCTCCAACGCCATGCGGCCGAGTTCGGCGGTGAGGGCATCGCTGATCATGCCGGTCAGGAACGGCCCGAGTGAGCCCACGACCGCGCCGAAGAACAGGAAGATCGCCGAGGCCGTGGCCCGCTGTTCTGGACGAACCAGCCGCTGAATCGCGGCGATCGACGGGGCCATGTAGGCGGTCCCGATGACGTAGCTCAACGCGATGCACCACACCGTGACAACCGCATCGTCGACTATCAGCGCGGCCAGAGAGAACGGCACCATGGCCGCGGTCATGATCGCGACGAGCCACAGCAGCCAGCGCGGGTCACGCGCGGACAACCTGTCGGCGACCCGCCCGACGACGAGCAGCCCCAGCACTCCCGTCACGCCGCTGGCGACTCCGTACTGCCAGGCCACTTCACCCAGAGACATTCCGCGACTGCGCATCAGGAACGCGGGCGCGAACGTCGTGAGGGCGTACCCGGCAACCGAAATGCAGGCGGCTCCGGCCACCACCGCGCGATAACTGGGTTTGCTCAGCAGGTCCCACCACCGCCCCGACTCGACCCGTTCGGACGGTGACTGGGCGGGCAGCGTCTGGCGCCGCCCCAGGACCAGCAGCACCAGTGGAGCCACCGCGATGCTCAAGGCACCCATGACCACGAACGCCGTCCGCCATCCCAGCGACTGCGCCAGCAGACCACCGCCGATGAGGCTGGCCGCGCTGGCGAGCGGAATCGACAGCGTGATGACGGCCAACGGTGCCGCCCGCCTGTGCGGGGCGAAGTTTCGCGCCACATACGCGTGGGCGGCCGGGGTGCTGCCCGCCTCGCCGATGGCCACGCCGACGCGGGTCAACGCCAGTTGGAACCCTGACTGCACCCAGCCGCCGACCATCGTCATCGCACCCCACAGCGTCAGGCAGGACGAGATCACCAGGCCGAACGCTCCGCGATCGGCGACTCGCGCGATGACGATGCCGAGTATCGCGTAGACGATCAAGAACCCGAACCCGTTGATGACTCCGATTGCGGTGTCGGACAACGCAAGGTCGTTCTTGATCGGTTCGGCGAGCACCGCCGGCAGGAAACGGTCGGCGTAGTTCAGCGTCCCCACGACGGCGAGCAGGATGACGGCGGTCCACGCGCGCCGTGGGGTGTGCAGTGCCTCATGGGCGGTATCGGGCACAGCCGTGTCGTCACCAGCGGTCCGCATCGGGGTAGCTTTACAGACCACCCCGTCAGATGTCACGTTTTCGAAGTACTCACGGCGCGAACGGGATCGGCCTCTTCGCGCCAACCGGAGACGGTGAGGCCGTGGAGGTCGCGGTGTCCCGCTGTTGCAGCCGACACCGCGTTCACGTGACACCGGAACCGGATCTGGGCGAGGGTGTAGTGATGAGAATCGGATTCATCGGACTGGGCAGCATGGGCGCGGGAATCGCCGCCAATCTGGTGCGGGCGGGCCATCACGTGACTGCCTACAACCGAACCCCCGCGAAGGTGGACGCCCTGGAGAGGCAGGGCGCGCACCGTGCCGACACCGTGGCCGACGCCTGCCGCGGGGATGTCGTGTTCACGATGCTCGCCGACGACGATGCGGTGCGCGGTGTCACGTTCGGCGACATCGACCTCGCTGACGGCATTCTTGACAACCTGGCCTCGCCGGGCGTGCACATCTCGTGCAGCACCATCAGCGTCGGACTGAGCGCACAACTCGCACAGGCCCACGCGGATGCGGGCCAACGCTTCGTCGCCGCACCGGTCTTCGGCAGACCCGAGGCCGCCGCGGCCGCCAAGCTGTTCGTCGTCGCGGCGGGTGCAGCCTCGGCTGTCGCCGACGTGGAGGAACTGCTCGACACGATCGGGCAGCGCACGTTCGTCGTCGCCGACGACCCTCCCGCCGCCAACCTGATCAAGCTCAGCGGCAACTTCCTGATCGCCTCGGTGATCGAATCCCTCGGGGAGGCGATGGCGCTGGTCGGCAAGGCCGGCGTCGACGCCCATCAGTACGTGGACATCCTGACCTCCACGCTGTTCGATGCCCCGGTGTACAGGACCTATGGCGGGCTGATCGCCGGGGAGCAGTTCGAACCCGCGGGGTTCGCGGCCCCCCTGGGGTTGAAGGACATCCGGTTGGTGCTCGAGGCCGGTGAGCGCCTTTCGGTGCCGCTGCCGATCGCCGGTCTGCTGCGGGACCGGTTCCTCACGCTCATCGCGAACGGCGGCGAGCACTTGGACTGGTCGGCCATCGCGACCCTGTCGGCCAGCGATGCGGGGACCGGGTCAGACGACTCCGCGTAACCCGTCGGCGCCGAACGCGGGTTCGAGCAGACCCGAGATGTCTGGACCTCGACGCAGTCCATGCCCGCCGTCGACGTTGATGACCTGTCCGGTGACGTATTCAGCAGCATCCGAGAGCAGGAACAGCGCGACGTTCGCAATGTCGGACACCTCGCCCACGCGTGGCAGTGGGGTGCACTGCCGGTAGTCCTCCAGGGTGGCCGGAAGTTCCATGATCGGTCCGACCATCTCCGTGCGGGTCAAACCTGGCCGAATGCCGTTGACCCGGACCCACGACGGCCCCAGTTCGTCGGCCGCGAGCTTGAGCAGAGCATCCAGGGCCGACTTGGCGGGTCCGTAGGCCCCGAACCAGCGGTGGGTGTTGCTGGCCGCGATCGACGATATCCCGACGAAGGAGCCACCGCCGCCACGCACCATCTCCCGTGCCGAGTGCTTGAGGACGTACATGGTGCCGTTGACATTGAGATCGACAGTGCTTCGCCACAATTCGGAATCGATCTGCGTGATCGGGCCGATCGTGTGACTGCCACCAGCACTGTGCACGACACCATTCAGTCGGCCCGTCCAGGCCGTTGCGGCCTCGACAGCGGCGGCCACCTGGTCCTCGTTGGTCACATCGGCGGGCTGGTAGCGGACGGCTCCCGGACCCTGTCCGGTGATCTCATCGGCGGCCTCCGCCAGGCGGTCTGCGTTGCGGCCGAGAATCATCACATTGGCGCCCGCGGCGGACAGTGCTGCCGCCACACCCCTGCCGATTCCGCTGCCACCACCGGTGACCAGGTAGGTCCGATCTTCAAACGACAACTGCACACCGACTCCTCAGAAAACTGGAACACGTTCCAGTAATGCAATCATGACCCCGCCGGCAGCCGGACAGTTATGGCGTATCGCGCCGAGCGGGCTGAGTCCGCGGCGCCGTACGCCAGTCCTGCACGTCCGGCACCTGGGCGACGGGGAAACGGTTCTCGTTGTGGGCCGCCCAATGCGCATGCCCCAGTTCATGAATGTGGAACGCATGACGCAGAGCCTCAGTGAAGCCCATCGCATCGGAGGCGGCGTTGACGGAGTCCTTGATCAACAGCGTGGCCATGGTCGGCTGCGCGGCGATGCGCTTGGCGAATTCGAGGGTCTTGTCCTCCAACTCGTCGACAGGGAAGACCTTGGAGACCATGCCGAGGCGGTAAGCCTCGTCGGCGTCGATCGAATCACCGGTCATCAGAAGCTCTTTGGCCTTGCGCGGTCCGAACTCCCAAGGATGGGCGAAATACTCGACACCGGGCATGCCCAGCCGGGACGCCACGACGTCGCTGAACTTCGCATTGTCTGCGGCCACGATCAGGTCGCAGGCCCAGATCAGCATCAGCCCCGCCGAGATCGCGTTGCCCTGCACTGAGGCGATCGTGACCTTGCGCAGATCACGCCAGCGGACGGTGTTCTGGAAGTAGTAGTGCCATTCCTGCAGGTACAGCTTCTCGACCATGCCGGGCCGGGTGGCGCCGTCGATCGCGAAACTGGGGTGCATCCCGGGACCCGGCGTCCGTTCCCTCATCGCGGCATCCGACCCGAGGTCGTGGCCCGCGGAGAAGTTCTTGCCGCGCGCACCCAGGATGACCACGCGCACGTTGTCATCGGCCTCCGCGCGGCGGAAGGCGTCGTCGAGCTGCACCAGCAGCGTGCGGTTCTGCGCGTTGTGCTCGGCGGGACGGTTCAACCAGACCCGTGCGATCCGGCCGTCTTCGACAGTCTCGTAACTGACGAACTCGGGCGCGCTGGGCGCGTTGGATCCACCATCGGGCTGCTCAGGCGTGGCCATGCCATGCACTTTACAACTTCGCACTGCTACGTAAACCCCGGGCCTGTTCGAGGCCGCCACGCGGCAGTCCGAGCCGGGCGCGACCCACCAGTCGGCGCAAGCGGCGCGCGAGCGGGCGCTGCGACCATTACCATTCATTTCTGCGTGAGTCCTGTAAGTGTCCAGCTTGGAACCCATAGAAAGCGTGAGAATGCTCAACCTGAACAGTCGTACCCGGCGGGTTGTCGTCGCGGGCGGTTTCGCCCTTGCACTCTCGGCCGCACCCGCCGCCGCCATCCTGGTGCCCGGCACTCCCGCAGCAACGCCTGTTGCGGCCTGCCCCGCTGGTGAGGTCGAGGATCTCTACACCCTCCACTGCATTCCCTCGCTGTCGCCCAACGTCCGCGGTGGCCTCTACCCGACCGTGTCCCCCAACGTCACGGGGGAGCCGAACGGCCCCGGACTCGAAAGCGTGCCCTGCCCCGGCTCCGTCCCGGGTGAATGCCTGGAGCGGACGACGGGCACCCCTGGTGCAACCGCAGGCAACGAGAACCTGCACCCGGGTGCCGACACCCAGATCGGGGGCGAGGACGCCGCCCGCTGACCGGTGCGCGGCCCTCTCCCTGCTGGGAAACCACGGCGTGTCACCTATGGTTGAGTGATGCCCGCAAAAAGTGATCCTGCTGACCTCGGCGACGTCGAGCCGTTGGCTGACAGCACCGCCAGCCAGGCTCGACGCGTCGTCGCCGCGTACGCCACCGATGCCGATGAATGTCGGGTCTTCCTCTCGATGCTCGGCATTGGACCGTCAAAGCTCGAGGCGTAGGTGACAGCCGGGGACGGTGACCGCGCCCGATCCGGAGAGTCTGACTTCGTGGTGGTGGCCAACCGGCTGCCGATCGACATGGAGCGCCACCCGGACGGGAGCGTCACCTGGAAACGCAGTCCGGGTGGCCTCGTCACGGCTCTTGAGCCGCTGCTGCGCAAGCGCCGCGGCGCCTGGATCGGCTGGGCCGGCGTGGCCGAGGACGACGTCGACGTCATCGAGGACCCGATTGTCGAGGATGACCTGCGGATGCAGCCGGTGCGGCTGAGCGCGCAGGACGTCGCCGAATACTACGAGGGCTTCTCGAACGCGACGCTGTGGCCGCTCTACCACGACGTCATCGTCAAACCGGTGTACCACCGCGAATGGTGGGACCGGTATGTCGACGTCAACCGCAGGTTCGCCGAGGCCACCGCCAAGGAGGCAGCCCAGGGCGCCACCGTGTGGGTGCAGGACTACCAGCTGCAGCTGGTGCCCAAGATGCTGCGGATGCTGCGGCCCGACCTGGTCATCGGCTTCTTCCTGCACATCCCGTTCCCGCCGGTCGAACTGTTCATGCAGATGCCGTGGCGCACCGAGATCACCGAGGGTCTTCTCGGCGCGGACCTGGTCGGCTTCCATCTGCCCGGCGGTGCGGAGAACTTTCTGTTCCTGGCGCGCCGGCTGATCGGTGCCAACACCTCCCGCGCATCGGTCGGCGTGCGGTCGCGGTTCGGTGAGGTGCAGGTGGGCTTCCGCACCATCAAGGTCGGGGCCTTTCCCATCTCGATCGACTCCGACGAGCTCGACCAGAAGGCGCGCAACCGCGACATCCGTCGGCGGGCCCGCGCGATCCGTGCCGAACTGGGCAACCCCCGCAAGATCCTGCTCGGCGTGGACAGGTTGGACTACACCAAGGGCATCGACGTCCGTCTCAAAGCGTTCACCGAACTGCTTGCCGAGGGTCGCGTCAATCGCGAGGACACTGTGCTGGTCCAGCTGGCCACTCCGAGCCGGGAACGCGTCGAGGCCTACCGCGTGCTGCGCGACGACATCGAGCGGCAGGTCGGTCACCTCAACGGAGAGTTCGGTGAGGTCGGCCACCCGGTCGTGCAGTATCTGCACCGTCCAGTGCCCCGTGACGAGCTCATCGCGTTCTTCGTGGCGGCCGACGTCATGTTGGTGACCCCGTTGCGCGACGGGATGAACCTGGTGGCCAAAGAGTATGTGGCCTGCCGCAGTGACCTCGGTGGCGCGTTGGTGCTCTCAGAGTTCACCGGTGCCGCAGCCGAACTCCGACAGGCTTACCTGGTCAACCCGCACGACCTGGACGGGGTCAAGGACACCATCGAGGACGCGCTGAATCAGGACCCCGAGGAGGGCCGGCGCCGGATGCGTGCGCTGCGTCGACAGGTGCTGGTCCACGACGTGGACCGCTGGGCGAGGGCGTTCTTGGACGCCTTGGCCGGGACACGGAACTAGACCCACACCGCGGCCAAGGACGCACTCGCCCACCACCACCCCAGCGCGAGGGCGTTCTTGGACGCCTTGGCCGGGACACGGAACTAGACCCACACCGCGGCCAAGGACGCGCTCAGATGGGCTGGATGTACTGGATCAGCCACTTGCCGTCGACCTTCTGATAGTCGACGCGGAGTCGGCTGCCGTCGTAGGCGGGCTGTTTCGACTTATCGGTCACGGTGCGATTCATGAAGACCATCACCGACCCGGAATCGCGCTGCGCTTCGAGCACACCGACGCCGACGACGCGGGCCTGACTGATCACCTGGCGTTCCCGCGCCTGCGGGATGATGTCCTTGGTGGCGCGGTCGACGAACTCCCGGCGGTACTCCGGTGTCAGCAGGTTGTAGGCATCGGTGAGGCTGCGCTCAACCGTCTGGTAGTCGTATCCGAAGACCTGTGGGATCTGCTCCGCGGCAACCTTTTCCAGCTCAGCCTGAGTGGCCTGCGCACCCTTGGTCTCGACCCGGTTCCAATACAGCCAGCCGACCATGCCGCCGAGGCCCACGATCGCCGCGACGACGAGCACCGACAACGCCGTCACCGAAAGACGCGCCCACCTGTTCATCAGTTGCCCCCGTCGGGGTACTTCAGGTCGTAACCCGTCATCCGGCCGTTGTCATCTTCGTGCACGATCACGCGCAGCCGGTAGGCCTGCGACGGCTTGTTCACCCCGTCGATGTCGGTCACGGTGACCCGCACCGCGACCATCACCGAGGCGTTCTTCCGGTCCTCGTCGACGTCCTCGAGGGCGGCACCGTTGACAACCGCCTCGGATGTCGCGTTGGTGTCGCGGAAGAGCGACTTGAGGTTCTCGACGTTGTCGTTCTGGCTGATCATGTCGCGCAGCGGGCCACTGGTGCCGTCGACGAAGCGGTTGACGCTCTCTTCGATGGTGTCGGGCGTATAGGTGAACATGTTGACCACGGTCTGCGACGCGGTGTCGACGTAGCGCTGGTCCCGTTCGGCGAGCGCGTCCGCGGCCCGCTTCTGCTGGAACAGCACCCCGGCCACCCCGCCGAACGGCGGGAGCAGGACCACGGCCGCCACCGCGGCGATGATCCCGGCCACGCGGCGGTTCGGCTGCCTGCGGGGCGGCGGCGCCGCGACGTGAGGCCACGACGAGGGTGGCCCCGAAGACGACGGCGCAGCGTCCACGCGTGCGGTGACCACCGCTGCGGCACTGTCCGGGGATGCCGGTCCCGCCGCGCGCGAGGCACGGCGTCTCACCGGCTTCGGCGTCACCTCAGACGTCGAAGTCGGGGATTCGGTCATTACACCTGCCTCGGATCGAGCATCAGATCGACCCAACTCTCGGCGGGGCGGTGATTTTCCGCAGCCGAGGTCAGCACCCCTGTGCCACCACCGTTGGGATCGACGAACTTGCCGTCCTGATCATACGTGGCGTAGCTGGGCCCACTGGCCTGCGGCGCTGGGGCCTCGGCGGGCAGCGGTCCGTCGGCCGGCGGTGCGGTCTCCGCGGGCGGCGCCGCCGGGGGCGGCGGAGCGTCCGCGGGTTGGCGCGCGTACGGCGGCACGATCTGGTCCTGGGGCGCGAAGAACGGCCACGGCGGAGGAGCGCCGTTGTCGTTCGGCGGCACCGGCAGCGGGAACGGCGCATGCGGCGCCGGACCGGGACCTGGCGGCACCCCCGGCGGCAACTGCACCACGGGCGGACCCGGGTCGTAGTCGGCGGCCGGCGGGATGTTCGGGAACTTGTTCGGCGGCGTGATGTTGCGCCCGTCCTCGACCGGTGTCCCGTACGGGATCGGCGGACCGCGCCACGGGTTGCTGCCGATCGGGACGAACCCCTTCGGATCGCGGCACAGCTGAACGGTCGGCGCCCGCTTGCCCGGAACCTCCATGCACGGATAGTTGCGCGCGCCGCGGACCACCGTGGGGTCGTTCTGCGCGGTCTTGCAGTACAGATCGTTGGGCAGTTCGCGGACCGTCTCGTCAGCCGGCGAACGGATCGTCGTTGCGGGCAGGAACCCGACCTGACACGGCGGCGGATCGCCGAGGTCGATCTTGAAGTCCAGCTTGCCACCCTCGTCCGCCGGCACACCGCCGGCGACGGTGATCAGCGCCGCGATCAACGCCGGGAAGATCACCAGCGCCTGCTCAATCGACTTGTGGTAGATCACCCCGACGCGGCCGAGGTTGGCCAGGTTGGCGGCCAGCATCGGGAAGTCCGGCCGAATGCCGCTGAACGCCGTGTTGGCCGCGTCCGTGGCACCCGGCGCGGTGGCCAGCACACTGCGGAACTGCGGGTCGGCGTTGTTGAACTGGGTCGTGACCTGCGCGAGGCCGTCGGCCAGCGACTTGATGTCGTCGCCGGCGCGAATCTGGGCCTGCAGGAACGGGCCGGCCTGGTCGATCAACGCTGTGGTCTGCCCGGCGCTGGCGTTGGCCTCATCGATCAGCAGTCGGGTCGACTGGATCATGCGGGCCAGTTCCGGACCGGAGCCGTTGAAGGCCTTGAACGCCTCGCGCAGGACATCCTGCAGTCTGCTGTTGCTGACGCTGTCGACCAGCGCGTTGGCCTGCCGCAGCAGGCTTGAGATGTCCTGACCCACCGCGGTGCGGTCCTGACCGATCGTGGCGCCGTTGCGCAGTTTGTCGGTCGAGGCGTCCGTACCCTCCGGCGGCACCAGGTCGATGTACTGCTCACCGACGGCGGAGACACTCTTGACCGTCGCCGTGACGTTGTCGGGGACCGGGGTGTTGCTGTTGAGTCGCATCGACGCCAGGACGCCGTCATCGGTCAGCCCCACGGACTCGACTCGCCCGATCGTCACGCCCCGATAGGTGACGTTGGCGTTCTCGTAGATGCCGCCGCCTGCAGCGAAGTTGGCCGCCACCTTGTAGGAGCCGATACCCACTTTGGCCGGCAGGTGCAGGTAGAACACCGCGATGGCGGTCACCGTGAGCACCGTGACGATCGAGAAGATCAGCAGCTGGATCCGGGAAAGACGATCAAGCATCAGCGCGGTCCCTTCTCACCCGGAACATCACCCGCGGGAATCTTGAATGGATCAGCGGCCTGCCCCGAGAGGTTGGCCATCTGCCCGGTCAGGAAGTCGGGCGGATTGAGGACCTCGCTCATGTGCTTCATGTTCGGATCGAGCCCCGAGGTGGTGAAGACCGACTCACCCAGTCGCCGCAGCGTCAGGTCGAAGGTTGCGTACACGTTCAGGTAGTCGCCGCGGACCGCGTTGCGCAGGTACCGACGGTCGAAGGGGAAGGTCGGGATGAACGTCAGACCCGTGATGAGGTTGTCGGCGTTCTCGGCGAACGACCGGATCACCGGGTACAGGTCCTTGAAGTCCGCGGCGAAATCGTCCTTGGTCTTGGACAGCACGTTGGCGGCGACGGTTCCCACCCGCCCCAGGGCGGTCAGGGCATCGACGATGTTGGCGCGGTTGCGGTTGAGCACCTCGAGCGCCTCGGGCAGCGTCTCGAGCGTGCGCCCCAGGCTGTCCCGGCTGTTGGCCAGCGTCGACGAGAGCCGGTTCAGGCCGTCCAGCGCCGCGACGATGTCGTTGGTCTGCATGCGCAGCGAGTTGGTCAGCTCGGCCAGTTTGGGCAGCAGCCCGGCGAAACTGCCTGCCCGGCCGGCCACCGCCGCGTAGGCCTCATTGGTGATGTCCTGCAGCGCACCGAGATTGCCCTTGTTGACCACGAAGCCCAGGGACGACAGCACCTCTTCGGTGGTCGGGTAGCGGCCGGCCCGGCTCTCCGGAATGTTGGCACCGTCGACCAGCCTGCCCTCGCCGGGTTCTCCGACCGGCGCAGCGAGTTCGATGTGCTGCGAACCCAACAACGACGTCTGCGCCACCCGCGCGGTGGCGTTGGCGGGGAGTTCGACGTTGGAGTCGACCGAGAGTTTCACCGCGGCGAAGAACGTTCCATCGGCGCGCTGGACCGCCTCGATGCCCGAGACGCTGCCGACCGTGACGTCATCGACGAGCACCGGCGAGTTCTGCGGCAGGGTCGCGACGTCGGGGAGCTCCACGGTGACTGAATACGACCCCGGTCCATGCCCTTTGGTGCCGGGCATGTTGACCGAGTTCAGTCCGCCGAACGAGCAGCCCGCCAGCATCGTCGCGCTGACACCCAGCACGACGGCTCGGTGTCCACCCGCGCGCCACGCGATCACGTTCCCCGCCTTCGTTCCTCGTCCTCCGGTGACCATCAGCCACCACCTCCCGATGCTGCCGCCGGCGCCGGTGGCGCCTCGGGTGCGGGACCCGGTGCGGGCCCGCTGCCGACGATGAACGGCGGTCCGGGCGAGATCTGGCCCGGATCGGCTGCCGGGGGCAGCACCATGTCGCCGAGGGTCGCGCCCGGCGGGATCACCGGAGGCGTGACACCTGGGGCGGGCTGCCACTGCAGGTAGGGCACCGGGGTCTGGGCCTTCGCCTCAGTCTCCGGGGTGTCGTAGATGATCTGTCCCTTGTAGGCCGTGATGCTGTTGATCGGATGGAACAGCAGCGGCGGGAAGTTCATCGTGATCCGACGCAGCACCGGCCCCATCCGCTGCTTGCAGATCTCGGCACGCTTGATGTTGTCGCCGTTGGCGGTGGTGCCGGTGTCGAACGTGCCACCACAGATGAACTGCACCGGGTTGGCGAAGTTCGGCAGTGACAGCACGCCGCCGACCGTGCCCTGCGCGGGGTTGTAGATGTTGTAGAAGTTCGCCAGGCCGTTGGGCGTGACGTGCAGGATCTGTTCGAGATCGTCGCTCTGGTTGGAGATCAGGGACGTCAGCTGCGTCAACTTGTTGACCGACCCGATCAGAGTGTCGTTGTTCTCGTCGAGGAACCCACGCACATCGGTCAGCGCCTGGTTCAGGGTGCCCAAAGTGGCGTCCAGGCCGGAGGTGCTCTCGGCGAGCACCTGGGAGACCGACGCGACGTGGTTCGAGAACTGCACGATCTGTTCGTTGCTCTGCGACAGCGCGTTCACCAGAAGCTGCAGGTTCTTGACCGTCCCGAACAGGTCGGTGCGCGAGTCACCGAGTCGCCCTGCCGTCTGGGACAACTCGCGCAGCACGTTGCGGAAGGAGTCGCCGTTGCCGTCGAACGTGGTGGCGGCCTGGTCGACGAACTCGGTCAGCGGTCCCTGCAGGCTGCCCTGCTCGGGTCCCAGGGTCTCCGACAGCTTCGAGAGTTCGGTCTTGACCTCGTCCCATTCGACCGGCACACCGGTGCGGTCCAGGCCGATGACCGCGCCGTCGGCGAGCACCTGGGCGTTCGAGCCGGGCTCGTACGCCGGTGTGAGCTGAATGAAGCGCGCCGCCACCAGGTTCGGCGACACGACGATGGCCTGAGCGTCGGCGGGCACCATGACGTCGTCGGAGACCGACATCGTGATCTTGACGTCGGAGACCCGCGGTTCGATCGAGTCGATGGTGCCCACGGGGACACCGACGACGCGCACCTCGTCGCCGGGGTAGAGGCCCACGGCGGACGAGAAGTACCCGATGACCTTGTAGGTGGACCGGCCCGGCCAGAGCACGTACAGGCCCACCGCCAGCGCGGCCACCAATGCGACGACGGTCGCGATCAGCAGGCCGCGGTTGCGGTACCAGGGTGTTGCGGTCTGGGTATCGGTCATGGTGACTTCGGCCTCAGGATGAGACGTTCGGCGATGAGGCCCTTCAGGTAGTCGGAGAGGCTGTCAGGAAGCTTGCCGGGCTGGAAGTAGGTGTCCAGCAGGACTTCTGAGATCGTGGCGGGCGGAAGGCCGTACAGGTTGATCTGGAAGCCGGGTGCCGAGCCGACCACCTCACCGAGTGCGGTGGCATAACCGGGCAGGCGTTTGAGCGCCTGGCTGATCTGCTCGCGGCGACTGTTGAGGTTGTCCAGCACCAGGTTCAGCTTGGTCAGCGCCGGTCCGAACTCCTTGCGGTTGTCGGCCACGAATCCCGAGATCTGCTGGGACACGTCGTCGATTCCGGCGATCAGCGAGGACAGCGCGGCGCGCCGTTCGTCAAGCGCGGCGAAGAGCTGGTTTCCGTCGACGATCAGCTGGTTGACCTGCTTGGCACGCTGTCCAAGCGTGTTCGTGAGGGACCTGCTGTGCGCCAGCAGTTCACCGAGGGCCTCGTCGCGCGTGTTGATGCTGCGCGACAGGTCGGCGATGCCGTCGAGGGCACCCCGCAACTGCGGTGTCGCATCGCGCAACGTGTCGGTCAGCGTGCGCAGTGCCTGTTCCAGCTGGGGCTTGTCGAGCGCGGCGGTGTTGGCACCGAGATCCTGCAGAGCCGCGTTGAGCGTGTACGGGGTGGTGGTGCGCCCCAACGGGATCGTGGTCGACTCGCCGCCGCCGGCGGGTTTCACGTCGAGCGACTTCTGCCCGAGCACCGTGTCGGTCTTGATGGCGACGAGCGTCTGGTCCCCGACCTGGATTCCGCGGTCGACGGTGAAGCTCACCTTGGCGGCGTTGCCCGCCAGGCCGATCGATTCGACATGACCGACCTTGATGCCGGAGATGTTGACGTCATTACCCGGCGAGATGCCGCCGGCGTCGGTGAAGTACGCCTCGTAGGTCTTGCCCTGAGGCCAGAACGGCAACTTGGTGTAGCCGAACGACACGAGGACGAGGCACACGACCACCGCGATGCCGAAGACACCGGTCCGGACGGGATTGGACCCGTCAGTTGTCCTTGGCAGGAGAGCACCTCCCCTGAGACGGGTCCGGCGGTCCGCCGAACGGGATCAGGATGTCACTGCCCGCAGGTCCGTTGATCTTCAGCCGGACCGAGCAGTAATAGATGTTGAAGAACGAACCGTAGGCGCCAAGGGCGTTGAGCCGCAGGTAGTTCTCGGCCAACGGATCGAGCGTGTCGTTGACGTCCTGCTTGCGCTCGTCGAGCTTCGACATCAGCGGCCGCAGGTTCTCGATGACGCCCTGGACCGGTCGGCGGCCCTTGGCGAGCATGTCAGTCAGATCCGCCTCGGCCGCGGCCAGTGGCGGGATGGCGTTGGCGATCGGGTCCGCGTTCTGCGCGAGCCCGGTGATCAGCTGCTGGAGCTGGTCGACGCTCTTGTCGAACTGGGCACCCTTGTCGTCGACCGACTTGAGCACGACGTTGAGGTTGCTGATGACGTCACCGATCAGCTGGTCACGCGCTGCGAGGTCGGTGGTGAACGCGCTTGTGCTCGACAATGTCTCGGCGAGCGCACCACCCTGTCCCTGAAGCAGCTCGATGACCGCGTTGCTGACCTCGTTGACCTTGTTGCCGTCGAGACCCTTGAGCACCGGGCGCAGTCCGCCCAGCAGCGCGTCGAGGTCCAGGGCGGGCTCGGTGTTGTCCAGACCGATCGTGCCGCCTGCTGGCAGCTTCCGCAGTTCGCCTTGGCCGGAGGTGATTTCGAGGTACCGGTCCCCCACCAGGTTCTCGTAGCGGATCAGCGCCCGAGTCGAGGTGTACATCTGGTACTTCTTGTTCACGTCGAACGTGACGTCGACGGTGTTGTCCTTGGCGAGCTTGACGGACTTGACCGTCCCCACCGGAACACCGGCGATGCGCACGTCCTGACCGCTCTTGAGCCGGGAGGCGTTCTCAAAGATCGCGTGATAGGTGTTGCCCGCCGCGAACCGGAACTCGCCGAACACCACCACCAGGCCGGCGGCCACCAACAGCATGACCGTGGTGAACACGCCGACCTTGACCAGGTTTCCGTTCTCGCCCATCAGAAGTCATCCCGCTCTGCGAAGGCACCGTTGAACAGGAACTGCAGCGTCGACGGTGCGTCGAACTGCAACTCGGTGTTGGGCTGGAACGGCACGTAGGCGTTGTCGGTCACCAGGAACGGTGAGCGGTACCAGGAGCCACCAAACTGCTTGCTCGGAATGTCCGGCAGGCCACGGCAGTTGGGGCCACCCGTGGCGTTCACGATCGGCAGGCTCTCCGGGTAGGTGTACGCGGGCGAGCCGGGCAGGAAGTTCGACGACACGAACAGGCCCGGCCGGGTGCCGCCGATGATCGGTCCGAATTTGGCGGCGGCGTCCACCATGGCCTCCAGCAGGCAGCCGAACACCGGTGAGTAGTCGCCCAGCACCTTGGCCGGCGCACGTGCCCTCTGGATCGCCGCGATGTAGTCCTCAGCGGCCGGCGCAAGCGTGTCGTAGGCGTTGTTGGCCAGCCCCGTCGCCGCGAGCAGGGTGGCGTTCAGGTTCTCCTGCTCGTCGACGATGGTCTGGCTCAGCGCGGGTGCGTTGTCGAAGATCCGGGCCAGGTCCGGCGCGGCGTCGGCATAGATGTTGGCCACGACACCGGCCTGCTGGATGTCGGACTGCAGCGTCGACAGCTTGGGGTTGATCTGGTCCAGGTAGCCGTTCAGCCCAGCCAGCGCCGCACCGAAGTTGTCGCCGTTGCCGCGCAGACCGTCACCGAGCGCGGTCAGCGTGGCGTTGAGGTGGACCGGGTCGATCTTGTGAAGCACATCGGTCAGCGTCTGGAACAACGTGTTGACCTCGAGCTGCACGCTGGCGTCGCCGATCGTCGCGCCGGGTTCCATCCGGCCCTCGGGCTCGGCGGGCGTGAGGAATTCGACCGACTTGGCACCGAACACCGTATTGCCCGCGATCTGCACGTCCGCGTTGGCCGGGATATGACGCAGTTGGCTGCTCTCGACGGCCAGGGTCAACTTGGCCCGATCGCCCTCGTACTCGATCTTCTTGACCTTGCCGACCTGGATGCCGCGGTATTTCACCTTGGCGTCCTGCTCCATGACCAGGCCCGCGCGGGGCGAGATCACGGTGATCGCATCGGTCGAGGTGAATGCGGCGGTGTAGCCGAGGTAGGTGAACACCGTCGCCGCCGCGATGATCGCGCCGAGGATGGCCGCGGCCACCCGCACATGCGTGCGTCTTGCTTCGCCTTCTGCCATGTCCCGCTACCCGGAGAGGTTGAAGTTGCCGGACCCGCCGTAGACGGCGAGTGAGATGAACAGCGTGATCACGACGACCACGATCAGCGAGGTGCGCACCGCATTGCCGACCGCGATGCCCACGCCGACCGGACCGCCGGAGGCGTTGTAGCCGTAGTAGGTGTGCACGAGCATGACCGCGATCGACATCACGATCGCCTGTAGGAACGACCACAACAGGTCACTGGGCACCAGGAAGGTGTTGAAGTAATGGTCGTAGAGGCCCGCGGACTGACCGTTGATGAACACCGTGGTGAACCGCGCCGCGAAGAACGCCGCCAACACCGACAGTGAGTACAGCGGGATGATCGCGATCAGACCCGCCATCAGGCGCGTGGACACCAGGTAGGACACCGAGTGCACGGCCATCGACTCGACGGCATCGATCTCCTCGGCGACACGCATGGCGCCCAACTGGGCCGTGGTTCCGGCGCCGATCGTGGCGGCCAGGGCGATGCCGGCGACGATCGGTGCGACGACGCGGACGTTGAGGAAGGCCGAGAGGAACCCGGTCAGGGCCTCGATGCCGATGTTGCCGAGTGAGGAGTAGCCCTGCACCGCGATGACGCCGCCGGAGGCCAACGTCAAAAACGCCGCGACGCCCACGGTGCCGCCGATGATCGCGAGTGCGCCGGTGCCCATCGTCATCTCGGCGATGAGTCGGACGGTCTCCCGCCGGTACTTCCTGAGCGCGTTCGGGATGTAGCGCATCGATTCGCCGTAGAACAGCGCCTGCTCACCGAACCCGTCGACGATCCGGGGAAGGCCCGCGACGAAGCGCCGCAGGCGCAGTGTGGCGTCGTAACTGCTGAAGCCGCTCATCGTTCCAGGACCCTAACGCCGATCGCGGTCATGATGACGTTGATGACGAACAGGCAGATGAAGGCGTAGACCACGGTCTCGTTGACCGCCACGCCGACACCCTTGGGGCCGCCCTGCACGGTCAGGCCGCGGTAGCAGCCGACCAGTCCGGCGACCACGCCGAACAGCAGGGCCTTGACCTCAGCGAGGAGAAGTTCCGGCAGGCCGGTGAGCACGGTCAGCCCGTTGATGAACGCACCCGGGTTGACCCCCTGCAGGAAGACCGAGAACACGTAGCCGCCGGCGATGCCGATCGCGCACACCAGACCGTTGAGGAGCAGCGCGACGAACGTCGAAGCGAGCACCCTGGGCACGACGAGGCGCTGGATGGGATCGATTCCGAGCACGCGCATCGCGTCGATCTCTTCACGGATGGTGCGGGCGCCGAGGTCGGCGCAGATGGCCGTCGCACCGGCACCGGCCACCACGAGCACGGTGACCACGGGGCCCAGCTGGGTGACGGTGCCGAACGCGGTGCCCGCACCTGACAGGTCGGCGGCGCCAATCTCACGCAGAAGGATGTTCAGCGTGAATGCGACAAGCACGGTGAACGGAATCGAGACCAGCAGCGTCGGAATCAGGGAGACGCGCGCGATCATCCAGGTCTGGTCCAGGAACTCCCGGAACTGGAAGGGCCGCGCGAACATCGCCCGGAAGGTGTCGATCGACATCTCGAAGAAGCCGCCCACGGCCCGAGCCGGAACCGCAAGCTGTTCGATCAACCTCGGTTCCCTTCTCGTCCGGCGAAGTTCACATGTCTGGGCTCTCGCCACGGGATTGTTGGCTTGGCGAAGTGTTTGCCACCTGCTGTCCGCGGTGGTTCCCTCACCCGATTCGGCCTCCGAACCCGTGAGATCGCCATATTAAACTAGAACACGTTCGCAGTGTCAAAGATCGCACAGATGAGACATGAATGATATATCTGTCCAGGTCAAGGCCTATGTGACGTAGATCATCTTAGAACGTGTTCTAGTCTCGGCGGGCATCCGCGGCTCTCTTAAGCAGCCGTCAATCGTCCAGAAGGCCGACGGCGGAAAACATCCGCGCCGGGTCCCGGTCGGCAAAGTAGGAGCCCACAGCCGAACTCAGCGCGGCGGGATCCCAGGCACCGCCCTCGGCGTCGAACCGCTCCTCGAGGACCGGCGGCGCCACCAGGGCCACCGAGGGCCCATAGACGATGAACACCTGACCGTTGACGGTCTCGGCCGCCGGAGAGGCCAGGAAGTGCACCAACGTCACGACGTGCTCGGGTGAGAGGCTGTCGACCTCGCCGTCGGCCAGTTCCGGTGCCGATCCGAACGTCTCTGCGGTCATGGGCGTGCGGGCCCGGGGGCAGATCGCATTCGCCCGCACGCCGTAGCGGGCGAGGCCGCGGGCGGCGGACACGGTGAGGGCCGTGATGCCGGCCTTGGCGGCGCCGTAGTTGGCCTGCCCGGGCGGGCCGCCCAGTCCGGCCTCGGACGACGTGTTGACCAGGCGGCCGTAAACCGTTCCGTCGCCCTCTTTGGCCTTGTCCCGCCAGTAGGTCGCGGCATTGCGCGTCAGCAGGAAGTGGCCCCGCAGATGCACCGCGATGACAGCGTCGAAGTCCTCGTCGGACATGTTGAACAGCATCCGGTCCCGGGTGATGCCCGCGTTGTTCACGACGATGTGCAGACCACCGAGCCCGTCGGCGGTGGTGACCAGTTCGTCGGCCGTCGAGCGCGCACTGATGTCACCGGCGACGGTGACCGCCTTGCCGCCGGCAGCCGTGATCTCGTCGATCACATCGGAGGCGTCGAGCGCCTTGGCGATGTCGTTGACCACCACGGTGGCGCCCGCGCGGGCCAGGCCGACGGCCTCAGCCCGGCCGAGTCCGGCCGCGGCGCCGGTGACGACCGCGACCTTCCCCGACAGATCGAGGGCGTCCTGATCCTGCGTTACGTTCGTTGTCACTTATGAATACCTCTAGTCTCGGCGGTTCAGGGCGGCCCGGGGGCATTCGGCGATCGCCTGCTCGGCCCGCTCCTCCTGATCGGCCGGGACGACATCGACCTTCAACACGGCGTAGTCGTCGTCGTTGAGGTCGAACAGGTCCGGCGCGATTCCCACGCATACTGCGTTGCCTTCACAGCGATCGAGATCCACTTCGATTCGCATGAGCACTCTCCTCCCGCACTTCACGGCGCCGACGGAGCAACCGCCGGCAGGGCTGGCGAACAGAATAGGACGTCTGCCGCTAACGGCCAGTGTTGCACCGTTCTGGACCCCAAGACTAGAACGTGTTACAACGAGGTTGGTGCATGGGGCGAGCAGAGTCCCGCACAGATCGCAGAACAGCACCGGAGAAGCGAGGACGTTCGATGCGGATCGGCTACACCCCAGAGCAGGAGGAGCTGCGCCGCGAGCTGCGCGCCTACTTCACCAAGCTCATGACTCCGGAGCGAGCCGAAGCGCTTGCCTCCAACGACGGCGAGGTCGGCCGCGGCAACGTCTACCGCGAGACCGTCGCCCAGATGGGCAAGGACGGCTGGCTGACCCTGTCCTGGCCCAAGGAGTTCGGCGGGCAGGCCCGTCCCCCGATGGACGGACTGATCTTCAACGACGAGGCCGCGATCGCCAACGTGCCGGTGCCTTTCCTGACCATCAACAGCGTCGCGCCCACGATCATGGCGTTCGGCACCGACGAACAGAAGAAGTTCTTCCTGCCCAAGATCGCCGCGGGTGATCTGCACTTCTCCATCGGGTACTCGGAGCCCGGCGCGGGCACCGACCTGGCGGCGCTGCGCACGACCGCCGTCCGCGATGGCGACGACTACGTCATCAACGGCCAGAAGATGTGGACCAGCCTGATCGCCTACGCCGACTACGTGTGGCTGGCCGTCCGCACCAACCCCGAAGCCAAGAAGCACCGCGGCATCTCGATGCTCATCGTGCCGACCACCGCGGAGGGCTTCTCCTGGACGCCCGTGCACACCATGTCCGGCGTCGACACCAGCGCCACCTACTACCAGGACGTGCGCGTGCCCGTGACCAACCTCGTGGGCGAGGAGAACGCGGGCTGGAAGCTCGTCACCAACCAGTTGAACCACGAGCGCGTCGCCCTGGTGTCCGCGCAGCCGATCTTCGTCGCGCTCGACGGCGTCAGGGAGTGGGCGCAGAACACCAAGGACGCACACGGCAACCGGCTCATCGACTCCGAGTGGGTGCAGCTGAACCTGGCCCGCGTGCACGCCAAGGCCGAAGTGCTCAAGCTGATCAACTGGGAACTCGCGTCGTCTGAGCACGCCGCTCCCTCCCCGGGCCCCCCGGCGGCCGCCAAGGTGTTCGGCGACCCACAACCACACCACGCCTACCCCCCCCGCAAGTACGTGCTGGGGACCCCCCC
>NZ_LZHW01000089.1 GCF_001667265.1 Mycobacterium sp. ACS4331 | reverse complement strand
ACTCCCCAACCCCACACAGGTACGACCCACGCCGCCAGCGGTCCCACAGCGCCGCCACCCTGGCCTCCCCAAGGACCTCCTCCCGCACGTCGCCCGTCCCGGCTTCCGCTGATTCTGGTGTCGCTGCTTGCGGTGGCCGCACTGGCTGTGGCTATCGCCTCGTGGTTCCGGCCCGCTCCGGCCCAGGAAGAGTCGACTGCGGCTCAGTTCAGCGAGCAGGAGATCGCCGATGCCACGGAGGCCGTGTGCGAAGCGTGGGACACGGTGTACAGGTCGCTAATCACCGCGGGTTACCAGACCAGCGAAGATCCCACAGTGTCACAGATCCTCGCGTTACAGATGAAGGTGGCATTTCTGGCGTCGGGCAACTACTTGCATGATGCACTCAATCGACACGCCGCTGCAGATGGTGAATTGGCTAGGTCGACTGAAAAGCTCGCGACAGGCTATGAGCACGCGATCCTTGCTCAGCTCGCTGGCGCTCCCGCAGGCGAAATCGAGGGAATCAAGGCGGACATTCGGGAAGCCGAGGACGCAGTAAAGCGGGAATGCGAATGACCGACGTCCCGGGCGGTCCGTGGGCAGCACCAATTGTGGGGCCCCACTGGCCAAGCGAGGCGTCCGTAGCTGCGGCGGTCAGTGCGTCACGCAACAGAGGCCTATTGGAGTCTCTCTTACGGGATTATGGAGGCGTACTCCAAACGACCAACAGTCAGGTGTTGACGCCCTTGAGCGGCGTCACTGCCGACGCCACCTCCCAGGCCTTCCAGACTGGAATGATGACGGCGAATGCGGTTTCGCAAAAGAACGGCGTGAAAAAGACTTCGTACGCTGCGAGCGCAGAAGCTCTACAGGGTCTCCGGTCCGACCTGAGGCAGATCGCCGCTGACGCCGACAAAGAAATCAACGCAATCGCGCAGTCTAAGCGTCCACTTCCTCAGAAGGTCACTGAAATCGGCGCTGCCATAGAAAAATACTCGACTTATGCTTCCCATAAGGCGGCCCAACGCAGTTCGGCTATCACACAGGCGCTAAGTGAGGTCCTACTCGCCCAGGGGGACGGGCGAACACCTACGGAATTTGCGTTAGCCCACGGTATCGATATCGGCAAACCACAGCAGCTCACGCAAGAGAATATTCGGTCATACGTAGAGCAGACACTCAAGAATTCCACTGGCGATTTGACCGAATACACGAACACCGCTCCGAACGCTCGGACTGTAGACCTGATTTCAAGCAAGGCTGAACCCACCCCGCCAACTACAGGAGTGGGCCTGGACGTCAACTCCGTCGACACCCCGCAGGTGCAAGCGCACCAAAATCCAACGGCGGCACCGTTCGAACCAACGGCGCCAAAGCGCATTACGACGGACACGTTAATCGGAGCTGGAACTCCCCCAACCGCCCTCCCCGACGCCACCCCAATCA
>NZ_LZHW01000088.1 GCF_001667265.1 Mycobacterium sp. ACS4331 | reverse complement strand
TCGAAGGCCTGGCCCATGGCAGTCGAGTTCTCCTGCATGGCCGACATCTGGTCCTGCATGCCCTTCTGCGTCTGATACATCGTGAGCATGTAGGTCTTCATGTTCTTCATGGTCTCGATCATCGAAGGCATGAGCGCGACCATCTGCGGCATGAGGCTGTCCAACCGCTCCATGTCCGGCATCAACTGCTGGATGTCGTCGGTCATGGTGTCGATGCCGTCGAGGGTGTCGAAGATCGACCGGATCGACCAGCAGACCGGGATGTTGTAGCAGTGCGGTTCCCAGTAGAGGTAGTTCCGGATGGGTCGCAGGAAGTCGTCGAAATCGCTGATGTGGTCCCGCAGTTCGGCGATGTCCACAGTCATGTTCTTCATCTTGGTGACCATGCTGTGGGTGGTGTCGGCCATCTGCACGGTGATGCTCTGCATCTTCTCCATCGTGTTGATGGTCGTCTGCATGTCATCGGCCTGCTTGAGCATGTTGGCCATCATGTCCTGCTGGTACTTCTCGTTCATCCGCTGCGTGGTGCCCTGCATGCTGATCTGGAACGGGATCGAGGTGTGCTCGATCGGGG
>NZ_LZHW01000087.1 GCF_001667265.1 Mycobacterium sp. ACS4331 | reverse complement strand
GGGCGGGGGGGGGGGGGGGGTGGGGACGGCGGGGATGTCTGCGGCGCCGTTGGCGGCCGACTGGGCCGGTCCGGCGGCACGACGGCCACGGCGCCGGCCTCGGCGCCGTCGCGGTTTGGCCTGTTCGCCGTCGGACACCCAAGCGATAGTAGCTGGCACGTTGGGGGGCAACGTGCGCACTCGCCGGTGTCCGCGAGGTGCCGACAGCGCCATTAGGCCGCTGTCCTCCTGCGCATTAGGCTCATCGAACGTGTCCGAGCCCCGTCCGCCCGCAGCCGCCGATGAACCCGCGGCCGCTGACGACGCCGCCCTGCTGGCCCGCGCCGCGGTGGCGCTGAACAAGCACGCTGAGCCGTTGCGCGAGCTCGGAGCGCTGTTCGCCGAGGCAGGTCAGCCGTTGTATCTGGTGGGCGGCAGTGTCCGTGACGCGTTGCTGGGCCGGCTGGGTGCCGACCTGGACTTCACCACCCCGGCCCGGCCCGACGAGGTGCAGAAGATCGTGCGCCCCTGGGCCGACGGCATGTGGGAGGCGGGCATCGAGTTCGGCACCGTGGGCGTGGCCCGCCGCGGGCATCGGGTGGAGATCACCACGTTCCGCGCCGACACCTACGACCAGGTGTCCCGCAACCCCCAGGTGCGTTTCGGTGACCGGCTCTCCGACGACCTGGTCCGTCGGGACTTCACGGTCAACGCGATGGCGGTGCGCCTGGATCCGGACCGGCCCGGCGGCATCGGAGAGTTTTTGGACCCGCTGGACGGGCTGTCAGCGCTGCGCGCCGGCGTGCTCGACACCCCATCGGCCCCCGAGGTGTCCTTCGGCGACGATCCGCTGCGCATGCTGCGCGCCGCGCGCTTCGTCTCCCAACTGCAGTTCTCGGTGGCGCCTCGGGTGCGTGCGGCGATCGAGGAGATGGCGCCCGAGCTGTCCCGCATCACCGCGGAACGGGTGGCCGCCGAACTGGACAAGCTGCTCCTGGGCGCCGACCCGGTCGCGGGAATCGACCTGATGGTCCAGACCGGCATGGGCGATCAGGTGCTGCCCGAGGTCGGTGCCATGCGGATGGCGATCGACGAGCACCACCAGCACAAGGACGTCTACCAGCACTCGCTGACGGTGCTGCGGCAGGCCATCGATCTGGAGGAGCCGTCCGAATCCCCCGATCTGGTGCTGAGATGGGCCGCGCTGCTGCATGACGTCGGCAAGCCCGCGACCCGTCGTCACGAAGCCGACGGCGGCGTCAGCTTCCACCACCATGAGGTGGTGGGGGCCAAGATGACCCGCAAGCGCATGCGTGCGCTGAAGTACTCCAAGCAGATGGTCGACGACGTCTCGCAGCTGGTGTATCTGCATCTGCGGTTCCACGGCTACGGCGACGGCAGGTGGACGGATTCGGCGGTGCGCCGGTACGTCACCGATGCCGGTCCGCTGCTGAGTCGCCTGCACAAGCTGGTGCGCGCCGACTGCACGACGCGCAACAAGCGCCGCGCCGCGCGTCTGCAGGCCAACTATGACGATCTCGAGGAGCGGATCGCCGTGCTCGCGGCCAAAGAGGACTTGGCGCGGGTGCGGCCCGATCTCGACGGCAACGAGATCATGAAGCTGCTCAACATCCCGGCCGGACCGGACGTGGGACGCGCCTGGAACCACCTCAAGGAGCTTCGGCTGGACCGCGGCCCCCTCGACCACGACGAGGCCGTCGCCGAACTGCTGCGGTGGTGGAACGAAGAGGGCTCCGCCTCCGTCTGATCCGTATGGATTACTGCCTGGGTGCCGGTGACGGCACGGCCTCGATGCTCAGCGGGGGTCCCGACGTCGACCTCGACGGTGACGGGGTGCTGGACGCGGTCGCGCTGGACTTCGACGGTGACGGACTGCACGACGACGTGCTGGCGGATCTGGACGACGACGGCGTCGCCGATCATGCGGTGCTCGATCACGCCGCGCCGGACGCCGAATGGTTCACCGACGACGGGTCGGGGACGTGGGCCGTGGCCACGACAGCGGCGGGGTCCGGCGCCGCGCAGCCGTCGGGCAGCGGTTCGGCGCTGCGCTGGCAGTCGCTGGACGGTGTGGAGCAGACCGGTGGTCCGCTGGTGGACTTCGACGCCGACGGAGACATCGACGACCGCCTTCTCGACAGCGACGGGGACGGTCTGGCCGACCGCGTCATCGCCGAGGACCGCAGCAGCGGCTACGTGGACACCGACGGTGACGGGCGGATGGACGTCAAGCTCGTCGATACGGATGGCGACGGGTTGGCCGACGACGCCAGCCAGCTGTGAGGCCGGGCGCGCTCATCGACCGGCGCGTGGTCTCTATGGCGCCGGCTCTCTTCGCGCTGGCGCGCTCATCGACCGGCGCGGGTCGTGATGGCGCCGGCTCTCTTCGCGCTGGCGCGCTCATCGACCGGCGCGTGGTCTCTATGGCGCCGGCTCTCTTCGCGCTGGCGCGCTCATCGACCGGCGCCGGGAGGCCCCGCGAAGGCCTGCGCGATCGTCAACCAGTGCTCGGCATCGGGTCCATCGGCGACGACATCCAACGCGGCCCTCGGCCGACGCTGTGTGACCAGCGCGCAGAAGTCCTCGGCCGATCCCGTGACCCGCTGCACGGCGTCGGCGGGCCCCCACGACCAGGTCTGACCATCGGGTGCGCGTAGTTCCACGTGAAACGGTGACGCCGGTGGAGCCTCGCCGTGCACGGTGTACGCGAAGTCCCGGGTCCGGACACCCAGGTGCGCAATGGACTTCAGCCGGTTCGTCGCGGGCCGGGAAACGCCCAGAGCGTCGGCGACGTCGAGGCCGTGCGCCCAGGTCTCCATGAGTCGCGCGGTGGCCATCGACGCCGCACTCATCGGCGGACCGAACCACAGCAGCTTGCGGCCGTCGGCGACGGTGCGCAGCGCGTCGTGCAGGCGGTCTCGGGTCGTGCGCCAATCCGCGAGCAGGGCATCCGGCGGACAGCCGGCCAGCTCGTTGGCGGCCGCGTCGACGAAGTCGGGCACCGACCCGGCCTCGGCGAGCACGTCGGCGAACCGGGACTCGTCGGTGATCGAGATCAGCGCGACGCGGTCGGTCCACAACAGGTGCCCGACCTGGTGGGCGATGCTCCATCCGGGAGCGGGCGTGGGCGACTGCCACTGCTCCGGGGGGAGGGGAGCCACCAGCGAGTCCAGTTCAGCGCTCTCGGCGACGAGATCGTCGACGATCGGTCCGGCGTCGGCCATGGGCCCACGCTAGACCTCAGGTGGCGCGCCGACCGACGAACGCGTGGACGGCCAGGCCGAGCGCGTAGACCGCCGACCCGGCCACGACGAGCAGGGGAGCGTGGCCGTCGGCGGGAACCACGGCCGCAGCCGCGGTGACGGCGGCGATGAATGACATCCAGAACAACGAGTCCTGCACCGCGAACACGTGTCCGCGCAGGGCGTCATCGACGTCGATCTGCATGGCGCTGTCCGCGCACAGCTTGACCACCTGGCCCAGCGCGCCGAGCACGAACCCGCAGATGACCATCACCGCGACCTGGATCCCGGTGGCGGCCAGCTGTACGACGGCGGCCGACCCCAACGCGAGGTTCGCCGTCGCGTAGCGGCCCCACCGGTGCACCAGGGCCGGAGTGATCACCGTGGCCAGAAAGGATCCGGTGCCCGCCGCGGCGGTGAAGATCACCGCCGAACCCAGGCCCGGGACCGAGACCGCCGGGATGTCGGTGTGCCGGACGATCACCAAGACCAGCAGCGTGTTGATGCCGAAGGCGATGCGATGGGCGGCCAGACCGGACAGGGTCGCGGTCACCGACGGCACGGCCAGGGCGGTGCGCGCCCCGTGCAGCCAGCCGGTGGCCACGGCGTAGAACACCGACCCGTGGATGGCACGCGCGGTGTCGTCGGGTCCGAGCACGTGCGACGGGAATCGCAGTGACAGCACCAGCGCGATGCTGATGGGCACGGTGACCATGAAGATGATCGCCGACGAACCGGTGTCACCTGCGCCGATGAGCCAGCGCGGCACCAGCATGAACATCGCGCCGGCGAAGGTCGCCAGCGCACCGGTGGCGGTGGCGACGGAGTTCATCGACACCACCTGATCGCGCGGAACGACGTGTGGCAGGGCCGCGGACAGCCCGGACGCCACGAAGCGGGTGAAACCGTTGACGATCAGCGCGCCGCACAGAATCGCGAACTCGCTGGACCGGGTGGCCAGCAGGACACCGACTCCGAGTGCGAGCAGCAGGCGCCCGGTGTTGGCGCCCACCAGCACCAGTCGGCGATCCCAGCGATCCAGCAGCGCACCAGCGAACGGTCCGAGCGCCGAGTAGGGGAGGAACAGCACCGCGAACGCCCCGGCGATCTGCCACGGGGTGGCCGCGCGTTCGGGGTTGAACAGCAGCGCACCGGCGAGCCCCGCGGAGAACAGGCCGTCGGCGAACTGGCTGACTACGCGGAGTTCGAGGAGGCGGCGGAAGTCGCGCAGGCCGCGCACTGACCGCCAGACGGCGAGGGTGCCGCGCGCGTCAACCACTCCCACACTCCTCGCTCACGGGATCCATCGATCGACGCCCCGGGTCCACAGTACAAATATCCTTGCGCGCCGCGCTTGTCAGCCACAGCGGGGGTCTCGGGTGCGATGATGGAGCCATGCCTGGGCCAGAAGACCCCGAGGACTACGTCGCACCCGCGGCCCACCGGGTGCGCGCGGGCACGCTGCTGCTGGCCAACACCGATCTGCTCGAGCCGACGTTCCGGCGCAGCGTGATCTACGTCGTCGAGCACAACGACGGCGGCACCCTGGGCGTCGTGCTCAACCGGCCCAGCGAGATGGCCGTGTACAACGTGCTGCCGCAGTGGGCGAAGCTGACCTCCAAGCCCAAGACGATGTTCGTCGGCGGCCCGGTCAAGCGGGACTCGGCGCTGTGCCTGGCGACCCTGCGGGTGGGGGCGGATGCCCACGGTGTGCCCGGCCTGCGGCACGTCTCGGGCCGGATCGTGATGGTCGACCTCGACGCCGACCCCGACGTGCTGGCTCCCGTCCTTGAAGGTGTCCGGATCTTCGCGGGCTACTCGGGCTGGACGATCGGCCAGCTCGAGGGTGAGATCGAACGCGACGACTGGATTGTGTTGTCGGCGTTGCCCTCTGATGTTCTCGTCGAGCCCAAGGTGGACCTG
Organism: Mycobacterium sp. ACS4331; assembly: GCF_001667265.1. Taxonomy (GTDB): domain Bacteria; phylum Actinomycetota; class Actinomycetes; order Mycobacteriales; family Mycobacteriaceae; genus Mycobacterium. The sequence goes on along the minus strand of NZ_LZHW01000087.1, from coordinate 270,193 downwards.
TGGTCTCGGGTGCTGCGCCGTCAGCCGTTGCCGCTGTCGATGCTGGCGACCCACCCCATCGACACCAGCCGCAATTGACCGACTAGAAGACGATCGTCTGATTGCCGTGCCGCACGATGCGGTCTTCGCAGTGCCACAGCACGGCCCGGGACAGCACCACACGCTCGACGTCGGCGCCGAGGCGACGCAGGTCGTCGACGCCGTGGCGGTGATCCACCCGCACGACGTCCTGTTCGATGATCGGGCCCTCGTCGAGTTCCTCCGTGACGTAGTGCGCGGTGGCGCCGACGAGTTTGACGCCCCGTTCCTTGGCCTTGCGGTAGGGGGCCTCGCCGACGAACGCCGGCAGGAACGAGTGGTGGATGTTGATCAGCGGGCAGCCGATCTCGCTGAGGAACCGCGGTGTGAGCACCTGCATATAGCGCGCCAGCACCACGAGATCGACGTTGCCGCGGAGCAGGTCCAACTGGCGGGTCTCAGCTTCGGCGCGAATGTCCTTGTGGGCGGGCACATGTAGGAAAGGCACACCGAAGGGACGGACCTGGTCGGCCAGGTCGGGGTGGTTGGAGATCACCATGACGATCGACATGTCCAACTCGCCGCGACGGTTGCGCCACAACAGGTCCAGCAGGCAGTGGTCCTCACGGGAGGCCAGGATCGCCACCCGCTTGGGTTTGGCGGCCTCGGTCAGCTGGAAGTCCATCCCGAACTCGGCGGCCACCCGGTCCCTGAAGGCACGCTCCATCTCGTCACGGGCCGCGGACAGACCCGGCATGTGAAAGATGGTGCGCTGCATGAATGTTCCGCCGGTCTGGGCGGTGGCGTGCTGATCCAGCGAGATGATGTTGGCGCCGGTCTCGGACAGGAACGAACTGATCGACGCGACGAGTCCGGGGCGGTCGTCACAGCGCAGCAGCAGCCGACCGATGTCCTGGGCGGGCAGAGACGTGGCCGAGGGGAAACCGCCGGTGGTCATGGGCTCTGACTCCTCAGTGGCACGACAGGGTGCAGGCCGCGCAGCTTCCCGCGCAGTCGTCGGCGGGTGCGGCCGCAGCGGCCTGCTCGCGCTCGACGGCGAACCGGGCGCCCTGCCAGGAACCCGCGGCCACAGTGCCGATGGCGCCGAGCACACAGACGATCAGGACCAGCAGACCCATCCGCTGGTCGCCGGCCAGCGCCACCACACCGCCGGCCGCCAGCATCGCAGCGGCCGCCAACTGGGTCGGCGCGACAGCGCGGCGCACCTGCACGGCAACATCGGCACTCGCGGGGCGGGTCAGCGTCCACAGCCCGGATCCGGCCGACGCCACCGCCGCGCACAGGCACAGCACACCGGCGATCAACATGGGGTCACCTTATCGAAGGTGCCCGGGTGCCTGCGCTAGCCGGTCGGGGCGACGGGTGCCGGCAGGGCCGGCGCCGCGGCGGCCGCAGGTGGTGCCACCACCGGTGCGGGGGTGACGGCGACAGCCGCCGGATCGGTGACCCGGAAGCCGTTGACGATGGCATCGGTGGCATCCGCGGTGGCCACGGCCTGGTTGACCGCCGTCGTCACCGACAGGCTGACCAGGTAGCGATCGTCGCCGGAGGTGGCGATGACGTGGCGCCGAGATGTGTTCAACGCCATATCGTTCTCGCGATAGGTGCCCTCGATCTGCGCTGACGGGAATCCGCCGAACGGCGCCAGCGAGGCGTCGGTGGTCTGCCAGTTGGCCAGCTGCTGGCTGTCGACGAACCCGTGGGTGATGGCCTCGGTGGGGTCGAACGATCCGACAAGTTTGTAGATGACCACCTGGGCGTTCGACGTGTACAGACCGTCGCCGCCGACTCGGTCGGCGATCACGGCGTAGGCATCCGGCACGTTGGGGTCGGGCACCTGGGTCCAACCGGTCGGCATCGGCAGCGTGATCATCAGCGCTCGGAACTCGCGGGGATTCTGCGCCTCAAGGGTGACGCCCTTGTCGGCGAAGTAATCCCGCAGGGTGCCGGACGTGGCCGGGATCAGCGCCGGGGTCGGCGCGGCCTGGACCGGCGCGGCCTGGACCGGTTGCAGGGCAGTCTGGGGCGTGAGTGCGGTCTGGGTCAGCTGTGAGCTTGGCGTCAGCGGCACCGTGCTGGGGATCGGAGTCACACCGGTGGTCACCGCTGCCGGATCGACGCTGACGGTCACCGGGGTGGGGACCGGCGTGGGCGGTCCGGGCACGATCGGTTCGGCGGCGGCGGTGGCCCCTGCGAACCCCATCACACCGGCGATGCCGGCAGCGGCTCCACCTGCGAAAACCCGCCAGCCACGGGTCATGGAGAACATGTTTGTCGGTCCTTCCCTGTCTGGCAGGCGAGTCCGAAGCCGCCTGCTGTCGACGACTGTGGCGATCACGCCACCCCAGGTCACGGGCCGACACTAACCATGCTCGCGCACCCCAACCAGCCCCGTGGACGGGTTGGAACAGACCTGGAATCAACTGCTGACAGCCCCGCAACTCAACCGAGACCATCCCGTTGCCGACGGCGGGCCGTTCGGCGGGCTTTTTGGCCCGCGGCGCTGGCCTTATACCCTGTCCTGGTGACCGAACCCCAGACCGCCGGAGGAGCCGAATCCGACGCACCGCAGTTCCGCTACAACGCAGAGCTGGCGGGTCGGATCGAGCAGGACTGGCAGGAGACCTGGGCCAGGCTCGGGACTTTCCACGTCCCGAACCCCGTGGGCGAGTTGGCGCCCGCCGACGGTGCACCGGTGCCGCAGGACAAGATGTTCGTGCAGGACATGTTCCCGTACCCGTCGGGCGACGGCCTGCACGTCGGTCACCCGCTGGGCTACATCGCCACCGATGTGTACGCCCGGTACTTCCGGATGACCGGTCGCAACGTGCTGCACGCGCTGGGCTTCGACGCCTTCGGTCTGCCCGCCGAGCAGTACGCCATCCAGACCGGCACGCATCCGCGCACGCGGACCGAGGCCAACATCGTCAACTTCCGGAGGCAGCTCGGTCGCCTCGGCCTGGGTCACGATGCCCGGCGCAGTTTCTCGACCACCGACGTCGACTACTACAAGTGGACGCAGTGGATCTTCCTGCAGATCTTCAACGCGTGGTTCGACACCGAGGCCAACCGCGCGCGGCCCATCTCCGAACTGATCGCCGAATTCGAATCCGGCGCACGCACTCTCGATGACGGCCGGGTCTGGTCGGAGCTGGACGCCGGTGAGCGCGCCGATGTGATCGACGGGTACCGCCTGGTCTATCGGTCGGATTCGATGGTGAACTGGTGCCCCGGACTGGGCACCGTGCTGGCCAACGAAGAGGTGACCTCCGAGGGGCGGAGCGAGCGCGGCAACTTCCCGGTGTTCCGGAAGCGGTTGCGGCAGTGGATGATGCGGATCACCGCCTACTCCGATCGGCTTCTGGATGACCTCGATGTGCTGGATTGGCCGGACAAGGTCAAGGCCATGCAGCGCAACTGGATCGGGCGCTCGGTCGGCGCCAGTGCGCTGTTCGCGTCGCAGGCCGGCGACATCGAGGTGTTCACGACGCGCCCCGACACCCTGTTCGGCGCCACCTATCTGGTCCTTGCGCCGGAGCACGATCTGGTGGACACCCTGGTGAGCGCGCAGTGGCCCGACGGTGTCGACGAACGCTGGACCTATGGCGCCGCCACCCCGGTGGAGGCGGTCGCCGCCTACCGCAGGGCGGTGTCCGCCAAGTCGGATCTGGAGCGCCAGGAGAACAAGACCAAGACGGGTGTGTTCCTCGGCGCCTACGCCACCAATCCGGTCAACGGCGCGCAGGTGCCCATCTTCATTGCCGACTACGTGCTGGCCGGGTACGGCACCGGCGCCATCATGGCCGTGCCCAGCGGAGATCAGCGCGACTGGGAGTTCGCAACCGAGTTCGGCCTGCCGATCGTGGAAGTGGTTGCGGGCGGCGATGTCTCGCAGGGCGCCTACGCGGGCGACGGCGTGCTGGTGAACTCCGACTACCTCAACGGCCTGTCCGTCGTCGACGCGAAGAAGGCCGTCATCGAACGCCTGGTGGCCGATGGACGGGGTCAGGAGCGCGTCGAGTACAAGCTGCGGGACTGGCTGTTCGCGCGGCAGCGGTACTGGGGTGAGCCGTTCCCCATCGTCTACGACGCCGACGGACGAGCCCACGGCCTGCCCGAATCGGCACTGCCCGTCGAACTTCCAGACATCGAAGACTATTCGCCGGTGCTGTTCGACCCCGAGGATGCGAACAGCGAGCCGTCGCCGCCGCTGAACAAGGCGACTGAATGGGTCCACGTCGAGCTGGATCTCGGTGATGGGCTCAAGCCGTACAGCCGTGACACCAACGTCATGCCCCAGTGGGCGGGCAGCTCCTGGTACGAGTTGCGCTACTGCGATCCGCACAATCAGGATGCGCTGTGCGACAAGGAGAATGAGCGGTACTGGATGGGTCCGCGGCCGGCTGAGCACGGCCCGGCGGATCCGGGTGGCGTTGACCTCTACGTCGGCGGCGTGGAGCATGCCGTGCTGCACCTGCTGTATTCGCGGTTCTGGCACAAGGTGCTCTTCGATCTCGGGCATGTCAGCTCCAGCGAGCCGTACCGCCGCCTGATCAACCAGGGCTACATTCAGGCCTTCGCCTACACTGATTCGCGCGGCGCCTACGTGCCGGCCGCCGAGGTCGTCGAACGGGACGGCAGGTTCTTCTGGACCAGTCCCGACGGCGAGATCGAGGTCAACCAGGAGTTCGGCAAGGTCGGCAAGAGCCTGAAGAACTCGATCTCACCGGACGAGATCTGCGACGACTACGGTGCCGACACCCTGCGCGTCTACGAGATGTCGATGGGCCCGCTGGAGGCGTCGCGGCCGTGGGCGACCAAGGACGTCGTCGGCGCGCACCGCTTCCTGCAGCGGGTCTGGCGACTGGTGGTCGACGAGCAGACCGGCGCCGAACGGGTCAGCGAGCACGAGGCGCTTGACGACGCCACCCGCAAGGCACTGCACCGCACGATCGCCGGTGTCGCCGAGGACTATGCGAACCTGCGCAACAACACGGCCGCGGCCAAGCTGATCGAGTACACCAACCACCTCACCAAGGAGGGGGTGACGGCGCGCGCCGCGATCGAACCGCTGGTGCTGATGCTGGCGCCGTTGGCGCCGCATGTCGCCGAGGAGTTGTGGCGTCGACTCGGCCACGACGGCTCGCTGGCGCACGGACCGTTCCCCGTCGCCGACGAATCCCACCTGGTGGAGGACACGGTCGAGTACCCCGTGCAGGTCAACGGCAAGGTCCGCGGTCGCATCACGGTGTCGGCGGACGCCGATCGGTCGGCGCTGGAGGCCGCGGCCCTGGCCGACGATAAGGTGCAGGCGTTCCTGGCGGGTGCGACGCCGAAGAAGGTCATCGTGGTGCCGGGCAAGTTGGTGAATATCGTCGCGTGAGCGACAGGGCCCGGCGTAGCGACAGGGCCCGGCGTGAGCGACAGGGCCCGGCGTAGCGACAGGGCCCGGCGTAGCGACAGGGCCCGGCGTAGCGACAGGGCCCGGCGTAGCGACAGGGCCCGGATCATCCCCGGGGTCTGACGATCACTTCCTGCACGTCGGCGTCGGGAGGTGTGGCCACCACGTCGGCCACCACCTGCGCGACGGTCTCGGGGGACAGGAACCGCGCCGGGTCGTACTCGCCGCCCTCGTAGGCGACGAGGTCGCGCTGCATGTCGGTGTCGATGCGGCCCGGGTAGACCGTCGTGACCCGCAGCGAGGGCTCGTCGACGCGCAGCGAGTCGGCGAAGGCCCGCAGCGCGAACTTGCTGGCGGCATATGACGCCAGCCCGGGGGAGGGGTTGCGGCCCGCCCCGGAGTTGATGAACACGACATGACCGTGTGCCGCGCGCAGCGCCGGCAGCAGGGCGAGTGTCAGCGCCACCGCGCCGACGACGTTGACCTCGAACGTCACGCGCCACTCCTCTGCGGAGCTCTCGGCGACCCGCCCCGGAAACACCACGCCCGCGCAGTGCACGAGCACGTCGAGTTCGGCGAGCACCTCGGTGCTGGCTTCGATGCTGGCCGGATCGGTGAGTTCCAACGGCCAGGTCGGCGCGCCGAGACGTTCGGCGACGGCGTCCAGCTCTGCCGAGGGGCGTCCGGCCAGCAGCAACGTGTGGGTCGGTTCCAGGGCGGTCGCGATGGCCGCCCCCAGGCCCCGGGAGGCACCCGTGATCAGAGCTGTCGGCATACGGCCCACCCTAATCCCGTCGTCGGTGCCCTCGGCGCGCGGTCGACCGCGCACCGAAGCACAATGAGAACGTGGCCCCGGATCCCAGCTTCACCCCGACCCAGCTCTCGGCGCGCGCCGCGTACCTGCTGCGGGGCAATGATCTGGGCACCATGACGACGGCGGCGCCGTTGCTGTACCCGCACATGTGGAGTTGGGATGCGGCGTTCGTCGCGGTGGGCCTCGCGCCGCTCAGTGTGGAGCGCGCGGTCGTCGAACTCGACACCCTGCTGTCGGCGCAGTGGACCAACGGCATGATCCCGCACATCGTGTTCGCCAATGGCGTCGACGGCTACTTTCCCGGGCCCGCGCGGTGGGCCTGCTCGGCGCTCGCGGCGACGGCACCGCGGAACCGGCACACGTCGGGAATCACGCAGCCGCCTGTGCACGCGATCGCGGTGCAGCGGATTCTCGATCATGCGCGCCGGCGGGGGAGGTCCACCCGTGCGGTGGCCGAGGCGTTCCTCGATCGCCGCTGGGATGATCTGGTGCGATGGCACCGTTGGCTCGCAGAGCAGCGCGACCAGGCCTCGCGGGGCCGGATCACGCTGTACCACGGGTGGGAGTCCGGGATGGACAACTCACCTCGATGGGATGCCGCCTACGCCAACGTGATTCCCGGCGCCGTTCCGGAGTATCAGCGCGAGGACAACAACATCGTCACCGATGCCAGCCAGCGTCCGTCCGACGGCGAGTACGACCGCTACCTGTGGCTGCTGGAGGAGATGAAGGCCGCGCGGTACGACGACGAGCTGCTGCCCAAGGTGATGAGTTTCGCGGTCGAGGACGTGTTCGTGTCGGCGATCTTCTCGGTGGCCTGCTCGGTGCTGGCCGAGATAGGTGAGGAGCACAAGCGCCCGCTCTCCGACGTCCGCGAACTGTACGGTTGGGCCGACCGCTTCCGCGCCGGCGTCGTCGAGACCACCGACGAGAGAACTGGTGCGGCAAGGGATTACGACCTGCGGACAGAGCGCTGGGTGGCCACCGAGACGGTGGCGCAGTTCGCGCCGCTGCTGTGCGGGGGGCTGCCGCATGACAAGGAGCGCGCCCTGCTGCGGTTGATGGAGGGCCCGCGATTCAGCGGGCATCCGGATCTGAAGTACTCCCTGATCCCGTCGACCTCACCGGTGTCGCGGGACTTCCGGCCGCGGGAGTACTGGCGCGGACCCGTGTGGCCCGTCGTCACCTGGCTGTTCTCATGGTGTTTCGCACGCCGCGGCTGGGCCGAGCGTTCCTCGATGCTGCGCCGAGAAGGCCTGCGGCAGGCCAGTGATGGCACCTTTGCCGAATACTACGAACCGTTCACGGGCGAGCCGCTGGGCAGCATGCAGCAGTCGTGGACCGCGGCTGCGGTACTGGACTGGCTGGGCTGACCCGGCTCACACCCCCAGGATGGTGGGATGGGGCAGCGGCGCTTCCGGCCGGGCCACCCGTCGGCTGAATGTGCCATGGAAACCCAGCGGCAGGTGGTGCTCCAAATGCGCCACGGCCAGCGGCCCAGCCTCGAGATCGCGGGCGTCGAGGATCACCAACTGCGAACGGTGACTGGGGAGATCATGGTTGACGGCCAGCAGCCATCCGTCGTCCTCCGCCACGCCGCCCGGACGGGCGACGAACAGCGGCTCGCCGGTCTGGCTCAGCCCGAAATCGCACCGCGTGGTGGTCCCGGTTCGATGGTCGATCTTGACGATCGAGTTGTAGTGTCCGCGGTCCGACGTCGCGGCAGCGGCATAGGTGACGGAGTGCTCGCGGGTGGAGCGACGCCAGTCGTACTGCGGGAACTCCATCGGGAAGACCTCGGAGAGAACGGTTTCGGTGATCCGGCCCGACGGGCTGATGCGGTAGCGGGCCAGATGGCCCCGGGGCCATTCGTCGATGACGAGGTGGGCGCGCGGATTGGCCGGGTCGATCGGGCGCTCGGTCTCGCGGCCGATGCGGGCGAACACCGTGGGGTCGATGAAGCGGATGAACTCGACGACCGTGTCCGTTCCGTCTTCGAACGCGTTGGTGACGTGGACGTGGGCGAGCGGGGGATGTTCGATGATCCGCGGTGCGGAGCCGTCCCGGGGGACCAGAACGAATCGCGTCGAACCGTTTCGGAGTTGGTATTCCAGCGAGCGCTCCAGTGATCGGGTGCGGAAAAGCTCCTTGAGGCTGGGCCGCACCGGATCCAGAACGAACACCAGATGCCGTGCAGTGAGGGCGAAGTCGTGATTCCAGACCATGTCCCACAGCGGGATCGAGGTCAGTTCGGTGTTGCGACCGGTGCTGTCGATGCGATGACAGCGCAGTCGCGGTGTTGGGAACAGGTCGAGGCCGAAGTTGAAACACTCCCGGGTGTCCGGGTCCCACTTCGGATGTGCGGAGAAGGCGCCCACGTAACCCAGTCGGTCGCCGGGAAATGATTTGGTGCCCAGCGTCTCCAACGTGTCCGGGTCCACCTGGTGCGGTGGGCCGCCCTCCCACAGTGCCAACAGGTCCCCGCACAGCGAGACGATGTTGGTGTTCGCGGTGTTGGCCGGCCAGCGCAGGTTCCCCCGGAGTCCCGGTGCGTTGGTGGTGATTCCGCGGGTCTGCATCGTGCCGCGCATGCTGTCGCGGAACTGCGGCGTCCGCACGTAGCGGTTGGTGAATCGGACGCCCGATCCGTCGAGGATGAAGCGCGACACCATGCCGTCGCCGTCGAACATCGTCTTCACGACGGTGTCACCGACCTCGAACTTCCCCGGGCCGATCCGGAACAGCGTGCCCACGAGGTCTGCCGGCAGCGCGCCGTCGATGTCGCGCACGGGGTAGTCGTACTCGCGGTAGAGCGACGCGAAGGGGCGAGCGTTGAGATCCTGGTCGGCTGCCGGTTCGGCGACGAGCTCGGTCATCATGCTCCCATCTGACAACGGATGTTCTCAGTTTGGTGTGGTGTGACTCGGGATGTCAAGAGGGGAGCCGACGGGCGGTAGAAGGGAGGGACACGGGGCGGGCGCGGTCATCTGCTGTCCGAGGATCACCAAACCCATTGCCGGGCAGGAGAAGCCCGCCGACCTCTGATCACTCAGCCGGGCGGGGCGGCTGTTCGCCTGCCAGTCGCGACAGCGGCCCGAGAGCGGCCTCAAGCACGGTCAGATCGTCGGGACTGAGTTCGCGGAGCATCGCCGCGAGCGCGGCATGGCGATGGGCGAGCGCCTCGACGTGCTGGGCGCGACCCTCGGGAGTGATCTCCACCAGCACCGCACGCAGGTCTGAGGGATCCTTGCTCCGCTTCACCAGGCCCAGCTTCTCGAGCCGCCGGATCGCCACCGTCGTCGTGGGTGTGCGCACCCGCTCGTGGGCGGCCAGTTCCGTCATCCTGATCGGCCCCTGATTGAGCAGCGTGACCAGGATCGAGAGCTGCGCGAGTGTCAGTTCATCCGCCGCCTCACGGTGGGCGTCCCCCCGCCGCAGGATGCCGAACAGTTTTGCCAGCGTACGGTGCAGACCCTCCGCAAGCTCGGTCACCTCAGGAACGGTGGCTCCGCTTTCTGCCATAGTTTGGCAGTCTAACCTGTCTGTGCCTGTCACGAGTTGGTCCGCGCCCCATTTCCGAACCGGCGTCCTCAGAGCACCTGGGACAGGAAGCGCTGCAACCGGTCGGTCTCAGCGGCGTCGAAGATGCGTTCGGGCGGCCCGGACTCGACGACCTGGCCGTGATCCATGAACACCACGGAGTCGGCGACCGACCGCGCGAAGCCCATCTCGTGGGTCACCATCACGATCGTCATGCCGTCGGCGCCCAACTCGGCGATCAGCGTGAGAATGCCCTTGACCAATTCGGGATCCAGCGCTGAGGTGGCCTCGTCGAAGAACATCACCTGTGGCGACATCGCCAGCGCCCGCGCGATCGCCACGCGCTGCTGCTGACCACCGGACAGCGTGCCGGGCCGGACGTCGGCCTTGTGGCGCAGGCCGACCCTTTCCAACTGCTGCAGGGCCAGTTCGGTGGCCTCGTCCTTCGGCAGTCCCTTGAGTTTGCGCGGCGCCAGCCTGACGTTGTCGAGCACGCTGCGGTGTGGGAACAGGTTGAACTGCTGGAACACCATCCCGATCCGCTGACGCAGCTGGTCGGGGTTGTCGCCGAGCACCGACCGGCCGTCGAGCAGGATGTCGCCTTTGTCGGGTTCGTACAGCCGGTTCAATGTGCGCAGCAGCGTGGATTTTCCGGATCCGGACGGGCCGATTACGGCAGCCGTGGTGCCGGCCGGCACGTCGAGATCCACACCCCTCAGGACCCGGTTGGGGCCGAATGCGAGATGGATGTCCTTGGCTGTCAGGGAGACTGAGTCGGGTGCCATCAGATCATCTCCTGGTGTGCGACTCCGCTGGTCGGCGCCAGCGGATCCTCGGCAGAGGCGGTGCGTCCGCGCCGGAGGCGGGCGTCGATCCAGTTCACCAGGTGGGTCAACGGAATGGTCAGGGCCAGGTAGAACAGTCCGGCGGCCACCAGCGGAGACAGGTTTCCGGTCTGCGCGTTGAGGTCTCGGCCCACCTGGAACAGTTCCCGCTGGCTGGCGATCAGGCCCAGGAAGTACACCAGTGACGAGGCCTTGAGCAGTGAGATGAACTGGTTCACCAGTGCGGGCAGCACTCGTCGCACACCCTGCGGCACCACCACGAGGCGCATCGACGACGTATAGCTGAACCCGAGTGCGCGCGACGCCTCCATCTGGCCGGCCTCCACGCTCTGGATGCCGGAACGCAGGATCTCACCGATGTAGGCCGCGGCCATCAGTCCCAGAGCCGCGATGCCCAGCGGATAGGGATTGTTGCCGGTGAGGCCGCCGACGATCGGCCCGAAGCCCAAGCCGATCAGCAGGATGATCACCACCTCGGGCAGCCCGCGGAAGACGTCGGTGTAAACCCTTGCCGGCCAACGCAGCAGCCGTGAACGCGAGATGCCGGCGACGGCCAGGCCCATGCCCAGCACCAGTCCGATCACGCTGGCACACACCGTGAGGATCAGGGTGTTCGGCAGGCCGGTCTTGAACAGGTCGGGGATGGCCTGTCGGTACAGGTCCCAGCTGAAGAACGCCGTGCCCAGTTGGGCCAGCGTGGATTTGGGTGCCGTCGACTCGGTGGGCGCGGGTTGTTCCCGGCCGGCCGCGATCGCGGCGAAGTCGGGCAGTTGCGGTTCCGGTGCGGCCTTGGAGCCCGGCTTCCAGCCCGGGGGCAGCGCGCGCGGCACCCAGTCGGAGTAGAGCCGAGACCAGGTCCCATCGGCGATGACGGCGTCGAGCCCGGCGTTCAGCGCGTCGATCAGCGGCCGGTTCTCCTTGGCGACGGCGTAGGCGACGAAATTGTCCAGGCTGAACGTGTTTTCGACGATCTGGGCGGGATCGCCGGCCGCCACCGTGCCGATGGCCTGCTGCGATGGCGCCACCCACGCGTCGATCTGCCGCGTCTTGAGGCTGCCGTAGACGGTGTTGTAGTCCGGAAACTTCACCGGATCCAACCCCAGGGTGTCGACGAGGTAGGCCTCCTGCACCGTGCCCTGTACGACGCCGATCCGCAGGCCCGGTTTCAGCTGCGAGAAGCTCGTGATCGGTGATCCGGTGGGAACGACCAGCGAAAAGTAGCCGAAGTCATAGCCATTGGTGAATCCGACGGTCTGTCGGCGGGCGTCGGTGGTGGTGATCGACGAGGATCCGACGTCGAAGCGGCGGGAGGCGACCTGCGCGAGCAGGCCGGAGAAGTCGGTGCCGACGAACTCGACCTTCAGCCCGAGCTTGTCGGCGATGGCGCGCAGCAGTTCGTTGTCGAATCCGGTGAACTGTCCCTTGGAGTCGATGCAGATGCTTGGCGGCGCATCGGACAGCGTGCCGACGGTGAGCGTGCCGGGCCGGCTCAGCCCCAGCCGGGAGATGTCGACGGAGTCCAGGGGGATCACCGAGTCGGTGGTGTACTTGTCCTCGCTCGGACCCTTGGCGGCGGCCGCCAGATTGGTGGGCAGTGCACTGGCGCTGTCGATGCCGGGCGGTGCGCACTGATCGGCCGACGCGGGCGCCGCCAGCATCAACCCGAGTGCGAGCAGTCCCACCGTGACCAGTGCCAGAAGCCGGCGAGGGGAGAATGTCATTGGTCGAACGTAGCGGCCCGCCGGGGGTCCCGTCATCGCTTGCGCTCAGTGCTGATGCAAATCCCCGAGGATGCCGCGGCGCCGCAGTTCGGTGACCATGATCTCGGCGAGGCGCCGGGACCGCTGCTCGTTGATGGCGACGACGGCGGTCGTGTCGCCGGCCCGGATCGCCTCGGTCTCGGCCTCGTAGAAGGCCAGCACCTCGTCACGGACCTCGCCGTAGGCGCTCCACAACATGCGTGGCACAAAGGAGTACGACGACCGGATCAGCGCCTGCAACCGCGGGCCCGCGTGGGCGTCGTTGATCGCCGTGCGGTACTCCCAGGTCAACGTCTGGAATGTGATGGGGTCCGACAGCACGCGCAGTTGCCGCAGCATCGCTTCGAGCCGCTCCAGAAGCTCGGGGTCGGGGTTCGCGGCGGCGCGGGCCGCGGCAATCCCGTTGAGCGCCCCGTAGATCTCGTGGTGCTCGGCCACAGTGGTCTCGTCGAAGCGTTCCACGAACGCTCCGCGGTGGTAACGCGTGGACACGACGCCGTCGTGTTCGAGTTGAACCATGGCCTCCTGGACCGGAACTCGGCTCAGCCCCAACTCGTCGGCGATCTCATTGCGGTCGATGCGGTCACCGGAGCGCAGCTTGCCCGTGAGGATCAGGGTCACCACATGGGAGACCACCAGGTCCTTCTCCTTGACCCCGTACCTCTTCGGCATGTCGGGGCGGACTCAGCCGGCGTCCCGCCAGCGACACAGCGCCTCGGCCGCGGACAGGTCGTAGTCGGGCCCGTTGCTTCCCACCGTCAGCAGCGTCACCCCCAATCCGACGAGCGCCTCGGCGTTGGCCAGCAGCGCCTTGGTGCCCTCACCGCTGCTCACTCCGGACTTGTTCTCCACACCGGCCGACCGTTCGATGGCCGAGGGGTCACGACCGACGTCGGCGCAGTGTGCGTCGAGGACCTCAGCCTTGCCCGGGTAGGACTGCGGTGTGGTGAAGCCGTGCCAGATGTCGCCGTATTCAGCGACCAGTCGCAGGGTCTTCTTCTCGCCCTGACCGCCGATGAGGATCGGGATCTCGCGCGTCGGGGCCGGGTTCAGCTTGGCCAACCGGGATCTGATGCGCGGGAGCGCGGCGGCCAGGTCGTCGAGGCGGCTTCCCGCGGTGCCGAACTCGTAGCCGTACTCGTCGTAGTCCTTCTGCTTCCACCCGGATCCGATGCCCAGGATCAGTCGTCCGCCGGAGATGTGGTCGACCGTGCGGGCCATATCGGCCAGCAGTTCGGGATTGCGGTAGGAGTTGCAGCTGACCAGTGCGCCGATCTCGACGCGCGAGGTCTGCTCGGCCCAGGCGCCCAACATGGTCCAGCACTCGAAGTGCGCGCCGTCGGGATCGCCGTACAGCGGAAAGAAGTGATCCCAGTTGAACACCACGTCCACCCCAGCGTCCTCACAGCGCCGCACGGCGTCACGGATGTCGCCATAGTTCGGTGCGTGCTGTGGCTGCAGTTGGACGCCGATGCGAATGGGGGTGGTCATCCCCTCACGTTAGCGACCGAAGTGGCGATGAGGGACCCTCATTCGAGCACACCCCGCAGAATCTCGATGAGCCGCAGGGGCTGATCACCCTGAACGGAGTGCCCGGAGTCGGCCACCACGATGGTGCGCTGGAAGCCGGGCGCCCCCTCGGCGAATGCGGCCGCGTCCTCGTCGTTGACGAAATGCGAGTTGGCGCCCCGGACCAGCGTCGTCGGCATTGTGATGGCGGGGACGTCGTCCCACAGGTTCGCGAATCCGTCGCCCTTGCGGAAGGTGTCGTAGCGCCACGTCCAGGATCCGTCGTCAAGCCGTTTGGAGTTGTGGAAGACGCCCCGCCGCAGCGAGTTCCGGTCGCGGTGCGGGGCCGCGGCGACCGTCACGTCCAGCATGTCCTGGAACGAGCCGAAGGTGCGGTCGCCTCGAACCAGTGCGACGGTGCCCATCTGCGCCTTGGTCATCTGCTCGTGACGTTCGGGAGCCGAGGGCGTGACGTCGACCAGCACCAGCCGCGGGACCAGGGCGGGTTCGGTGGCCGCGATGCGCAGTGCCGTGAGCCCACCCAGCGACATGCCGACGATCAGGTCGGCGGCGGGTGCCAGATCACGCAGCACAGGCCGCAGCGTCTCGGCATTCAGGCGCGGGCCGTAGTCGCCGTCCTCGCGCCACGCGGAGCGCCCGTGGCCGGGCAGGTCGATCGCCAGCGCGGGCACACCCAGGCCGAGGATCACGGTGTCCCAGGTGTGCGCGTTCTGACCGCCGCCGTGCAGGAAGACCACCCGCGGATCGGCGTCGCCGAATTTCAGGGCGCTGATGGGCCCGACGTCGATGCGCTGCACCGGGGGAATGTCGGCCACGCCGGCCTGTGCGGCGTTCTCGGGCAGCAGACCGAACTCGTCGAGGCGCAGGAGTTCTTCATCGGAGATCACGCCTCTATGTATACGTCGAGACCGCACTGAGGGCGGCAAAGTGCGAGTGCACGCCGCCCTCGGTGCGGTCTCAACGGGAAAACTAGCCCTCGATGAACTTCTCGAGTTCGACGCGCGCGATGTCGTCGGCGATCTGCTTCGGCGGGCTCTTCATCAGGTAGGCCGAGGCCGCCTCGATGGGGCCGCCGATGCCGCGGTCCTTGGCGATCTTCGCCGCACGCACCGCATCGATGATGATGCCGGCCGAGTTGGGCGAGTCCCACACCTCGAGCTTGTACTCCAGGTTCAGCGGCACGTCACCGAAGGCGCGACCCTCGAGGCGCACGTAGGCCCACTTGCGGTCATCGAGCCATGCGACGTGGTCCGACGGGCCGATGTGCACGTTCTTGTCCTCGACCTTGCCGGCCAGCGAACCGGTCAGGTTGGAGGTGACGGCCTGGGTCTTGGAGACCTTCTTCGACTCGAGGCGGGTGCGCTCGAGCATGTTCTTGAAGTCCATGTTGCCGCCGACGTTCAGCTGGTAGGTGCGGTCCAGCGTGACGCCGCGGTCCTCGAACAGCTTGGCCATCACGCGGTGGGTGATGGTCGCGCCGACCTGGCTCTTGATGTCGTCACCGACGATCGGCACACCGGCATCGGTGAACTTCTTGGCCCACACCGGGTCCGAGGCGATGAACACGGGCAGGGCGTTGACGAAGGCCACGCCGGCGTCGATCGCGCACTGGGCGTAGAACTTGTCGGCCTCCTCGGACCCCACCGGCAGGTAGGACACCAGGACGTCGACCTTGGCGTCCTTGAGGGCCTGCACGACGTCGACGGGCTCGACGTCGGAGATCTCGATGGTCTCGGCGTAGTACTTGCCGATGCCGTCCAGGGTCGGGCCGCGCAGCACGTGCACGTCGGTCGGCGGCACGTCGGCGATCTTGATGGTGTTGTTCTCCGAGGCGAAGATCGCCTCGGACAGATCGAAGCCGACCTTCTTGGCGTCGACGTCGAACGCGGCGACGAACTTCACGTCGCGCACGTGGTAGGGGCCGAGCTTGACGTGCATCAGGCCGGGGACGTTGCTGTTCTCGTCCGCGTCCTTGTAGTACTGCACGCCCTGCACGAGCGAGGACGCGCAGTTACCGACGCCGACAATGGCGACCCGCACATCCGTCGACGCAGTCGCGTTGTTCTCACTCATGGGTTCTCCCTCTTCATCTGTGTACTTCTGTACTCGTGGCTGTGAGCTGCTCACTGCTGGTCGTTGCGACCCTGGGCCACCCGTTCGGCGGCGATGAGTTCGTTGAGCCACTTCACTTCGCGCTCACTGGACTCCAGGCCCAGCTGGTGCAGCTGCTTGGTGTAGCGGTCGAACGAGTTGCTGGCCCGCGCGATGGCCTCGCGCAGTCCTTCTCGGCGTTCCTCGACCTGCCGGCGGCGGCCCTCGAGGATTCGCATCCTGGCCTCGGCAGGTGTGCGGTTGAAGAACGCCAGATGCACACCGAACCCGTCGTCGGTGTAATTGGCCGGCCCGGTGTCGGCCACCAACTCGGTGAAACGCTGGCGGCCGGCATCGGTCAACTGGTAGACCCGCCGCGCGCGACGGACCTTGAGGGTGCCTTCGGGTGCCGCGTCCTCGACGATGAGGCCGTCGGTCTGCATCCGGCGCAGTGCCGGGTAGAGCGAGCCGTAGGAGAACGCGCGGAAAGCGCCGAGCAGGCCGGTGAGCCGCTTGCGCAGTTCGTAGCCGTGCATGGGGGATTCGAGCAGCAGACCGAGGACGGCAAGCTCCAGCACTCGATCACCTCCCCCACAGTTGCGCCGTTACGGCGGTTCGACACCTCGCGCAATAGTATCGCGCCGATATATACGGCGCTACATCAGCCCGATGGGTGCTCTCGGACGGGCAGCGCTCAGGGGCTGGGGTAGCTCACCCGTTTGGTGGTCAGATCCCCGTTGAACTCGATGTATCCGCTGTTGCCGAACTCCGGCGTGACATAGACGGCGATCTCGATGCTCTCGGGCGGGGCGGTCATGTCGCTGTTGGGCTCGATGCTGATGTGGGTGCTCTTGACCTCGGCGGGGTTGATGCCCAGAGTCTCGGGCGCGCCGCGGACCAGTGCGACCAGAGCCGGGATGTCGAACGCCCCGAGGTCGACGAGTCGGGCGTCGGAGCTGGTGCTGGTCTCGGACGGGTCGTCCCAGCCCCCGCGGTAGGAGTACCGCAGTACCCGCCGCGGTTCGGCCGGGTCGGGGCGCTCCAGTGACGCGTAGTCCTCGAAGATCGTCAGGTCGTAACCCATGGTGTCGCCGAACTTGACCCGCATCTGCTCGAACAGGCCGGTCAGCCCGCCCAGCGAGTGCAGTTGCCGGGGCGGGGTCAGCACCTTGGCCGGGATGCCGTCGGCCTTGGCGCCCGGATCGGTCTGGAAGCTCAGCGGCGACGGGGTGTTGCCGTACAACCCCC
The DNA here is from genome assembly GCF_001667265.1 of Mycobacterium sp. ACS4331. GTDB lineage: Bacteria > Actinomycetota > Actinomycetes > Mycobacteriales > Mycobacteriaceae > Mycobacterium. Next base: position 252,925 of record NZ_LZHW01000087.1, on the reverse strand, counting down.
AGCCGATGCCGATGCCGAGCAGGACCAGCACCGCCGCGACCGCGGCCCTGATGCCCCAGCCGCCGCCGACCCGGCCGGCCCACGGCGACGGCCTCTTGAGGTCGGGCAGTTGGACGGGCGCGTTCTCGGTCTGCAGATCGGTGACAAGGGCCTGCAGATCGCCGAGCGTCGCGGCGCGGGTGGCAGCCGCCACCCGTTGGCGGTGCTCCTCACCGGAGAGTTGACCGTCTGCCAGGGCGCTGTCGAGCACCTTGCAGGTGTCGTCCCGATCACTGTCCTTGGCGCGGGTGTTGGGGGTCCGTCGCACAGAACCTGCTGCTGCCACGCGATGATCGTAAGAGGTGAACAGCGTTGGCAGGGGGTGAGCGCGACCAGGTCGGCGCGATCACCGAAGTGGCCCGCTGCTGGCCCGTCGCTCCTCGGCCCAGAATGCGCCGACGTACTCTGGTCTTCGTGCGGTTGCAGCGACAGGTGGTGGACTACGCCCTCCGGCGGCGCTCACTGCTGGCCGAGGTGTACTCCGGCCGGACGGGTGTCAGCGAGGTGTGCGACGCCAACCCCTATCTGCTGCGGGCCGCGAAGTTCCATGGCAAGCCCAGTTCCGTGATGTGCCCGATCTGCCGGAAAGAGCAGCTCACGCTGGTGTCCTGGGTGTTCGGTGAACACCTGGGTCCGGTGTCGGGATCGGCGCGCACCGCCGAGGAACTGGTGTTGCTGGCAACTCGATATGACGAATTCGCGGTACATGTGGTGGAGGTATGCCGAACCTGCAGCTGGAATCACCTGGTGAAGTCGTACGTCCTGGGTGCACCAAAGTCACCCAAGGCGCGTACTCGACCGGCGCGCAAGGGCGCGCGCACGGCCAGTGAATAGCGAAGGGCGCCACGACCGGTCCGCCTCTGATGCGCCACGCGGCGCATCGGGCGACGACGTGCGCGCGACCGAGGCGCCAAGAGCGCCCAGAACTGGGGTCCCGCCCCGCGACAACGCGACGGCCAGGCTGACGCCGCCGCGTGACACGCCTCCCGCCCGGACGACGACTCCGCGCGACAACCGCGACGCCGGTGCGCCGGTCCGGCCGACGGTTCCGAACCGTCCGGCACCTGGGCGGCACGCCTCCCGCTCGGGGAATCCGCCCGTCGCGCCGGACCTGCGTCCCACCGCGATCATCGAACCCGTCCGCGACCCCGATCCGCGCCTTCGCGACCCGATCGACGTCGTCAAGGCTGCACTGGAGGGAACACCGCCGCCCAAGCCGCCGATCGATTCACCGCCACCACCGCGCGGTGGGGGCGGCGGCGGCCCGACGGGTCCGGGGTGGCAGCTTCCGAACATCAACTGGCGCTGGGTCCGTCGCGGCGCCGTGGCGTGCGTGGTGGCCTTCCTGCTGCTGCCGATCATCACCTTTGCGATGGCCTACACCATCGTCGAGGTGCCCAAGCCCGGTGACATCCGCACCCCGCAGGTCTCGACGATCCTGGCCAGCGACGGCTCTCAGATCGCCAAGATCGTTCCGCCTGAAGGCAACCGGGTCAACGTCAAGATCGACCAGATCCCCGTCCACGTGCGCGACGCGGTGATGGCCGCCGAAGACCGGGACTTCTACAGCAATCCGGGCTTCTCCATCACGGGGTTCGCGCGCGCGTTCAAGAACAACATCTTCGGCGGCGACATGCAGGGTGGCTCGACGATCACCCAGCAGTACGTCAAGAACGCCCTGGTCGGTGACGCCCGCAGCGGTCTGGGCGGTCTGGTCCGCAAGGCCAAGGAACTGGTCATCTCGACCAAGATGTCGCGCGAATGGTCCAAGGACCAGGTGCTCGAATCGTATTTGAACATCATCTATTTCGGCCGCGGTGCGTACGGCATCGGCGCCGCTGCCAAGGCGTACTTCGACAAGCCCGTCGACCAGTTGACGGTGGCCGAGGGTGCGCTGCTGGCCGCGCTGATCCAGCGTCCCTCGACGCTGGACCCGGCCGTCGACCCCGAGGGTGCCGCCGACCGGTGGAACTGGGTGCTCGACGGCATGGTCGACATGGGGGTGCTCTCCCAGCAGGATCGAGCGGCCCAGGTGTTCCCGCCGACCGTCTCACCCGACGCTGCGCGCAACGCCGACCAGACCACCGGACCCAACGGCCTGATCGAGCGCCAGGTGATCCGCGAGCTGCTGGACCTGTTCAATGTCAGCGAGCAGCAGTTGAACACCGAGGGTCTGCAGATCACCACGACGATCGACCCGCAGGCACAGGCGGCCGCCGAGGAGGCGGTCTCGGAGTACCTGGACGGCCAGGACCCCGACATGCGTGCCGCGGTGGTCTCGATCGACCCCAGGACCGGGGGAGTGAAGGCCTACTACGGCGGATCGGACGCCAACGGCTTCGACTTCGCGCAGGCCGGGCTGCCCACCGGATCGTCGTTCAAGGTCTTCGCACTGGTGGCCGCGCTCGAGCAGGGCATGGGGCTGGGCTACCAGATCGACAGTTCTCCGCTGACGGTCAACGGCATCGAGATCGGCAACGTCGAGGGCGACGGCTGCGGCACCTGCAACATCGCCGAGGCCCTCAAGCGGTCGCTGAACACCAGCTACTACCGCCTGATGCTCAAGCTCGAGAACGGTCCCGCCGACGTCGCCGACGCCGCGCACCGCGCGGGCATCGCGACCAGCTTCCCCGGCGTCCCCCACACGCTCAGTGAGGACGGCGAGGGCGGCCCGCCGAACAACGGTGTGGTGCTGGGCCAGTACCAGTCCCGCGTCATCGACATGGCGTCCGCCTACGCGACGCTGGCGGCGTCGGGCGTGTATCGCGCCCCGCACTTCGTGCAGAAGGTCGTCAACCGCGAGGGTGAGGTGCTCTTCGACGCCGACTCGCAGGACAACTCGGGCGAGCAGCGCATCGAAAAGGATGTGGCCGACAACGTGACCTCGGCGATGCAGCCGATCGCGGGCTGGTCCAAGGGACACAACCTCGCGGGCGGCCGCGCCTCGGCGGCCAAGACCGGAACCAACCAGCTGGGTGACACCGGCGCCAACCGCGACGCGTGGATGGTGGGGTACACCCCGTCGCTGTCCACCGCGGTCTGGGTCGGCACCACGGGCGGCGACAAGCCGCTGGTGAACAAGTGGGGTGGGGCGGTGTACGGATCGGGTCTGCCGTCCGACATCTGGAAGGCCACCATGGACGGGGCGCTCAAGGGCACCGACAACGAGACCTTCCCCAAGCCGACCGAGATCGGCGGCTACGCCGGCGTGCCCGCCGCACCGCCGGGCCCGGTTGATCCGAACGCACCGATTCCGCCGCCGCCTCCGCCGCCGTGACGCCGGACCACCGGGCCGACACCGAGCCGGACGCGCGCCCGACGGTGTCGCCGCTGCCGCTGGCCACCGATCGGCGATCGGCCGACGACCGGGACATGCCCAGCCGCAATGACGCTCTCGGGGCCGCGCTGGCCGAGGTGGGCGGAGGTCCTGTCGGCCGCCACGCGTTGATCGGCCGCACGCGGTTCATGACCCCGCTGCGGGTGATCTTCATCGTGGCGCTGGTGTTCCTCGGACTCGGGTGGGCGACGAAGTCGCCGTGCCTGCAGACCGTCGGTGAGGGCACCGCGGATCAGCGGGTGGCCAACTGGTCGCAGCAGCGCGCGTACTTCCAGCTGTGCTACTCCGACACCGTGCCCCTCTACGGTGCGGAGTTGCTGAGCAAGGGGCTCTTTCCGTACAAGTCCAGTTGGCTCGAGACCGACGACACCGGCACCCAGCGACTGCAGTACGACGGCACCCCGGCCGTGCGCTACATGGAGTATCCGGTGCTCACCGGTGTCTACCAGTACGTGTCCATGGCGTTGGCGAAAACCTATACGGCGGTGACCAAGACGGTCGCCATCCCGGTGGTCGCCGAGGTGGTGATGTTCTTCAACTTCGCGGCACTGGGGCTCGCGCTGGCCTGGCTGGTCACGGTGTGGGCGACGGCGATGCTGGCGGGCCGACGCATCTGGGATGCCCTCCTGGTCGCCGCCTCACCGCTGGTCATCTTCCAGATCTTCACCAATTTCGACGCGCTGGCAACGGCATTCGCGATGGGTGGTCTGTTGGCTTGGGCCCGTCGGCGACCCATGCTGGCCGGTGCGCTGATCGGCCTCGGGGTGGCCGCCAAGCTGTACCCGCTGCTGCTGTTCGTCCCGCTGGTGCTGCTCGGCATCCGGACCGGTCGACTGGTGGAGGTCGGCAAAGCCGCCTTCGCCGCCATAACGGCCTGGCTGCTGGTGAACCTGCCGATCATGCTGTTGTTCCCACGTGGGTGGTCGGAGTTCTTCCGGCTCAACGCCCGCCGCGGCGACGATATGGATTCGCTCTACAACGTGGTGCGCTCCTTCACGGGCTGGCCGGGTTTCGACCGCAACCTCGGCTTCTGGGAACCCCCGGTGATCCTCAACGCCGTTGTGGCCCTGCTGTTCGTGCTGTGCTGTCTGGGGATCGGCTACATCGCCTTGACCGCGCCGCAGCGTCCTCGGGTGGCGCAGTTGGCGTTCCTGGTGGTGGCGGCCTTCCTGCTGACCAACAAGGTGTGGAGTCCCCAGTTCTCGCTGTGGCTTGTGCCGCTGGCCGTGCTGGCCCTGCCGCACCGGCGAATTCTGTTGGCGTGGATGACGATCGACGCGCTGGTCTGGGTGCCCCGGATGCTGTTCCTCTATGGTGAGGCCAACCGCGGCCTGCCGGAGCAGTGGTTCACCGTGACGGTCCTGCTGCGTGACATCGCGGTGGTTGTGCTGTGCGCGTTGGTGATCCGGCAGATCTACCGCCCGCAGGAGGACCTGGTGCGGTGGGGTGGCCGCATCGACGATCCGGTCGGCGGGGTGTTCGACGGTGCGCCCGATGCTCCGCCACGCTGGCTGCCTGATCGGCTGCGTCCGCGGGCCAAGGCGCCCGCCGAGGTGCCGGTGCCGGCTCATCCCGTGGACGCGTCCGGCGCGGTGGCCGAACCGCTATCGCGCTGACTCGTCGGCGTTCTCGATGAGGCGTTCTGCGACGTCCTCGGCGATGTCGACGGCACCCTGATCGGGTTCGGTTGTGGCAGCGGCCTCTTCGGCACGCGCCGCCTCAGCCTCGATCAACTGCTCCTCGACGATCTCGGCGACCGCGGCGATGTCGCCGTGGTCGATCCCGCCGCTCGCGCCGGCGTGGGCGTGGACGACGAACTCGGTCAACAGGAACAGGCTCACGTCGTCGTCGGTGCGCTGCCGGCCGACCTTGAACGGTTGGTCGATCACGTTGAGGATGCGCAGCAGGTAGATGAAGAAGAACGCCAGAAATCCCAGCGTGACCAGGGACTCGATGTGCCCGCCCATGTCGGTGAACATCAGCATCGTCAGGATGATGAACACCAGGCTGACGATCATCGCGCGCGCCGACGGCAGGAACGCCTCGCGCTGAATGTGGTAGAGGCGCAGGATGGCCTTGCGCAGGGCGGCCTGTTCGGACCGCAGGCGGACGATGTAGTTGGCCGGGACGTCGGACTCCTCAAGCTCGAGCAGGGAGGCCGAGATGTCCTCGACGGCGGCCTGGCTCTCGCGGGTGTCACCGGCGTTGATGTCGGCGCGGATCGCGGTGACGACGTTGACCAGGCGCGTGCGCATGGCTGCGATGTCGGGCCGGCCCCAGACCGTGTGCATGGCCTCGGATTCGCGCAACAAGGCGTACAGGCCGGCGGCGACGTCGGTGGGCGCCCGTTCGGCGTCGCGGTAGTCGGCCAGCGTGCCGGCGACCACGAGGCCCATGACGAACACGCCGCCGCCGATGATGCTGGAGGCCAGCGGCGTGGTCGACATGCCGGTGACTCCCAGCTCCCACAGCACGGCCCGCACGACGACAAGCACCGCCACGATGGCCGCCGTCTCGGCCGCCACGCGGTAACTGCTCAGTTTCTCCAACAGCGTGGGCATCACGTCCCCGATCTCTTCCCGAACCGCTGACCGGACGTTACCTGCGTAAACGCCGTTGCGCGGGGGTTCTGGCCGAGTCGGGACCGGTTTCGGCCTCGGCTGGGTGGGTATTAACCCCAGAGCGCGCCGTTCCCGCACAGCGCCGTAGCGAAAGTTTGCTCGGCGGGCAGCACCAGCCTGGAACAAACCGGCGTGCGGGAGCCTTGATGATGACAGTGAACAAGCACCGACAGCCGGATCAGCACCGCGGACGCCGACGCGCCGTGGAGGTGACGGCGGTCGCCGCGGCCGCCGCCGCGGGGTGGCTGTTGCCCGCGCTGTTGTCCAATCCCGACCCGTCGCCGTCGGTCACGGCTCACCACGCGGTGCCGGGGGTCGACGCGGCGGCCACGCCGGTCGAGCGCATCGGTCAGGTGGTCGCCACCGCGGCCGATTCGATCACCACCAAGACCAGCGACGGGCAGCTCATCACGTTCCGCATCACGCCACAGACGGCACAGATCGTCGAGTCGGGCGCACAGTTCGTGGTCAACGACGTGATCGTGGTGCAGGCCACCGAGCAGAACGGAACCCAGGTCGCGACGACGATCGCCGATCGGGACCTCGTCGGCCAGGACGGCCCGCCGATGGACTACAACCTGCCCTGACCTGCCGCCACCCTGCCCCATGTCCTGGGGATTCCCGAGAACAACGTGCCGTTCGGGGACCGACTGTCGGGGCAACCGACCCGTGATGCGCGCACGGCTGTGGGGTGACGCGATTTCGCAGGTCGCGCGCACTTCCTGTAGCCTGAGCCGGTTGCCGACGCAGGCGACCCTCCTGCCGTGGAACACGCCACGGCCGAGAAGACCATAGGAGGTGATGAGGTTCCCATGCGTCCATACGAAATCATGGTCATCCTTGACCCCACTCTTGACGAGCGCACCGTAGCTCCGTCTTTGGAGACGTTCCTGAACGTCGTCCGCAAGGACGGCGGCAGTGTCGACAAGGTCGACATCTGGGGCCGTCGCCGGCTCGCCTACGAGATCGCCAAGCACGCCGAGGGCATCTATGCCGTCGTCGATGTGAAGGCCGAACCCGCCACCGTGGCCGAGCTCGACCGTCAGCTGGGGCTGAACGAGTCGGTGCTGCGCACCAAGGTGATGAGGACCGACAAGCACTGAAGCCCGGTGCTCGTCGGGGTGCTTCCGTAGGCTCGCCTGCGAAGACCCCTAGACGCCCGTCGCTCCACCAGGACTTGAGGAGGATCCCGTGGCTGGTGACACCACGATCACCGTCGTCGGAAACCTGACCGCCGACCCCGAACTTCGCTTCACCCCGTCGGGTGCTGCCGTGGCCAACTTCACGGTGGCGTCCACGCCGCGCATCTACGACCGGCAGAGCGGGGAGTGGAAGGACGGCGAGGCGCTGTTCCTCCGGTGCAACATCTGGCGGGAGGCGGCCGAGAACGTCGCCGAGAGCCTGACCCGGGGGTCGCGTGTCATCGTGACCGGCCGACTCAAGCAGCGCTCCTTCGAAACCCGTGAGGGTGAGAAGCGCACGGTGGTCGAGGTCGAGGTCGACGAGATCGGCCCGTCGCTGCGCTACGCGACCGCGAAGGTCAACAAGGCCAGCCGCGGAGGCGGCGGTGGTGGCGGCTTCGGCGGCGGCGGCGGGAACTCCCGTCCTGCCGGCGGTGGCGGCGGCGCTCCGGCCGAGGACCCGTGGGGCAGTGCCCCGGCGTCGGGTTCCTTTGGTGGTGCCGACGACGAGCCCCCCTTCTGACAACTTTGATTCACACAGATATTTAGAAAGAGAACGAACATGGCCAAGGCCAACAAGCGGCGTCCTGCGCCGGAAAAGCCCGTCAAGACTCGGAAGTGCGTGTTCTGCTCCAAGAAGGGCCAGAACATCGACTACAAGGACACCGCGCTGCTGCGCACCTACATCAGCGAGCGCGGCAAGATCCGTGCCCGCCGGGTGACCGGCAACTGCGTCCAGCACCAGCGTGACATCGCCGTCGCGGTCAAGAACGCCCGCGAGGTGGCGCTGCTGCCCTTCACGTCGAGCACGCGCTGAGGGACGGGAGACACACGATGAAGCTCATTCTCACCGCTGAGGTCGACCACCTGGGTTCGGCCGGCGACACCGTTGAGGTCAAGGACGGCTACGGCCGTAACTACCTGCTGCCCCGTGGTCTGGCGATCGTCGCCACCCGTGGTGCGCAGCGTCAGGCCGATGAGATCCGCCGCGCCCGCGACATCAAGCAGGTTCGCGATCTCGATCACGCCAAGGAACTGAAGGCCGCCATCGAGGGCCTGGGCAGCGTCGCGCTGACCGCCAAGACCGCCGGCGATTCGGGCAAGCTGTTCGGCTCGATCACCGCGGCCGACGTCGTCGCCGCCATCAAGAAGGCCGGCGGTCCGAGCCTCGACAAGCGTTCGGTGCAGCTGCCCAAGGCGCACATCAAGGCCGTCGGCACGCATCCGGTCGAGGTGCACCTGCACTCGGGTCTGCACGCGACCGTGTCGCTGGACGTCACCGCGGAATAGCGGTCCGCGGCCGTCGCCATAATTTAGCGTCAGCGTAAATACTCCCCGGTCATCGCCACAATGGGCGAAGGCCGGGGAGTAGCTGTCTGTCCTGGCGAACTGACTCGTGGGTCGGGTGCTCAGCGAACCTAACCTGCCGTTAACTCACCGCTTCATCGCCGGCAATACAACACGCCCGAGAACGCAACCTGGTCCGACACGCCGTGGCGATTGCCATCCACAGAATCACAGGCCGGTTGTGGTGCGCTTATCTGCGGTAACACCGAAAAATTGATCATTACTCCACAGGTTCTCCCCAACCAGCCAACATGGCGGTGCACAGATATCCACACACGATGCACAGGTTCATCAACAGGGGTGGTTCCACTGGCCACAGCAACGCTCTAACGTCTACCCGGCGCAATGCGGCGCCGGGGGACGACAGCCCACTTGTCGGGGGTTGGACGTAGATTCCGAGCGGGTACGCTCGAATGTGTGTTCGACTTGTGAGGTAGGAGGCACGTAAGCCGTATGGCCGTCGTTGACGATCTCGGGCAGCCGGGGATGGACACACCCCCGCCCAGTGAAGATTTCGGTCGCCAACCGCCGCAGGACATGGCCGCAGAGCAGTCCGTGCTGGGCGGCATGCTGCTGAGCAAGGACGCCATCGCCGACGTGCTCGAGCGCCTGCGGCCCACCGACTTCTACCGTCCCGCGCACCAGAACGTCTACGACGCGATCCTGGACCTCTACGGGCGCGGTGAGCCCGCCGACGCCGTCACGGTCGCCGCCGAGCTCGACCGCAAGGGCCTGCTGCGCCGCGTCGGCGGTGCGCCGTATCTGCACACGCTGATCTCCACGGTGCCCACCGCGGCCAACGCCGGGTACTACGCCGGAATCGTGGCCGAGAAGGCACTGCTGCGCCGTCTGGTCGAAGCGGGCACCCGGGTCGTGCAGTACGGCTACGCGGGTGCTGAGGGCGCCGATGTGGCCGAGGTGGTGGACCGGGCCCAGGCCGAGCTCTACGAGGTCACCGACGGACGCACGTCCGAGGACTTCGTGCCGCTCGAGGACATGCTGCAGCCCACGATGGATGAGATCGACGCGATCGCGTCCAACGGCGGCATCGCCAAGGGTGTGCCGACCGGGTTCACCGAACTCGACGAACTCACCAACGGCCTGCACGGCGGCCAGATGATCGTGGTGGCGGCGCGGCCCGGTGTCGGCAAGTCGACGCTGGGAATGGATTTCCTGCGGTCCTGCTCCATCAAGCACAGGCTGCCCAGCATCATCTTCTCGCTCGAGATGAGCAAGACCGAGATCGTCATGCGCCTGCTGTCGGCGGAGGCCAAGATCAAGCTCGCCGACATGCGGTCGGGCCGCATGAGCGACGACGACTGGACGCGCCTGGCGCGCCGGATGAGTGAGATCAGCGAAGCGCCGCTCTACATCGACGATTCGCCCAACCTGACCATGATGGAGATCCGGGCCAAGGCACGGCGTTTGAAGCAGAAGTCCGATCTGCGTCTGGTGGTCATCGACTACCTGCAGCTGATGACCTCAGGCAAGAAGGTCGAGTCCCGGCAGCAGGAGGTTTCGGAGTTCTCCCGAAACATGAAGCTGCTGGCCAAGGAACTCGATGTGCCGGTGGTGGCGATGAGCCAGCTGAACCGTGGTCCCGAGCAGCGCACCGACAAGCGGCCGATGCTGTCGGACCTACGCGAGTCCGGCGCCATCGAGCAGGATGCCGACATGGTGATCCTGCTGCACCGCCCCGATGCGTTCGAGCGTGACGATCCGCGTGGCGGCGAGGCCGACCTCATTGTGGCCAAACACCGTGCCGGCCCGACGAAGACGGTGACGGTGGCGCATCAGCTGCATTTGTCGCGGTTCACCAACATGGCGCACTGAGGATTCGAGCTGTAACGACGCTGCAGTAGCTGTTACTTCCAACGGCGGCGGCGACTCGCACCGCCCCGCCGTCCGAAATGTGCGGAATGGCAGCGTTTTTCGCGAAGAAGCCTGCCATTCCGCACAAGACGCGACATGAAATGCTCAACATTTCCCTCTGCGGCTACGGGATCCGCTCGGATGGCCGCGACAGGGCCGCGACACGGGTGTGGTGGACAAAGGCCCGCTGGCAGTGTTGGCAGGAGCAGCCCACCGCCGAAGGCCGCGATGGAAGAAACTGAGCCGCGCCGGTCCTGCGTACGCGACTACGCCTCACCCAGACTCGGCCGGTACTCGGCGGCTTCCGTCTCGGCGGCAAGCAATGCACCCAGCTCGCCCTCCTGCTGGGCAACAAACACACCGATCACCTGCCGGCATAACTCCGGCACGCTCACCCCACGCATTCTCGCGATACGGTTCAGTCCGACCAGCATTGAAGTGGACACGTGAAACTGCACAGTGAACTGGCCGCACGAACCATCCTCAGGCGGCGCCCCCGGTCCCACCACCGCCGGTTCGTCCACCCCGTACTCGCTCACCTCAGCGGCCCGAACTCTTTCAACGACCCCACTGACGCCGCCACCCGCGCCGTCGGCGGGGTCCCGGAACTCCTCGTGACTGAACAAACCCATTCCGCTCACGCTAGACCCCGGCGAGCGAAGCGGCGCTGAAGTCGCAGAGAGGCCGAGGTCGGGGCTCAGCGGGCGACCGGCAGCGCATGCTGCAGGTCGAACGGGCGACGCTGAGCGCAGTCGTCATGGCCCTGGTGCGCAAGCGGCCCGTCGAGCTGATCCCTGACAGCCTCGATCAACGACAGAAGCTGTTGCGCATCAAGCGTTGTCCGAGACGCGTGCCTGCGCCGTTGCCCGGGAACCCGATGAGTGGTGTTGTTGTTGGCCCAGGCCACCGCCACAGCCCAGATCAGCGTTGGCCGGGCGCCTTTCGGCGGCGCTTCGCGGCGTCGGTCGCGTTGACCCTCAGGTGGTCGATCATCAGCTGTGCCATGGCGTGACGTTGGGGGTCCGTTGGAAGGGGAGCGTCACTGACCATTTGGCCGACCATGAGACCCAGGGGTGCTGCCCAAAGAAGGTCGGTGATCGCGGCGGCGTGGGGTGAGGGTGTGCCGATGAGTGAAGCGATGCGTTCCAGTCCTGGTTGCAGGCTGGCGAGTTGCTCCATGCCGAGCGTGGAGCGCAGTGATCGGGTCGCGATCAGTATCTCCATCGCGGTGAGGCTGGCAGGGTTGAGGAAGACCCTCCAGGCGGCATCGGTGAGTGCACGCATGCGCTCCTCGGTGTCCTTGATGCCTTCGACTTCGTCGGCGAGCTCGTTGATCGAGGCGACCAGGGTGGTGACGGCGTGGTCGATGACAGCGGTGAGCAGACCATCCCGGTCGCCGAAGTGGTACTGAACGACGCCGGTGCTGACGCCGGCGCGTTCGATGATGTGTCGGGTGCTGGCCGCGGAGAAGCCTTCCTCGCGGATACATCTGATGGTTTCCTCGATGACCAGTTCGCGTGTGCGGTCGGCGCGTTCCTGACTTCTGTGCCGGCTGCGTCGTGGCATGGAACCGCGAGGGTGATCGGCCGTCATCGGTTCGCGGCTCGGGCCGGCGTCAGCGGTATGTCGATGTGGCGGCGGGAGCGCTTCGAAGACCCGCCGGGACGGGGCCATCGGTGCGCTGTCAATGGGGTCGTGAACAGGAGCCGCACGCGTCGATCCTATTCGTGCGCGGCGTGGAAATGCCGGAATGGGTTGCGCACTGTCACGTCAGTTGGGGGCTGACAAGTGAGGACGACGTTTCCTGTACACGAGTGGTGTCCCAACAGTGCTGGGAGACAGCACCTCTCCGCCGACATGCTGAGCGCGTGGCCGGTGTCCCACGCGTCGGGCGTACTTTTCGTGTGAAAAACTATCGACCGTTATAACATCACACGTGATATAAAACGAGGGCTCGGTGCCAACTGCGACGCAGACGCACTTCCGCCCGTCGCCGGGTCGGACGGTCCGGTCGGCGAGAACCTCGGAGGCCAGTGCTCATGACAGAGACATCGATCAAGCACGACGGGGCAGGGGAGGCGCCTGAGCGCCGCGGATTCTCCTCACTGCAGAAGTCGCTCTTCGGAGTGCTTGCCTTCTTCTTCGCGATCCACCCGGTGTTCTGGTACCTCGAGACCCGTGCGGGGGTTCCTCAGCCCGTCGCGTCGACGGTGATGGTGGTCGTCGTGGTCGGCTGCTTCGTGACCGCGCTTGCGCTTCCCTGGCTCCGGGTCGGAGACCGCCGGGATTGGACGCGGGCAGACTGTTTGGGGGCGATGGTGATCGTGTGGGTCTTCATCGCACTGATCCCGCGCTTCATCTGGGAACTCCCGTGGCTGCTGTTCTTCGATCAGATCGTCGAGGGCGTTGAGAACGGGGCCCTCTGGACGTACATGTGGGCGCCCATCCTGCTCGGTGGTGACGCGCGCTACCTGACTGGCGACCCCCTCATCGTCTGCATGGAATGGATCGCGCTGTTCGTCGGGATATTCGAGGCCTACGCGCTGTTCCAGTTCTTCCGAAACGGCAGGCGTTTCACCAGCAACCAGCTGTCGTTGATCATGGCCGGCATGATCGTCGAAGTGACCCTGCCTGCCGTCTATTTCGGCACCGAGATCGCCAACAATCTGGAGAGCATGTCGTCGCCGGTGGAGATGTGGGTGAAATTCGTCCTCATCAACGTGCTCTGGTGCACCATGCCGCTGCTCACCTACTTCTGGGGAGTGCGCAGACTCGTCAGCAACGACCTTCACGTGCGGTTCTGAGAGGCCCGACGAAGCGAAAACACTGACCGATCCATCGGGTACGGAGGTGGCGCGCGGCCGCGAAACGTGGGATGGGGGTGCCCTGCTTCGGGAACCACGAAACGGGGCGGAACCAGAGATCTGCGGTAACGGGGCTTTCACGTGAGCGGCACACCGCCGTAGTGGCTCACACCTAGGTTCCAGAGCATGAAAGCGCTGAGACACCCTGCTCTGCAGATAGGCGTCGCCGCGATCGCCGGAATCGTCTTCGGCTTGGTCGTCGGAGAGTGGGCGGCCAATCTGAAGTTCGTCGGCGATATGTTCATTCGCCTGATCCAGATGTCGATCGTGCCGCTGGTCATGGCCTCGGTGATCGTGGCCACCGGGTCGATGACCGGCGCGGGCACGGGCCGGATCGCCCTGCGCACCGTCAAGTGGATGCTCGGATTCTCGCTGGCCGCCGCCCTGCTGGCCTGGCTGCTCAGCAGTGTGTTCCGCCCCGGTGCCGGCATGGTGTACACCGAACAGGTCGATCCGAGCCTCGAGGAGTCGGCGAGCAGGGCACTGGGCTGGCAGGAGACCCTGCTGAACTTCGTCTCCACCAACATCTTTGACGCGATGTCGACGGCGACGATGGTCCCGATCATCGTCTTCTCGCTGCTGTTCGGCATCGCGTTGCGGACCCACATCGCCAAAACCGGTGACACTACGGTGCTCTCGTTCATCGACCAGATCCAGCAGATCGTGCTGACGATGATCCGACTGGTGATGTACATCGCGCCGATCGGCGTCTTCTGCCTGCTGGCCAACATGGCCGGCGACGTCGGCTTCTCGGTGGTGACGACCGCGCTGAAATACCTGGGCACCACCCTGCTCGGTGTACTGATCCTCTTCACCCTGTTCGTGGTGGTCGTGACCGTGCGCACCCGGTTGAACCCGTGGAAGCTCCCGAGCAAGCTGGCCGAACAGACGGTGATCGCGGTGACGACGACGAGCTCGGCGGTCACCTTCCCGACGGTCCTCAAGAACACCGTCGAGAAGGTGGGAGTGAGCCAGAAGGTCGCGAACTTCACGCTGTCGCTCGGGTTGACCATGGGTTCCTACGGGGCCGTGCTCAACTACATGATCGTCGTGATGTTCCTGGCGCAGGCCGGCGACATCCAGCTGAGCTTCGGCCAGATCGCTCTCGGCATGGGGTTGGCGATCTTGCTCAACATGGGGACCATCACCGTCCCCGGCGGCTTCCCGGTGGTGGCGATGTTCCTCGCCACGTCACTGGGTCTGCCGTTCGAGGCGGTGGGGTTGTTGATCGCCGTCGACTGGTTCACCGGCATCTTCCGCACATTCCTCAATGTCAATGGGGACACCTTCGTGGCGATGCTTGTCGCCAACGCCGACGATGAGATCGATCGCGACGTCTACAACGGCACCAAGGTCGTTGCGGCCGAGGAGATCGACATCACGGAGTACAGCGCGGCCCTGGCGGCTGCCGATCAAACCGACTGAGGAAGCGCGTCGGTTTCGCCCGCCACGTCGATCGCGACCCTGTCGCGCAGCGCGTACGACCGTCTGTTCTCCGGAGTTCGTGAGTCTCGCCCATTCGAGCGAGGGGAAGAGTCGCGCCGATCACCGGCTTCAAGACCGTGTTCGGGAACTGCTTCCGCCGGCGTTCGGGTCAATGCGATCAGCCCGGGTCAGTTCGATTACGAGTATTGACACCGCCACATCCCGCTGTTAAAAAGGTCTAGTGGCACACCATAGCCCATTATGCGGCAGATCCTAGGGCGGTTGACCATGGCGCCTGAGCGGCACACTCCCATGTGCCTGTACCCAATCTCTCGGACCCGACATCGCACCTGCGCGTCGCAGCTGGGTCCACCACTTCGAGCGTAGCGGTGCGCTGATCGAAGCCTTGCTGGCCATTCGATGCAACGGCACCGACGGCATCGGTGAGATGGGACGCGACAGATTCTCCTCGTTGACAGGGCTGGCCGACCAGCATCCCCGGCCACTCGCGACAGGTCCACCCAAGGCAGATGCCCTGTTGGGCACGCGAACTATGAACTAAGGCAGCAGGAAAGGTGCAGCATGGGCGGTCTTCTCACTGGGCGGCGGGCATTCATCACGGGGGCGGCGCGAGGCATTGGGGCAGCCACCGCACGGCGGCTGGCCGAGGAGGGCGCGAAGGTGGCCCTCAATGATCTGGACGGCGAGGGAGCCGAGAGGCAGGCGGACGAACTGCGGTCTCGTGGCTTTGATGCGTACGGTACGCAGTTGGACGTGACAGCCGACGGCGCCGTCAGTGAGGCGCTCGATGAGGCCGCTCGCCGATTCGGCGGGGTGGATCTGGTGGTTGCCAATGCCGGTGTACTCACCTCAGGCCGAGTGGATCAGACGCCCGTTGAGCAGTTCCAACGAGTCCTGCAGATCAACGTCGGGGGTGTGTACAGCGTCTTTCATCATGCTGTTCCCCATCTGAGGGCGGCCGGAGGAGGCGTGCTCCTGGCGACATCGTCGCTTGCGGGCAAGCAGGGGGTGACCAACCTGGCCGCCTACTCCGCTTCGAAATTCGCCGTGGTTGGACTCGTGGAGTCACTCTCCAACGAAGTCGCCGGGGAGGGAATTCGGGTATGTGCGGTGGCGCCGGGATTTGTTGACACCGCGATGCTGGACCCATTCACCTCTGACAAAGCGGCGTCCACGGGGCGCAGTGTCGACGATGCCAGGAAGGGCATGATCGAGTCGATTCCGTTGGGGCGCTTGATTACACCAGAAGAAGTGGCGAACACCTTCGTCTACCTTGCCTCGCCGCTGGCGAGCGGAGTGACAGGCGAGTTGTTGACGGTGAGTGGCGGCGGCCACTAGCCGGATCGGAACCGACGCGTCGAGGGTGGCAGTCTCTACGGTCGGTGAGAGAGCGCGCTCGGTAGTGCAGGTGTCATCGGAGCGGCCGAGTGTCCACTCGGCATGCCCGCCGACTCCAGGGCTCTCAGTCCCGAGCGCATCGCCCCACGGGCAACCTGCCGAACCTGCGAAATGTTGTGTTCCGCAGCGAAACCGGCGCCCGGGGTGCCAGACCGAATCATTGCGTGCGGCCTATTGTGCCGACCGTCTCCTCGGAGGCGGTGGGAACTGCGAGCGACGGCATCAGGCCGGCAGTCCGGTCCTGCGCACCACTTCTTGTAGGCCCCGTGCCCCTGGCCAGCCACCTTTGTGTGCCTGATCGCAAACGTACGGGAGCCTTGTCTCACATCACATAATGGGCTATCCTCATACCAATAACCAAAGCGAAGGTAGGTGAACACCAAGTGGCAATCGACGTCGATCCTGCGAAGGCAGTGGAGTGGCTCCGTCTGATGATCCGAATCCGTGAGTTCGAAGGTGCGCTCGGAGTTCTGTTCAAGCGCGGCGAACTCCTTGGGGCGGTGCACCTCTCGACAGGGCAGGAAGCAGTCGCCGTTGGTGCGGCGGCAAGCCTTCGCCCCGGTGACCAGATGACCGTGACGCATCGAGGCCACGGCCATATGATCGCCCGCGGCCTGGACCCCCGATTGATGCTGGCCGAGATCTTGGGCCGCATCGATGGCTACTGTCGCGGCAAGGGCGGATCGATGCATGTCGCGTGTCCCGAGAGTGGAATCGCGGGAGCCAACGGCATTGTCGGAGCGGGGATTCCGATCGCCTTCGGCTTGGGAGTGGCGGCAGCGCACCGAGGACAGGGCGACGTTGCCGTCGCCGCGTTCGGAGACGGCGCGGCGAACCAGGGTGTGCTGCATGAGTCGCTCAACCTGGCGGGGCTCTGGAAGACCCCCGTGATCTTCCTCTGCGAGAACAACCAGTACTCAGAGTTCACACCGTCCGAAGACGTCGTCTCGGGACCAGGTGTCTACACGCGTGCGGCCGGCTACGGAATACCCGGTGTCCGGGTCGATGGTGACGACATCGTGGCAGTGGCAGCTGCTTTCGATGAGGCGGTGAACCGCGCCAGGACCGGAGGCGGGCCGTCGTTCATCGAGTGCATGACAAATCGTTGGAGTCCCCACCATGAGGGCGAGGAGTCGTATGCGGGAGTTTATCGAGTTGTCCCGGAAGTGCCCGACCCCATTACGCGGCTGGTCGAACGGTGCACAGCCGCAGGCATCGACATCGGCAACGTCGACGAGATCTGGCGGGAAGAGGTCGCGCTGATCGAAGAGGCGATCACCTTCGCGAAGAACAGCCCCCTGCCGTCCCTGGAGAGCGCCTACGAGGATGTGTACGCCTGATGACTACCGTGGAACATAACAAGATTCAGCGCCTGATCGACGCCGGCAAAAAGGTCCGCCTCACCCAGGCCATCTCTGCGGCGATCGCCGCTGAGATGCGCACCGACGACAATTATGTGCTCTGGGGCGAGGACGTGCGGATCGGCGTCAATGTGCCGACCAAAGGCCTTTTCGAGGAGTTCGGGCCGGAACGCATTGTCAACACCCCCATCTCGGAGGCGACCATGGTCGGCGGCGCGGTGGGGGCCGCATTGGCGGGTATGCGCCCGATCGTCGACCTGATGTACTCCAGCTTCACCTACGTCGCGTTCGATCAGTTGGTGAACCAGGCGGGACGCATGCGGTACATGACCGGCGGACAAGCGTCGGTGCCGATTACGGTCATCGCCGCCTCCGGTGTCGCCGGCTCCAACGCCGCTCAGCACTCGGAGTCACCCTATCCGATGTTTATGAACGCGACCGGACTCAGGATCGTCTTCCCGAGCACGCCGCATCAGGCGTACTGGCTGACGCGAGCGGCGCTGCGGTCGGAGGATCCCTTCCTCGTCCTCCATCATCCTTCATTGGGTGGGGCACGCGGTGAGGTCGGTCCCGAACTGGCAGTTGGACACGCCGACGTACTCACCCTGGGCGCCGACGTCACGGTCGTCGCGAGTGGTCTGATGGCGTCACGTGCGCGCGCAGTCGCACACCGATTCACTGACAAGGGAATCGGGGTCGAGGTGGTGGACCTGTGCAGCCTCTCGCCCTTGCCCACGGAAGACATCATCGCCTCGGCCCGCAAGACCGGCCGTGTGGTGGTCGTCGACGAGGCGAGAATGCTGTGCTCGGTGGCCTCTGAGGTTGCCGCGATCGTGCAGGAAACCTGCTTCTCCGACCTCCGTGCACCCGTTCGACGACTCGCAGTGGCGAATGTTCCCATTCCCTACGCTCCGATGCTCGAAAAGGAAGTCATCCCGTCCGAAGATCAAATCGAAGAAGCAGTAGTGGAGGTGCTCAATGTCTGAACGCATTCCGGTGATCCTCCCGAAATGGGGGATGAACATGACGGAAGGGACCCTCACCGAGTGGCTGGTGCAAGTCGGTGACTCCATCGGCGTCGGCGATGACATCGCAGTGATCGAGACCGACAAGGTCGAAACCAATTTGGAATCGCCGTACGAGGGCACCGTCGACGAGCTGTGTGTCGAAGAGGGCGATGACGTACAGGTCGCAGAAACGGTGATCTACATCCGCACCGAGTGATGTCCTCCGCCACTGGACTACCAGCCGCTGTAGGCGGAGGGCCTCCTTGGCCACTGGTGGTCCGGGGCATATTCAGAGATTCCATTGAGTAACTGCGCCGGCCACGGTGAATTGCGCTGAAACTACAGGAGATTGAAAGCATGACCACAAAATCAGGAGCCCCTTGGCCGGCGCAGATGCTCACGCTCGATGACTTCAGGGAGAGTGTCGCCGCAGGCACTGTCGACTCCATCGTTGTTGCAAGCGCGGACATCCAAGGAAAGCTTTTCGGAAAGCGGCTCCCTGCCGACTACTTTCTCGAACGGTCGATGGGTGGAATTCACGTACCGTCGTCAATGCTGACCTACGACAACGAATACGCATTCGGCGAAGGCTTCCCGGAGATCGGAAGCCAGAACGCATGGAATGACATGACCATGGTGCCTGACCTGAAAACCCTGCGGTTCTACGGCCACAAGCCTCGCACCGCAGTGGTCCTGTGTGACGCCA
This sequence comes from Mycobacterium sp. ACS4331, assembly GCF_001667265.1. Lineage (GTDB taxonomy): Bacteria > Actinomycetota > Actinomycetes > Mycobacteriales > Mycobacteriaceae > Mycobacterium. Next base: position 233,746 of record NZ_LZHW01000087.1, on the reverse strand, counting down.
AGTGGGCCAATGGAGACAGGGTTGAATACCTGCCTCGGCAGATCCTGAAGAATCAGATCGACAGGCTGGCCGAGGCGGGCCTTGCGATGATGGCAGCGGCAGAGACCGAGTTCTTGCTGTTCCGAGAAGAGTACGAATCTGCCGCCGCCAAGAACTGGGCGAATCTCGTCCGCAGCGACGAGATGATGGCCGATTACAACGTGATGCAGTCGGATATCGACGAGATCTTCCTCGGCGATGTCCGGCGGGCTTTGATCGCCAGCGGCATTCCGGTGGACGCGGTGAAACACGAATGGGGCAAGGGGCAGCACGAAATCACCCTGACCTACTCCGACGCGATGGCCGCCGCAGATCGCATCACCCTGTTCAAGACCATTGTGAAGGGTATGGCCCAGGAGGCGGGCCTGTCCGCAACGTTCATGGCTCGATACTCCCGGCAGGACTCCGGATCCTCGGGCCATATGCATTCGAGTCTGTGGGATCTGGAGCTCCAACGGAACCTTCTGTGCGACAGTGACTCCGACTACCCCGGCGGGTTGAGCAGCACGGGGCGTCATTGGCTCGGCGGAATGATGGCCAACGCCCCTGGCATGATGCCGCTCTACTGTCCGGGGGTCAACTCCTACAAACGTCTGGACGCCGCCACGTTTGGACCGAGCACATTGGCCTGGGGCATCGATGTTCGGACGGTCCCGTTCCGACTCTGCTCGAGCGGGTCCTCGGCTCACATCGAGAATCGAATCCCAGGCGCAGACGCAAACTTCTACCTCGCGATGGCGGCGATGATCGCCTCCGGCCTGCATGGAATCGAGAACGGCACGGACCCGATCGGGGAGCCGGCGATGACATCGGTGCACACGCCAGGGGAGCGGCTCCCCATCACACTCCGCGATGCGCTGCCGATGTTCCGAGACAGTGAGGTGGCACATGCGGCGTTCGGGAGCAAGGTCGTCGAGCACATCGCAGTCGCCGCGGAGCATGAACTCAGCGTCTATGAGCGCGAGGTGTCCGACATCGAACGCCGACGCTACTTCCAATGGGCATAGGCGTTGTACGGGAATCGGTTCGGGAACGTCACTCAGAACATCAATGATGCGGAACAGCTTTGCCGCAACTGTGGCTCTGGACCTGCTGCATCTGTCACTGCGAAGTTTCAAAGGATGAGAACATGCCCGGAGAATTGAGCAATCCGCCGGTTCGTCAACTGAACCACGTCTCGGTCACCACTGGCGACATCGACCGGTCGGTGCGCTTCTATCGTGACGTTGTTGGGCTGACCGTACTGGGATCTGGAACTAAACGAAGCCCGGAACTGGCTGCCATCACCGGCTTCCCAGATCTTGAGCTTCGCTGGGCCGAGCTCGGGATCGAGGGTTTCCGGTTCCTGGAACTCTTCGAATACGTCTCGCCTCATGGTAGGAGGCTCGAGCAGAGGACCAGCGATCCCGGTTGTATGCATTTCGCATTGAGTGTGCGGGACATTGATGCCATTCACGACGCCGTCACGAAAAGTGATGGAACCGTGGTTGCGCCGCCGGTGACCCTTCGCGGTGGCGACTGGGATGGAGCGCGGGCAATGTACGTGCGCGATCCCGACGGAGCGACGGTCGAATTCATCGAGTTTCCCGTGGGGAACGAACTCTTCCTCGGAAGCGAACATGTCTGATTACGATATCGCCGTCCTGGGCGGGGGCAGCGGTGGATACGCAACTGCCCTGCGCGCATCCCAGCTCAATCTGCGAGTTGCTCTGGTGGAGAGGGACAGACTGGGTGGCACGTGCCTGCATTCAGGCTGCATTCCGACCAAGGCGTTCGTCCATGCGGCGGAGATCGCAGAATCGGCCCGGCAATCGCACCTCTTCGGCATCAAGAGTTCATTCGAGGGTGTCGACGCCGAAGGTCTGCACGCATTCAAGGATGGAGTGGTCAATCGGCTCCACGCCGGCCTGCAGGGGCTGGTGACCGCATCGCCCAACATCACCCTTGTGCAGGGTGCAGGCAGACTCGTATCCCGAGGCGTGGTCGAGGTCGATGAAACCCGCGTCACTGCAGACAACATTGTGCTTGCAACGGGTTCACGCGCCAACGTGCCGGCCGGGCTGAGCCTTGGTCCCCGGGTGATCACCAGCGAAGAAGCGTTGTCCCTGACCGATGTTCCTGAGCGTGTGGTCATCATCGGTGGAAGCGTGATCGGGGTTGAGTTCGCGTCGATCTGGAAGTCGTTCGGATCCGACGTCACGATCATCGAGGCGATGCCCACACTCGTTCCCTTGGAAGACCCCATGTTGTCCAAGGGACTGGAACGTGCCTTCCGGAAACGAAAGATCGCGTTCAAGACCGGCGTTCGGTGCTCGGGCATCGAGCACACCGATGATGGGGTGGCAGTTTCGCTGAGCGACGGAGAATCCATTCACACCGACCTCGTCCTGATTGCAGTCGGACGAGTGCCTGCCTCGGCGGGGTTGGGCCTCGAGGAGTGCGGCGTCGTGCTGGACCGCGGATGGGTGCGCACCGATGAACGACTCGCGACGAGTGTCCCAGGCATTTTCGCAGTGGGCGACTTGGTCCCCGGTCTCCAGCTGGCGCACCGCGGTTTCGCCCATGGAATCTTTGTGGCCGAGGAGATTGCAGGTTTGGCACCCGAGCCTGTCGTCGACTCGTCCATTCCGCGCGTCACATACTGCGAGCCCGAACTCGCCTCCGTCGGGCTCACCGAGAATCAAGCGGCCGAAAGATACGGACCGATCGAGACGATCGAGTACAACCTCGGCGGCAACGGTAAGAGTCAGATCCTGCGGACAGCGGGAATGGTGAAGCTGGTCCGTAAGAAGGACGGCCCGATCGTCGGCGTGCACATGATCGGGTCACGGTTGGGCGAGCAGGTGGGCGAGGCGTCGCTTCTGGTGAACCTGAATGTCCTCCCCGAAGATGTCGCCCACCTCGTCCACGCCCATCCCACTCAGAATGAGTCGCTTGGCGAGGCCCTCATGGCGATCGCCGGAATGCCCCTCCATACCCACGCCTAAGTCCGCAACGGAGAATCCATGAGTACCGACAGCACACCTCTCACCGCGCCAGGCAGCAGCCCCGCCTCCACTCCGTCACCGCTTCGCGGAACGACTGTGAAACTGACCCGGCTGCGTAAGACAATCGCGAAGCGGATGCATGAATCGCTCCAGTCAACGGCGCAGCTCACTTCCGTCGTGGAGGTGGATGTCACCGAGATCGCGCGCCTGCGAGACAAGTACAAAGCCGAGTTCGCGCAGCGCGAGCAGCTGAAGTTGTCGTTCCTGCCCTTCTTCGCGTCAGCGGCGGTCGAAGCGCTGCAGGTGTTCCCACAGGTCAACTCGATCCTCGACCTGGATTCAGGCACCGTCACCTACCCCGATGCCGAATCTCTTGGCATTGCCGTTGACACTGACCGCGGTCTGCTGGTCCCGGTGATCAAGAACGCAGCGTCCCTGTCGGTGCCCGAGCTGGCGCGCGCGATCGCTGACGTCGCAGAGCGTGCACGGACGGGCACGATCTCAATCGACGAGATGTCGGGTGGGACATTCACGATCACGAACACTGGAAGTCGCGGCTCGCTTTTCGATACTCCCATCGTCAACAGTCCGCAGTCGGCCATCCTCGGCACCGGCGCAGTCGTCGAGCGTGCCGCGGTGGTCAGGTGTGCTGATGGCAGTCGAGAGATCGCGATCAGGTCGACGGTGTATCTGGCGCTCAGCTATGACCACAGAGTCATCGACGGTGCTGACGCAGCCCGGTACCTGGGATGGGTGAAGGATCGACTTGAACGCGCCGACTTCGAATCGCACCTGGAGTATCTGACATGACCGCCCTTCCCGAGGGGCGTCGGTTACTCCGAATCGAGGCTACAAACGCTGAGACGCCGATCGAGAAGAAGCCGAAGTGGATCAGGACGACAGCGCGGATGGGCCCCGAGTACAACGGGTTGATCGGTCTGGTGAAACGGGAGGGTCTCCACACCGTCTGTCAAGAGGCGGCGTGTCCAAACATCTTTGAGTGCTGGGAAGATCGGGAGGCGACGTTTCTCATCGGGGGCGAACGGTGCACCCGACGATGCGACTTCTGCCAGATCGACACGGGCAAACCAGCTCCCATCGATCTGGATGAGCCGCGCCGGGTGGCCGAGAGCATCAGAACGATGGGACTGCGCTACGCAACCATCACCGGTGTTGCCCGCGATGACCTTCCGGACGGTGGGGCATGGCTGTACGCGGAGACGGTCCGCCAGATTCATGCGCTCAACCCGGGTATCGGTGTGGAGAACCTCATTCCGGACTTCAATGGGACGGCGGACCTGCTTGAGCAGGTCTTCGAATCACGCCCGGAAGTCCTCGCACACAATGTCGAGACAGTGCCCCGAATCTTCAGACGCATCCGCCCGGCGTTTCGCTACGACCGATCGCTCGAGGTGCTGGCGCGGGCGCGAAATCATGGACTCGTCACCAAATCCAATCTGATCCTGGGCATGGGTGAGACTCGTGATGAAGTGTCGAGTGCGATGCGTGATCTTCACGAAGCCGGCTGCGATCTTCTGACCATCACCCAGTACCTTCGCCCCACCGCACGGCATCACCCCGTCGAGCGGTGGGTGAAACCAGAGGAGTTCGGCGAACTCAAGGATGAGGCCTATGCGATCGGCTTCCTGGGCGTGATGTCCGGGCCCCTCGTGCGTTCGTCTTATAGAGCGGGGGCCTTGTACAGACAGGCGATCTCCACCCGAACCACCGCGTGATACGGCCGTGACTCGAGCACGCTGTGCGGGTCGCGGGTGCGCACCGGGGCACCGCAGGACGCCGTTCCATGGTTGGCAGATGAGCTGGCTCGGTACTGATTTCGGCTGCGAGGCGCTGGATTCACCAATCCAGGCACTGTGGCGACAGCGAAGGGAAGCGAGACGATGACACCCATCATCGGAATCTGTGCAGCGTTCGAGCGTGCGCGTTGGGGCTTTTGGGACCAACCGGCGGCGATTGTCTCGTCGACGTATCTGAACAAGATCGAACGGGCTGGGGGCGTGGCAATCGGGCTCATCCCCGGCGCGCTTTCGGCGGAGGCGCCCGAGCTCATCCTCAGCCGAATCGACGGCCTGCTCCTCATCGGGGGAGTCGACCTCGATCCTGCTTCGTACGGCGCACTTCGGACTGACCGCACCGAGACCACCGTCCCGCAACGCGACGCCTTCGAGCTGTCGTTGGCGAAAGCGGCGCTGGAGGCCGATATCCCAGTGCTGGGCATCTGTCGCGGCATGCAGATCCTGAACGTTGCGACCGGAGGCACCCTCCACCAGCACCTGCTCGATGCTGGATTCGACGAGCACAGACCGAGTCCGGGACGCTTGGATGACGCCACGTTCCACGACATCGAGGTACAGAGCGGCACTCATGCGGCGAAGCTGGCCGGTGGCGGACGTCAGACCATCAACTCTCATCACCATCAGGGGGTCGACAAGCTCGGCGAGGGCGCGGTCGTGTCCGCCCGATCCGTTCCTGACGGGCTGCCCGAGGCACTCGAATGGCCCTCGCGGCAGTACGCGCTTGGCGTGCAGTGGCATCCCGAGGCCTCTGAGCTGGAGCACGCGTTCACCGACTTCGTCGACGCGGCGTCACACATCACTAGAAGGAGGCAAACAGCATGACATTCGACCTGATCGAGCCGGCGACCGGGACGGTCTTTCAGACTCTGGAAGGCACGACCGGTGATGAGCTCGAGGCCACGATCGTTCGGGCGGCCGCGGCTCAGCGTCGGTGGGCAGATGAGTCGCCGGCCTACCGCGCCAAGGTGCTTCTTGCGATTGCGTCAGGTCTCGAGGCCAACCTCGAGGACCTGGCGCAACTTGAGAGCCGCAATGTCGGTATGCCGATCGTGGATGCGCGAGGCGCCGTCGCCGGTGCCGCAGCGACCTTCCGCTATTATTCGGCAGGTCCCGAACGTCTTCTCGGACAGACAATTCCGGTGGCCGGCGGCGTCGATATGACCTTCCGCGAGCCTATCGGTGTAGTCGGGCTGATCACTCCGTGGAATTTCCCGTTGTCGATCGCGAGCTGGAAAGTCGCGCCCGCCCTAGCCGCTGGTAACGCTGTTGTCCTGAAACCGTCTGAGCTGACGCCGCTTACGGCGCTCGAACTCGGTCGCATTGCTGCCGAGGCCGGACTGCCCGACGATCTGCTCAATGTGGTGATCGGAACTGGAAACACCATCGGTCGCCAACTCGTCGACCACCCCGACGTGGGAAAGATTGCCTTCACCGGATCGACCGCGGTCGGCAAGGACATCGCCAGACGCGCTGCCGAGAACATCAAACGTGTCACGCTGGAATTGGGCGGTAAGTCCGCGGCCATCGTGTTCGAGGACGCGGACCTCGAGGCCGCCGCGCGCGGGCTTTCCGGGGGGGTGTTCGGCAACTCCGGACAGGACTGTTGTGCGCGGTCTCGGGTCTTCGTCGAGCGAAGCGTCCTGGATCGCTTTCTCGGCGCACTCGAATCGGTTGTGGATGAGATCGTGGTGGGCAACCCACTCGATGAGCAAACTCAAATGGGTCCCTTGGTTTCGGCGGTTCAGTTGGAGCGAGTTGAGGGTTACGTCGATGGGGCCGAGGTGCTCTTTCGCGGTAACGCCCCGTCAGGCCCAGGGTTCTGGTTCCCCCCGACGGTGTTGCATCCGATTGATGACGACGATCGCGCCGCTCGCGAGGAGATCTTCGGTCCCGTCGTCTCTGTATTCGCATTCGACAGCGAAGAAGAGGCGCTCGAGCGTGCGAATCGGACGATCTATGGTCTTGCAGGATCAGTCTGGACCTCCGATGCGAAGCGGTCTCTGCGGGTCGCCCGAGGAATGCAGGCAGGTGCCCTCGCGGTCAACTCCTACAGTTCGGTGAGAATCACTACTCCCTTTGGTGGTTTCAAGCAGTCGGGAATCGGACGCGAGCTGGGCCCCGATGCGCTTGAGGCGTATTCGGAGGTCAAGAACGTCTTCTTCAATACGGGCTGCTGACTGGTCAGGGTTGGACGGATGTGCCCTGCGTGACAACGGGTCTCGATTCGACGAGTCCGCCGCGGTCGAAGCCTTCAGTGGGTTCTACGCGCCAACCTGATCAGCCACAGCGATCTCCACACCCTTGCCCAGGGAAGAAGCATGAACTCCCACAACGGAACCCGATCCAATACCGTGCTTGCCAACGTGTGCGGGCAGGTGTCGGTCGCGGTGCTGTGAGATGGCTTGGAGCCTGCGAACCGCACATGGTCAGGAGACGTCGGCGTCGCCAGACCGACGTCGACGCGGTTGAGCGTTCGCTGTGCGCCCGTGGATTGACCACCGAGGAGAGCAGCGCCCGTTTCACCGACATGTGCAACACCCAGGTCTCCAACCCGCTGGAGCGGGAGTCGACGCCGCGGTCGTGGGGGCATGGCCATGGCGGAGTGGGACATCTGCTGCCGCCGGGGCGGGACATGTTGTGCCGCATGGCCGGAGAGTCGGTGCACGCGCCGCGGTCTGTGACCGAGACCGGCCAACTTCCTGTGATGTGGCCATTGACACAGCGCGGGTTTAAATGGAGTATTGACAAACCATAATCCAATAAAGCTACTCATAGAGGAGGGGCTCAACATGACCCAAACGGGCATGGGTAGGCCACATCTCGGTCGCAATCAGTTGCGCACCGTCGACATCGTGTTTCTCATCATCGCCGCCGCGGCGCCCTTGGGCGCGATCGTGGGTGCACTGCCTTACGCCGTGTCCCTGGGCAACGGCAACGGGGCGCCGGGAACGTACCTCTACGCCGTGCTGGCGCTGTTCTGCTTTGCAGCCGGATACGCCGCGATGAGCCGCAAGGTCACCAACGCAGGTGCCTTCTACGCCTACATTGCGAAAGGGATCGGGCGGCCGTTGGGCGTTGGCTCCGGATACGTCGCGCTGGTTTCCTACACGGCCGTCACGGTCGGTGTGGCGGCCCTGTTGGGCGTGTTGGCCGAAAGCATTATCGAGAACCAGTTCGGCATCGATTGGCCCTGGTACGTGTGGAGTGGACTGGCGCTCGGAATCACCGCGTTCCTCGGATATCGGGAGATTTCGATAAACGCGAGGCTGTTGGGCGCGGTGCTGATTCTCGAGGTGCTGGTGCTGCTGGCGATGAATATCGGCGTCATTGCCAGCAAGGGCTTGTCGATGTTCTCGTTCGAGCCGTTCACGCCTGCGGCGATATTCAGCGGGGCGCCCGGAATCGCGTTCCTGTTCGCGTTCAACTCGTTCATTGGATACGAAGCGTCGGCCATCTTCGGCGAAGAGAGCCGCGATCCGAAGAGGACCGTCGCGCGGGCGACCTACTGGGCGATTGGGTCGGCCGGCAGTTTCTTCGTTCTCACCGCCTGGTGCATCATCACTTACTACAGCGGAGCGGATGTGCAAGCGGTAGCCGCCGAGGACCCCGCTGCGTTCATCTTCGACATCGTGGCCAACACTGTTTCGGCACCTGCAGCAAGCCTGATGCAGGTCCTGCTGGTCATGAGCCTGCTCGCTTCGCTTCTCGGGATCCACAACGCGGCTTCACGTTACTTCTTCGCGCTCGGGCGCGAAGGTCTGCTTCCCCGGGCATTCGCTTCGTCGCACCCCAAGCACGAATCACCATGGGTCGGCAGCCTGACTGTCACGGCGCTGACTGTGGGCGCGGTCGCGGTCGCGGCGGTGTCCGGCAGCGACCCCTACCTCGGACTCGCCGGTTGCATGCTCGCTGTCGGCACCCTCGGCATCGTCGGACTGCAGGCCGCGACATCGGTGTCAGCATTCGTGTACTTCCGCCGCTCCGGTGAACCGACCAAACTGTGGTCAACGGTGATTGGCCCTGTCGTCGGCGCCATCGGCCTCTCCGCCGCTGTTTACCTCGGACTCAACAACTTCCCGCTTCTGACGGGCACCGAGACCGGTTGGCAAAACTATCTGCCCTGGGCGCTCGGTGCAGCGCTGGTCATAGGTATCGGATTCGGCTATTGGCTCAAAAAGGCCCAGCCAGACCTCTATGCGGGGATCGGCGGAGACGAAGTACCCAAGGATGAGGTCCAGGTCGGGCGACAGCCAGCCGAATCGGAGTGAATCCCCTGACGGGACAGTGTTTCCCAAGGCTGGTGCTGCGTCTGGAAGCCGGTGACTGCGGTGATACGGAGATCGCCGGTGCGAAGGGCAGAGGTTGATCAACGCGCGCACCGACGGGCACACACCTCGGCCTGCAATCCAGCGGGATTCACAAGCTCCCCCCACTGACCGCGGACGTTAGGTACGGCGTGGCCCAGGGACATGAAGGCCTCCGAGTGAAGTGCGAACTGTCGAGGAACAGCTCCCCGAACTCGGAGGTCTTTCGTGTCTCACCGTCATGGCCCGTTGTCAGAAATCAGTCGCCCGAGACAAGGCGCATCCTGCCCCCGCGGCGCACTTACCACATCCGACATCTATTGGAGTATTATTCCTCCATAGACCAATTGAATGACGCCGGGTTCCTTCGGGGAGGGGCGGGCCGCATGCCGAGAGCCGCTGACAGAAGTGCAGTAGATACGTTCGATAGTGCTCAGCCGGTTGCTTCACTGTTGTTGAGCCCCATCGCCAGCGCCAACGTGTTTGAGGAAACCTTCAGTCGCCTCGTCAATGTGATCAAGCTCGGCGTGTTGCCGCCTGGATCGCGGTTTCCCTCCGAGCGTGAACTCGCGGAAGGTCTTCAGGTCAGCCGCACCACGCTGCGTGAAGCCCTCAGGACGCTGGAGCACGTAGGTTACGTCGAGACGCGTCGCGGCCGCTCCGGGGGCACTTTCGTCACTGACAAGTTCGCCCGGGGCGAGATCTCGACCGACATCAAGAAGCTCGCCGCCGCGATGGGTGAAGACCTCAATGATGCACTCGACCTCCGTTGGGCGTTGGAGTCATCCGCTGCGGCATTGGCCGCCCGCCGACGAACCGATGACGACATCATCGAACTGCGGGATCGTTGGGAACGCTGCCGGCAAGTGGAGCCGGATCAGTTTCGCGTCGCTGACCTGAACTTCCACCTGTCAATCGCGAAGATGACACACACAGAGTCCATCGCCCGCGTCGTAGGTGATGTCCGAATGCGTTTGGCTGAGATTCTCGCAGCGATCCCCGTTGTTCCAGCCTCGGTTGAGCATTCTCATGAGCAGCACCGCGAGATCATGGAGGCGATCATCGCGCAGGACGAGACCGCGGCACGGACCGCGATGGAACAGCACGTGGCCGCCACTGCCGAAATTCTGCTTGCACTGTCGAAATAGGTGGCTGCAGTGAAGCGTGAGCGCGAACTGTGGGTTCGCGGCGCGGACTCTGTGCGCGCCGAGCTGGTCCTGGCAGTCTTGTCCGGCCGTCCAATTGACCTGCACGCCACCAGCGCTGCTTTGGGCTACAACCTCGACCGGCCCCACGTGGCCATGCTGGTGTGGAGTGACCCGCACAACTCGGATCATCCGCCGTTGCAGGCGTTGAAGAGTGCGGCCGGTCAGTTGGCTCATCAACTCAAAGGAATGGAGCTGTTGGTCGTGCCGGCCGGTGCTTCGATGGTATGGGCCTGGACAAGCGGCCCCACCCTGAACGACCGGCCGGATGTGGCGTTGTCGATCGACGGCTCGTTGTCAGCGTCGGTCGGTGGGCTCAGCCAGGGGGTCGACGGGTTCGCCACATCACACCGGCAAGCCAAAGATGCACGCCGAATGGCCTCGGTCTTCTCCCGTCCGGCGGGAACGGTGATCCACCACCGAGAAGTGGCTCTGGTCGCACTCCTGACCCAAGAGTTGTCGGCCGCCGGCCAGTTCGTCAGGGATGAGCTGGGTGAACTCAGCTCGGACACCGAACGCAGCCGCAGACTGCGCTCCACGTTGGTGGCCTATTTCGAAGAGAACATGAGTTGGAGCAGGACGGCCGAACGGCTCGGTGTCCATCAGAACACCGTGATGTACCGCGTCCAACAGGCAAAAGACCTGTTGGCGCACCCGCTGGCGGAGCGCAGGCTTGAGCTCGAGGTCGCGCTGAGGCTTGCTGAGGTCAGCGCGAAGCTCAGCCCGGGCGGTCTGGCCGGCGCCGGGCGGTCTGATCTGGATATCTGCTAGCCGTCTGGAAGCAGCTTCCAGTTCACTCGGAGAGATTTGGAACCGGCTTCCATAGGCGCGCGGAACCCATCTCTATAGCGTCCGTTGATGTGACTACCGCCACTCTTGAGGCCGCCGGGTTCGCCGGCTCCTGGACTCCGGGAGGTCCGCGCTCCAGTCGGCAGGCGCAGGTTGAACCCGCTCCCACGCCGAACGCGGATGATTGGTCGATCGTGGGAGACCCGCTGCGCGATCCCGTCCTGCGGGCGGAGATCGCCGCGGCACTGCACGAGGTGGCGCGCCTGCCCGGGGTCGATGGCATCGACATCGACCCCGGCGAGCGCGACTTCACCACGATCGAAACCGCTTTGGATGCGGCCCGTGAACAACTCAGCGCGCTGTCCGGGTCGAGTCATATCGCTGTGCTCGCATCGGCGGTGACTCGCCAGATCGCGATGCTGACCGAACGCGCCCAGTTGCGTATCGAACTGGCGCAAGTGCGCGCCGCGCAGCGAAACGACCGCTATGCGGCGACGCGAAATGCGTTATCCCGGTTGCATGGTGTGGATTCGGTTGAGCAGATGCTGGAGCAGGCACCGGCGGAACTGGTCAAGTGTGGCTTTGACCGGGTGATCGTGTCCCGCGTCGAGGAGTCCATCTGGTGGGTCGAGAACGTGCACGTGCGAGCCGATCCAGAATGGGCGGAGGAGATCGCGAAGGCTGGCCGGGAAAACCCGACGCACATCGACCACCCCCTTGTCGAGAGCGAGATCATGCGCCGCCGCGCACCGGTGTTGGTGCGTGATGTGCAGCATGACCCGCGCGTGAACGTCGCCATCGGGCGGGCGTCGCTGTCGCGGTCCTATGTCGCCGCGCCAATCATGCCCGATGGCCGCATCATCGGGATGCTCCATGCCGACTGTTACAGCAGTCGCAGGCATGTTGATGAGGACGATCTCGCCGTACTGTGGATGTTCGCCGAAGGGTTCGGCTACGCCTTTCAGCGGACCGCGCTGAGCGAACGGCTTCGCGGGGCGCGTGACGAGATCCAGCGGATGGCAAGGGATATCGCCTCTGCCGCTGATGATCTGTGTTCGGCTCGTACGACATTGGGCAGCCCGCGTGGAACTTCCGAGGTGCGGCAGTCCCCGGCGGTGGCGGCCTCGTTGGCAGCGAATTCGAGCATCGAGACCGTGTTGTCGCGTCGTGAGATCGAGGTTGTCTCGCTGATGGCCGAAGGGATGAGCAACGGCGCCATCGCGACCCATCTCGTGATTTCTGAGGGCACTGTGAAGACGCACGTCAAGCACATCCTGCGGAAGTTGAAGGCGTCGAACCGAGCTGAGGCGGTGTTCCGATACATGCGGATGGCCGCGGTGCACGGGTCTGCGCAGATGCCGCGCGTCGCGTCGCCGCAGTTGTCTTAGCATCTCACGCGTTCAATCCGGTGGTGAGGAGCCCGCCGAGTCGCGATAGGCGCTGGCGTCGTCGAGTCCGGTGCTGGCTCGGACGGTGCGCTGTTGGATTCGCACCATCGTGGTAGCGGCCGGGTCGGCAGCGAACGAGGCGTGGACGTCGGGGAATTCACCGTCGGCGACACCGGCCGCGATGATCTGTGCGTACGCCCTGCACGTCGGCCACCTGAGCATCGACGTCGGTGGTCGCGCGGAGGGAAAGATGGACCGCCGCCGTCTGAACGAGCTGCTCCTTGCCGCCGGCGAGGGTGTACGGCGTCGATGTGGAGCGACGCAATAGTACGGCGATGTCGTCGAGCATCAGGTGGGCGAATTCCTCGAGGCCCGAACAGCACCGTAGCCTCATAGCGTGGTAGATCTCGCCTATGTCATCGCCGGATCCGAGGCAACCGGCGGTGCCGGACTGCAAGCGGACCTGCGCACCTTTCAACAGCTCGGCACTTTCGGCGTCGGCACCATCACGTGCATCGTGTCCTTCGACCCGAAGGCGAACTGGACGCACCGATTCGTCCCCGTCGAACCACAGGTGATCGCCGACCAGATCGAGGCGGCCACGTCGGCCTACGACCTCGATGTCGTCAAGATCGGCATGCTGGGCACCCCGGCGACCATCGACGTGGTGGCCGAGGCGCTGGCCGCCCAGAGCTGGCGACACATCGTCGTCGACCCCGTCCTGATCTGCAAGGGGCAGGAGCCGGGAGCTGCGCTCGACACCGACACCGCGCTGCGCCGACAGATCCTGCCGTTGGCCACGGTGGTCACCCCCAACCTGTTCGAAGCCCGCACGCTCGCCGGGATGGCCGACATCTCCTCGGTCGAGGATCTCATCGAGGCCGCTCGGCGGATCGCTGACCTGGGACCGCGGTATGTCGTGGTGAAGGGCGGTGTCGAGTTCCCCGGGGACGACGCGGTTGATGTCCTGTTCGACGGTGACACCGCCAGCGTGCTGCGGGTGCCGAAGGTCGGGAATGCTCGTGTCGCGGGTGCGGGATGCACTCTCGCCGCGGCGATCACCGCCGAACTCGCGAAGGGCGCCGACGTCCCGTCCGCGGTGCAGCGGGCCAAGGAGTTCACCACGGCCGGAATCGTCGGACGGATCCACGGAAAGGCACCGTTCGACGCGGTGTGGCAGGGTCAGGCTGGCGCACCGAGCTGACTGGGTTGATCACCCGCCAACGGGCTGGGCGAGGTGGTCAGTTCGCGCCGGCCGCGATCACCTCATCCACCTCGGCGACCCGGCTGGCCATCTCGGCGTGCGACTTGTCCAGTGCCTCGGCCTGATCCTCATCGGCCTTCATGAGTGTCTCGATGTCGAAGCCCGCCATGTCGAGAACGCCCATGTCCCTGAAGGCCTTCTGGACCTTGTCGCCCCACAACCCGATGTCCTTGACGATCGGCACGATGCGGCTGAACAGATGCGATCGGAACTGCACCATCATCGGTGCCGTGTCCACCCACTCGGCGCAGGCTTTCACGTCGAGGCCGAGGGTCTCGAAGACCTCCTCGCCGCGGAACCGATCGCGCATCAGGTAGCAGGCCTCCACGACGAACTCTTCGCGCTCGTTGCGCTCGGTCTCGGTCAGCGCGGAGTAGTAGTCCTTCAACGAGATTCGACCGAAGGCGACGTGCCGGGCCTCATCCTGCATGACATAGGCCAGCAACTGCTTGGCCAGTGAGTCGGGCTGCGCCAGGTCGCGCTGCACGCCGAAGGCGGCCAGCGCGAGGCCCTCGATGAGAACCTGCATGCCGAGATAGGGCATGTCCCAGCGCGAGTCGCGCAGGGTGTCCTCCAGCAGTGCGGTCAGATTCCCGTTGATCGGGTAGACCAGGCCCACCTTCTCGTGCAGGAACCGTGAGAAGGCCTCGACGTGGCGGGCCTCGTCCATGGCCTGCGTTGCCGCGTAGAACTTCGCGTCCAGGTCGGGAACGACCTCGACGATCTTGGCGGCGCACACCATCGCACCCTGTTCGCCGTGCAGGAACTGCGAGAACTGCCACGCCTGCGAGTGCTGGCGCATCTCCGCTCGACGAGCCTCATCGGCGGCCTCCCACATCGGACTGCCGAACAGTGGATGGAACTCGTCGGGCAGCCCGATCGGGTTCATCGGGTCGACGTCGCGACTCCAGTCGATGCGTGACTGGGCGTCCCACTGCTTGTCCTTACCCTTCTGATACAGGGACAGCAGCCGGTCGCGCCCGTCGTCGTACTCCCAGTTGAACCGCGCGTCCCCGGCGCTGGGGATCGCCCACGAACTCGGCGTGGGAACGTTCGTGTACTTGTCCTTGGTGGTCATAAGCTGTCGCTCCCTGCCGGGTCCGCCCAGACGGGCTATGACACAGGTCACAATGCTCCAACGTGGGTGCAACTCCGTCAACCCTGCTGGGGTGCAGGCCTCGCGGACCCGGCCTCAACGGTGCTGCGGTCCCGGTGCAGGGCGATCCCGGGGCCGTCGCCGGCTTCATGTTCCCGCGCCCGACCTGACCGGGGCAGACCTGGGCCGGGTGGACATCACCGTGACCAGTTCGTAACCTGTCCCGGGGGCTAGAGGCGGGCCGGGGGTCAGGTCCGTGCATTGAGGGACAGTGACTGATCGAGTGACCGGGATTCGCCATACCCTTCGTCGAGCGGCGTGCGGTGCTGCCGCCGCGTGCCTGGTGCTGGGCCTGTCGATGGGCGATGTGAAGGCTGACCCCGCTGACGACGCGCTGACCAAGCTCAAGGAGTTGTCCCAGCAGGCGGTGCAGACCCGCGAGGCCGTCACCAATGCCCAGCACGACGCTGACGCCAAACTGGCCGAACAGACCGCGGCCGAGGACCGGCACCGGGCCGACCTGGAGGCGCTGGCGGCCGCGAACGTCCAGCTTGAGCCGCTCCAGGCGGCCTACGACCGGATCGCGGCGATGACCTACATGAGTGGTCGCACCGGACAGATGGCGGCGGTGCTCACCGCGACCTCCCCGCAGCAGCTGATCGATGGGCTGTCGGTGCAGCGGACAGTGGCCATTGAGGCCGCCAATCAGATGAAGGCCTTCCACGCGGCGCGTGACCTCGCGGTCGCGGCTGCTGCGGCCTCCGAGAAGTCGGCGGCCGATGCCCGGACCACGGCGGAGCAGGCCGCCGCGACGCGCGCGGACCTGCAGGCCAAGTGGAAGGAACTGCTCAAACAGATCGCCGCTGCTGAGGCCCAGTACGCGGCGCTGACCCCGCAGCAGCAGGCCGTCGTCGACAGCACGCCGCCACCCCCAATCGCACCCGCACCCGACGACCCGGCGATCGCCGCGATGCCCGGCGATGTCGCGCCACCGCCCGCCGCCCCGGAGCCGCTGCTCGCCGACATCCCCGAGGCGTTGCCGGTCGGCGTCGCCTCCGAGGTCGGGCTGCAGCGCAACACCATCCTCGCGGCCAGGGCCGTCAGCGCACAGTTCCCCCAGATCGCCGAGATCGGCGGTGTCCGGCCGGACTCGAAGCCGTGGCATCCCAGCGGTCTGGCGATCGACATCATGATCCCCAACCCCACCAGCCCCGAGGGCATCGCACTCGGTGACGCGATCCTCGCGTACGTGCTGAGCAATGCCGGCCGGTTCAAGCTGCAGGACGCCATCTGGCGCGGCACCTACTACACGCCGGCCGGTCCTCAGGCCACCGGCTACGGCCACTACGACCACGTCCACGTCACGACGACGCGCGGCTAGGCGTCGCCCCGCCCGTCATTCTGCAACCGTGACGAAGAAGCGGGACACATCACCTACGCGGCCATCCCGACGAGATCGCCGCCGCTTCATGACCGGGGCGGAGCTGGTCGTCGACGGTGGGCAGGTGCAGATCTGACACCGGAGCCACGGCACAGCACCGCATGCCAGCCGGAATCGCTGCGACAGCCCGACGCTCTTTGACAGGACGTGGACACCGCCCTAGCCTTCTGACTACAGTCGTTGTCAAGAAGACGGAGGAGGGCACCTGCCATGAGCGGGCCGATCCCGACGCGCCACCCGGACCGTCCGCGTCCGATTCCGGCCGGAGTGCGTGCCATCGCGACCGCCCTGGCCATCCGGAACCCGACCCCGCAGCAGTGGCGGGTGCTCGGCGAGCGGCTCACCGTCGGTGACGAGCCGATGGACCGCCTGGTCGAGTGGATGAGCGGCACCGGACTCGAAGAGACGCGGCCACTGTTCGAACGCGCGCTCCACGACGGCATCGCCAGCGTCGAGGAGGCCCCGGAACCGCTGCGCGGTTTCTTCGAAGCGTATGAGGCGCTGCCGGACTGGGTGGACATGGACGCCGTGCGGAAGGGGCAGCGCGCCCTGCGGCGCGGTGGCGCCGACGGCATGTACGTCGCCCGGGATGTGTCGCTGCTGGGCGGCTATCAGTTCTCGGGGTTCAACAAGACCCTGATTCGTACCGGTGCTCTGGAGAAGGGCTCCAACAAGCGGTTCGCCGAAACCATGCAGTGGGCCATGGACGTCATCGCCGAAGGCGGTCTCGAACCCCTCGGCGTCGGGTACCGGTCCACCATCAGGGTGCGGTTGATCCACTCGTTCGTGCGTCGGCACGTGTCGGCCATGCCGGACTGGCAGGCCGATGAATGGGGGTTGCCGGTCAATCAGACCGACATGGCCGCCACCCTCGTGGGCGCCCTCGTCGCGCCGGCGGTGGGAGCGCTTGGCATGGGAGTGGTGCTGTCACCGTCGGAGTACCAGGCGGTCGCCCACCTGACCCGTTATGTCGGCTGGCTGATCGGCGTCGAAGATCAGTGGCTGCCAAGGGATTTCCGCGACAGCGTCCGGGTGCTGGCACACACGCTCTCGGCGCTGGCCGCGCCGGATGAATCCACTCGACAACTGGCCGTGCCCATGATCGAGGACCCACTGGGCTGGCACTACGACGCGCTGCCGGGCCTGCGCCGCAGACTCGCACGCGCCCAGCACCTGTCGATCACCAGCGCCTTCCTGGGTCGGCGCACGGTCCGGTCGCTGGGCCTGCCGTCCTATTCACTGCCCTGGTATCCACTGCTGAGGCTGCCGGTGAACCTCTCGCGCAGCGTTGCCGCGCTCGCGTCACCGAGCGGCATGGAGCGTGCCGACCACCGGGGCCGCCGCGAGCACCAGAAGCTGTTGCGCACCATGATCGGCGACGACGCCTCGGCCACCATCGGTGAGTCCGCGGCGCATGTCAGCCGGGTCGCCTGAACACCTACAGCACCAGCTGGGTCAGCGCACCAGGGTCGCACCGCCGTCGAGGCGGATCTGCTGTCCGGTCATGAACCGGGACTCATCGGCGAGCAGATACAGTGCGGCATAAGCGGATTCCCATACGCTGCCGCGTCCCATCCTGAGCTTGACCACCTCGTTGTGTCGAGCCTTCGCCTCCTCGGCGTCCACCCCGAACAGTGACTGCGAGTCTCGATTGGCCAGGACCGAGTCGATGGGGCCCAGCATCAGCGTGTTGACGCGGATGCCCGCCGGCGCGTACTGCACGGCGGCGATCTCCGTGATCTGGTTCAGCCCGCACTTCCCCAGCGCGTACGGCATGATGCCGACGTTCAGGCCGATCTCGTTCTTCACACTCGCGATGGACGAGATGTTGACGATGCTTCCTGTGGTGTCGCCAGTGTTCTGCTCCATGCACTGTGCGGCAAAGAGATTGCAGTGATAGCAGCCGAGCATGTTGACGTTGAGGCCGTAGTTGAAGTTCTCCACGGTCATCGAGTTCGTTTCGAAGTCGAACGGCGGGTTCGTCGCGACGCTGTAGACCATGCCGTCCACGCGCCCACTGGTGGCCATCGCCGTGTCGAAGATGCGCTGGCAGTCGTCCTTGTGGGCGACGTCCGCCTCGATGGCGTACGCACGGCCGCCCTCGCCGACGATCATCTCGACCGTCTCCTTGACCGCTGCCGGGTTCAGGTCCACCGCAACCACTTCGGCGCCGTGGCGGGCAGCCACGATCGAGATGGCCCGTCCGTTGCCCATGCCGGGACCGGGACTCTGTCCGGCCCCCACCACGACGACGACCTTGCCGGACAGATCGAACGCTGTGCGGTCCTTCTCGTGGAAGTCAAACGACATGGAGGTCCTCTTTCGCCGGTGGATCCGCGGGGGTGCGTTCGCGAACTCAACTGACCAAACGTAAAGTTCGTACCTGACCAAACGTACAGCCTTTTCCTGTACGTTTGGTCAGTGAAGGTGTGTGATGTCAGTGACTCAGGAGGGTGAGCGCGTGAACGGCCACTCGGCACCGCCCAGCGGGCCCACCCGACAGCGCCTGATCGACGTCGCGATCGAGCTGTTCCGGCGGCACAGTGTCGCGGGCACGTCGCTGCAGATGATCTCCGACGAGCTCGGACTGACCAAGTCGGCCATATACCACCACTTCCGCACTCGCGACGAGCTCCTTACCGCAGTGATGGAGCCGCTGATCGACGAGGTCGCCGCACTGGTCGACGCCGCCGAGCAGCATCGCGGTGCCCGCGCCCGCGCCGATCACATGCTCGTCGGGTATGCGACGTTGGCCGCGGCGCGTCGCGACCTGCTGCCGCTGCTCACCGGTGACCCCGGCGTGCACGCCCTGCTGCGCATCCGAAGCGATTGGGGTGACCTCGTCGAACGTCAGATGGCCCTGTTCGCCGATGTCGAGCCCGGCTTGGGTGGGCAGGTGAAGGCGGCCCTGGTGATGTCGGGGATCGCGTCGGCGGCCGGCGTCGACATCCGTGACGCGGATGAGGCGGCCCTGCGTGACGAACTGATCGCGGCCGGCCGTCGCACCCTCGGCCTCCGAGCGCCCCACAGCCGAGACGCGCGAACCGGTGTCTAGATCCTGCCGCCGGGGAACATGGCCTTGACGGCCTCCGTGATGTTGGCGCGGGCGGCGCCGTCACTGGTGGGGTCCAGGGCGCCGATCGCCATGACGTAGCGGCGGTCGGGCCCGATGACGCCGGTGGACACATGCAGCTGCTTGCCGGGGTTCCAGCAGCAGAACCAGCCCTGCTTGACGGCGACCTTCTCGCCCGGAAGGCCATCGGGGATGCCGAACCGCTGGGGGTAGCCGTCGTTGCCCGTGGGAGTGAAGGCCGCGAGGTTGTTGAGGATGACGTCGGCCTGTTGGCGGGGCAGTCCGCCGGAGCCGTTCAACAGCATCTCGTAGTAGCGGACCAGATCGGCAGCGGTGCTCTGGGTGACGTCCCAGTGCCCGTTGTAGGGCGCGGTCGTACCGCCCAGCCCGTAGCGGGCCTTGATGCGCGCGATGATGGCGTTCCCGCCGTTGCGGTCCCAAAACATCTGTGCCGCACTGTCATCCGACGATCGCAGCATGGCGTCGAGCGACCCGCGGTCGGCGGGGGACAGCTTGGTTTTGCCCTCTGCCTCCTGCAGCAGCAGGTCGTCGGCGATGAACAGCTTCACCACCGACGCAATCGGGAAGGGACTGTTGTTGCCGTTGGAGACGCGCTGACCGGTGGCGCGGTCCAGGACCACGACCGCGATGTTGGAGCCGGAGGCCGCAGCGTCGGCAGTGGCCGCCTGGAGGCGGTCGTCGAGTCCGGCGAACGATGCCGGTGGGGCAGCGGGCAGTTCGGGACGCGGAGCCTGCGGGACGACGATCGTCGCCTCTGGGACGTGTTCACCGGCCGGCGCGCCTCCGGCCTGGCCGGTACAACCGCCCGCGAGCAGTGCCGCACAGGCGATGGCCACTGCGGTCATCGTTGCTTTCGGCTGGTGCCGACGCATAGTTCTCCTCTGAGTGGATCCTTCACCAGGGCCACGCTGCACCGAATCAGTGGTGACAGCCTAATTCCCCGCCTGATCCCACGCCGGAGTGACCTGAGCGCGTGGCCGCCCACGCCCTCTGGGGAATGCCCAGTCAACGGCCGATCGAACCGCCGCTCTGGACCCCTTTCCCGTCCGCACCCGGCGGACCCGACGTCGGGAGAGTTACGGATGCAGGTTCCACTGGCCGACATCCTGGGCCAGGACGTCGTTGACGTCGACGCGGATGCCGCCGACCAGAGGTCCAGGATTCGACGCGGTGTCGATGATGCGCTGGTAGAGCACCGCGCCGGGGTGAATCTTGCCGTTCGACCAGGACCGGGTCTGCCATGCCCACCGCTTTCCGGGCGTGCTGGACTGACCGATGACACCGTCGGCGATGGCCCACTCGCACACCTTGACGCCGCCATAGACTCCGGTGCGCATCACGCCGATCACCGAGTTGATTCCGCGGAACCACGGCAGGGCCCGGTTGTTCCACGTCTCCCGGTCGATGTCGTCGTCGACGGAGAAGTAGATCGGTGCGCTCTGCCCGCCGCCGGCGGCGGTGTGCAGGTGCCAGGCGGTCTTGGCGTCGGCGACGCCGCCGGGGCCCCCACGCAGGAAGTCCGATGGTGCGGTGCCGCCCGGCTTTCCGTACTGGAAGTTGCTCACGATCACCAGCCCCGCCCTCACCAGCGACTCCGCATACGGCCGGGTGATCGGCTTGGCGCCGAAGTTTGAGCCGGGGCGCGACGTGGACACGTAGTTGATCACGCCGGCGTACCCGGCGGCCCGAATGTGTTCGGCGGGAATCTGGGCCGCGGCGAAGTCGATGAGCTGGGAGCCGGCGGCCGCTGCGGGGGGAGCAGTCGGGAGGGCCGCTGCCGCACCCAGGCCGGCCAGCACCGATGCGGCACCTGCGTAGCGCAGCGCGTCGCGACGGGAGACTCGGTCCCAGCGCTGTCGGTCCGGCGACTTCTGCACGGCCGGATGTTAACAATGAGGCTGCTGTGAACAGTGTTGCCGCGCCGAGGGCGTCTTTTGCGCCCTATGCGGGTGCCGACTGCCGATGCGCCCATACCGGCCCAAAGCCGTCGGCGCTGGGGAAGAGTGGAAGCCGTGCGTGAATATCTGAAGTTCTACATCAACGGACAGTGGGTGGATCCGGTCGAGCCGAAAAGCCTCGACGTCGACAACCCGACCACGGAGCAGGTTTCCGGCCGGATCGCCCTCGGCGGTGCGGCCGACGTCGACGCCGCGGTCGAGGCGGCCCGCAAGGCCTTCCCCACCTGGTCATTGACCACCCGCGATGAACGCCTGGCGCTGCTGGGAGCGATCCTGGCCGAATATCAGAAGCGGTCCGGCGACCTCGCCGACGCGGTCAACGAGGAGATGGGCGCGCCGCCGTCGCTGGCCGCCGGCCCTCAGGTCCAGATGGGACTGGGGCACCTGGCCACCGCGCTCGAGGCGCTGAAGAAGTTCCAGTTCGAGGAGCAGCACGGCAGCACGCTGGTGGTGAAGGAACCGATCGGGGTGTGCGGTCTGATCACCCCGTGGAACTGGCCGATCAACCAGATCGCCTGCAAGGTCTTCCCCGCGCTGGCCACCGGCAACACCATGGTCCTCAAGCCCTCCGAGGTGGCGCCCTATTCGGCGCAGATCTTCACCGAGATCATCGACGCCGCCGGTGTCCCGGCCGGGGTGTACAACCTGGTCTACGGCGACGGGCCGGGCGTCGGTACCGCGCTGGCGAGCCATCCCGACATCGACATGGTGTCCTTCACCGGCTCCACCCGCGCGGGCATCGAAGTGGCCCGCAACGCCGCCCCGACGGTCAAGCGAGTCACCCAGGAACTCGGCGGTAAGAGCCCCAACATCGTGCTCGACGACGCCGACTTCGCCAAGAGTGTGGCCGCCGGGGTGTCGGTGATGATGGTGAACAGCGGCCAGAGCTGCAATGCCCCGTCGCGGATGCTGGTGCCGAACTCCCGGATGGACGAGGCCGCCGCCATCGCCCGTGAGACCGCCGCGGCGGTCAAGGTCGGTGACCCATCGGACAAGTCGGCGATCGGGCCGGTGGCCTCGAAGGCGCAGTTCGACAAGATCCAGGGACTGCTGCGCAAGGGTGTCGACGAGGGCGCCGACGTCGTCGTCGGCGGAGTCGGCCGTCCCGACGGACTCGACGTGGGCTACTACGTCAAACCCACCGTGTTCGCCAACGTCACCAACGACATGACGATCGCGCGCGAGGAGATCTTCGGTCCCGTGCTGTGCATCCTCGGCTACGACGATCTCGACCAGGCCGTCGAGATCGCCAACGACACCGAATACGGGCTCGCCGGGTATGTGTCGGGCGCCGATCTGGAGGCCGCCCGCGCGGTGGTCCGCCGGATCCGGGCGGGCTCGGTGGCGATCAACCACAACTTCGACATCAGTGCGCCGTTCGGCGGGTACAAGCGCAGCGGCAACGGCCGCGAGTGGGGACACTTCGCCTTCGACGAATTCCTCGAGACCAAGGCCGCGCTGGGGTACTCGCCGCAGTAGCCGGCCGTGCTCAGCGCCGAGGGTGGCGCAGGTAGAACTCGAGATGCGCTCGAGCGGCGCCGTCCCAGGTCCTGGAGGCGGCCAGCGCGCGTCCCTCCGCCGGATCCCGGGGATGTGTGAGCGCTGTGGCCAGCGCCTCGGCGAAGCCGGTCGCGTCGGTCGCGAAACCGACTGTGGCACCGAACACTTCGCGCAGCACCGGTAAGTCTCGTGCGACGACGGGCCGGCCCGCCGCGAGTGCCTCCATCGCGGCGAGGCCGAATCCCTCCTTGGTCGAGGGGAAAGCGAACGCCGCGCAGCCGGCGACCAGGGCAGGCAGGTCGGAATCCTCGATGGCACCGAGGATCACCGGGCTGACACCGAGTTCGAGGCACCGCCGCTCGAAGGCCGTGCGGTAGTCGCGGTAGTCGAACAACGTTTCACCGCCGGCGATCACCAGGGTCAGCCGGGGATCTCGGTGACGCAGGAGCGCCATCGCGTCGACCAGATCGATCGTGCCTTTGCGCGGCTCGATGCCGCCGACGGTCAGCACGTATCGGCCCAGTTGCGACTGCCAGCGGAGCCGTGCGGCGACGGCCTCCGGTGAATCACCGGCCGCGTCGGTGAACCGCTGAGCCTGAACACCGTTGGGGATGACGGTGGGTGACAGCGCCCACCCCGCACGCACCTCGGCGGCCACCGCCTCGGAGACGCAGATCCGCGCGTAGGGCTCGATGATCGCCCGTTCGTGGCACTGCGCAAGCACCGGCGTGGTGAACTCGTCGAGGTGGTGGATCGTGCGGATGCAGCTGCCGACGGCGTTGGCGCTGATGCAGTCCTGTGCGTGCACGATGTCGTAGTCCTCCGGCGTGAACGCCTGCCGGAGCAGTTCGATGGAGCGGACGATGCGGTCGGTGACGGTGTCCCCGGCGACGTCGGTGAACTCGACCAGCCGAACCGAGACAGCGGGCGAAACCGGCCGGAAGAACCCGCGGTCCCCGGCGCGGGCCAACGACCACACGGTCACCTCGGCACCCTGGGCGGCCAGCGCCTCGGCGAGGTTGAGGGTGTGGACCACACCGCCGCGGGGCTTCGTGGAGTAGGTGAGAAGCGCAACGCGCAGGCTCATCGGCACGCACCGCGGTTCTGGTAGGTGTCGGGACGCAGTTCGGCCAAGTGATTCAACACCTTTCGGGCGCGCGCAATCTCGGCATCGACATCGATCTCGACCCTGGCCAGTCCACCTTTGGCGCGGGTGGTGGCCAGGATGTCGCCGCCGGGGCCGACGATCTTAGCCTGGCCCAGGAAGCGCAGGTTGCCCGTCACTCCGGTTTGGTTCGACGACACCAACACCACCTGGTTCTCGGCGGCCCGTGCGCAGTCGTAGAGGTCGAACAGCCGCGACTGCCGGTCGGCCGGCAGTCGTGAGGCACGGTCGGTGATGCTGGCCGGCCACGCCGACAGCGCGGCGATGATGCTGGCGTCGGCCGCGGCCAGGGTGCGGGCCGCTTCGGGGAAGGTCTTGTCGTAGTCGATGAGCATGCCGAGCCTGCCCACCGGAGTGTCGAAGGTGGAGAACCGGTCACCGGCGAGGTAGGTCAGGGCTTCACCGGCGGGTTGATGCACCTTGCGGTAGCTGCCCAGCACTCCGTCACCGGTGACGCAGGCAGCGGTGTTGTAGCGGCCGCCGCCGGGTGCGGCCTCGGCGTATCCCAGGCACACCGTCACCGGACCGGCCGCAGCCACGATCGCGGCGATCTCCGGTCCATCGGGGTCCAGCGCCGGTGGTGGGTCGTCGGGATCGGGCGCCTGGAAGTCCCCGATGTAGCCGCCCAGGCAGGCGTCGGGAAGGACCAGGAGGTCGACGCCCTCATGGCGGGCGGTGTCGATGATGCCGACGGCCTTGTCCACGCAGCGCGACAGGTCGCGGCCGAAGTGTGCCGCCACCGCCGCCAGGACCACGGGTGCCACGGCGGCTCAGCTCGATCCGAGACCGGTGACCGCCGGTGCGAGCGCCGTCGTGACCACGCCATCGGGCCAGCGCAGCCGGACACCCAGATCGCTTGTGAGAAAACCGCATTCGGCGCTGACCACACCGTGTGGGGCCGCCGTGGGCGCCTGCGGACCGGCGGTCAACATCGCGTAGCCGGGAAAACAGGTCAGCCAGTCACCGACTGCGGCGTCGGCTGGGCGGGGAACGGCGGACACCTCCAGTTCGGCGCCGGTGCCGCAGGCTTCGACCATCATTCCCAGTGTCCCGACGATGCCGGCCATGCTGACATCCTTGGCCGCCCGAGGTGTAGCGCGTGCCACCAGGGTGGTCATCGCCGCCAAGTCCGCGCTGCTGCGTGTGCTCGTCGAATCCCATTGCCGCCCAGAGTAACCGGGCCGCCACCGGCCGGTGGTGTCGACGGTCAACCGCACCCTGTCGCCGACGGCGCCGCCGCCGGCACGAACCGGTGCCAGCGTGCGGCCCAGCGCGGTCACCGACAGCGCGGCGGGGACACCGAGTTGGGTGTGTCCGCCCAGGACGGGCACCTGCCAGGCCGCCGAGGCCGCCGCGAGACCCGAGATCACCCGGTCGAGCATGCCACGGGTGGGAGCCCCGACGGCGTCGAGCAGTCCCATCGGCGCAGCGCCCATCGCGGTCAGATCGTTGACGTTGACCAGTACCGAACACCAGCCCGCCCATTCGGGATCCCGTTCGACCATCGACGGGATGATGGCATCACAGGCGGCGATCAGGTCGGTCCCGCCGACCGGGACGCCGTCGTCCCCGACGAAACCCACCGGCCCCAGTCCGCCGGGTATCTGCCGCAGCGGCGCCAGGGCCGAGCCCAGAAATGACTTGGTGGCAGCCGCGGCACGCTGCACCGGGTCCAGCGGCCAGCGCATCCAGGCATGGTCGACACCCGCGATCCGGTGTGATCCCACCCGCTGCCAGCCGAGCGTGTCGAACATGCGGGCATAACGCTGCTGCACCGTCGCCTCGAAGCGCAGCACCCCTGACGCCTCCGCGAAGGCGCAGGCCGCGCGGACCAGCGCCGGGCCGACGCCACCGGCGCGGACCGCTGGGTCGGTCACCAGCCGACTGCCCGTCCACCAGCCGAGGTCAGGCGCTGTGGCCGGAGCCAGGCGCACGCCGCCGATCACGCGGCCCTCCCGGTCGGTGGCCACCAACACCACGGTGCGGGGATCGTCGTCGACGTCGTCGCGGTCGGTGCCGGTGAACAGACCCTGCTCGGTCACGAACGAGTCATGGCGCAGTTGCCGGAAGCCGGCGATCTGCCCGGCGCTTTCCGCCCGGGTCACCAGGTACGACGCCGACGGGCGCGGTGTCCCGCAGAGGATGGACGAACTGACGGGGGCGCTGTGAGCGCTGGCCGTGAACGGGATCATCAGGCACCCAGATTCTGCAGCACACCGCACGCGCCGCAGGCCGCGCAACCCGCCCGCTGGTCGGCACCGGTCATCCCGGCAGCGCGCAGCAACAGCGCGACCTCGCGGCTGACCTTCTCGACGACGGCGGCATCGGGCGCCGCTGCGCCGTCGACGTCGACCGCCAACGACCCCGGCTGGGGGCGGAACGGGACGACGAACGGGTACACGCCCATCTCGATGAGTTCGGCGGCGCCCCTGATCATCTCCTCGGGGTCTTCGCCGAGTCCGACGAGCAGGTACGTCGAGACCTGGTTGCGGCCGAACACCCGGACCGCCTCACGCCAAGCGTCCCGATAGCGTTCCACCGATACGGTGGCCTTTCCGGGCATCCAGCGCCGCCGGACGTCCTCGTCGAGGGATTCGATGTGTATGCCGATCGCGTCGGCGCCGGCCTCCCGCAGTTCGGTCAGCACCGCGGGGTCTGCGGGTGGTTCGCACTGCACCTGGATCGGCAGTGTCGGCACCGCCGCCTTGACGGCGCGCACACACCGGGCGAGGTGGCGGGCGCCGCGGTCACTGCCCGTCGAGGTGCCGGTGGTCATGACCATCTGAGTCACGCCGTCGAGGCGAACGGCCGCGGCGGCGACTTCGGCGAGCTCGGCGGGACGTTTGACGGCGGTGGTGGCGCCCGAGCGCAGCGACTCCTCGATGGTGCAGAACCGGCAGCGTTGGTCGGCGTCGTATCGGATGCAGGTCTGGACGACGGTGGTGGCCAGCACATTGCGCCCGTGCAGGCGGGCGAGCTTCTCGTAGGGCACACCTTCGGCGGTCACCAGGTCATAGAAGTGCGGCCGAGCGACGACTTCGACGTCGAGCCCGGTGTCCTCGCCGTCGAGAATCACCCGGGTGCCGTCGAAGACGAAGGGGCTGTCGGGGTTTCGTGGGATCGCGGCGTTGAGTCCGTCGATGACCAGGTGCCCGTCGGCGCTCGGTCCTGCGCCAGCGGTCCGGCTGACCGGCGGCCGGCCGCGGATCCCCAGCAGCGCCAGATCGACTCGGGTGGATGCGGACATGTCTCGGTCTCCCCTCACTGCCCGACGGCGAGCCGCAGCACTGACTCGTGATGACCGCTGATGATGGTGGCGGCGATGTGGGCGGCGTCGCGGTCGATGCCCAGGAATCGGCCTGAACCCCAGGTGTGCATCCAGGGCAGGCCGACGAAGCTCAGGCCGGGAACCGCAGTGACGCCGCGGGTCTGCATGGGACGACCACCGCCGTCGAACGCACTGGCCTCGATCCACCGATAGTCGGGGCGGTAGCCGATCGCCCACACGATGCTGGTGACGTTCTCGGCCGCCAAGTCCACGGTGGTGGGCTCCGCTGCGGGTTCCCACACCGGCGTGTATCGGGTCGCCGGTGGCGCACTGATCTGCTCGCGCTCGATGTGGGCGTCGATGTCCGAGCAGATCGAGTTGTACACCGAATCGGCCGCATCCAGTGCCGCGCGCAGGTTCGGGTCGAAGTGCAGCGTGGAATCCCTGCCACCGGCCAGCGTTCCATAGAGCTTCATCCCGTCGAGCGCGAACTGCCGCAGATCCACGTCCCGGCCACCGTCACGTCCGGTCACATAGTGATTGGTCTTCTCAATCGCCGCCTTTCCGCCCGGATACTGTTGGGCCGGACGGTCATACACGCCCATCTCGGCGAGCCAGGTCATGCAGTCCCGGCCGCGGTAGAAACGCGCCACGCGTGGTGCGCTGCCGACCGCGAGGTGCACTTGGCGACCGGCCAGGTGCAGATCCTCGGCGATCTGGGTTCCGGACTGCCCTGTCCCGACCACGAGCACGGCGCCGTCTGGCAGCTGGCTGGGGTTGCGGTACTGGTCGGAGTGGATCTGAACGACGGCGGGGTCCAGCGAGCCGGCGAACGGGGGAATCACCGGCAGCGGGTAGCCTCCGGTCGCGATCACCGCACTCTCGCAGATGAGGGTCTCGCGGCCCGATGATGTCTGCAACGTGAGTTCGAACCCACCCTCGGGACGGTTCTGCAGCCTGGTCACCCGGGTGTGGGTGCGCACCGGCGGGGTGAAGGTGTCCAGCCAGCCGGCCAACCACGCGACGACCTCATCGCGCGTCATGAATCCGTCGGGGTCCGAACCTGCGTAGGGGTAACCGGGCAGCTGACAATGCCAGTTCGGCGTCACCAGGGTGAAGTTGTCCCACCGGCTGTCGGCCCATGCGTGCACCGGGGTGTGGGACTCCAGGACGACGTGTTCGACGCCGGCGCGGCCGAGATACCAGCTGACGGACAGACCGGCCTGCCCGCCGCCGATGATCGCGACCGGTACGTGATGTGCGGATGTCATGGTCGCTCCAGATCGGGTTGCATGGCGGTGATCTCGACCTCCGCATCGCCCGGAAAGCGGCTGGCGGTGTGGCGGATCCCGTCGGCGGTGGCTGCGGCGGAGGTGCAGGCGAAGCCGTACTTGGCCCGCACCCGCTCACTGGCCTGCTGCAGTGCCTCACCGGAGCGGCTGAGGAACTCGGCGACGGTGTAGCGGCCACCGGTGGTCAGGTGGTCGTGCATCACCAGGCTCGGGGAGTAGCAGGACTGGACACTGCCGTCGGGCCAGCGGACGTCGAACGTCATCTCAGGCATGGGCCAGATCCGCCCACGGGGTGGCGTCGGCCTCGATCAGAGGTCCGTAGACATCTGGCCGCCGGTCGCGCAGGTGGAACATGCCGGCTCGCATGGTGCGGAAGGTCTCATCGATGTCGACGTCGGCCACCGCCATACCGCTGCCCAGAAGGGTTGTGGCCAGGATGTTGCCGCCCGGATCGACCACCTTGGCGTTGCCGACGTAGCGCAACGATCCGAAGGTGCCGGACTGGTTTGCCGCCACCCAGAAGACCTGATTGTCCAGAGCGCGGGCGATGTCGAACTGGTTGAACCGGTAAGTCCATCGGTCGTCCTGCAGATTCTCCGCTGTGGCGGTGCGGGCCGCGGGCCAGGCCGACAAACTGGCGATGATCTGAGCACCACCGAGCGCCATGATTCGGGCGGCTTCCGGAAATGCCTTGTCGTAGCAGATCTGCAGTCCGATGCGGCCGGCCGGGGTGTCGTGGACGTCGTAGCACGATCCCGCGGAATACGACATGCCCTCACCCAGCGGCTGATGCACCTTGCGGTACACGCCGTAGACATGGCCGCCGTCGAGGAGTGCGGCGGCGTTGTAGCGTGTTTCGCCGTCGTCGGCGAGCTCGCAGAACCCGATCGCCACGACGAGGTTTCCGGCCAGCTGCTGGACTCGCGCGATCTCGGGTCCATCGATGCGGATGGCGGGCGGCAGTGAGCGGGTCGTGGTCCGCACGGTGTCACCATGATTGCCCAGCGATGACAGGTAGCCGCCGATCGCGGCCTCGGGCAGTGCGAGGAAGTCCACGCCGCGATCCCGGGCTTCGTCGGTCAGCGCGGCGATGACCGCATAGTTCTGGTCCAGCTCCCTGGTGAAGTTCGCGGACGCGGCGGCGAGGGTCGTCATGGTGACATCCTTTGTCTCACAACGTGATCCCACTCACACCATGTAGGTGGAGTTGATGATCGCACCCTTGCGGGCGTAGTAGATCAACGCGTCCTGGACATCGAGCGGGTGGCATGGAATGACGCCTTCGATGAGGTCCTCCTCGCGACCGCCGTGCAGAGCGAGACCGAAGCGGCAGGCGAAGACGGTGCCACCCTCACCGATGAAGGTGGCCAGGGCGTCGTTGATGTTCTGTTCGCCGGGGAAGCCGGAGTCGCCGGTCTTGGGAAATCCGCGGGTGGCCAGGCAGTTGATGGCGCCGGGGCCGTAGAAGTAGATGGCCGATTCGAACCCCTTGCGCAGCGCCCGGGTGGCCTGCAACACCGCGACGAAGCTCACCGAGGACTCGTGTGCGATCCCGTGGACCAGGGTGAAGTAGCTTTCGCCCTCCTCGGCCTGGTAGTCGGGAAACACCTTGGTGCCGCCGTAGATGTTCGAGCCCTTGGGCAGCGAGGGGTGCGGGATCTCGGCGAGCGAGGTGGCGATGTTCTCGGCAATGGTCGCGTCAAATGGCATGGCGGGCTCCGGGTTTCAGGGTTACTCGGCTGACTTACTGAACTGATCCCAGTACAGGCCCGGTCTATTTCGTATTGGTTATGGCTGGAATACGACTCCGTTGCTGAGTGTGTACGCGATGTTGCGGATCGGATCAACGGGCGGTGCCCTCCTGGGCGCTGTGCCTCAGGTTGGCTTGGAGGAGGTCATGACGCTCTGTGGCGGGCCCGGCGCAGCACTCCCGACCCGGACACCAACAACGCCAGGGCGACGACGCCGAAGATGAGGTTCACACCGTCGCCGGCCGGCATCCCCGCCCGCTGGAGCATCTCCAGCACCGTGCCAGAGACGGCGACACCGCAGCCCGCCAGGGTCACGAGCGCGGTCAAGGTCACCCCCGCGGCCTCGCCGGCCCGAGCCGGGTCGACCACGGCCTGAGTGGCGACCGTCGTGTAGGCGTACACGAATCCCATGGTCAGACCGCAGGCGGTCAGGGCCGCGACGTACAGCGGCCAGGAGGCGAGAACAGACAGTGCGACAAGGGAGAACGCCGCCACCACACATCCTGCGCCCATGACGGCGATCGGTGAGAACCGTGAGGGCAGTCGGCCGGAGAGGGTGCCTCCCGCGGCCGCGCCCACCGACGGCCCGAGGAACACCAGGCCCGCGGTCAGTGGATCGAGGCCACGGACTTCCTGAAGGTTCAGTGTGGACAGAAAGACCGTGACCGCATAGGCGATGTTGGCGACGGTTCCGGCGATCACGAGCACCGCGAAGCCGGGCGTGCCGAACAGTCGCACATCGACCAGGGGATGTCGCGACCGTCGCTCGACGATCACGAACGCGACCAGCAGGCCGACCGAGGCGAGACCGGCGGCGAGGGTCGTCGCCGAAAGCCATCCCCATGTGGGTGCGCGATCGAAGGCCAGCGTGAACAGGCCGATACCCGTGGTGAGCAACGCCAAGCCGCCCACGTCGATGCGGCGCGTCGCCGTCTCATCGAAGGTCTCCGGTATCACACGCGCGCCGATCAACAGTGAGAGCACCGCGAAAGGCACCAACAGCCAGAACACTGCGCGCCACCCCACCGTCTCGGTCAGCACGCCACCCACCAACGGTCCCGCCGCATTTCCCAGCCCGGCGATGCCGTACGCCAAACCTATTGCGCGGCCAGAACTCTCAGCGGGGTACGCGTTGCTCAAGACGCTGACGGAGACTGGGAAGATCATCGCAGCGCCGACACCCTGAAGTGCGCGGGAGGCCACCACCGCGGCCGCCGTCGGAGCCAGTGCGCACAGCACCGAAGCCACCGCGAACAGCGCGATACCGCAGAGCAGCACGCGGCGTCGACCGAATATGTCGGCGACGCGCCCCGCGGGCACCATGAAGGCGCCCAACGTCAGCATGTAGATGCTCACCACCCACTGCATGTCGGTGATGCTGCTGTCGAGGTCTGTGGCCATCCGCGGCAGCGCCAGATTCACTGCGAAATAGTCGATCTGCACGCAGAACAGTGCGACGGCGGTCGCCGTCAATGTCCAGCGTGCGCTGCCATGTCCGGTCACCCCGACCATGATCCGTCACGATACGGGAACCGAGGCCCGAATCCGCCGTGATCAGCGAGCAGGTCGACCCTTCACCTATTCCGCGGGTGCGGGTGTCACGTCGGCACCGGATCCCTTGATGGACGCCTTCGCTCGGTTCTCGGCCTTCACGGCCTTCCTACCCCGCACGTAACCGGTCGGGGAGATCGCCGCCGCCAGCAGCACATCCTCACCCTTGACGAACGGGTGGAATCCGACGCCCGCGCCGCCGCGACCCTTGACCGGGATGTCGGCGACTTCGGTGACCTTCCAACTCTTTTCAGACACCGACAGGATCGCCTCACCGTTGCCGCACGAAATCGGCAGCGCGGCGATCACCGTGTCCTCCGGGTCCCCGGCCGCCAGCTTGACCCCGGCCACACCGTTGCCCGCCGCGCCCTGAGGGTTCACCGCGGCGGGGTCGATGCGCAGGATCTTGCCGCGCCGGGTCACCAGTGCCAGGTGATACCCCGCCGGCAGAACCCCGGACCGCAGCAGTCCGGTGATGTCCGGTGCCACCGGAATGTCGCGGGTCTTGAACGGCAGCCCGTTGCCGGTGGTGAACTTGATCCGTCCGTCGGTCCACACTGCCCAGCCGAGACCCGAGGTCAGCAGTTCACCGTGACTGTCGGAGAACACACCTCGATCGTCAAGGCGCCAGGCCGCGTTGACCTTACGCTCGCGCGGGCCGTCCTCGTCAGCGCCCGAGGACACCGGGGTGGCGTCGAAGTCCAGCACCGTGCGGCGGTCGTACTCGGGTCCCTTGAACAGCTTCGCGGTCTCGACCAGTTCCTGGTCGATGACCCTGCGGCGCGCGTCGGGATTGGCCACGAGTTCGGACAACTCCGCGAACTCGGCGTCCAGCTTCTCCGCTTCGGCCTGCAACTCGATGACATCGAGCTTGGTGAGGCGCCGAAGCTGCAACCCCAGGACGTAATCGGCCTGTTCGGCGTCGATCGAGAATCGCTTCTGCAGGCCCTGACGGGCCTCGTCGACGGTCTCGGATCCGCGGATCACCGCGACCGCGGCGTCGATGTCCAGATGGATCTTCATCAGGCCCGCCACCAGGTGGCGACGCGCGGTGACCTTCTCCAGTCGGTACTCGCTGCGATGCAGCACCACCGAATCGCGCAGATGCAGGAACGCGGCGATCAGTTCGCGGACCGACCACCAACGCGGGACCCGGTTCTCGTCGAGCGCGACCAGACTCGCGGCGAACGTCGACTCCAGCGGGGTCAGTGCCAGCAGTTGGTCGCGGATCTGCTCGGCGTTGTGGCCGCGCTTGGCGGTGACGACGATGCGCAGTCCGTTGCGCCGGTCCGTCAGGTCCGACATGTCGGCCACACCGGGCAGTTCACCGGACTCGACCAGCGCCCGAATGCGTTCCTGCACAGTGTTGCTCGCGACGCCGGGCGGAAGTTCGGTGATGATGCAGTTCTTGCCCTCCACCGACACCGTGCCGCGCACGGTGAAGTGGCCCCTGCCGGTGGTGATGTACTCGCGCAGTCCCGCCGTGCCGATCACGGAGGCGCCCGATCCCCAGTCGGGGCCCGGAATGAGTTTGCACAACCGGTCGTCGGTCATGTTGGGGGTCTTCAGCAGGGCCCGACAGGCGGCCATGACCTCGCGGGGATTGTGTGCGGGCACCTTGGTGGCCCACCCCTCGGCGATGCCGACGGCGCCGTTGCACAGAAGAACCGGCCACTGGGCCGGCAGCCACGTCGGTTCGACCCACTCGCCGTCGAACGTCGGAACCATCGGCACCGCGTGACTGTCCAGTTCGGCGGTGAGCGCCGCACCGGGCGCCGACAACCGCATCTCGGTGTAGCGGTCGGCTGCGGGGATATCGCCCTGGATACGGGGGAAGGCGCCCTGTCCGTCAATGACTTTCACGCGCTGGAAGTCGGCCGCCATCAGCGCCGCGGCGCCGTACATCGACGCCCCGCCGTGCGGGTGCAGGTTGCCGGTGACCGCCGAACACACCTTGGACGACTTCTGTGGCTTGTTTCCGGGCAGCAGCTTCGAGTCGTGCATCTGGTAGAGCAGGCGCCGCTGGCCGGGTTTGAGTCCGTCGTACGCCGACGGGATGGCGCGGTCGCTGACGCTGTAGAGCGCGAAGGTCAGCTGGTAATGGTTCCAGTAGTCGTCGGCGCTCTGGTCGAGCACCATGTCCGGGTTCTGCTCCGGAACGTCCAGGGTGGCGGTCACAGTCTTCTACCTACGATCTCTTACGTCAGATCCAGTGCCGAGGTGTCGATGCGCGAGGCCACGTCGGCCATCCACGTGCGTCGGCCCTCCGGCGGCCCACCGAACAACGTGTGATGCAGCTTCTTCTCGCCGTCGTCGGGGTGGACCCGAATCACGGTGCGCCGATGCGGATCCAGCACGGTGTTCCAGAAGTCGTCGGCGTCCATCTCGCCGAGACCCTTGTTGCGCTGCACCTCGACCCGCTTCTTGGAACTCGCCTTCAACTGGGCCACGGCGGCGTCGCGCTCGGACTCGTCCTGGCAGTAGATCCGCTCGTCACCGTTCTTGACGACGAACAGCGGCGGCAGCGTCACGTACACCATGCCGGCCTCGACGAGCGGGCGGTAGAAGTCCAGGAACATCGAGATCAGGCTTGAGTTGATGTTGCCGCCGTCGGGGTCGGCGTCGGAGGCGAACAGGATCCGGTCATAGCGGCACAGTTCCGGATCACAGCTGTCACGCACCCCGCAGCCCAGGATGCGCTCGATCGAATCGAACTCGTCCTTGGCGCGGGCCTTGCTCAGGGCGTACCCGTAGACGTTGGGCGGCTTTCCCTTCAGCGGGAAGGCCGCCTGGAAGGTGGCGTCGCGCGCGGCCTTGATGGTGCCCAGCGCCGAATCACCCTCGCACAGGAACAGTTCGGCGCCCGAGCCGCGTCCCGACTCTCGGCTGGGAAGGAGCTTCGGCGGCAGCGACAGGTTGGTGCCCAGGCCCTTGGCCTTCGACGCCGCGCGGGACCGGGCCTTGGCGCCCTCGGCGCTGCGGCGGGCCCGCGCGGATTCCAGCGCCAGCTTCGTCCACAGTGTCACGGTGTCGGTGTTGGCGGGGTTGGCCGCCCAGATGGTGACACTGCGGGCGACGTCCGGGGCCATCGCCATGTTCAGCGATCTCGAGGACACCGCGGTCTTGGCCTGCGAGTCCCATGCCACGTCGGGGGCCCGGGTGTCCACAGCCAGCGCGGTGACCGACACGAAATCCTGTGGCTCCGGACCTTCTTCGCCCTTGGCCAGGCCGAGGTCGCGAATGCGGGAAGCGCGGTCGGCCAACGCTTCCGACAGGCCTTTGAGGGCCGCCGTCAGGTGCGATCCACCGCCTGGGGTGCGGACGGTGTTGCAGAACGCGGCCACCGTCGCCGGCTCAGCGGGCCCCGCGGTCAGCGACCAGCGGAACGGCGTCGGGCCACGACCGGTCGTGTACTCCCCGCGCCCCTCCACGACGGCGCGGATCTCCGGGACGGGGGTGCCGGCCGCCGTGCACATCAGCTCCAGCAGGGTGTCGGTGCCCCACGGCCCGCTGAACGGCTCGAGCAGCGCGGGCGGGACCTCGTCGCCGGGCCAGCCCTCGTCGACGACGACCAGGTGCACACCCGGAGACATCCGGGCTGCGGCATGCGCGCGCAGCAGCACCTCGCCGACGTCCAGGTGCGAGTCCGGAGCCACGGCCGGGTCGAACAGGATGCGCACCTCAGTGCCGTGCAGGTTCGGCTTTCGGTTGCCGACGCCGCGCAGTTTCTGCGCGTCGTTGCGGGTGAAGGGGGAGTCCGGGTCGAATTCCCCGCCCTCGAACTCGCCGGGGTAGCCGCGCCCGAAACTCTGCAGGTAGGTCTTCCCGGCCCGCCGCACCGTGACGTCGGTGCGGGCCGAGATGAACACGGCGGCCGCGGCCCCGATGCCGTTGAGGCCGGCACCGGTGCTGGCGGCGTCGGCGTGCGCGGAGAACTTGCCGCCCGCACGTGCGGTGCCCAGCGTCTTGACGATGCCGTTCTTGCCGGTGGTGGGATCGGTGTCGACGGGCAGGCCGCGGCCGTCGTCGGCGACACTGACCGATCCGTCGGCGTGCAGCGTGATGGTGACCGTCGACCCGCCGTGGCTGGGCACGGCCACCTCTTCGATCGCGTTGTCGATGATTTCGCGCAGCGCGGTGTTGAGGACATCCAGACCAAGGTTCACCGCCGGCCGCAGGCGGGTGTGTTGGACATCGTCGAGCTCAGTGATGTCGGCGGCGGTGTAACTCACTACTCGATCTCTCCGTCGGGGCCAGGGTCCGGAGAGGAATGGTAGTTGGCCGCGGCGACACAACCGCGCACCCCGGGCGTGACCTGCCGGGGGTGGCGCAGCTCTCAGACGGTCATTTCCGCTGGTGACGTTGGCCGACCAGGGCTGGATCCAGGCGCGCGAAGACCAGATGACCAGGTGGGAGACCGCGCCACGCGTGGCGAATGTCGCGTCGCGCAGCTCCCACGGCAGGCCTGCGGCCCAACATCCAACGGGTGCTCGAACAGCACTCCGAGGCCGTGACCGCCCTGTTGGAGGACTGTCGTGCCCGCGGATACGCGACCAGCCGTGAAGTGGATCACGCCTGCCGCCAGCGCATGCGCTAACTCCCGTACAGGCCCAGGGCCCGGGCGGTCACCGTGGCGACGGCGCCGCTCAATCCGGTGATGGGCGGGCCGCCGCGCTGATGGATCACGTTCGCCAGCACCAGCACGTAGGTGTCCGATCCAGGATCGATCCACAGCGTCACCCCGGTGAAGCCCGTGTGCCCGAAACTTCCCACCGGGAACACGATTCCGCGAGGGCGGGAGTGGGGCGTGTCGATGTCCCAGCCCAGCCCGCGCAGGTCCTGCCCAGCGATCGCCGGGTAGTTGGGCGCCAGGAGGGCATCACTGGCACCGGGTGAGTCACCGATGGCCTCCCTGACCGCACGGTTCGCCGCATCCAGTTGGCCGGGGTGGTGTCCGGGTTGTTGGGGAGTCGTCATCAGCACCAGGCTCTCCCGGGACAGCGGGAATGCACTCCGGCGCCCGGCGAGCCGGTCGAGCAGTGCCTGGGCGAACCTGCCGAGATCATCGGCCGTGGAGAACACCCCGGCACTTCCGGTCACGCCCCCCATCCGACGCGCTGTCGGGTCGTGCACGGTGCCGCGGAGAGGGTGACCGTAGTCGGGGTTGAGGCCGGGGGTGTCCTCGTCCAGCGCCGTCGGCGCGACACGCGCCAACAGTGCCGTGCTCCAGGTGCCCGCCGGGCACCGCCCCTCCCAGGGCGGGTACCCGCCCAGCGCGACGGCCGTTCCCCGAACCTCGTGTGGGCCGCACACTTTCGCGACAGGAAGATAGCGGGTGTCAACCATGCCGAGTGGGGCGAACACGTGGTCGCGCATGTAGTCGTCCAACGGCTCGCCGGTGATGTTCTCGACGATCGCGCCCAGCAGGATGAAGTTGATGTCGGAGTAGTGGAAGACCTCACCCGGGTCGAACACCACCCAAGCGCCCAGGGCCCGGCGGAGACCCTCCGCCTTGGCGGGCCCGTCGAGCCCCCACGGGCCGTCAAGGCTCAGATCGCCTGCGATACCCGAGAAGTGGGTGAGCAGCATGCGCAGCGTCACCTGTGCGCGCCGGGGGTCGTTCGCCGGATTGAAATCGGGAAGATGCGTCTGCACCTGGTCATCGAGGTGAACCAGACCTCGTTCGGTCAGCTGCAGGAAAGCCGTTGCGGTGGTGAGACTCTTGCTCAACGACGCCAGGTCGAAGAGGGTGTCCTCGGTCATCGGTTCGGCGGGGGCGGGGACACCGTTCAATCCGGGCTCGCCGGCGAGCTTGCGTGACCCGAACGCCTGCCGGAAGATGATCCGCCCCGCGTGCCCGATCTGCACGACGGCCCCGGGCAGGCGGTGCGCGGCGATCGCGTCCTCCATCAGGCCGGCCACCGCGGTGAGATCAGCTGCCGGGATGACCGCCGGGGGGACTGCGGTCGCGGTCGGGACCTGTCGCTCACTGCGGGGCGCGTCAGCCACCGGGTGTCCGCACGACAGTGCCGTCGCGACAGCGAGGACGACGGTCCCGGCGACGCGCGCACCCGACACCGTCACCCCTGCCCCGCGACGACCGCGTGCACCGGCCAGCGGTGCGGGACGCCCCTGAGGTCATGGCTGCCCCGGCTCTCGAACAGGATCCTCGACCCGAGGACCAGAGGCGGGATCCCACCTGAGACGAGCACCTCCCCGGGCCCGGCCAGCGCCATGATCCGGGCTGCGATGTGCACGGCGATCCCGTGCACGTCACTGTCGGCCACCTCCACTTCACCGGTGTGCAGACCGGCACGAATCTTCAACCCGAGGTCGTCGACGGCGTCGCGGATCGCGCACGCGCAGTCGATGGCGCGCGCCGGCCCGTCGAAGGTGGCCATGGCACCGTCGCCGGTGAACTTGACGACGACGCCACGCGCGGCGTGCACGTGCTGCTCCACGATCTGGTCATGGGCCGCGAGGATGGCCGACCAGGCCTCGTCACCCAACTCAGCGGCGCGTTCCGTGGACCCGACGACGTCGGTGAACAGCACGGTCGAGAGCACTCGGCTGGTCGGGCCACTGCGCCGGGTGCCGGTGACGAACGACTCGATCTCGTCGAGCACCCTGTCGGCGTCGCCGGCGAACAACGCGTTGTCCTCGCCGTCGAGTTGGACCAGGCGCGCGTTCGGGATCCGCGCCGCGACCTCGCGTGCGTGCGCGCCGATGACGTGACGGTCCCCTCGACGGTGCAGCACCAGCGTCGGGGCCTGGATGCTCTCGAGTGCGGGGCCGACGTCGGTGCGCAGGAAGACGTCCAGGATCTTCTCGAAATACCCGGGCCCGCCGGACAGGCGCTCGTTGCGGGCCCACCACCGCCGTTTGGCGGGGTCGCCGGCCCAGCTCGGTGCGAGGTGGTCGACGACCGCACCCCGGCCGACGGTGTCTCGGTAGCCCCGGAGATACCTGTCGAGGACCGGCTCGGGCATCCCGAACGCCCGGCCCGGGCCGCGAACATAGCGGGCGAACGGGCTCCACAGCACCAGTGCCCGCACTCGGTGCGGATGCGTGGCACTGAGAAGCATTGCGGGCAGCGCGGATTCCGACATCGCCACGATCGCCACACAATCGCTGCCGACGTCGTTCAGCACAGCGGTCAGCCCATCGGTCCACGACTGCATCGCGGCGCGCCTGTTGATCGGCACCGCATCGGAGCTGCCGACCCCCAGCAGGTCCGACAGAATCAGCCGACCGAAGGACGCGAGCCTTCGCAGCAGACCGGCGACGGTGGGGTCGTCCCAGAGCAGATCGATGGGGAAGGTCGCGGTGGGCACGAACAACAGGTCCGGCCCGCTGTCGCCGACGACCTGATACGCAAGGTGGACGTCGCCGTCTCGCGCGTATCTGGTCTCGGGAACGTTGACCATCCGGGCAGGCCTAGCCCTCGGCCGGGGACGGTCCGGTTCTGGTCGCCGGGCATCCCGGTGCGGACGCGGCCTCGCCGACCGACGGCAGGACGCGTCGCACCAGGATCCGTGCGCCGCGGTGCGGGACGAACACCACCTGCTTGAGGCTGGGGCGTTCGCCGGGTGCCGCGGTGGTGGCCAACTCGACGCGGCGCAGGACCTCGCGCAGCACCACCCTCATCTCGACCATCGCGAAGGTCGCGCCCAGGCACCGTCGGTTGCCGCCGCCGAACGGGAACCAGGTGGTGGGGCTCAGCGTCGCGCCCAGCATGCGGTCGGGGTCGAAGTGGTCCGGATTCGGATACAACCGCTCGTCGGCATGCACTCGGACCATCCCCGGAACGACCATGGCGCCGGCCGGCAGCCGGTACCCGGCGAGCTCCACGGGTTCGGTCAGGACGCGGCCGACGTCGAACACCACGGTGCGCGTCCGGAGCGTCTCCCGGCACACCGCGTCGAGGTATTCGTCACCGGTCGGGTCGCCGGCCGCGCTCGCCTGCGCGGCGGCCACAGCCCTGGCCAGGACCTCGGGGTGTCGGGTCAGCCGCTCCAGCGCCCACGACAGTCCGTTGGCGGTGGTCTCATGACCGGCGACCAGCAGGGTCATCAACTGGTCGCGCAGTTCATGGTCCGTCATGGTGCGCTGCCCGTCGTCGGAGGCGCGCACCAACATGGCCAAAGCGTCTGTGCGGTCCGCCAATCTGGGGTCGGCGCGCCGATCGGCGATCTCGGCGTAGAGCAGTTGGTCGGCCTCGGCCAGGGCGCCCCGCAGTCGCCGCCACGGCCACCGCTGCTGCAGCCTGGGGTTGGCCACCGCCAGGGTCTCCCACGGGCTCACCCGCAGCAGGCGCGGCATCACCGTGCGAAGTGCGGCCAACCGGGTCGGATCACTCGCACCGATGACGGTCCGCAGGATGATCTCGAGGGTGATCGCCGCCATCCTCGGCGCCACCGGAAACGGCACCCCCGTGGGCCAGGTGGCGATGTCCGCGGCGGCCACCTCGGCCATCACCGAAGCCTGCTTGGCCACCGCGTCCCGCTGGAACGGGGGCAGCATCAACCGGCGCCGATCGCGGTGCACCTCGTCATCGATCACCAGCACCGAGGTGTCCCCGAGTATGCCCTTCAGCATCGAATTCGCCTCGCCCGCATGGTAAACGCGGGGGTCGCCGGAGAACACCACCTT
Source organism: Mycobacterium sp. ACS4331 (assembly GCF_001667265.1). Taxonomy (GTDB): domain Bacteria; phylum Actinomycetota; class Actinomycetes; order Mycobacteriales; family Mycobacteriaceae; genus Mycobacterium. Next base: position 193,185 of record NZ_LZHW01000087.1, on the reverse strand, counting down.
GATGTCGGCCGGATCCGTCAAGTAGACCACGGTGCCGAACGACGAGATCCTCTGGCTGAACACCGGTCCATAGCGGCGCTGGCAGTACGCGGTGAACCACAGGCCGTGACGAAGCCAGAGCCAGGCCTGGATCGCGGCCGGCAGTCGTGGACCCGGCGGCAGCGTGGCCGTGGCGGGCGCGGTCATCGCACCAGCCTACGAGCGCGACGCAGTTCCCAGTCGATTCTGGGGCAAAAAGCCGCCGGGACGCTGCGCCGCTACCCGGCAGGAGCGCCGGCGGGCTCCACGTGGATGAACGTCTCGGTGTGCGGGAGCGCCGCGTCGATGTCCGTCTCGAGCCTGTCCGCGAGATCGTGTGCCGCCTGCACGGTCCACTCCCCGGGAACGGTGAGCACGACGAACACCAGGCGCTGACGGCCGGATTCGACCGTGCGCAGCGGTGCGAACTCGACCGGGTACTCGCTGCGGTACCGGTCGAGCACCGCGTCCACCGCGGCGTGATCCTTCTCGGGCAGGGCGGCGCTGAGCAGGCTGCTCATCGAACCGCGTAGCAGACGGTATCCGGTCAGCAGAATGTTGACCCCGACCACCAGCGCCACGATCGGGTCGAGTGGATGCCAATTCGTCAGTGCGACAAGGGCGATCCCGACGATGACCCCCGCAGAGGTCCACACGTCGGTCAGCAGGTGCTTGCCGTCGGCGACGAGGGTGATCGAGCGGTGCCGCCGGCCCACCCGCAGCAGTGTGACCCCGACCGCGAGGTTGATCCCCGCCGCGACGGTGGACAGGGCCAGGCCCAGCCCGGGTTGGACGAGGGGAGCCGGACTCATGAGGCGCTCGACCGCGCTCCAGATGATGGCGGTGGCGGCCACGAAGATCATGGCGCCCTCGACCAGCGCCGAGAGGTACTCCGCCTTGCCATGACCGAAGTGGTGGTCGGCATCGCGCGGGCGGGCGGCCACCCGCAGCGCCCACAGCGCCACCACGGCTGCGACGACGTTGACCCCGGATTCCAACGCGTCGGACAGGAATCCGACCGACCCGGTGACCACGGCGGCGCCGGCCTTCAGCGCCATGGTCAGGATCGCCGCGGCCAGGCTCAACAGCATGAACCGCGACAGCAGACGATGTTCCTGCTGCTTGGACAACGGAATCGCTGTCATCCCAGTCCCGTCCGATCTGTCGTGGGGCACCTCCGCGTCACCCCGCCCGCAGCGCAGTTCATCGAACCACAGCACCGTCGCAGGCATCGCGAGCTCCTACCCGACCGACGATGCTTCTGCGCGACGCGGCAAGGCCAAAGCTGATGTTTCGAACGCCGCACCGGGGGAAACCCAGACGGGTTGAGAAAGTGCCGGCGGAGGAGGAGCAATGACAGGACCACGCCTCGGAAGTGGCCGAATTCCACGTGTGCTGGCCGCCGCCGGTGCGGCCGGAGTGATGGCCCTGGCCACCGCGGGTGTGGCGGGCGCCGAGCCGCCGGATCCGTGCTCCCCGGCGGCGATGATGCGCGCGCACGCCGCCGCGATGACCCAGATGGCCGACTATCTGGATTCCCACCCGGATGTCGCACAGGTGTTCTCCGACGCCAGGCGCGAGGCGACGCCGCAGGCGCGCCGCGACATGATCAAGACGTACACCGACAGCCATCCCGAGGTTGCGGACGCGATGCGAAGCATCCACCAGCCGGTGCAGGATCTGGGCACCCGGTGCGGTATGCCCATGCAGCCGGGCATGCACGGTGACATGGGTCCCGGCATGATGGGCCCGGACCAGGACATGGGTCCCGGCATGATGATGCCCGGCCAATGAGTGGCACCGCGTGTTGACTGGCCACGCCGAGCGGCGCTTGTGTCGCAAGCACTTTCACTGATCCGCCGTGACGGTCCGGCCACCCTCGATCGGGCATGGCGCCGGACCGGGTGTGGCAGTGTGGCCACATGAAGAAGCGGACGCTCGCAGCCCTCGTTGCCCCCGCCGCCGCGCTGGCGGGTGTCGCGGTGCAGGACCTGCTGCAGAAGGAGCACGCCCTGCGCCGCAACTTCCCGGTCGTCGCGCGGGCACGGTACCTGCTGGAGTCGATCGGCCCGGAGTTGCGCCAGTACATCATCACCAGCAATGACGCAGAGCGGCCGTTCAGCCGTGACCAGCGCCGCTGGGTGTACACCTCGTCGAAGAAGGAGAACAACTACTTCGCGTTCGGCACCGACAACGACACCGAGAACGCCGCGTACCCGATCATCAAGCAGGCGACCTTCTCCGATGTGGTGCCGGCGTCGCCGATCCACGGGCATGACATCGAAGTGCCGGGCGCGAAGGTGCTCGGGGGGCCCCGGGGTCGTCGGCTGGCTTTTCGTCCCGCATCGGTGGTCAACGTGTCGGCGATGTCGTTCGGCTCGCTCAGCCCGCAGGCGATCGAGGCGATGAACAAGGGCGCCAAGATCGCGGAGTTCTGGCACAACACCGGCGAGGGTGGCCTCTCCGACCATCACCGGCAGGGTGGTGACCTGGTGTTCCAGATCGGCACCGGCTACTTCGGCTGCCGGGACGAGCACGGCGACTTCGACCTGGACCGGTTGGTCGACGTCGTCGGCTCCGGCCCGGTGCGCGCCATCGAGATCAAGCTCAGCCAGGGCGCGAAACCAGGTCTCGGCGGACATCTGCCGGGCGCCAAGGTGAATGCGGAGATCGCCCGCATCCGGGGAGTCGAGCAGGGCAAGGACGTCGCGAGCCCCTCCCGGCACACGGCGTTCCGCAATGTCGACGAGATGCTCGACGTCGTGGAGCGGATCGCGCACGCCACCGGACTGCCGGTCGGCATCAAGTCCGCGGTGGGGGAGCTGGGATTCTGGGAGTCGCTCGCGGACCGGATGGGCGACGGACAGCGGGGCGTGGACTTCATCACGATCGACGGTGGTGAGGGCGGCACGGGCGCTGCGCCGCTGGTCTTCGCCGACCACGTGTCCTTTCCGTTCCGGACCGGATTCGCCGCGGTGTACGGACTGTTCGCGCAGCGAGGCCTGACCGACCGTGTCACGTGGATCGGATCGGGCAAGCTGGGGCTGCCCGCCAACGCGATCGTCGCTTTCGCCCTGGGAGTCGACCTCGTCAACGTGGCCCGGGAGGCGATGCTGGCCATCGGCTGCATTCAGGCGCAGAAGTGTCACACCGATCGCTGCCCCACCGGGGTCGCCACGCAGAACCCCTGGCTGGCGCGTGGGCTCGATCCGGAACAGAAGGCACATCGGCTGGCCAACTACGTCCTGACCTTGCGACGAGATCTGTTGAAGGTCTCGGAGGCGGCCGGCGTGCGGCACCCGGCCATGTTGAGCCCGCAGCACGTGGAGATCCTCGACGGCGACCGCGGCCACCGGCCACTGGCGGAGGTGTACGGCTATCAGGAGGGGTGGGGAACCCCGGGCCCGGAGATCATCGCCGAGATCGACGAGTACATGCGCCGCTACGACGACCTGCCCGGCACTGACGAGGTCGTCGAGCATCAGCCGCTCAAGGTCGCCACGGACCCGAACGAGGCCGTCGAGTAGCCGCACCTGCGCGGGGTCCGCCGCCCGCCCTCGTCTGGTGAGTGCCGCGCTGGGGTGCGCGCAAAATCTCCCCAAAGACGCGAATCGACCGCCCGAAATCGCCGATATGTGACATTGTGTGTTGTCACATCGCCGGTGGGGTGCAGATTCAAGGGAGAGTCATCCGCGTGAAGCGTGTTGGTGGAGCGGGAATCCGCCCCAGGGACAGATGGTTTCGGTACGGCGTCGCGGCGGTGGCGCTCGCCGGCGGGATCGCATTCACGCCCGCGCCGGGCACCGCGTGGGCCGATGAGGCCGCCCCCGGGGTGGCATCGGAGTCGACCGGCAGTGCCGGCCCCTCCGGGATCGGTTCGGCCGGTCCCGCCGACCGCGATGATCGGGTGTCGGGGCCCAGGGATCTTCGCAGACCGTTCGGCGTCCGCAAGGCCGAGCGGGCCGATGAACGCACGCCCGATCTCGCTGGTCGCGTCGCGGATGCCCTGACCAGGGCCAAGGACCGTTGGACGCGGCCGGATCGTGACGTCGGGACTGGCGACACCACAGTGGGCGCGCCCACGCAGACCACACAAGCGCCGTCGGCGGTGACCGACGGCCAGGTGCTGGATTCACCGCAGGCCGGCAGCCCCGTCTCGCCTGACCCGATCAGTCCCGAAGTCGTTGTCGTGGAGCCGGGTCCGATCGAGCAGGCGTCCGCGCTCGAGGCGGTGAGCGTGCGCGACACGCTCACCCTCAGACGTCCTCTGCCGGCGTTCGGCCGATCACTGCGCCACGAACTCGGTGCGGCCGTCGCGCCGCCCGCCCCGCGGGCGGAACTCCCGGGCGCCGCGGCGTCGACCGCACTTCAGGCGCAGGCCGAGCCCGCGGCCAGCACCCCTGTCGGCTCGCTGGCACCGCTGGCCGCGATCACCTCGACCACCGTCGACACCACGACACCCAGCCCGCCGCAACCTCTCTCACCGGTCGCCAAGCTGCTGGAGCTTCCCGGCCGGATCGTCAACGCGGTGCTGGAGGCTCTCGACTTCACCTCCTCGGCGAACAGCCCGACGCTTCCGATCGGCCTCGGTCCGATCAACGACCTGATCTTCGGCGCCTTCCGTGAGATCGAGCGACTGCTGGGCCTGTGGGAGGACCCGCCGCCGCAACCCGAGGTTCCGACGCTGGTCTACGACGGCCCGACGGACCGGTTGACCCCGACGGTGGAACAGTTCCTCAACGCCTCGACGGCCGCGTACGTGCTCGGGTCCACCCCCGGTGACCTGAAGCCGTTCGTGGTCAACGGCCACCAGATGCAGAGAACCAACCTCCTCACCGGCATGGTCGGTAAGGCCTGGGTGACCCCCGAGGGGCAGGTGATCATCGCCTACCAGGGCACGACCGGCGGGACGCACCTGCTGTTCAACCCGCTGATCGTGATTCCCCAGTTGGTCGCGGATCTGCAGGTGGTCTTCACGGGCAGCACCCCGTGGGCCTTCTACGACGCCCACGACTTCGCCGAGGAGGTGCTGGCCGAGGCCGCGCTGCAGGGCTACAGCGAGGACGATGTCTTCGTCACGGGTCACTCGCTCGGCGGTTGGGAGGCCCAGTACGTCGCGCAGCAGACCGGCCTGGCCGGCATCGGGTTCGAGGCTCCCGGCATCAACACCACCGTCGACGGCAACGGCACCGACTCGATGTTCGTCAACATCGGAACCTATGGAAGCTCCGCTCCGTACATGGCGACCGATCTGCCTGGCCTGCAACCCTTCATGCCGCCCTTCGTGCCCGCCGGTGGCAGCAAGCCGCACTACGGGCCGATCGTCATGGTCGGAGATCCCGCCGCCATGACCCCGCTGTACAACGCGTCCGCGTTGTGGGGCAAGAGCCTGACCGGCAGCGTGATCTTCCTGGTCGACTACCTGATGAACTTCTTCCAGTACCACCTGCCCGGCGTGCAGGCCTACCACCTCGACGTCACCCCGGACCCCGGTGTGGTGCCGTTCCTGGGCACCAAGCGTGGACCCGTCCACGCCGGCTACGGCAAGTTGACGATCCCCGAACTGCTGGCGACGGCGTCAGACGACGGCATCCTGTTCGCGCCGTGACGGCGAGTGCGCCAAAGGTTGCGGATCGTCACACCGTGAAGCCGCCGTCGACGTTGAGATTCGCGCCGGTGATGTAGCCGGACTCGGGGCCGGCCAGGAAGCTCACGAAGGACGCGACGTCGCTGGTGTGCCCGTAGCGGCCCTGTGTGGTGACCTGCTTGAGGCTCTCCGCGAAGTCACCCTCCTTGGGGTTCGCGTCGGTGTCGATCGGCCCGGGTTGCACGTTGTTGACGGTGATGCCGCGGTCACCGAGATCGCGGGCCAGCCCGCGGGTGAATGAGGCCACCGCACCCTTGGTCATGCCGTACACCGACAGTCCGGGTCCGGGAATCCGGTCGGCGTTGATGCTGCCGATGTTGATGATCCGTCCACCTTCACCGAGGTGCTTGATCGCGGTTCGGGTCGTCCAGTACGTGCTGCCGATGTTGATCGCCACCAGGCGGTCGAACTCCTCGCCGGGGAACTCGTCGATCGGCGCGATGTGGGCGACGGCCGCGTTGTTCACCACGATGTCCAGGCCGCCGAGCGCGGTCACGGCCTGCTCGACCGCGTTCGCGGCCTGAGTCGCATCCGCGGCATCGGCCTGCAGGGCCACGACGGTGGCTCCGTTGGCGGTGAGCTCGGCGACGAGTTTGTCAGCGTGGCCGGCGGAGGCTGAGTAGGTGAAGGCCACCGCGGCGCCGTCCTTGGTCAGTCGCCGGACGATCTCCGCACCGATCCCGCGCGACCCTCCGGTCACCAGCGCTCGTCGTCCGGTCAGGGGTGTTGTGCTCATGTCAGGCGCCTCTCGTAATTACGAACCGTATTGTTACTAAGTACGTTGAGGTCAAGTCCTGTCGCGGGGTGTGCATTCCCAGTATGACCGGCATCACAGAAGGGTGGTCCGCAATGGCGGTCGGCAGACCACGGGAGTATGACCCCGAGGACGTCGAGACCGCGGCGATGAAGCTGTTCTGGGAGCACGGCTTCGACGGAGTCTCCATTTCCGACGTCGCCGCCGCGACCGGGGTGAATCGGCGCAGCATCTATGCCGAGTTCGGGTCGAAGGAGAACCTGTTCGACCGTGCCCTGCGGCGCTACCTCACGGGCCCGAGCGCCTACCTCGCCGAGGCGCTGGCCCGGCGGACGGCCCGCGAGGTCGCCGAGGCGATGGTGCACGGTGCGGCCGATACGGTCAGTGGCGAGATTCGCGGGTGCCTGACGGTCGGTGAGGCCCCGGGCCTGGCCGCCGTACGCGATACGACGGTGCAGCAACTCGCGGAACGGTTCGACACCGCGGTGGCGGATGGAGAGTTGTCCGGTGTCGACCCACTGCTGCTGGCCCGCTGGATCGCCGCCGTGTGTCAGGGGATCGCGGTGCAGGCGCGCAGCGGCGCCAGCAGGGAGGATCTGCATGCTGTCGCGGAGCTTGCCATGGCGGGGTGGCCGAGACCGCCATCTGCGCCGTGATCTGGCGCGGCGGGTGTGAATAACATGTGTGTAATTCACTGTAGGGCCAGCTCAGGGGCTTGCGAGCCTGTGGATCAAGGAGTGCCGCGGAACCAGGTCGGGTAGCGCACTACGCACGCTCGCGCAGCCCCGCGTGGTCACCATCGGTTCATGTCATCCCGAAGGACCATGCGCACAACTGCTGCGGCGGTCTGCCTTCTGCTCCTGGCGAGCTGCGCCAAGCAGGTCGAGCAGACGGCGTCCGAGTCGGCGGTTCAGCCGACCACCGCCGCTGCCGAAGGTCCGACCACGCAACCACGATCTGGCGGCGGGCCGACGGAGCAGGGGGCACGAGGCGGACCGATCGGACAGGCGCAGGGCGGAGGCAAGGGCGGCCCGATCAACGCGGGGTCCAACGAGGGCGAGGCGTTGGCCTCACCCATCACGATCCCGGCGATCCAACAGGATGGGCAGCCCGTCGACGACGATGAAACATACCCGGGCGGGGTCATCGGTTTCGTGGAGGACTCCATTCGCAGTCAGTGCCCGGACGGCACGCTGTGCGGGTTCACGGTGACCGCCGACCGCCAGGAGCCGGAGACACCGCCGGCCGCCTCGGCTGAGCGGACCATCTGTGCGTTCGTGCCGAGCCCGGACCACAAGGAAGCCGTCACCTACACCAAGCCGGTGACCATCGTGCTGGACTGCGTCTGGCATTACACGGAACCCGTTGTCACCGACCCGGATCCGGACTCTGATTCCGAGACGCCGGTGCCGTCTTCCGACACCCCAGAACCGGACACGTCGACGTCCGAAACCGGCACCGCGGCACCTGACACGTCGACGTCCGAGACCGGCACCACTGAGCCCGAGGGTGCCGGATGACCGCCACGACAACGGACGCCAACGGCCCGACGGCAGCGACGCCCGCCCCGCCGAGTGACCCAGAACCGCCGAGGCCGTCGTCGGACCTGCCGCGGTTGGCTCGCTTTGTGGGTGCGGCGGTGGCGCCGACGACGGCGGTCACCGCCCTGCTGTTCTACTTCGGCTGGTCACACGCGTACTACTTCTTCGACTACTTCGGCGTGCATTCGACGACGCTGGGGCTGACCACGACGGACTATCTGATGCGCAGCCAGGACGGGTTGTTCGTACCACTGGTGGTCCTGGCGATCGCGGGACTGCTCGTCTTTCGCGTGCACCACCTCATCAGCCGCCGCATCGCTGCGGACCCGTCGAATCCGCGCTGGCGACAGGCGAGTTGGGTGATCACCGTCATCGGCGCGGCCGGGGCCACCGCGGGCGCGCTGAGCGTCGTCGTCCACACTCCGCTGAACGACCGCGTGGCTGCGGCACCCCTCGTGCTCGCGGTGGGGGTACTGCTGCTCGCGTACGCCGCCTACATGCGTCGCAGCCTCCTGGCGCCCACAGGAGGCGAAAGCCTGACTGGGCTCACGTTGGCCGAGTGGGCGACGATCTTCGTACTGGTCGGGCTGAGCCTGTTCTGGGCCGCCAACGACTACTCCGCAGCGGTGGGCCGGTCGCGCGCCGCCCAGTTCGTGGCGGAACTCCCCACCTACCCGAACACCATCCTGTACAGCGAGAAGAGCCTCAACATCGCGGCCCCGGGTGTGACTCAAACTCATTGTCCTGCATCGGATGCGGCGTACGGGTTTCGGTATGACGGGCTCAAGCTGCTCCTGCAGTCGGGGAACCAGCTGGTCTTCATCCCAGCGCAGTGGACTCGCCAGGATGGGGTTGCCGTCGTGGTGCCGAGGTCCAACTCCATCCGGCTGCAGTTTGTTGGGGCCGCGGGTTTGGGTGGCGCCGGCAGCGCTGCCGAGTACGCGTGCAGTGCCTGAGCGTTGTTCAGCGGTTGGCGAGCTCGGTGACCCGGTCGGCCAGGGCCTCGGGCGTGGTGAGCTCGTAATCCTCGCCGTTGATGTGAACCGTCGGAGTGGCCGACACACCGGTGGCCTTCGACAGCCCCTGCGCCATCGGCACATACCGATGGCTGGTGATGCAGTCGTCGGCGTCACCGGTCGAGTCGGCCGCCCGAGCGGTGGCGGCCAACTGCTCGTCGGTGGGGAAGCTGCCGGAGAACTCGTCGGGCTGGTCGGCGAACAGCGCGGCGTGGAAACGGCGGAACGCCTCGACGGAATCGTCTGCGACACAGTAGGCCGCACCAGCCGCCCGCGACGAATAGTGCTGGCTGAAGGGGGCGTCCAGGATGGCGATCAGGTAATAGTCGGCGGCGATCGTCCCGGAGTCGATCAGGGCCGCGATGGTCGGGCCGAACTCCTTCTCGAACCGGCCACAGGCCGGGCAGAGGAAGTCTTCGTACAACGCGACCACGACCTTGGGCTCGCCGTCCTTGGTGATCAACGTGTCCGATGACACCCGGACCGACTCCACCTGCCCGGCCGTGGTCGAACCGGCGACGGCGGATCCCGCCGTGAGTTGTTCTCGGCCCACGATCAGGTAAACCGCCACCACCACGACCGAAACGACGACCACGCAGGCGGTGAGGCTGATCTGGACGACCCGCTTACGAGTGCGATCGCGGAAGGTCGGGCCGGTCCCCCCATACGGATCGTGCATCTCGCCAGCCTAGGACGAACCTGTTCTCAGCGTGGCTCAGAGCAGTGGTGCTGCCAGGCGGCTGATCCCACACTCAAGCCCAGACCGTTCGGCTGGGAGGCATAAGGGGAGGCCACGCATAGAACCGTCGAGGAGGCCGCTGTCGGCTCAACGGCGGAGGCCTTGAGTTGGCCGGCGAGGGAGTCTCGAGAACGCCGCCACGGAAACGTGTTTGACGGCAATCCTGTCACTCCAGCCGGATGCTTTCAGCGACTTCCACGATGGTGCGTGCGAGTCTCGTTGGGTCCTCACCGGACACGACGTCGCGGGCACCTCCAACAGAGAGGGCAGCGACGGTCACCCCCTGGCGATTTCGGAGCGGCGCGGCGATCGTCGCGACACCGGGAACCACGTCCTCCTCACTGAGTGAGTACCCGTCCTGGCGGGCGGTGCGAAGCTGAGCGCGCAGGTGGTCAACGTCCTGCAGTTGGTAGGGCGGCTCCGCAGTCGTGGCGCAGCGCGCGATGTAGTCCTCGATGTCCGCGTCGTCGGCGCTCGCCAGGAGAAGGCGTGGTCCTGCTCCCACGTGAAGCGGCAACGTCCCACCCGCGTCGAGGACCATCAGTGCCGTTCGTGCGCCCGGGATTCGGGCCAGACACAGTGCCTCGTCCCCCCGCCGCACCGTCAGGAACACCGACTCCCCGGTGATGCGGGCGAGTTCCTCCATGGCGGACCGCGCCTGATTGACGAGAGGATTTCTGGCGCTGGCGATCTGACCCAACTCGAAGAGTCGTAGTCCAAGTTGATAACGATTTCCCGCAGCCGTCGGTCGGGCGAATCCCACTGCCTCCAGCGTCGAGAGCAACCGGTACACGCTTGGCCGCGGCATGCCGACACCCTCGGCGATCTGCGCGACGGTCAGGGACGGAGTCGACAACAGCAGTTCGAGCACTTCGTCAGCCTTGGCGATGAGTTCGACCGACTGGTCAGGCGAGGCGCGTTTGGAGGACCCTGCGCGTGAAGTCACGATCGGACTCTAACCGAGGCTTGATGTGGAAGCGCCGGCGTCGGGTTGGGTCGATTCATTCGAATGTTCCACTGCAGCGTTCCGGTCGGGATTCCATCCCAGATCCCGGGAGGTGGCCAGGGCTGCCGCCTTGATCAGCGCGATGGACTTGTCGCGGTTGCCATTGCCCAGAAGGGCGGCTGCGAGGCCGGAGTACGACATCGCTCCCACCACTTCACCCGCATGGTTCCTGATCGGGGCGGCGATGGACGCGACCCCGATCACCAGGTCCTGGTCGCTGACCGCGACTCCGGTGGTTCTGATCTCCGCCAGCATTTCCCGGACCCGGCGGGGCGATGTGGGTGAGTGCTTGGTGGGCGCCTCGATGGTGGCCTCGTCCAGGTATCGGTCGATCTCCTCATCCGACGACAACGCGAGCATCAATCGAGGGGCCGCGCCCGCGTACAGCGGAAGGAGATCACCGACATCGGTGATCTCCCAGCGCACGTAGCGTCCGTCGAACCGTTCGACACAGATGGCGTGGTCGCCGCGCTTGACGAAGAGCAGCACCGTCGCGTCGGTCTCATCCCGCAACTCCCACATGCGTGGAAGCGCAGCTTCGCGGAGGTTGAATCGCGCCGCGACGCCGGCTCCGAGCTGGAGGAGTCGTGTACCGAGCACGAACTCCCCGCGGTGCGCGCGGTCGACGTATCCGTGCTGGCGCATCGTGCGCAACAAACGGTAAACGCTGCTGCGGGGTTCCCGGATGATCTCGGAAATCTGGGTCGCACTGAGGGACTCATGCTCGGCCAGTGCGGTCAGTGTGTCGCTCATCTTCACCAACACCTTGATCGTCGGTGCGGCAGACCCGCCCGATGCGACCTTTGGTGGCGACTCGCCGTTGGTTGTAGGCACAGTAAGACGATAACGCGGTGGGTTCGACGCCAACCGGCAACTGACCGGGTTGCGAGCCGCGTTCGGCGAGGCGGTACGTCGCCGCGATGTCCTCGACGTTGACGCCGTCCATTGCCTCACCGAGTCCGCGCGAGACCGTGGCGAGCATGTCGGGGTCGCTCATCCGCGAGACCCCGCCCTGCTGGCAGACGTTGATTTACTTTGACAACAAAGGGTTTCGCCGATGTCAGTCCGTGATCGGGGCCAGATCCTGCATCTTGATCCAGTGCCCGCCGTCGGCGACGATCTCTGCGCCGGTGATGAAACTCGCCTCCTGGGACAGCAGGAACGCGATCACCTGGGCTAGTTCGCGCGGACTCGCGGCGCGGCCCATGTAGTTGGTCGACATCCGGCCGTCGGTGACCCCGGCCTCCTCGAAGTGGGGGGCGGCCATCGGTGTGTGCACCCAGCCGGGAAGTACGGCGTTGACCCGAACTCCCTTGGCTGCGAGGTCGGCCGCGGCGTACTTGGTGAAGCCCACCAGTCCTGCCTTGGACACGCCGTACGGTGCCATCTGCTGCTCAGCCTGGATGGCGTTGATCGACGAAACGTTCACCACCGCGCCCTGGGTCTTGCTGAGTTCGGCGGCGGCTGCCGTGGTGGTCCAGATCGGTCCGAGCAGGTTGATGTTCAACATGGTGTGCCACTGCTCGGGTGTGAGGTCGGCCAGAGGAGTTGGCGCACCGAGGATGCCGTGCGCGTTCACCAGTGCATCCAGACGACCGAGCGTGCCGACGACCTCATCGACCACCGCGTACGCCGCGTCCCGATCGGAGACATCGGCCTGCACGGCAAGTTTGGCACCGGTTTCGTTGACTGCAGTTTCGAGACGGCCCGCATCCCGGCCGCAGATGGCGACCGCGTAACCCCGTTCGCTGAGGAGTTGGGCAGTGGCGAGTCCGATACCACTGTTGCCGCCGGTGACCAGGGCAACGCGGGATTCATTGGCCGTCATAGTTGGTGCCTTTCTGGAACGAACGAGGTTCGATGCTCGGTCAGCGGTTCTCCGGCCCCGCTGTAGGGACAAGGCTTCCGTCGTCCCATTGGGGTGACGATTCAGACTGCCAGACACTAACGCGCGTTAGTTGTTCAGGCAACAGATTCGGCGCAAATCCTGAGGGCGCGAGGAAATTTCGTCGGTGTCGGTCTCGGTGTGTCCACGGCTGCGAGCACCTCGACGCCGCGGCTTGAACCTCTGCGAGCCAGTGCGGCGTGTTTTCGCAGACGTTTAGGTCTCGCGCGTTTAAGTGTCGCGCTGGCGACGGGACCCCGGGGGTTGAGTGTCGCGGGCTGTTGCGCGATCACGAGTCACTGGCTACCCTAGCCTAACGATCGTTAGGATGACGCCGCAGCTCCTCGCGGGAGGGCGCCGGTCGCCCGGATCCGACCGGGGGACTCGGTGCGGGATCGCGTGTCGAACCCAGTGTCGGAATCGGCCTGAACCCGCTGGCTCCGGGGTTCTGTGGGGCGGCCCCGGGCCACGGGGGAGATCCTATCAATAGGTAGACGATGAGTTCGAAGGATGGTAATTTCATGCCGGTGAAGCCGGACTCAGCTCCTTCCGCCCCGTCCAATCGCGAGGTGCTCGACCGGGCGGTGCAGGTGGTGGCGCGAGGCGCGGCCTCGGCTGCTCGCCTGCGAACCGCCGCAGACGCTCTCGCTGTGGTGTCGACGGCGGGGGCATGTGTGACGGACGTCGCCGGCCGGGAGTATGTCGACTTCGTCCTCGGCTTGGGGCCAGTGCTTCTGGAGCACAGGCCACCCGCGGTTCTGGCAGCGGTCGAAAAGGCGCTGAACGAGTCCATCATTCTGGGTGCTGTCAGTCCGAATGAAGCGGAACTGGCCGAGCGCATCGCGGCAACGGTTCCGTCCGTCGACGTGATCGCGTTCTCCGCCACCGGCACCGAGGCCATCCACCTCGCCGTCCGGGTGGCGCGGGCCAAGACGGGCCGTCGGCGGATCGTGAAATTCGAGGGTCACTACCACGGCTGGGCCGAGCCGTTGTGTGTGAACACCCCATGGATGCCTGCGGTATCCGAATCACCCTGCGCGCCAACCCATTATGTCGATGGAATGGTGGCCAGTGATCAGGTGACGATCGCACGCTGGCATGACTTGGAGTCGCTGGAGCAGGCCCTGGCCGACGGCCCGCCCGTCGCTGCGGTGTTCATGGAACCGATTCCGTGCAACTTCGGAACCTTCATCCCCACCAGGGAATACCTCGACGGCGTCCGCGATCTGTGCGATCGGTACGGTGCACTATTGGTGTTCGACGAGGTCCTCACCGGATTCAGGGTGGCATTGGGTGGCGCCCAGGACAGGCTCGGGGCCAGACCCGACCTGACCGTGATGTCCAAGGCGATGGCCTCCGGTTTCCCGATCGCGCTTCTCGGCGGCACGCGGTCGGCGATGGAGCCCGTCACGTCCGGACCAATCCGACCCGGGGGGACGTTCAACGGCTCGCCGCTGTCGTTGGCCGCCGGCATCGCCACCCTCGACGAGCTGCACGCCCGCAAGGACGAGATCTACCCGCATCTGGACCGACTCAGCGACCGATTCGCCGAGGGGATTCGCGCGGTGGCAGCCAAGCACTCAGCCCCACTGACAGTGAACAACTGCGGGGCCGTGCTGCAGGTGTTCTGGGGCATCGACGTCCCGACAACCTACGCCGAAGCCGTCAAGGACGACCGTAAAGCGGTGGCCCAGTTGACGGCTCTGCTGCTCGACCGCGGCATCCATATCGCCGAACGCGGCTTGATCCTGTTGTGCGCGGCACACACCGAGGAGCACATCGACCGCACGATCGCTGCGATCGACGACTCGCTTCCCGCACTCCTGGCATAGCCGGACAGCGGCGCGCGGTCGCACCCCCGAATTGACACACCCAATGGAAAGGCAAGAGTGAATGGCTGGATTTGAGGGCGTGATCCCTTCCCTGGATCCGATCATCGGCGGCAAGAGGGTCGCCTTCGACGGTCCCAAGATCGACGTGTTCGACCCGTCGACGGGCGAAGTGATCGCACAGATCACCGACGTGGGCACCGAAGGAGTCGACCAGGCGGTGGCCTCGAGCCTGGAGGGCTTCAAGGTCTGGCGTCGCAAGACCTACCGCGAGCGGGCCGACGCACTCTCGGCGTTCGCGGAGGCGCTGGTTGCGCGCCGCGAAGAGCTTGGCGCACTTGAGGCGCTCGAGGTGGGCAAGCCCGTCTCCGCCGGCGTCGCCGAGGTCTTCGGATCCGCTGACCGGATCAAGTTCTTCGCCTACGGAGCACGGCACATGTCCGTGCCGAACTCGGGCAACTTCCGGGACGGACTGACGAGCTTCGCGCGGCGCAGTCCGCTGGGAGTGGTCGGTTGCATCGTGCCGTGGAACTATCCGCTGGCGCTGTTGGTGTGGAAGATCGGCCCGGCGCTTGCGGCTGGAAACGCCGTGGTGGTCAAGCCCGCCGAAGAGACCCCGATCGTCACCTCCCTGGTGGCCGAGATCGCGCAGGAGTTCCTGCCGCCGGGCGTCTTCAACCTGGTGATGGGCAATGGCCCGACCGTCGGAAACGCGCTGGTGACCCATCCCAAGGTGCCGATGATCTCGATGACCGGTGAGACCTCGACCGGAAAGATCATCTACGCCAACGCCGCTCCCGAGATGAAGAAGCTGCACCTCGAACTCGGTGGTCCGTCGGCGGTCATCGTGTTCGACGACGCCGATCTCGAACTCTTCGAAGCCACGCTGCCGCAGGGCACGTTCCGCAACTCCGGGCAGGACTGCCATGCCCTTTCGCGCATCTTCGCCCACGAGAGCATCAAGGACCGTGTCGTCGAGGCGTGTGTTCGGGTCGCGGAGAAGCAGACGTTGGGCGGGGCCTTCGACGAGGAGACCGTGATCGGCCCGCTGGTGTCCAAGCAGCAGCAGGAGCGGGTGGCCCGGCTGGTGGACGAAGCGGCGGCGCTTCCGCATGTCACGGTGGTCAGGGGTGGGAAGATCCCCGACCGCCCGGGTTACTTCTACCCGGCCACGGTGCTCGACGGTGTGCGCCACGATGACCCGATCAAGCGGACCGAGATCTTCGGTCCCGTCATCACGGTCACGTCGTTCCAGACCGAGGATGAGGTCCTGGGGTGGGTCAATGAGCAGGAGCACGGCCTGTCGGGCGGCGTGTGGACCCGGAGCCTCGATCGGGGCCTGCGGGTGGCCGAGGAACTCGAGGCCGGGACTGTGTGGGTCAATGACCACAGCAAGACGGTGACGGAGATGCCCTTCGGCGGCTGGAAGCACTCCGGTGTCGGCCGCGAGCTGTCGACCGAGGCGATCCTCGAGCACACCGAGACCAAGCACATCGCGCTCGACACCACCCGGCGATGAGCACAGAACACCCGGTGGCCAGGAGCTCGGGCCAGCGCACCGTGGTGATGCGGTGACGACGGCGGGGGCCGCGCGTGTCGTGGTGATCGGAGCCGGTGCGGCCGGCCTGAGCACCGCGCTCTGCGCGGCACAGCTCGGTGCCAGGTCGGTCACCGTCATCGACAAGTCCTATGCCGGTGAAGGTTCGAGTGGACTGTCCGCAGGGGTGTTCAACCGTCAGACGTTCGACGGGATAGACCTCGAGATGCGCCGCTACAGCCTGAACGTCTTCGACGAGCTGGAGTCGGCCGGTCTGCTCAGGCTCTACCGCACCGGTTACATCCGGGTGGCCCGGACGCCGGAGCAGTTCGAGCGAATCCGGTCGACGGTCGCCCGCATCACCGACGGGACCAGCGTCTCGGTGAGCGCTGCGCAGATCGCGCAGATGGTGCCCGGCATCCGCACCGACGACATCACCGGCGGAATGTACGGTCCCCTCGACGGGCACCTCGACGGTCCGGGCCTGTGTGCGGCGTACCTCGCGGCCGGAAGGGAACGTGGTGTCGTCTACCGGCCACGGTGCGAAGTGCTGGAAGCCGACACCAGTGGCGCGGCGATCACGTTGAAGACCACGCAGGGTGACATCGAAGCCGATGTCGTGGTGAATGCTGCGGGATCGTGGCTGGGCCGGGTGTCGGGGCTGCTCGGCACCACCGCGACGACACACAACCAACGGCATCAGATTGCTCAGGTCCAGGTGCCTTCGTTGGCCGGTCGAGAAGTCCCGATGATCCAGATGTACTTCCCGGGATCGGGGGACGCGGGTGTCTACATCCGGCCGGAGGGTGAGCGGGGCAACTTCATCGCCGGCGCGCACACCTACGAACTTCTCGAGGAGTCGGCGGACGCTGACCGGTATCGCCGAGGAGTGGACGACGCGTTCCTCGAGTCACTGGCCGAGGGGTTGATGGACAGGTTCCCGGGATGGGAGGACGCCAGTCTCAACGGCGGCTGGAGTGGCCTGTACCCCAACAGCCTGGACGGCGACTTCCTGGTCGGTCCACAGCTGAGCGACCCGCGGGTCGTCGTCGTGGGTGGCCTCGGCGGTATGGGTTTGACGGTCTCAGCGGCCGTGGGCCGACTCGGCGCCGAGTGGGCGGTCCACGGGGAGGCACGCACCTTCGCCTTCGCGGACAGGCTGCTGCCCGATCGGCCCAGTGCCATTGCTGTTGATGCATCGACGGATTCGGGCGACGCCGCCGGCTCGCCCGCGACAGAGAGTGGATGAGGATGCTGCCTGAACCGATGATGCCTACCGACTGCGCTGCCGAGGTGCCCCTGATCAACGATGCCGGCGGCCGTCCCTGCCAGATCGGCATCGTTGTTCCGGACCTGATGGCCGGCATCCGGGACTGGGGCGCAATCGGATTCTCGCAGGCCGGCTGGCGAATGTGGGAATACGACGGTCAAACACTCGGTGAGCGGCTCTATCGGGGTGGACCCGGCCAGTGGTCGATGACCATCGCTCTGTGCGGCGAGAACCCCCAGGTGGAGCTCATCGAGCCGGGCGCGGGTCCCAGCATCTACAACGAGTGGCTTGAGGACCGCGGCCAGGGACTGCACCACATCGGCTGGTACGTCAGTGATCTCCGCGGCTCGATCGAAAGGATGGAGCAGGCCGGGTTCCCGCTCGTCCAAGCCGGTTTCGGCAACGGTGCGGACGGTTCGGGCGGTTTCGCGTACTTCGACACCCTCGACCGCTTCGGCTACTACCTGGAGGCCATCATGGTTCCGGCGGTACGGCGAGAACCCGACAGTGTGTGGCCGACGGCCCGCTAGGGCCGCGAAACCTCAAGGGCAGTAGGAACTTCGGCAGCCAGACTGCGGCAGCCAGACGATAAGGCGCCTGTTCCGATTGAACATCGGAACAGGCGCCCTTTCGGTGTCGGAGCTCAGGTGAGCGGGCGGTGTCGCCCCTGTGACCGCTGGTCCGCGGGGGTGGGCTGTTCGGTCAGCAGCTGGTCCAGCAGCTGCGCGAGGTGCAGGGGCCTGCGGTCCGGGCGCAGTTGGCCGATCTGCGTCGCACAGCTGAACCCGTCGGCGAGCACGACATCGTCCTGGGCGGTCCGGTCCAGTGCGGGCAGCAGTGCCTGCCCGGCCACGGCCACCGACGTCGAATAATGGTCCGCCTCGAAACCGAAGTTGCCGGCCAGACCGCAGCAGCCGGTGGCCTCCCGCAGATTCGTCATCCCGTGGCGGCGCAGCGAGTCGGACTGCTTGTGGGAACGGAAGGTCGCGTACTCGTGGCAGTGTGTCTGCAGCGTGCCGCTCTCGGGCAGCTCCGGATACCGCCATTCGGGATCTGCCAGCTGGTGCAGCGCCTGATCGAACGTCAGCACCCGGCCGGCCACCGCCCGCGCGTCGTCATGCTGCACCAGCCCGGGCAGATCGTGTGCCAGCGCAGAGGCACAGCTGGGCTCCAGCACGATGATCGGAAGACCGCTCACCGCAGGCTGATTGAGGCGCCTGACGGTGCGGCGCAGGACGCGACGCGCGACCCCGAGCTGACCGGTGGTGATCCAGGTCAGACCGCAACACGCCTGCGGTGCGAGTTCGACCCGCACGCCGGCGGCGGCCAGCACCCGCTGCGCGGAGCCGACGAGTTCAGGCCGGAAACCCCGGGTGAAGGAGTCCACGAAGAGCAGGGCTTCTCCGCCCGAGCGCGGGACCGTCGCCAGTTCGCGCGAAATGGTCCGAGAGGATGCGAATCTGGGCATCGGGCGCTGGCTCGTGATCCCGGCGACGCGGGGCAGGGTGCGCACCACCGCCGGAGAGGACAGCATCGCGTTGACCACCGGAGCCACCCATCGCGTGGCGCGCAGGGCCGTCGGGAGCCAACCCAGCGTGTAGTGCGTCAGCGGGCGCATCCGGCCCTGGTAGTGCTGGTGGAGGAACTCAGACTTGTAGGTGGCCATGTCGGTGCCCGTCGGGCAGTCCGTCGAACAGGCCTTACAGGACAGGCACAGATCGAGTGTGTGCAGAATGTCCCGGCCGTCGGCGGTGTCCGGGATGTCGGCCCGGGCAGCCCAGCTCTGCAGAGCCCTGGCGCGGCCGCGGGTCGAATCCTTCTCCTCGTGGGTGGCGCGATACGACGGGCACATCACCCCACCGGTGTCGGCGATGCAGCGTCCGATGCCGATGCAACGGCCCGCCGCCTTGGCCAGGTCACCGTCGTCGTCGACAAGGGCGAAGGCCGCGGGAAGTGCAGGCGGTGCGCTCGGGATGTGGGCGCTCAGGGCGTCCGGGTCCACCAGGACGCCCGGATTGAGCAGGCCGTCTGGATCCCAGATCCTCTTCAGCTGGGCGAAGGCGGACATCGTCTCGGGGCCGTACATCACAGGCAGCAGCTCGCTGCGAGATCGGCCGTCGCCGTGTTCGCCGGACAACGTGCCGCCGTGACGGGTCACCAGTTCGGCTGCGGCCACGACGAAGGAGCGCATCGCCTCCCGCCCGGCCGTCGTGTCGGTGGTGAAGTTGATCCGAACGTGGATGCAGCCGGCTCCGAAGTGCCCATAGAGCACCCCGTCGAACCCGTGCACCTGCAACAGATCCCGGAAGTCGCGCAGGTAGTCTGCGAGCCGGTCCGGAGCCACCGCGGCGTCCTCCCAGCCGGGCCAGGTTCGTACGCCGCCCGGGCCGATCGCCGACAGGCCGGCGCCGTCCTCGCGTACGCGCCAGATGGCGGCCCGCTCCGGGGCCGAGGTCACCCACCGAACCTCACGGGCACGACCTTCGGTGCGCAGCCGGTCCTTCAAATGAGCGACCTTGTGCGCGACCAGTTCTGGATCGTCCTCGAGGAACTCCACATACAGCCAGGCGCTGCCCTCGGGCATCTGTCCCACCGAGGACTCGCCGCGCCTGGCCCGCATCGTCTCGACGATGGCCTGATCCATCCCCTCGACAGCCGCCGGCTTGAGCTCGAGGATGGTCGGGACATCCTCGGCCGCCTGGGCGATGTCGTCGTATCCGATGACCGTCAGCCCGTTGGCGGACGGCCGTGACACCAGTTGCACCGTGGCGGCGACGACGACCGCGAGGGTGCCCTCGCTGCCCACCAGGCTGCGGGCCACGTCGAATCCCCGCTCGGGGAGCAGTTGATGGAGGTGGTAGCCGGACACCTGGCGGGGCACCCGGTCGAGTTCGGTGCGCAGTGTGGCGAGGTGGTCCCGGATCAGTCCGCGCAGGCCCTGCTCGATCGAGCGGACGCGAGGCTCGTCAGCCGGATCCGCCGCGGTGATGCCGTGGCTGTCGGCGCGGGCCCGGACGCCGTCGGCGAGAACCAGATCCAGTGCGAGGACATGATCGCCGGTGCGCCCGTAGGCCACCGAATGATTGCCGCAGGCGTCATTGCCGATCATGCCGCCGAGTGTGGCGCGGCTGTGTGAGGACGGATCGGGTCCGAACATCAGCCCGTGTTCGCGTACGGCGTCCTGCAGCGTGTCCAGCACTACGCCGGCCTCCACGGTGGCGGTGCGGGCGTCGTCGTCGACGTGGAGCACCCTGTTCATGTGGCGGCCAAAGTTGAGCACCACACCGGTGCCCACCGCGTTGCCCGCCATTGAGGTGCCCGATCCCCGGGTGGTGATCGGAATCCTCAAACGGTGCGCCTCGCGGACGACCGCGACGACATCGTCGACATCGCGGGGATGGGCGACCGCTTCGGGGGTGAGTCGGTAATTCGATGCGTCGTAGGAGAATTGAGCGCGAGCGAGCGGCGACACATCGATGTCGAGGCCGGGCCGCGACCGGCTCAATGATGCGACCAGTTCCCGAACCGCGGGAGTGGGCGTCATCGGGCGGGGTGCGGAGCGGCCAGTGCCATGAGTTCGCGGTACTGATCGGAATGCACAATGGTGCGCGCCCGGCCGAAGTACGTGTCCGCCCAGGCGTCGTAGTCCCAGTCGTTGGGCAGGACGGGAGCGGCCGCAACAGACCACAGGCCTTCCCGGATTGCTGAGGTGACGGTCATGAGGTGCGCCCTGGCCAGCTCCGCCTCGATATCTGCCGCATCACCAAAATAGGTGCGGCAGAACAGCTCTGACTCTTCCCGCGTGCAGTTGCTGTTGACCAGGACGGCGCCCAGGTCGAAGTACCGGTTGCCCATCCCGCCCCACTCCCAATCCACCAACCACAGTCGCTGGCCGTCGAACAGGAAGTTCTGGATCTGCAGGTCGTTGTGGCACATGCCGTAGGCACCCGGGACGCTGCCGGTGAGGCGGTCGATGTCTGCTGCCGCGGTCTGGAGTTCGTCGATGTCGTCGGGCAGGGCGAGGCCTTCCCGGTCGGCGATCTGTCGGTAGTGCTCGATGTCGGCGACTGCCGACCAGGTGCAGCTGATCGCCGGCAGTTCGTGCAGCCTGCGCACCAGGCGGGCCATGCTCTCCACCAGGTTCCGCGCGCGCATCTCCTCGAGGTTGAGTGCGATGGCGTCGTCGATGAACTCGGCGAGCAGATGCCCCTCGGGCAGTGAGTACGCGTACAGCGGAACGCCGACGCCCCCGGCGGCGACCGCGGCCTGGATCTCAGCGCCGTGGGCGCGGCTGCCGCAGGCCACCCGTCGCTCGATGTCGCCCCCGCACACCCTCATCGCCAGCCGCAGCTCGCCAGCCTGCACGCAGAAGTTGAGGTTGGTGGCGCCACCCGCCAGGGGCGTGACGACCCAGGGCTCGCCGATCCGGCTCGGGTCGGTCAGTGAATCGATCGCTTCGAGCAGCCGGTCGTGGAACTGGGCATCGACGGCACTGATGTCGATGCTCTCCGGCTTCGGGACGCGGGGCATCGTGGGATCCACCGTCTGCTGGCGGATCGCTGCAGGCTCGACGTTCACGTCATGGGCCTGGTTAGCGCGCATGGTGGGGTCCCTTTCGGATCTGCATGAAGCTACGGAATTCTTATCACTGTCCGGACTTCATGTCGCATGGGCGATGCAGACTGGGCGCACTTTCTCGAGTGTGGCGCCTCAGAATGGCTTGGACGCCATTCTATAGACACCTCGTCCATGTGATGATAATTTCTGCTGAATCGACCTCAGAGACAAGGGATCCAATGAGCATCCGGGTACCACTCGACGCCCACCCGTATGGGGCGCATCCGGCCGTGATGCCGCCGCAGCCGGCGGACCACGACGCGGCTCCGATCGATCTGCCGACCCGCCTGGCGATCTACCGGCAGATGCAGGAGATGCGCCAGTTCGAGAAGCGGGCCTACGACCTGTTCATGCGGCAGTTGGTGAAGGGTACGACCCATCTGTCTCTGGGCATGGAGGCGGTGGCCGCAGGTTTCGGTGCTGCGCTGCGGCCCGATGACTACACCTTCGCCACCTACCGCGGCCATGCGCACACCCTGGCTCGCGGCGTGTCGATGACGTCAGTGATGGCGGAACTCCTCGGCCGGGCCAACGGACTGATGGGCGGCAAGGGCGGATCCATGCACCTCACCAGCGTGGATCACGGGATGATGGGCTCCTACGCCATCATCGGTGCGCATCTGACCATCGCGAACGGGGCGGCCTTCTCGGCGCAGTACCGCGGCACCGACCAGGTGGCGGTGTGCTTCTTCGGAGACGGCACGACCAACATCGGCGCTTTCCACGAAGCCATCAACTTCGCTGCGGTGTACAAGCTGCCCGTGGTGTTCGTGTGTGAGAACAACCTCTACATGGAGTACACCTCCACCGCGAGCATCACCGCAGTCGGCAGGCCCGCCGCCGACCGTGCGTCGGCGTATGGGCTGGAGTCCACATGCATCGACGGCAACGACGCCGACGAGGTGCACCTGACGGCGGTCCGTGCCCTGAGCCGGGCCCGCGGCGGCGAAGGACCGTCCCTGATCGAGGCGGTGACGTATCGCCACGGTGGCCACTCACGTGCCGATCCGGGCAAGTACCGGCCGCAGGAGGAGGTCGAGGCGTGGAAGGCCTACGACCCGATCAAGATCTACCGCGAGCGACTCCTGCGTCTGGGTGTCGACGCGGCCAAGCTCGACGCCATAGAGACGGAGACGTCGGCGGCGGTGGAGCAGGCCACCGAGCAGGCCATCGCGGGCGCCCTGCCCGCTCCTGAGACCGCACTCACCGAACTTTGGGCCGACGGAGGATCATCATGGCGGAACTGACTTACCGCGGCGCAGTCGCGCGTGCGATCGCGCAGGAGATGGCCCGCGACGAGCGCGTCGTGCTGCTGGGCGAGGATGTCGCCGGCGCCGGGGGAGTGTTCAAGACCACCGAGGGTCTGCTCGAGCAGTTCGGGCCCAAGCGTGTCATCGACTGCCCCATCGCCGAACAGGCCATCCTCGGCGCCGCGATGGGGGCCGCGATGACGGGGCTGCGGCCCATCGCCGAAATCATGTTCTCCGATTTCTATGGCGTGTGTTGGGACATCGTCGCCAACCAGATCGCCAAGACCCGCTACATGACAGACGGACAGGTGAGTATGCCGTTGGTGATGAAGAGCGGCAACGGCGGTGGACTCCGCTTCGGTGCGCAGCACTCCCAGGCCATCGACAACTGGGCCATGGCCGTACCCGGGCTCAAAGTCGTCGCGCCGTCCAACCCCACCGACCTCATCGGCTTGATGGCCGCGGCTGTCCGCTCCGACGACCCAGTGATCTTTCTGGAGGCCAAGGGGCTCTACCCCACCAAGGGTGAGGTGCCCGACGGTGAGATCGTCGACACGCTCGGCACCGCCAAGATCGTCCGAGCGGGCAGCGACGTCACCGTGGTCGCCCTCGGTCTGATGGTTCCGCGTGCTGCCGAGGCGGCCGAGGAGCTCGCGCAGAAGGGCATCAGCGTCGAAGTGATCGACCTCCGCTCACTCGTGCCGCTCGACATCGCGACTGTCCTCACCTCGCTGGCCAAGACGGGACGACTCTTCACCGTGGAGGAGAACCCGCGGGTACTGGGGTGGGGCGCAGAGGTCGTGTCGATCGTGGCGGAGGAGGGGTTCTGGAACCTCGATGCTCCGATCGAGCGGATCACCACGCCCTACATCCCGCTGCCCTCGGCAGATTCGTTGGAGGACTTTGTGCTTCCGTCCGTCGAACGGATCGTCGCGACTGTGGAGAAGTCAGTTCAGAAGTGACGTCGTCCCTGATCACGATGCCGCAGTTCGGTGAGACCGTCACCGAAGCAACCGTCCTGCAGTGGTTGTGCAAGGTGGGCGACACAGTGACCGCGCTGGCGCCCGTTCTGGAGATCGCCACCGACAAGGTGGACACCGAGGTTCCGGCGCCGGTCTCCGGGCGCATCGCGGAACTGCTTGTCGCAGAGGGCGACACCGTCCCGGTGGGTACCCCGCTGGCGCGGATCGACACAGTGCTGGCCACCGAGACGGACCGCCTGCCCGCTGACCCCCCAGATCCGGCGAAGGCCGTCGTATGGCGCCACACCCAGAGTCCCCGGAAACGCAGATCGACTGCCCCGGCGGAGGTGTCACCGCGCCGTCACGAGCTGAGCCCACGGAAACGACGCTTGGCGGCGCTGGCATCCGCGGACAGTCCGCCGATGGTCGAGCAGACGATGGGGGCCGCGGCTGTCGCGGCGACCACATCGATGTCCACCCTGCAACGGGCGCAGCACAGACCACGCGTGGTCGAGCACATCGCCATGCAACCGCTGTCTCCGCCGACTCTGCCCAGGTGTGCGGTCGCCGAACTGGACGTGACACCGCTGAGTGGGACACCCACCGACACCACTGTGATCACCGCCGCGGTCGCGGCAAGCCTCTTCACGAGTGTGCACCGCCGTCGCCTGATCGATGACGACGCGGTCGAACTCGCGGTGGATGGAAAACACATCGCACGGGCGCGGGACCTGACACCAGCGGCGATCCGTGCGCGGATCGCTGACGGCGGGGGAGCGTCACTCACAACAGATGTGGCCTGGATCGGCGTGGAGGATGTGGGCAGGCTGGGACTGTCCAGCGTGACCGGTCCCCTCGACGATGGGTGCCGCCTGCAGGTCTGCGTCGGTGCCGCTGTCGAGCGCGCGATCGTCGCCGCTTCGACATCTGGACGTCCCATGATCGAGTTCGTCAGCACCGCAACAGTTTCAGTCGTCGCCGACCCCTCGATCACCACTGCCGAGATCGGCCAGCTCATCGACGACATCCGAACGCGGATCTCCGACCCCCGTTGGGTGGCCGAACTTCTCGATTCATAGACCCCAATCACCGTTTCGCGCCTGACTGCACTTGGAGACCGAATGGCAATCGCAACCGTCAACCCCACCACCGGGGTGACCGAACGCAGCTTCGAACCGTTGACGCCCGAAGAACTCGACGCACGCCTGGAGTGCGCGTCGGCTGGAGTGGCGAACCTGCGCCGCATCAGCCTCGAAGGGCGGACGGCCCTTCTCAACCGGCTGGCCGACATCCTCGACGACGAGGTCGATCGGATGGCCGCGATCATGACCACCGAGATGGGGAAAACCCTCACCGCGGCCAAGGCTGAGGTGCGCAAGTGTGCGCTGGGGTGTCGGTACTACGCAGACAACGCCGCAGCCATGCTGGCGGCCGAGCCGGCCGACGCTGCCGCGGTGGGAGCGTCCCGCGCCGAAGTTCGGTATCAGCCATTGGGTGTCGTCCTTGCCGTGATGCCCTGGAACTTCCCGGCATGGCAGGCCATTCGATTCATCGCCCCAGCACTCGCGGCGGGCAACGCCGTCCTGCTCAAGCATGCATCGAACGTTCCGCAGAGCGCACTGCTCATCGAGGAACTCGTCGCTGAGGCCGGCTTTCCGGAAGGCGCGATGCAGACCCTCCTCATCACGAGCGAGCAGGTCGCATCGGTGCTCCGCGACGACCGGGTGGCGGCCGCCACGCTGACGGGAAGCGAGAACGCCGGACGAGCGGTGGCCTCCGTGGCGGGCGAGCAGTTGAAGAAGATGGTGTTGGAACTCGGGGGATCAGACCCGTTCATCGTCCTGCCGTCGGCAGACATCGAGCGCGCCGCCGACGTGGCAGTCACCGCACGAACGCAGAACAACGGTCAGTCCTGCATCGCGGCCAAGCGTTTCATCGTGCACCACGACGTGTACGAGGCGTTCACGGACGCGTTCGTGGCGCGCATGGCGGCGCTGCGTGTCGGCGACCCCACCGATCCCGAGACGCAGGTGGGCCCGCTGGCGAGCCGCTCCGGTGTCGCTGAGATGACCGAACTGGTGGACGACGCGAAGTCCAAGGGGGCGCGAGTCCTCTGCGGTGGTGCTCCGCTCGAGGGTGACGGATGGTTCTACCCGCCCACGGTTGTCGCCGACATCAACACCGATATGCGGTTGTTCCATGAAGAGGCGTTCGGCCCCCTGGCGTCCCTGTACCGCGTGGCGAGCCTCGACGAGGCGATCGATCTGGCCAACGCCACCCGGTTTGGACTTGGATCCAGCGTGTGGACCGAGGATGACGACGAGGCGGCCCGCTGCGTCGAGTCGATCGAGTCCGGCGCGGTCTTCGTGAACGGGATGACCGCGTCGTTTCCTGAACTTCCCTTCGGCGGTGTCAAGTTGAGCGGCTACGGACGCGAACTGTCGCTGTACGGACTCCGCGAGTTCTGCAACGCCAAGACCGTCTGGGTGCGCTGAGAACTGCTGCACTTCACCACGATTGAAAGAACAGGATATGACAGCGAGTACCCAAGCGCCCTCCGTGCCGGACGGCCCTGGTGTGCCGACACACGTGCTCCTCACCAATGACGACGGATACGACAAGCAGGGGTTGCAGGCGCTCCGCACGGCGTTGATCGCCGCGGGATTCCGTGTGACCGTCATGGCACCGGCGGCCAACAGGAGTTGTATCGGTCGCGGCGTCACCTGCCACGATCCGGTGGAGGTGCGTCTGCATGACGATGACGGCCGGGGCAACCGGATCTACTCATGCTCGGGGACACCGGTCGACTGCGTTCGAGTGGCGCTCCTGTCGGACGTGATCGACCGTGTCGACGTTGTGGCCTCAGGTATCAACCACGGCGTGAACATGGGTGACGATGCGACCTTCTCGGGCACGGTCGGGGCGGCTCTCGAGGGCGCGCTGCTCGGGATTCCGTCTGTCGCGTTCTCGCAGCAGGACGACGCGGGTGACGTCTCGATGGTCTCGCACGGAAGCCACCACTTCCTCGCGACTGAGCTGGCGGTGCGTGCCACCGGGCTGCTCGTCGAGAACCCGCCGCCGCCAGGGATCATCGCCAGCATCAACTTCCCACACGGAGTCAAGGACCCCGTCGTGGCGAAGGCGCGCCTCAGTTCGTTCACCTATCAGAGGCATTGGACGCCCGCGGAGCGCATCAGCGATGACTCCTGGAATGTGTGGGCCTACGCGAAACCAGGCCAGCCGGATCCCGACGTGAACACCAGCGCTGGAACGGATTACGCCACAGTCATCGGCCGCGCAGCGAGTGTCTCCGCAGTGCGGGCGGACTGGGACGGGCTGTCTGACGCGCCCGTTGGCGTAAACGCTTGGCTCGACGGCTTCGTGGCCGGGCTGGGCGCCGGTGATTGACAGGTGCCCGCCCATGAAGCGACAGCTGACGTGACGCCGTCGATGACTGACGTCGTCGAAGTCTCACGACCGTCCCCCAATGACGTGGGCCGGTTGCACCCGCTCGTACGTTCTCGCCGCCCTAGGAGATGACAAGGCCGTATGGACGGTGAACTCGCTCAGTTGTCGCCAGCAGCTGAGACAGGAGGAGGTCCGAGCCACAGCAGCGGCCGGGGTTGACACCTCGATCGCCGAGCGGAGAGCCCGGCCGCTGCTGACCAATTCTTCACTTCCACCGCTGGTGGATGGGACTCACAGAGAATGAAAGGAACGAACACAATGTTCGACTTGTCTGGAAAGACCGCGGTCATCACCGGAGCGGCAATGGGGATTGGAAAGTCGTGTGCTGAAAGGCTCTCCAGCGCAGGCGCCTACGTGTACGTGCTCGACCTCGACGCCGAGGCGGGCCAGGCGGTGGCCGAGGCGTGCGGTGGCAGCTTCATCCAGACTGACGTCGCCGACGAGAGCAGCGTCGCGAATGCGATGCAGCAGGCGGGCGAGCGCTCCGGCACCCTGGACATCATCGTCAACAACGCCGGCATCTCGTTGACCCGACAGAACATCGATGAGATCACGACGGATCGGTTCATGAGGCACATCGAGGTCAACAGCCTCGGTGTGCTCTACGGCATGCGGTACGCGCGCCCGTTCATGAAGGAGGGCGGCACGATCATCAACACGTCGTCGATCCTCGGTCAGTACGTGGCCCCCGGATACGGTTCCTACAACGCCTCCAAGTTCGCCGTGGTGGGCCTGACCAAGACCGCCGCAGTCGAGTACGGACGCGACGGCATCAGGGTCAACTGCATCTGTCCGACGGCGGTGAACACGCCGATGCTGGCCGAGTTCGCCGACGGACAGCAGGAGGTCAATGCCTTCTCCAAGACCTCGGCGATCAGCAGCATCATCGAACCCGAGCACGTCGCTGCCCTCGTGCACTTCCTGTCCGCGGACGACTGCCCGGTCGTCACGGGGCAGGCTCTCCACATCGACTGCGGCATGACCGCGGGTGTCAGCTGGGAAGAGTGGACTGAGGCCGCACCGTCCTAGTCCTTCGCGGCCGTCAGGCCCCAATGGTCCTGCGCGGCAGTCGATGACGATCGCGATCTTCGGGTGATGAGGTCCACCGCAGCAATGGGCGCCAGTCGTGCTCTGCCCAGGCGGGCGGGTGCGAAGCATCCCATCGTGCGCGGGCCTCATCCCCGACACCCGTACCGGCCCCAACTGAAGGAGAACACATGCCCAAGCCCAGCGACCCGATGCTCGAGGAGTTCCGCATCTTCGCCGAGACCGACATCCGGACCGATGCGGATCTCGACGATGTCGCGGACAAGATCTGCGCACTCTTCACCGAAGACTGCGTCCTGGAGGATCTGTCGAGCACCGAAGTCGTCCGCGGTCGCGCCGAACTGCATCCCTACTGCAAGGAACTGTTCGGCCCCTACTCGAACGTCCGGATCGAACCCACCGAGATCATCGACACGGGTACCACTTCGATCATGCGATTGATCATCTCCGGTGACCACACCGGTGACCTGTACGGTTTCGCACCCACCGGAATTCGGGTGAGCTTCCCGGCAATCGCGATCTATAAGTGCAACGACGAGATGACCATGGTGGCCCACGAAACTCTCGCCTACGACACGGGTGTCATCATCGATCAGGTCAAAGCGGCACAGGGTGACGCACCGTAATCGGCCGATGCCCACCGCTGAGCTCTGCCTGATCGCCGGTGTCGGCAGGTGGCGCGCCCCTGCCGTGGAGAGGGGCGTTCGCGCCGCTGACGGTACCGCTCGGCGTGATCAGTTCATCGGCTGATACGACTGACGATGACTGCTGCTGAGCAGAGGGGAGACGAGCCTCGCGCGGGTCGGAGGTCAGCCGCCGACGACCAGCGCGAGGACGTCTGCTGTTGTCCGCTCTGCGGCGGCGCCAGCATCTTCGGTTTGGCCACAGGATTTTTCGGAGTACGGTCGCCCGGGGTGAAGCCGCTGTGGCAATCGCGCTGGAGTGCCTGGGTGCGGCGCTGGGGTGGCGGCCACCCCTCGTAGCCGGCTGGTCGACGCCGATCGCCGCACTGCGTCTCGCCACACGCTCGTACCCGTCTGGCTGGGATCGTTGTCGACGCACTCCGTGGCCCTCAGGTCTGCTCCTCGCCGCGTTCCACGAGGTGCCACACGCCACGGTGGTTGCGCCAGAAGCAGTTCAATGGCACTCCCAAGGGGTCCTCGGCTGCCTCGGTTGTGCCGCTGGTCGGGTTCTGCGACTGCCCAGCCGTTGACGCGGCCGTTTCCGCGGGGGGTTCTCTCCAGCAGACGGCACGCCTGACCTGGTTGATCAGCGATCGGTCGGCCGAACTTCTCACCGGGGTGCCCCTGCTGTCCTTGAGGATCGACTCGACTCGCTCACGCACCTGTGCGACGGTCAGTCCGAAGCGCGGGAACACGTCCTCTTCATGGGGACCGCCGTACGGAGCCCACTCGAGGACGAACAAGAGGATCTCCCGCTCGAAGTTGTCCATCCCCGCGACACCTTGGTGGGGCGACGTGCGCGGAGTTGGTTCCGGCATCAAGGCTTGTCCCGCGAAGTCATTGGTGCGCCGTGCATTACGAACCTGTCAAGATCATCAGCGGTTGCGTGACCGCCGTGACGATGCGCGTGTCGCAGCACCCGCTGCGAACGTGGTCATGATCTTCCCTTCAGGGTGGTGCGACGAAAGCCGATCGGCGTCGATATGCGGGGTGAGGTCGGGCGCCCACGGCTCAAGCCGACCAGGCCGAGGTCCGTGAGGACACGTCAACTAGCCTAACGAGCGTTAGCCGCGCGGTCAATCTCTTTCTGCGTGAACGACGCTGCGGTCGGCTGCGCTGGACGTGCCCACATGAGATCCGCAGCGGTAGCCGCCCGAGTCACGCGTCGTAGTCGACCGACACGCTCGGGCTCGTCGGATGCGCCTGGCAGGTGAGCACATACCCCGCGGCCAGTTCGGCGGGTCCGAGGGCGAAGTTCTGATCCATCTCCACCGTGCCGTCCAGGAGTCGGGCTCTGCAGGTGCCGCATGCGCCCCCCATGCAGGAGTAGGGCGCGTCGGGGCGGCGCTGCAGGGCGCCCTCGAGAATGGAGTCGCCCGCCTCGAGGTCGAACGTGACCTGCTGCCCGGCAAGGGTGAAGGTGACTGCCGCCCTGGGATAGTCGCGGTCACCGACCGCTTGGCCGGGGTGGCCGGTGAACAGTTCCAGATGGATCCTCTCGGCCTCGACACCATGGGCGGTGAGCGCATCGCGAGCGGTGGTGCTCAAGCCCAGCGGGCCGCAGATGAACCATTCGTCGACGGTGTCGGGACGCAGGTCTGTGGTCAGCCACCGGCGCAGCTTGTCCGCATCAATGCGGCCACGCAACTCCTGTGGGTGCAGCGGATCGCCGGACAGCACGTGCCGGATCTCCAGCCGGTCGGCATACTGGGACTGCAAGCGCGCCAACGCGTACCGGAACATCGTCGACTCCTTGGTACGGTTGCCGTAGATCAGCGTGAACCGGCTCTCGGTCTCGACGGCCAGCACGGCCTCGAGGATCGAAAGCACCGGAGTGATGCCGCTGCCGGCGACCAGGCCCACATAGTGCCGTCGTGCCAGCGGATCCAAGGGCGTGCCGAATCGTCCGGTGGGCGTCATCACCTCCAGCACGTCGCCGGGCCGCAGATGTGTGGCGACGAACTCTGAGAACAGTCCCCCGGGTATGTGTTTGACGGCGATTCGGAGTTGGGCGCGGGTGGCCGGACCGCAGATCGAATAGCTGCGACGGATCTCTTCGCCGCGGAGATGGGTGCGAATGGTGACGTGCTGGCCGGGTTCGAACCGGAACTCGTCCCGCAGTGCCTCCGGCACCGCGAAGGTCACCAGGGTGCTGTCATCGGTGATCGGATCCACGGCTGCCACCGGGATACGGTGCAGCACAGCGTGAGTGGCGCTGGATCGGTCAGGCATGCGTACCGGGACGACGCGGCCGAGCCTACCGTTGAGCTGTTTCCACTCCCGGTACTCCGCGGGGTTCAACTGCTGGCCGAACACGGTGGAGATCGCGGCGTCGCGCTGCAGGTAGGCATCCTCGTTGCGGCGCCAGGTCTTTCGGTACCGGTAGAAGGGCACCGACGGGTGCAGATGATGCACCAGATGGTAGTTCTGCGACAACATCAGCGGGGTGTAGAACCACTCCATGCCGACCCGGAGGCGGGTCGCACCGTAGCGATTGCTGCGCTGGGTGTCGGCCAGACCGTGGTGCGGGAGCCAATCGAACCACCAGACCAGGACGACCAGGCCGATCCGTTGGGGGATCAGGAACACCACCGCCAGTGTCCACAGGTTGCCTGTGACGACGGCGATGATCAGTCCGGTCATGCTCACCGTGAGAAGCCCCAGCGTCTCAGCCACTTCGCTCTTCGGCCGACTTCGCAGGGTGCGCAGGATGAATCGGCCGTACAGCACCTCCGGGAAGGGCCAGCGCAGCGGCATCTGCCACCACCGGGAGTGCGAGGCCCAGGCGTCGGGATCACGGTCGTCGTCGTTGGAGTGCCGATGGTGCTCGATGTGCACGAAGGCGTACGTCGGGAACGAAATGATCGGCACCACCAACAGCCACGCCAACCGTCCCACCAGGCCGTTGACCCAACGCGCGGTGCTGACCGCGTAATGAATCGCCTCGTGCCCCACGGTGAACATCAGGAACGTCACCACCGCGTTGACCGCGATCGTCACGCCGGCTGGCACCCAGCCCTGGATGTAGCCGGTCGTCGAGGTCACGAATGCGACCCACCCCACCAGGAGGATCGCCACGGTCGGCAGGGCAAGCGCCGGAACTGAGGCGCCGGGATCCGGCAGAGCGTGACGGTCGACTGATGTCGTGGGGTGGTCGCCCGTCGCCTTCATGAGCGTCATGCCTGCTCCTCAGCGTCAGATCCTCGGATGGAACCGTTGATCACAAACGCTAGGAACGCGCCAGCCCGGCAGCCATATCTTCTCGCCACCAACCTTGGGGTCGCCTTTGTCTCCTGAAGACAAATTCTGTGCGTTAAGGTCCGTGGCATGGAGACTCCGCCCGCTGACGCCGGGTCCGCCGCCTCCGTCGTCGGAGGGCTGGTGGGAAGACTCGACGAGGTCACCGCCCGCACGCAGCGCGTGCTGATGGAGGAGGTGGCCGACCTGGGCGGCGACGCGCAGTTCGTGCAGCTGCTGCGGGACAACGTGGCCGCCAACATCGACACGGTCTTCGCCGCGATTCGCCATGGCATCCCGGTGGGTGATGTGGAGGCACCGACGGCGGCGCTGGAGTATGCGCGGCGCCTCGCCCAACGGGACGTGCCGGCCAATTCGCTGGTGCGCGCCTACCGGATCGGCCACCAAGAGGTGCTCAAGATCCTGCTCGAGGAGATCAGGGTCTCCGATCTCGATCCGCAGCGTCGCCTCGATGTGTTCGACGAGATCCTCGCGGTGACGTTCCGTTACATCGACTGGATCACCCAGCAGGTGCTCAGTGTCTACCAGGACGAGCACGACCGGTGGCAGCAGAGCCGAACCCGTCTGCAGGCCGCGGAGATTCGTGGTGTGCTCGAGTCCGACGACGACGTGGACATCGACGCGGCCTCGAGCACGCTGCGGTACCCGCTGAGGGCTACCCACCTGGGCCTGGTGCTGTGGTGTGAGGCTGACGGCGATCAGGACGAACTGAGCGTCATGGAGCGGTATGTGCACGACTGCGTCTCGGCGATGGGTGGCCGCGACCGCGCGTTGTTCGTCTCAGCTGACCGGCTCACCGCATGGGCGTGGACATCCGTCAGGTCCGAGAACGTCACGTTGCCGCCGATCCCCGAGGATTCGGCGATGCAGGTCGCGGTCGGTCGCCCCGCCGCGGGGGTGGCGGGGTTTCGCCGTTCGCACCGAGAGGCGCTGCTGGTTCGGCGCGTGATGCTCGCAGCGGGAGTCCACCGGGACCGGCCGGTCACAGCTGCTGAGCCCGGGCTGGTCTTGGCGGGCCTGGCGGGAACCGACCTCGACCAGACGCGCACGTGGGTGGCGGCTGTGCTCGGACCCTTGGCCTCGGCGAGCCCAGGTGACGAACGCCTGCGCGACACGCTGCGGGTCTTTCTCCGCGCCGGTTCCAGCTACAAGGCCGCAGCCGGTGAACTTCACCTGCACTTCAACTCGGTCAAATACCGCGTGCAGCGTGCGATCGAACGCCGGGGGCGACCCATCACCGATGACCGCCTGGATGTCGAAGTCGCACTGCTCATGTGCCATTGGTTCGGCGACGCGGTCCTCGTGGAGTGACGTGCGGATCGCGTGCGGTGTAGCGCACACCAGTCGTTGTGGCCGGCAGCGCTCAGTGGTCCCAGACCGTCGGCACGAACCGGAACGCGTCGCCGGCGACCGCCACCCTGCACACGGACGGAAAGGGTAGATGCGTAGCCACCAGTGACTCACCGGTGGTGGCCAGTTCCCGCAGCAGCCGAACGCGCACGCGAGCCGCCTCCTGCGGGTCGTGTTCGAATCCGTTGTGCCAGTCGGGCTGATCAGCTCCGACCTGGAACACCGCGTCACCCGCGAATGTCAGGCGATCACCACCGGACTCCAGTCGGACGATGCTGTGGCCGGGCGTGTGGCCACCGGTGCGGGAGACCAGCACACCGGGTGCCACTTCGTAGTCCGTTTCGAACGGCCGCAACTGCCCGCGGTACACGTCCAGGAACCGAGAGGCGACCGAGCGGAGCACGTCGGGCACCGGCGCGGGCATGGCCGTGCGGGAGAAGTCCGGTGCCGCCCAGAATTCGGCCTCGGCTGTCGCCAGGTGCACGCGCAGGTCCGGGCGCATCCGACCGCGCAGCCCGTCGGCGAGCAGTCCGCCGACGTGATCCATGTGCAGGTGGGTGAGCACCACGTCGGTGACGGCTGCCGGCTCGATGCCGGCGCCCTCCAGACGCAGGGCCAGCCGTCCGGCACGCGGAAAGTCCGGAAACTCCAGGCCCAGACCGGAATCGATGAGGATGGTCCTGTCACCGCTGCGCACCACCGCGACGTTCAGCGGCCAGTCCAGCAGATCCGGCGGCAGGAAGTTCTCCTCGAGCCAGGCCGTCAGTTCCCCCGCGTCGGCGTTGGTGGCCAGGGTTGTCGCCGGGATGGGGAGCACCCCGTCGCTGATCACCAGCACGTCGAGGTCACCGACCTGCAGTGCGTAACGGGACGGGACCAACTCGTCGTGTGCGGACCTCTCGGGCCGGGCGATGTCGACGGTGCTCATGATCTTCTCCTTCTGTGGCTTTACGGGGATGAGGTGGATTCACCTGCCCGCGCGCCAGAACGCCTCCACGGCAGCGGATTCATCCGCTGCGCCGTCGCTCAGATCGCCGACCCGCCACCGTCGACGGGCAGCACCGCGCCGGTGATGAAGCTGGCGTGGGGTGAGGCCAGGAAGAGCGCGGCCCGGGCGATCTCGTCGGGACGGGCAGTGCGTCCCAGAGGGAGTGCGCGGCCGAGCTCTTCGTTGGTGTCACCCCATTCGGCGTACACGCCCTCGGTGTTCGTCGGACCAGGTGCGACGGCGTTGACGCGGACGCCTCGGCTCGCGAACTCCGCCGCCCAGGTTCGGGTCAAGGATTC
Organism: Mycobacterium sp. ACS4331; assembly: GCF_001667265.1. Classification (GTDB taxonomy): domain Bacteria; phylum Actinomycetota; class Actinomycetes; order Mycobacteriales; family Mycobacteriaceae; genus Mycobacterium. The sequence continues at coordinate 158,021 of NZ_LZHW01000087.1, read as the reverse complement.
GACTGCGGCTTTCGAAGCGCTGTAGACGGATGCGCCGGGCACCCCCTTGGCCGCCACCATCGACGTGACATTGACGATGCTGCCCCGGCCTCGCTGAAGCATGCCGGGTACCAGCGCCGCGGTGAGGAAGTACGTGCCGCGAACATTGGTGTCGAATGTCCGCGAGAATGACGCGACATCCTGGTCGACTGTCATCGCACCGGGAAAGCTCGCGGCGTTGTTCACCACGATGTCGATGTCGCCGACCCGTGCGGCGAGCGCGTCCACGGATGCGAGGTCGGCCATATCGGCGCTGACGTAACGCATTCGGTCGTGGGCGGCCGCGGCGGCCTCGCCGCGATCGGGATCACGGCCCGTGATGATCACCTCGGCCCCTGCTTCGGCGAGCAACCCGGCGCAGGCCAGGCCGATGCCTGCGCTGCCGCCGGTGACGAGTGCACGGTATCCCTGCAGATTCATGGCAGTCCCTTCTCTGGTTCGCCCGTGGAAACCGCGTCGAGGCTGCCCAGCTGTCCCGACGTGAGGACTCCCACAACGGATGAATCGGCGACTCCGCGGTGGTTCTGGCGGTCGGAGGCGGTGCTGACGCCTCCGCCACACTCAGAGAACAGAGAGGGCCATCATGAGAATCGTCGTCATCGGCGGCACCGGCCGAATCGGATCCAAGGTGGTCCATCAACTGAACGAACACGGCCACGACGCGGTGGCTGCCGCACCCTCCACCGGCGTCGACACCGTCACCGGTGAAGGACTGGACGCGGTGCTGGTCGGCGCGCAGACCGTGGTGGACGTCACCAACTCCCCGTCGTTCGAGGAGGCTGCGGCACAGGAGTTCTTCAATGCCTCCACCGCGAATCTCCTGGCTGCCGAAGCTTCGGCGGGTGTCCTGCACCACGTGGCCCTGTCGGTCGTCGGAACCGAGCAGCTGGCCCGCGAAAGCGGTTATTTCAAGGCGAAGTTGGCGCAGGAGACGCTCATCGCGCACGGTTCGGTGCCGTACACGATCGTGCGTGCGACTCAGTTCTTCGAATTCCTCGGCACCATCGCGGATTCTGCGACCGTCGCCGGACAGGTCCGCCTGCCCGGCGTGCTGATACAACCCATGGCCACGACCGATGTCGCCGAGGCCGTCGCCATCGCCGCGGTGAATGAACCGGTGAACGGGATCACCGAAGTGGCCGGGCCCGAACAGTTCCGGCTGCCGGATCTGATCCGCACCGCACTGACCGCTCGAGGCGACAGCCGTGAGGTTGTGACGGATCCGCAGGCTCGTTACTGGGGAGTCGCCATCGACGAACGCACGCTGGTTCCGGGAGACGGTGCATCGCTGTTCGACATCCGTTTCGAGGACTGGATTCTCGAGGCGGCTGCCACGAGCTGACGAGGGTCTCGCTCGGAGGCGGGCACCAGCGCTGGACCGCGGCCGCGGCATCTCGTTACCATCCACTCGGGTCGGCCGCTCAACACGGTCGTCTCCAGAGGGGTGCCGACATGCCGAGCCAGGGCCGAGCGCAGCACCTGCATGGCCGCGCGACCGAGACCGCAGCGCTGCGTGATGTCATCGCGTCAGCGCGTGCCGGCAGGTCACACGTTCTGGTGCTGCGCGGTGAGGCCGGAGTGGGCAAGACCGCCCTGCTGAACGCCCTCCTCGACGAGGCTGAGGGGCTGCGCTGTGTTCAGGTGTCGGGCGTCGAGTCCGATATGGAACTGGCGTACGCCGGTCTGCATCAACTGTGTGTCCCGCTGATGGACCATGCCGACGATCTGGCGCCGCCACAGCGTGACGCCCTGTCGGTCGCGTTCGGGCGGGGCGTCGGTGCGCCGCCCGAGCGGTTCCTGGTCGGACTGGCGGTGTTGAGCCTGCTCGCCGCTGCGGTGCGGGACCAACCGCTGCTCTGTGTCGTCGACGACGCCCAATGGCTGGATCAGGTGTCGCTGCAGACCCTGGGCTTCGTCGCGCGCCGCCTCATGGCCGAACCGGTGGCGCTGGTGTTCGCCGTGCGCACCCAGGGTGCCGAGACACTGGCCGGGCTGCCCGAACTGCCGATTCGGGGCCTGTCCGATGCCGACGCGCGAAACCTCTTGGACCGTGCCATGATCGGCGTGATCGATCCCAGTGTTCGCGACCGCATCGTGGCCGAGACCCGCGGCAACCCGCTGGCGCTTCTGGAGGCTCCGCACACCTACTCCGCGGCCGAACTCGCCAGTGGGTTCGGGCCGCTGGGCTCGCCGGCATCACCGAACCGGATCGAGGAGAGCTACGTCCGTCGCATCGAGGCGTTGCCGGCCGCGACGCGCCGCCTGCTTCTGCTGGCCGCGGCCGAACCCGTCGGAGACTCCGCGCTGTTCCTGCGAGCGGCTGCGCTGCTGGACATCGCGGTGGACGCATTGTCGCCGGCCGAGTCCGCGGGAGTCATCGAGTTCGGCCCCAGGATGCGCTTCCACCACCCGCTGATGCGCTCGGCCGCCTATCGGGCCGCCGACGTCGCCGACCGCCGCGCGATCCATGCTGCGCTCGCGGCGGCCACCGACGCCTCCGCCGATCCCGATCGAAGGGCCTGGCATGCGGCCAATTCAGTAGCCGGATCCGATGATTCGGTGGCCGCTGAGCTTGAGGCCTCAGCGGCCCGAGCCCAGCGCCGAGGCGGAATCGCCGCCGCTGCCACCTTCCTCGAGCGTGCCGCGGTGCTCACCGCCGATCAGGATCTGCGCGGAAGCCGCGCGTTGGCCGCCGCGGAGGCCAAGCGGGATGCGGCGGCGTTGGCGTCGGCGTACGAGATGCTGGCCATCGCCGAGTCGTGTCCGCTCTCAGCGCTTCAACGCGGCCGTGTGGCGCGGCTGCGGGCCCAGATGGAGTTCGTGGGCAGCAGATCGGGTGTCGGTGGGGCACCCTCGGTGGGGGACACCGCGGGCATGCTGCTCGAGTCCGCGAAGCAGTTGGAGGACGTCGACCCCCTCGCCGCCCGAGAGAGTTACCTCGAGGCGTTCGCGGCGCTGATGTATGCCGGACGGCTGGGCGAGCCTGCTGGCCTGCGCAACGCCGCTGAGGCGGCGCGTTCGGCGTTGGCCCATACTTCGGAGTTGCCGCGCGCTGTGGACGTGTTGTTCCGGGGCATGATCGAGCGGATCACGGGCGGCGCCAGGGGAGGCAGCGACCACCTGCGGACGGCGTTGGATGCGATGGTTGAGCTGGCTGAGACCGAGCCCGGGCAAACCCTGCGGTGGATGGTTCCAGCCTTTCCGATCCTGCAGGAATCCGCCGCCCACGAACTGTGGGACGAGAACGTCGTGGACCTGCTCTCGGCGGCCATCGTTAAGCGGGCACGTGAGACCGGTGCATTGGCCGGCCTTCCGCAGGCCCTGGTGTACCGGGCCGGCCTGCATCTTCTGCTCGGCGAACTGTCCACGGCGACAACGTTGATCGCCGAGGCCGATGCGATCACCAGGGCCACCGCCCCGAGCGGCCCGGTCCGCTACCACTCGCTGGTGATCACCGCCTGGCGAGGGGCGGCGGGGGAGGCCGTACAGCTGATCGACGCCGCGTCAGCCGACGGCGCCGCGCGGGGTGAGGGACGACTGCTCGGCCTGAGCGGGTACGCGACAGCGGTGCTGTACAACGGCCTGGGTCGCTACGAGGAGGCCTTCGCCGCCGCGCGCGCCGTCTGCGAGTACGAGGATCTCGGCTTCTACAGCTGGGCACTGCATGAACTCGTCGATTCCGCCGCGCACATCGGTGAGCGGGACGCCGCACAACGCGCGATCGAGGACATCGAGGAGCGCGCGGGAGCCAGCGGAACCCCGTGGGGGCTCGGCGCAATGGCGAGCGCTCGCGCGCTGCTGGCCGACAACGACGATGCCGACCTGCTGTTCACCGAGGCCCTCGATCATCTGTGCCGGTCGCGCGTGGTGGTGCATCAGGCGCGCACACATCTGGCGTACGGGGAATGGCTGCGGCGCGTCAACCGCCGTGGTGATGCGCGCCGTCACCTGAACGAGGCCCACGAGAAGTTCACTCGGATGGGTGCTCAGGCCTACGCTGACCGGGCGCGCCGAGAGCTGATCGCGGTCGGTGACAGGGTCCGCAAAAAGCCCCTGGCGACCGGTGACCACCTGACAGCGCAGGAGGCGCAGATTGCCCGGTTGGCCGCCGACGGCCTGACCAACCAGGAGATCGGGGCCCAACTGTTCATCAGCGTCCACACCGTCGAGTGGCACCTGCGGAAGGTCTTCGTCAAGCTCGGGATCACCTCGCGCAGGGCGCTGCGCACCCTCTCCTGGACCGGCTGACCGTCCTCCGGAGGGCCTCTCACCACCGGCGCCACGGACTGAAGACCACGGACAACCAAGGGTCCCCCGGGGACCGGCAGCGACCAGTCTGAAATTCGACAGCCCATCGAGGCACGTGAATCAGACCGGAGGAAGTCCCATGACCGTCAACGCCGCCCCCGCCGGCACCGAATCCGACAGCGAACTCAGGGCCCGTTTCGCCGCCGAGGTCTGGCCGCTGGTCGATGTCCTGGCCCGCGGAGCCCGCCGGCTGACCCGCAATGACGCCGACGCCGAGGATCTGCTGCAGGAGACCCTGGTCCACGCCTACGCCGGCTTCCAGACCTTTGCCGAGGGCACCAACCTCAAGGCCTGGCTGTTCCGGATCCAGCACAACCAGTGGATCAACGCCTACCGATGGCGGGAACGCCGCCCCGCGGAGGTGCTCACCGACGAGCTGACCGACCGCGGTTTGGCCGAATACGGCGCACAGCAGGCCGGCGGGCTCCGCTCGGCCGAGGACGAGGCCCTCGATGCGCTGCCCGACAACGAGATCCGAGACGCGATGACCCGGCTGTCCGAAGGTTTCCGCACGGTGCTGTACTACGCCGACATCGAGGGCTACACATACGCGGAAACGGCTGCGCTGATGGGAATTCCGTTGGGTACGGTGATGTCGCGAGCCGCCCGGGCGCGTGGCCAGCTGCGCCGTGCACTGGCCGACTCCACGTATGCGCGGCGCCGCTTCGCATCCGTTCCCAGTCTCGCGGCGTGAGGAGGGGACCGATGTCCGCACCGTACGGAGAAGAGTGGAAGTCGGCGGTCACGGTCGTGCAGGGCGTGCACCCGCCGGCCATCTCGCCGAACGCCGAGGCGATGACCGTGGTGGTCGAGTATCCGCCCGGCAGCCGCGGCGCCCCGCCGCACCGGCATCCGAGCGGGCCTGCGTTCGGGTACATGCTCGAAGGCGAGATGCTCTTCGAACTCGAGGGCCAGCCCCCGCGCGTGATCCGGGCCGGTGAGGCCTTCTGGGAACCGGGCGGTGACGTCATCCACTACTCGGACGCCAACAACCGCGACGACATCCGCAGTCGCTTCCTGGTGACGATGTTCTGTCTTCCCGGGCAGCCGATGCTGGTGCTCGTCGACGACGACGAACTCGCCGCGCGCAGCCACCTGCGGGTCAGCGGACGGGACTGATCGGCTACCAGCGCACCAGGGAGAACGGATACGTGAAGGCTCCGGCGGGAGCCCCGTCGCAACCGGCGTCGAACGCCGACGTCAGCGTTCCCTGCAGCGTCGCGGCATCCCACGAGTACACATCGCGGGTGGGGATCACCGGCCCGTAATAGACGTTGCCACAGCGCAATCCGTCCGGAACATCGACGGTCATGGTGTACCGTCCGTCGACCAGACGTGCCTCGCCGACATACTCGAAGGCCTTGGCCACCGGCATCGGGATTGCGCTGATGGACACGCAGCCCTCGGCCGCGGGTATGCAGTGCGAGACCGCCCAGGTCCACGTGTGGAAGTCGTACCGGTCCGGGATCACCAGTTGGTAGTTGGCGAAGAACGGTTCGGAATGCCCCCGGGGCGCAGCCCACAGTCCCGCGGTCGACAGAACTGCGAGCGCAGCCAGGAACCTCACGATGACCATTGTCGAACAACCTCTTTCAATTCCAGTGATCCGGCCTCGGCGTGGAACTACATGTGGGAGCCGCCGTCGATGCGCACTTCGGTCCCGGTGATGAAGTACGCGTCGTCGCTTCCCAACATCGCCACCACGCCGGCGACCGCATCCGGTGCCGCGAAGATCGCACCCCCGTCCAGCGGCAGCATCGGGGCCACCTTGCCGAACAGGGTGTAGTCGGCGTCCTCGGGCAGGCCCGGACCGACACTCTGCCGCGACTGCCCCGTGCCGTCCGTCATGCCCGACGAGATCGACCCGGGTTGAACGCAGTTGAACCGCACTCCGGCCTTGGCGAACTCCAGCGCCCACGCGTGCGTCATCGACAGCACGCCACCCTTTGAGGCCGCGTAGGCGGCCATGTAGGGATGCGCGAAATGGGCCGAGGTCGAGCTGAAGTTGACCACCGCGGGCCCCTTCCCGGCCTGCAGGGCACCGATGGCCTCACGGGTCACCAGGAAGGTCCCGACCAGGTTGATGCGGAGCACCATCTCGAAGTCGGCGAGCGAGGTCTGCGCCAGGTGAGACGACCGCAGGATCCCTGCCGCGTTCACCAAGGTGTCAAGCCCGCCCAGCAGCCCCACCGCCTCGGCGACTCCGCTGCGCACGGACTCCTCATCGCCGACATCCATGACGACCGTGTGCAGGCGTTCACCGACGTCGCCGGCCTTCGTGACCGTGTCGGCCAGACCGTCGGGACTGATGTCCGCCGCCACCACGTGGCCACCCTCAGCGAGGATCCGCAGCACACACGCCTGGCCGATTCCTGAGCCGCCGCCGGTGATCAACACCCGCCGGTCGGCGTACCGCGACAGACTCGCTGGCGGTGGGGGGAGCACAGACACGTCGCAACTCCTGTCAGTTCGGGGAACGCTCGACGGACTGGTTCCCGCCCTACCGTCCAGCCCAACCGCCACCCACCGGTGCGTCCCTTCCCGGTGGATGGGACACAGTGTGCCGCCGGTCATGGCGGGCTGTCACCGTCTCTGTGGTCAGTGAGCCGGTTCGCCGGTGTGTGGTTCGTTCGAACCAGTGAGTGGAGGGTTCTGCGGCACATGGTGAGTCAGGCCCAGGACCGTAGGGCCCTCGGTGTGCCGATCGGCAGGGTGCGCGGATCGGTGCAGGCCGTCGGCGGTCTGCTCGCGATGTCGGCCGACGCCGTGAAGTTCCTGTTCCGCGGACCCTTTCAGGGCCGCGAGTTCTTGGAGCAGTCCTGGTTCGTGGCACGCGTCTCGCTCATGCCCACCCTGCTTGTGGCGATCCCCTTCACAGTGCTGGTCAGCTTCACCCTGAACATCCTGCTGCGGGAGTTGGGCGCGGCGGACCTGTCGGGTGCCGGCGCCGCATTCGGCGCGGTGACCCAGGTCGGCCCCATGGTGACCGTGCTGATCGTGGCCGGTGCCGGCGCCACCGCGATGTGCGCCGACCTCGGGTCGCGCACCATCCGCGAGGAGATCGACGCCATGGAGGTGCTGGGCATCAATCCGGTCCAGCGGTTGGTGACCCCGCGGATGCTCGCGTCGGCCCTGGTGGCGCTGCTGCTCAACAGCCTCGTCGTCATCATCGGCATCCTGGGCGGCTACGCATTCTCGGTCTTCGTCCAGGACGTCAACCCTGGGGCCTTCGCAGCGGGCATCACGCTGCTCACCGGGGTTCCCGAGGTGATCATCTCCTGTGTGAAGGCGGCCCTGTTCGGGCTGATCGCCGGGATGGTCGCGTGCTATCGCGGCTTGACCATCAGCGGCGGTGGCGCCAAGGCCGTCGGTAACGCCGTCAACGAAACCGTCGTCTATGCCTTCATGTCGCTGTTCGTGGTCAACGTGGTGGTCACCGCCATCGGCATCCAGATGACGTCGAACTGAGCCGGGATCGAACTATGGCAGGGATACGCGTACTCCACCCGCAACTGGCGCGGGAACTCACCAAACCGCTCGGCGCCCTCGGGCGCATCGGTGAGCACACCGCGTTCTACGGGCGCGCGCTGGCCGGTGTGCCCCACGCCGCGGTGCACTACCGGCGGGAGATCATCCGCCTGATCGCAGAAATCAGCATGGGTGCGGGCACATTGGCGATGATCGGCGGAACCGTCGTCATCGTCGGCTTCCTGACCCTCGCCGCGGGCGGCACCCTGGCGGTGCAGGGCTACAGCTCGCTGGGGGACATCGGGATCGAAGCCCTCACCGGATTCCTGGCCGCCTTCATCAACGTCCGGATCTCAGCGCCCGTCGTCGCGGGCATCGGACTCGCCGCCACGTTCGGGGCGGGGGTGACCGCGCAGTTGGGTGCGATGCGGATCAGCGAGGAGGTCGACGCCCTCGAGACCATGGGGATCCGGTCGGTGGAGTACCTCGTCAGCACCCGCATCGTCGCCGGAATGATCGCGATCACACCGCTTTACGCCATCGCCGTGATCCTGTCGTTCACCGCCAGCAAGCTCACGACCGTGGTGATGTTCGGACAGTCCGCGGGCCTGTACAACCACTACTTCGAGACCTTCCTCAATCCGACTGACCTGCTGTGGTCGTTCCTGCAGGCGATCCTGATGGGGATCGCGGTGCTGCTGGTGCACACCTACTTCGGATACTTCGCCAGCGGCGGCCCGTCCGGCGTGGGTGTCGCGGTCGGCAACGCCGTGCGCACATCCCTCATCGTCGTGATCGCGGTGACCCTGCTGGTGTCCCTGTCGGTCTACGGCGCCAACGGCAACTTCAACCTGTCGGGCTAGAGGGGAGAGTTCTGCTGTGGCACTGAATCCCGAGGTCAAGCGCCCCCTCATGGGCGGCGCCACCGTCCTTGCGGCAGCGGCCGTGGTGGCCCTCGCGGTGGGCCTGTTCCGGGGCAGCTTCACCGACACCGTCCCCGTCACGGTGTTGGCTGAGCGGGCGGGCCTGGTCATGAACGCCGACGCCAAGGTGAAACTGCATGGCGCCCAGGTGGGTTCGGTGCGCAGGATTGAATCCCTGCCCGACGGGCGTGCCGCGCTGCACCTGGCGATGGACCCGTCGTACCTGGAACTCATCCCGTCCAACGTGCGCGTGGACATCTCGTCTTCGACGGTGTTCGGCGCCAAGTACGTCGATCTGGTGCCGCCGGCGGACCCGGCAGCCGAAGGTCTGCACCCCGGTCAGGTGCTCGACGCCGATCATGTGACGGTCGAGATCAACACGGTTTTCGAGCAGCTGTCCTCGGTGCTGTCGAAGATCGAGCCCACCAAGCTCAACGAGACGCTCGGCGCCCTGGCGACGGCACTGGACGGCCGAGGCGACCAGATCGGCCAGATGATGACCGACCTGGACGAGTTCCTGACGAAGATCGACCCGAGCCTGCCGAACATGGAGCATGAGCTCACCGTCGCGCCCGAGGTGATCAACGCCTACGCCGACGCGGCACCCGACCTCGTCACCACCGTCGAGGCCGCGACGACGATGAGTCAGACCTTCGTCGACGAACAGCAGAACCTCGATGCCCTCCTCATCAGCGTCGTCGGCCTCGCCGACACCGGCACCGATGTCGTGGGCACCAACCGTCAGGCGGTCGCCGACGTCATGCGCCTGCTGGTCCCGACGACGGACCTGACCAACCAGTACAACGCGGCGCTGACCTGCGGCCTCGGCGGTGCGGTGGAGCTGGCCAAGGCCCCCGGCACGCCCCTTCCCGGTGGCGTGCTGTTGCAGACCGTGGTCTTCGGGCAGGAGCGCTACCGGTATCCGCAGAACCTGCCCAAGGTCGCGGCCACCGGCGGACCGCAGTGCACGGATCTGCCCAAGGTCGGCTTCCAGAAGCACCCGCCCTTCGTCGTCACCGACGTCAACGCCAACCCCGCGCAGTACGGCAATGAAGGAATCCTGTTGAACTCCGACGGCCTCAAGCAGATGCTCTACGGCCCGATCGACGGACCGCCGCGCAACACCGCACAGATCGGACAGCCAGGGTGACCGGGCTGGGGAGGACGGCCGCCAAGTTCGGCGCCTTCGGGCTGACGATGGTGGTGCTGACGGCAGGCCTGTTCGCGATCTTCAGCCAGTACCGCTCGGGGACCACCCACGGATACTCCGCGCTGTTCCAGGACGCGTCCAGTCTCAAGTCGGGTGACTCGGTGCGGGTGGCCGGCATTCGCGTCGGCACCGTGCGGGGCGTGGACCTGCAGCCGGACAACACGGTCCTGGTGTCGTTCGACGCCGACGACAAGGTGCGGCTGACCGAGGGGACGACGGTCGCGGTGCGCTACCTCAATCTCGTCGGCGACCGGTACCTCGAACTCATCGACGAGCCCGGATCGGTCAAGGTCCGGCCGCCGGGCTCCCACATCGGGATCGACCACACCGAGCCGGCCCTGAACCTCGATCTCCTTCTCGGTGGCCTCAAACCGGTCATCCAGGGGCTCAACCCCGACGACGTCAACACGCTGACCAACTCCCTGATCCAGATTCTGCAGGGTCAGGGTGGCGATCTTGAATCGTTGTTCGCGAGGACATCGTCGTTCACCAATGCGCTGGCCGACAACGGGCAGACCGTGGAGCGGTTGATCGAGAACCTCAACGACACCCTGTCCGTGCTCGCCAAGGACGGGCAGAAGTTCTCCGGAGCGGTCGACGGGCTCGAGCGCCTGGTCAGTGGCCTGGCCGAGGAGCGGGACCCGATCGGCGAGGCGATCACGGCGCTGGACAACGGCACTGCGTCGCTCGCGGGTCTGCTGACCGAAGCGCGACCCCCGCTGTCGGGCACCGTGGACCAGCTGACCCGGCTGGCCCCGCTGCTGTCCAGCGAGACCGACCTGGCCCGGCTTGATCTCCTGATGCAGAAGACCCCGCAGAACTACCGCAAACTGGTGCGGCTGGGCTCCTACGGAAGTTGGTTGAACCTCTACATCTGTGGTGTCTCCCTGAGGGTTTCAGATCTGCAGGGGCGCACGGCCCACTTCCCCTGGGTCATTCAGAACACCGGCCGGTGCGGGGAGCCCTGATGCTGAAATATCGCCAATCCTCGCTCTTCCGAACCGGATTGATCGGCCTGGTGCTGATCGTCCTGATCATCGCCGTGGGCCTGCGGCCACAGCAGTTGATGTCCATGGCGACCTCGATCAGGTACCAGGCGCAGTTCGCCGAGGCCGGCGGACTCACCGCCGGCAACAACGTGAAGGTGTCCGGCGTGACCGTCGGCACGGTCTCCGACGTCGAACTCGACAGCGGCAGGGCGCTGGTGACCTTCGCGGTCAACAGCCGAGTGCGGCTCGGCCGGGACACCACCGCGCAGATCAGCATCGGGACCCTGCTCGGTGAACGGGTTCTGGTCCTCGAGCCGCGCGGCAGCGGCAGCATCGGTGCCCTCGGCGTCATCCCGCTGACCCGCACCTCCTCGCCGTATTCACTGACCGATGCCATCGGCGAGTTCACGTCGAACACCGCCCAGACCGACACCGCGGCCATCAATCACTCGCTGGACACGCTCTCGGAGACCATCGAGCGCCTCGCCCCGCAGCTGGCGCCGACGTTCGACGGTGTGAGCCGGCTGTCCAAGTCGCTGAACAAGCGCAACGAATCGTTGAGCAGTCTGCTGTCGACGGCATCTGACGTCACTGGAATCCTCTCGGAGCGAAGCGAACAGGTGAACAGCCTGATCCTCAACGCCAACGATCTGCTCGGGGTGCTGCAGGACCGACGGCACTCGATCGTCAACCTGCTCGCCAACACCACGGCCGTGACGAGGGAGTTGTCGGGCCTCGTCGACGACAACGAGAAGGAACTCGCGCCCGCCCTCGAACAGCTCAACCGGGTCTCGGAGATGCTCGAACGCAACCGCGACAACCTGGAGAAGTCCCTGCGCGGGTTGGCCAAATACCAACTGACTCAGGGTGAGGCCGTCAACAACGGCTTCTACTACTACGGATTCGCCTCGAACCTCCTCCCCGGCCCGGCCATCCAGCCCTTCCTCGACTACGCGCTGGGCTTCCGCCGTGGCGTGAACGCTGGCCAGCCGCCCGACAATGCCGGCCCTCGCGCCGAATTCCCGTTCCCCTACAACGGAATTCCCGGAGGACACCCATGACCCGACGCTTCGGTCCGCGGGCCAAGAGACTCCTGGCCGTCGCTCTGGCCGTATCGGCGGTCGCGGGCGCCGGATACATCGCGTACCAACAGTTCCTGGGCCCCAAGACGCTCACCGCTCACTTCAAGTCGGCGACCGCGATCTATCCCGGTGACGAAGTGCGGGTGGTCGGTGTCCGGGTGGGCACCATCGAGGCCATCGAACCGCTGCCCACGAGCACCCGGGTCACTCTCAAGATCGACCGCGACGTCCCCGTGCCCGCGGACGCCAAGGCCATCATCGTGGCGCCCAACCTGGTGTCCGCCCGGTACGTCCAACTGACGCCCGCCTACGGGTCCAGCCCGGAGGCCAGCGGCGACACCATCCCCGACGGTGGCGAAATCGGGATGGACCGCACCGCCATCCCCGTCGAATGGGATGAGATCAAAGAGCAGCTCACCCGCCTGGCCGCCGAACTTGGCCCCTCGAGCGGGGTTTCGGAGACCTCCCTCGGCCGCTTCATCGACAGCACGGCCGACGCCATGGCGGGCAACGGTGACAGGCTGCGGGAGACCATCACCCAGTTGTCCGACGTTGGCCGCATCCTCGGCGAGGGCAGCGGCAACATCGTCGACGTCATCACCAACCTGCAGGTGTTCGTGGCGGCCCTGCGGGACAGCAACACCCAGATCGTGCAGTTCCAGGATCGGCTCGCCGACGTCACGAGCGTCGTCGACGGCAGCCGTTCGGACCTCGACTCGGCCATCACCGAGCTGTCGTCGGCGCTGGGAAAGGTGCAGCGGTTCATCGAGGGCTCGCGAGATCAGACCGCCGAGCAGATCGAGCGGTTGGCCAACGTCACACAGGTGCTGTCGGACAACAGCATGGTGGTCAAGAACGTGCTGCACGCCGCGCCCAACGCGCTGGTCAACGGCTACAACATCTACAACCCCGACACCGGTGGACCGCGTGGCTCGTTCGCGATGAACAACTTCGCCAATCCCGTCGCCACCATCTGCTCGGCGATCGCCGCGGTGGAGAACGTGACCGCCGAAGCCTCGGGTAAGGCCTGTGCGGAGTACCTGGGCCCCGCGTTGAGGCTGATGAACTTCAACCACCTGCCCTTCCCGTTCAACGCCTACCTCGGTCCCTCCCCGAAGAACGTGATCTACTCCGATCCCCGGCTGGCGCCCGGCGGTGGTGGAACCGGGCCGGGCCCGGCCGAGATCCCGCCGGCGGTTTCGGCCTACACCGGGGCCGGGGATGTGCCACCCCCACCGGGGTGGACGGATCCGCCGCAGCCGCCCGGTGCGTACGCGCCCAACGGCCTGCCTGCCGAACGGCACCCGGCGCTGTATCCGGGTGCGCCCATCCCGCCGGGTGTCCCGGCACCGCCGCCCGCGGCGCCCGCGGCCTCGAACCTCGCTGAGATGCTGCTGCCGGCTGAAGCCGGCGCTGCGACGACACAGACGGGAGGCACCCCGTGACCACACGGATGCCGGTGCGCCGCCTGCTGGCGGCCACGTGCTGCACAGCCCTGGTGACGTCGGGTTGCGCGTTCGACGGGCTCAACTCCCTGCCGCTGCCCGGCACGGTGGGAACCGGATCCGATGCCATCACCTATCACGTCGAGATCGCCAATGTCGGCACGCTGGAATCGAATTCGCCCGTCATGGTGGGTGACGTGGTGGTCGGAGCCGTTCGCACGATGACCGTCGACAACTGGCGGGCCGCCGTCGAGGTGTCGGTGCAGCCCGACGCGGTGGTGCCGGCGAACGCCGTCGCGACGGTGGGCCAGACCAGCCTGTTGGGGTCGATGCACCTTGCCCTCGACCCGCCGGTGGGCGAGGAGCCGACCGGCCACCTGCCCGCGGGGTCAACCATTCCGCTGGCCAAGACGTCGACGTACCCGTCCACCGAGCAGACCCTGTCGTCGCTGTCGGTGGTGGTCAACGGCGGCGGACTCACCCACATCGGCGACATCATCCACAACTTCAACGCGGCGCTGGACGGGCGCGCGGTTCAGGTCCGCGATCTTCTCACCCGGATGAACACCGTGGTCGGCCTGCTGGACAACCAGCACGACAACATCATCGCCTCGATCTCGTCACTGAACCGCCTGGCGGAGACCTTCGCCGGGCAGCGGCCGGTGCTCACCTCGGCCCTCGACCGCATCCCCAAGGCCCTTGAGGTGCTCAACGCGCAGCGGCCACGCATCACCACCGCGCTCGAGAAGTTGGGCGGATTCAGCAACACCGCAACGCAACTGATCAACGAGTCGCACGCCGACATCGTCCGGAACCTCAAGAATCTCGAGCCCACGGTGCGCGCGCTGGCCGACGTCGGGCCCGATCTGATGACGGCCCTGTCCTACCTGCCGACCTACCCCTACACCCAGGACTTCATCGACCGCGGCATCCGCGGTGACTTCATGAACCAGTTCATCGTCTTCGACTTCACCATTCCGCGGCTCAAGAGCGGCATTCTGCTGGGCACCCGGTGGGGTGAACCGGGTGCCTCGCTGGTGCCGGCACCGGGCGACCCCTGGTACTCCACCTACACCCGGGATCCGCTCCAGGCACCACTGACGCCCCTTCCCACCGAGGTCGCCACCATCCCACCGCTGGTTGACCCGCCGACCGGGCCTGCGACCCCGGCGGCCGCTGTCGAGGCGCCCACTGAAGGAGGAAGCTGATGTTGACCCGCTTCGTCCGCAACCAGCTGATCATCTTCTCGATCGCTTCGGTGATCGGCGTCGGCGCGATGGTCTTCGTCTACATGCAGGCACCGGTGCTGCTCGGCATCGGGCGGATCACGGTGAAGCTCGAGGTGCCGAACACCGGTGGCCTGTACCGCTTCTCGAACGTCACCTACCGCGGCGTCGAGGTGGGCAAGGTCACCGACATCCGTCCCACCCGTGGGGGCGCCGTGGTGACCATGTCACTGCAGAGGTCGCCGAAGATCCCGGCGGACCTGCAGGCGAACGTGCGCAGTGTGTCGGCGGTCGGCGAGCAGTACGTCGACCTGGTCCCGCGCGCCGAGGGGGGACCGCACCTGCAGGACGGTTCGGTGATCACCGCGGAGAACGCGTCGCTGCCCCAGCCCGTCGGGCCGATGCTCGACCAGATGAGCGCACTGGTCGACAGCATCCCCACCACCAAGCTCACCGGACTGCTCGATGAATCCTTCAAGGCGCTCAACGGGACTGGTGACGATCTGGGTTCGCTGTTCGACTCCTCGAGCCGCCTCGCCGCCGACCTCAACGGTGCCGCCGACAACGCGCGCACTCTGATCGACGACAGCCGACCGCTGCTCGACGGGCAGGCGCAGAGCACCGAGGCGATCCGAACCTGGGCGCGCAGCTTGGCCGGCATCACCGGACAGGTCGCGACGCGCGATGCCGAGGTCCGGACGATTCTCACAACCGGTGCGGGTGCCGCCGACGAGGCGTCGCGCCTGCTCAACCAGGTCAAGCCGACGCTGCCGGTGCTGCTGGCGAATTTGACCACCGTAGGCCAGATCGGCGTCACTTACCATCCGTCGATCGAACAGCTTCTGGTGCTGCTGCCGCCGTACCTGGCGGCGACCCAGTCGTACGGGTCATCGCTGAACAACCCCACCGGCATGGCGCTTTCGGAGTTCAGTCTGACGCTCGGTGATCCGCCGGCGTGCACGGTGGGGTTCCTGCCGCCGTCGTCCTGGCGGTCGCCCGCTGACCTCACCGATGTGGACACCCCGGACGGGCTGTACTGCAAGCTGCCGCAGGACTCACCCATCGGTGTGCGCGGCGCGCGAAACTTCCCGTGCATGGCTCAGCCGGGCAAGCGGGCGCCGACCGTCGAGATCTGTGAGAGCGACAAGCCCTTTGAGCCGCTGGCGATGCGGCAGCACGTGCTGGGCCCCTACCCGATCGATCCCGGTCTGATCGCGCAGGGCGTTCCGCCGGATGACCGGATCAACTTCCAGGAGAACATCTTCGGTCCCGCCGAGGGCACTCCGATGCCGCCGGCCGGTGTCGAGGGCGCCGGCCCAGCAGCCCCACCGGTGGACCCAGTCGCCCCGCCCGCAGACCCCGCTCCGCCGGTGGACCCGGTGGCGCCCGCCTCGGTGACGGAACCCTCCGGAGGGACCGAGCCCTCGGTGGCGTTCGCGACCTACAACCCGAGCACCGGGCAGTACGCCGGGCCCGACGGCAAGGTGTATCAGCAGTCCGACTTGGCGCAGCCCGCACCGACGAGTTTCCAGGACCTGCTGCCGCAGTGAAGCGCGGACTCAGCCGACCTTGACGAGCTTGAACGGCATGTTGATGTACACCGGCTTGTTCACGCCGCAGGCGCCGCTGGGACCGGTGGTGATGTCCTCGCCGACCAGCGTCGTCGAGGTCGGGTCGAAGTAGGCGCCCTCGGGTGTCATCGGCTTGAACCGGAAGGTCTGCAGCCCAGGGGCGGTGCTGCCGTCCGGGCAGGGGATCCAGTCCTCGACGGTGTGCTTGACGTACCAGATGCCGCTCTTCTGGTAGATCGGCGCGGTCCAGCCCCAGTCACTGACGACCGTGCCGGTGCACTCGCCCGGATAACTGCAGGTGGTGTTCACGGTCCAGGTGCTGCGCAGGCTGGCCTGATCGTGGAACACCTCGTTCTTGCGGGCCCACTCGCCGTTGGAGGTCGCGGTGTAGGTGCCGTTGAGGCCCCACGCCGGATTGTCGGCCGACGCGACGGCACTGGTGCAGACACCGCCGAGGGCGACGACGGCGGCGGTCACGATGGTGGAAACACGCGGCATTGCCTGCTCCTCGAACGGGCCTGGCGGCACGGGACATGGGGGCGATCGAAGTCAACCACCGGAGACCTGCGGCGACGGTCCCGCGTGTCCGCTCAGTGGGCCGTCATCCTCTGCGACCCCGCACCACCTGCCAGAGTGCCTGGTTGTGCGAGTCAATGTCGTTGTGGCGGGCGTGTCGGTGGTGGCCTCGCTGGCCGTGGCCGTGGCCGCGCCCGCCAACGCTGACCCGGTGTCGTGCGACGGTCCGACGTGCACACCCGGCATCACCCCCGGGGTGGTCCTTGGTGCACCATGTGCGGACACCGCGTACTTCGTGTTCGGTACGGCAGTCGCAGGGCCGTCGACGCTTCCGGGCAGGCTGGTGTTCTGTGGGTCGCCGCGCCGGTATGAGCCGCGGTACTTCAGGTCACCGTCGATGGCCGGAATCAAGGAACTCGACGCGGACTGCGCTGGTTACGAGCGGTGGGTTGCCCAGGCACCGGACGGCCTGTTCCTCATCTGTCAGTCGCAGGACGGCGCGCCGCGATGGAGACGTGGGGATGCGTAGATTTCTGTCGGTGCTGCTCCCGCTCGTCGCCGTGGGGACCGCGGCCCCAGCGATCGCGGACACGCCCGCACCACATCAGATCACCTACACCGTGACGGCGGAAACCGCTGTGACAGCCGACATCTACTATCGGGACGTCGACCCGCCGACGTGGGCCGACTACAGCCACAACCCGTATGTGTTCAGTCCCAGGGTTCGTGTCGACGTCGGTCCGGATCGGCCGTGGGTGCTGCACACCACGCTGCTCGACCCCGATCGCTGGGCGATGGTTTCGGCGACCAGTGGCCAGCAGCCCACCGAACCGAGGTTCCGGTGCGAACTGTCGGTGGACGGAGTGGTGGTGTCGACCGCGGACGGCCCCAAGGGGGCACTGTGCGCGCTGCGCCATTGGTGAGTCCGGAGGTCCGCCACCGCCAGATCCGGGGCGCCGGAGTCGCGGTCACGCCCTCGGCTTGGGGCGGATGAAGACGCCCTCGGCCTCGACCGTCACCGCTCCGGCGACGTCCAGAATGTGGCCTTTCGCATAGGTTTTCCCGCCGTCCTCGCGGTGGGTCCACGCCTCCACCCGCAGCGGACCCAGGCGGGTCGGTGCCACGTAGCGCACCGTGAGAGTGCCGGTGAACGCCGGCACACCGGGGCGGTGTGCGGTGGCGCTGAGCACATGGTCGAGCAGCAGTGCGCACACGCCGCCGTGAACGAGCCCGGGCGGGCCTTCGTACGGGGCACCGAGCGTGAGTTCGGCGGTCGCCCGGCCACTCTCGTCCCGCCGCACCCGCAGCGGCGGGGCGATCGCGTTCCGCATGCCGATGACCACGTTGCCCCAGGTGAGGGTGCGGCCGTCGGTGGTGGACCTGACACCGAAGGGTTCGGGGTCCAGTCGCGAACTCAGCAGTGCGGCGGCCTCGTCGATCAGCGCGTGCGCCCGTCGGACATCCGTTTCGTCGGCCTGACTGCGAATCGCGACGTCGATGAGTCTGCGCACAGACTGCGTCAACGGGCCGAAGGTCTCTTCGACGCGCGCAGCGTCCTCCGGGACCAGTGGCTGATTCACCGAGTCGTCCCGGCCGCCATGTCGAGGGCGGCCAAGTGGCTGAACAGCATTGAAGCGCCGATGGGATTGCCGCCACCGGGGTAGGTGGTGCCGCTGACCGCCGCCATGGTGTTGCCGGCCGCGTACAACCCCGGGATCGGCGCGCCGTCGCGGTCGAGCACGCGGGCGTGTGTGTCGGTGCGCAGGCCGCCCTTGGTCCCGAGATCAGAGAGTCCAAACGCCGCAGCGTGATACGGCGGGGTGTCGATCGGGACGAGCGGTGAGGCACCGCCGGTGAAGACCCGGTCGTAGGGTTCGTCACCGCGGCCGAAGTCGCTGTCGACGCCCTCGGAAGCCAGTGCGTTGAACCGTTCGATCGTCGCCGCGAGATTCTCCGCAGGCACCCCGATCGCCTCGGCGAGTTCACCGATGGTGTCGGCGCTGTGCCAGAGTCCGGCGTCCCGGTACTGGGCCGGGTCGACCATCGACACGTTCGTGGCACCCACGGGCGGGATGTCACCGGCCCGGTTGTCGTACACCATCCAGAACGGCAGCACGGCCTCACCGGACTCGATCTGGCGGATCACCTCACGGCCCAGCCGGTCGTACGGGGCCGACTCGTTGACGAAGCGGCGGCCGTCCTGATTGACGAAGATGCCGCCGGTGAACCACAGCGCGAAGGCGGATCGACCGTCGGGATGCGTCATGCCCGGTGACCACCAGGCCTGGTCCATCAGGTCGGTGTCGGCGCCCGCCGCCATGGCGGCCTGATGGGTTCTTCCGGTGTTGGGGGGTGCACCCATGGTGTCGTCGACGCGGCCGGGCACGCCGTGCTCAGAACGCATCGTGGCGTTCTGCTCGAACCCTCCCGCGGCCAGCAGGACACCCCGTCGGGCCTGGACCCGGACGGGCCTGCCGTCCTGTTCGACGACGGCGCCGACCACGGTGCCGTCCTCGACGATCAGTTCGGTGAGCGGCGCGTTGCGCCAACACGCGGCGTTGGCGAGTTTGTCCAGCGCTGCGAGGAACCGTCCGACCAGCGCCCGGCCCCCCGTCAAGAGGTCAGGGGCGGGCGCGCCGAGACGTTCGGTGTCGAGTGGTCCCCGGACCAGGCCGCTGTACTGCCCCAGAGCGGAGTCGGGGACAGGTACCGGGACGGTGTGGCGGTAGCCGTCGTTGCGGGCGCCGGGAGCGCTGCCGTAGTAGTCCGGCCAGGGCAGCACCGTGAATTCGAACGCCGAGTCCTTCTCCAGGTACTCGATGAACGGCGCGCCGCCGCGGACGTAGGCCTCCTGCAGGTCCCGGGGAGTGCGGTCGCCGACCACGGCGTGGAAGTACGTGAGGGCCTCATCGAGGGTGTCGTCGGTACCCGCCCGCTGCAGTACGGGGTTGCACGGATACCACATGCCGCCTCCGCCGGAGTACGCCGTGGTACCGCCGAACTGGTCACTGGCCTCTACGAGAAGAACCGAAAGTCCCTCCCTTGCTGCCGTGTACGCGCCGGCGATGCCACCACCGGAGCCGGCCACGACGACATCGAAGACCGCATCGAATTCAGGCACGTCAACCACCGGACCCGAACGCAGCGTCAGACATACCTCTCCTCGGGTTGCGCAGTGCGAAGCTCCTCTGCACTGTCGGCGTTGAAGCCGTGTTGTGCAAGCATCCTTCCCGGTCAGCGGTAGCGGGGGCAGGATGTCCCGCGCGATGGTTGTTAGCCTTGGTGAGTGACGGAAGCTGCCGACGACGTACCTGGTGGGGTGAGTGCCTCACCCACCGGTTGGGCGTTGCTGGGGATGCTTTCCGGCGGTGACGAACTGTCTGGATACGACATCAAGAAGTGGATCAACTGGGCCATCCAGTTCTTCTACTCCAGTCCGGCCTACAGCCAGATCTACTCCGAACTGAAACGGTTGGAGCGGCAGGGCCTGGTGAGTTCCCGGGTCGACGGGGGCGCGCGCAGCCGCCGGATGTACAAGATCACTCCCGAGGGCTTGGACGCGGTCACACGCTGGGCCAACGAGGAGGCCGTCGAACCGCCCACACTCAAACACAATCCGCTGCTGCGGGTGATGCTCGGACATCTGCTGAAGCCTGGCCGGCTGCGAGAGGTCCTCGTCGAGCATGCCGCCTATGCCGACCGCATGCACCAGGCCGCCGCCACCGAGGCGCGCTGGACCGCGGATCAACCCGCCTGGTCCTACGCTGGGCTGGCCCTGAAATGGTCGGAACGGTACTACGCGTCAGAACGCGAACTGGCGCTGCAGATGATCAAGGACCTCGACGCCGTCGAGGAGGCGCTCACCGATCCCGACCGGCAGGACATCCAGTTCCCGGTGCGGGAGTACTGGTACGAGGTCGAACGGCGCATCGCCGCCGAAGATCCCGCGGCCGTGGACGCCACCGACGACTGACCGACGCGGATGGTCGCCGCCGGGCTCAGCCGAGTCTGCCTGCGGCGTGCTGCGCCGCGACGTAACCGAACACCAGCCCCTGCCCGATGGTCGCGCCGGCGCCCGGATAGCTGGCACCGAACGTGTTCGCGGCCGTGTTGCCGATCGCATAGAGCCCGTCGATCACCGAGGCGTCCTCACGCAGCACCCGGCCCAGGGCATCGGCGCGCAGCCCGCCGCAGGTGCCCAGGTCGCTGAGCACCACCTTGACGGCGTAGTAGGGGCCCGCGTCCAGCCGCCGAAGGTTGGGATTGGGGGTCACGGTCGGATCACCGTAGTAGCGGTCATACGCACTGGTCCCGCGGCCGAAGTCGGTGTCGACGCCCGACCGCGCGAGGGTGTTGAAGCGATCCATGGTGGACACCAGGTTCTGCGGGTCCACACCCATCCCTCGCGCCAGCGACGCCAGGTCGTCACTGCGGTGCGCGATTCCGGCGTCGTACCACGTCTGCGGAATCGGCATCCGCGGAAACAGCTCCGCGGCAAGGACATAGCTGTTCCGATACTGCTGATCGAAGAGCATCCACATCTCTTCGACAGGATTGCCTGCACGTTCGCGTTCGAGCACCTTCTGACCAAAGGACATGTAGTCCATGGCCTCGTTGATGAAGCGACTGCCGGTCTGGTCCACCAGGAGACAGCCCGGGAGAGACCGTTCGGCGAGCATGACGGTCGGGTCACCACCGGGCAGTGGGGCGAAGGCGGGGAACCACCAGGCCTGGTCCATCAGGCCGATGTCGGCCCCGCAGGCCTCCTGTGCAAGCCGGATGCCGTCGCCGGTGTTTCCCTCGGCGCCCAGGCTGGCGTGCTCCCCAAGGGATTCGGACTGGAACTTGTGCCGCCAGCTCATCTGGTGGTCGAAGCCGCCCGCGGCCAGCACCACACCGCGGCGGGCCGTCACGGTGACCTCGGCGTTGCCTCGTTTCACCACCGCGCCGGCCACCCGATCACCCTCGAGGACCAGGTCGGTGACGGGCGAATCGGTCCACACGGGAATGCCGGCCCGCAGCACCCCGGCGAACATCCCTGCCGCCAAGGCCTGCCCGCCCGCCGCATACCGCCGGCGCAGGGCAAGGCCGCCGATGCCCTGGAAGGCGCGCAGCAGAATTCGCGGTATCGCCTTTCGCGGCACCCTGGCCATCAGGTTGAGCCACCGGTAGTCGGCGCCGGTCACCGGCATGGGGAATGAAGACTTCATCACCCCAGGCCGCAGACGTGCCAACTCCGGCCCCAGGACAGCGGTGTTGAACGGGCGACATTCGCAGGTCCGGCCCAATGCGCTGCCGCCGGGTGATTCCGGGTGGTAGTCGGAGTACTCCTTGGCCCACAGGAACTTCATGGGCGTCGTGCGGCGAAGCATCTCGATGGTCGCCGCCCCGTTGTCGACGAAGGCGTGGGCGCGGTCCAGCGGCGCGGCGTCGCCGACCACGGCGTCCATGTAGGTGTGTCCGGCGGCCAGGGTGTCGTCGGATCCGGACTCGGCCAGGATGGGGTTGGCCGGCATCCAGAACGCACCGCCGGAACGTGCGGTGGACCCGCCGACGAAGGCCGTCTTCTCCACGATCAGCGTCGACAGCCCGAGCTCATGGGCGGCCAGCGCCGCGGCCATGCCGGTGCCGGAGCCGACAACGAGCAGATCGACGGTGAGGTTCTGCGGATCGTTCACCGGCCGATTCTCACAACCGCTGGTGCGCGGTGTCTGGGCCCTGCCCGGTCAGTGGAACATGACCCCGGCACGCCGGTGCTCCGGTGTTAGAACGGGGATGTTCCTGACAGCACCAACACCGAGGATGGCCGAAATGACTTCGTTGCAGCCCGACGGCGTCGAAGAGGTTCGCCAGATTGAGGCGCAGGCCGCACCCACCCGGTACGCGCGGGGGTGGCACTGCATCGGCCTGACGCGCGAACTGGGCGACGGAAAGCCGCACGCCATCAGCGCGTTCGGCGGCAAACTGGTGGTGTTCCGCGGTGAGGACGGCAAGATCAACGTGCTCGACGCATACTGCCGGCACATGGGCGGCGACCTGTCCGATGGCGAGGTCAAGGGCAACGAAGTCGCCTGCCCGTTCCACGACTGGCGCTGGGGCGGCGACGGTCGGTGCAAGCAGATCCCCTACAGCCGCCGGGTCCCGAAACTCGCGCGCACCGCCACCTGGCCCACCCTGGAGCAGGACGGCATGTTGTTCGTCTGGAACGACCCGGAGAAGAAGGCGCCGCCCGCCGACGTCACGATCCCCAGAATCGAGGGTGTCGGCACCGACCAGTGGACGGACTGGCACTGGTACACCACGACCGTCCACACCAACTGTCGCGAGATCATCGACAACATCGTGGATATGGCTCACTTCTTCTACATCCACGGCGGCCTCCCGACGGGATTCAAGAACATCTTCGAGGGCCACGTGGCCACGCAGTACTACAAGAGCGAGGCGCGACCGGATCTCGGGTCGGGTGAGGGGGCCGAGATTCTCGGCACCACGTCGGTGGCCTCCTACTATGGTCCGTCGTTCATGATCGACGAGCTGACCTACCACTACGAGCACGGCGACCAGCGCACCGTTCTGCTCAACTGCCACTACCCGATCGACGCCAACTCCTTTGTGCTGCAGTACGGGATCACGGTGGAGAAGTCGGAGGCGGTCCCCGAGGACGTCGCGATGCAGATGGCGATCGCACTGGGCGACTTCGTCAAGATGGGCTTCGAGCAGGACGTGGCCATCTGGCGGCGCAAGGCGCGCATCGACAACCCCCTGTTGTGCGAAGAGGACGGCCCGGTCTATCAGCTGCGGCGGTGGTACGAGCAGTTCTACGTCGACGTCGCCGACGTCACCCCGGATATGGTGGACCGCTTCGAGTTCGAGATCGACACCACGCGTCCCCGTGAGGCGTGGATGAAGGAGGTCGAGGACAACATCGCCGCGGGCCGCCTGCCGAGGCTGGTGGGCGTGAACAAGTGACCGTGCGCCCCGACAACCGGTTGGCGGACACGCCGATGCGGCCGGTCGAGTGCGGGACATGCGGGGCACGCGTGCTGGTGCGCAAGAGCAGCTGGGAGCAGACCAGCGTGCAGTGGAACGCCGACGCGGTGGCGCGCTGCGCTCGGTCGAACGGTGCTGCGGCACAGGAGCTGACGCTGTGCCCGCAGCTGCGCTCCGCGATCGAGACCGCGGTGCTGCAGGGCACGCTGCCGGTGCTCGATGAGGCCGAATCGCCCTCCCACAGTGCAGAGCAGTCGCATGCGCATCGCGGATAAGGTCTTCGTCGTCACCGGCGCCGGCAATGGGATGGGCCGCGAGGTCGCGCTGGGCCTGAGCCGGCGAGGAGCGCACGTCGCGGCCGTCGACCTCGACCAAGCCGGACTCGCGGCCACTGCCGACCTCGCCCGCGGCACCGGGACTCGGATGTCGACGCACGTCCTGAACATCACCGACCGAGACGCGGTGTCAGCGCTGCCGGCTGCGGTCGTCGACTTTCATGGTCAGGTCGACGGCTTGGTGAACATCGCCGGAATCGCCCAGAGATTCGCGCTGTTCGCCGATCTTGAGTCAGACCATGCCGATCGGGTGATGGCGGTGAACTACACCGGCACCGTCGCGATGTGCCGGGCGTTCCTGCCGATCCTGGTGTTGCGGCCGGAGGCCAACATCACCAACATGTCCAGCCTGTCGGCCCTGGTGCCGTTCGCCAGTCAGGTGCTCTACAGCGCAAGCAAGGGCGCGGTGAAACAGTTCAGCGAAGGGCTGGACGGTGAACTCGCGGACACCAATATCCGTGTCGTAACGGTGTTTCCGGGCAATGTCTCGACCAATCTGGCGCAGAACTCCGGAGTGGAGATGCTCGACGCCGGAGGTCGACGAGTCCTGGCCACCACTCCCGAGGTGGCCGGCAGGAGGATCGTCGACGGAATCGCGAAGAACCGATACCGGGTGATCATCGGTGCGGACGCCCATGCTCTCTACGCGCTGTCCCGCATCGCCCCGCGGCGGACCACTCGACTGGTGGCCAAGCAGATCAAATCCGTTCTCTGACAGGAAGTATCGATGTCGACAAGTCGCGAGTATGACGTCATCGTCGTCGGTTTCGGGGCTGCCGGCGCTGCCGCAGCGATCGAAGCCGCCGACCGCGGTGCCCGAGTGCTGGTGCTCGACCGCGGCTACGGAGGCGGCGCCACGGCGTACTCCGGCGGCATCGTCTACGCCGGTGCCGGAACCGCGGAGCAGCGGGCGGGCGGCTACCAGGACAGCGTGGAGAACATGCGGGCCTACCTCGAGCAGGAGGTGGCGGGCGCCGTCAAACCCGAGACCCTGACCCGATTCTGTGAGCAGAGTCCCGGGCTGATCGACTGGCTCAAAGCCCAGGGGGTGGAGTTCCGAGGCGGTACGGTGCCGTCGTACAAGACCTCGTACCCCACCGATGACAACTACCTCTACTACTCGGGCAACGAGAAGGCCCACCCGTATGCCGACCACGCCCAACCGGCCCCCCGCGGTCACCGCGTGCTGGCACCGGGCATGAGCTCCGGTCGCGTCCTGTTCGAACGCCTGCGGGACTCCGCACTGGCCAAGGGTGTTCACTTCGTCCCGCTGGCGCACGTGCACTCCCTGATCCAGGCCCAGGACGGCCGTGTCACCGGGGTCCGGTACACGGTGTTGAATCCCAAGCACCGCAATGCACGCCGACATCGGCGCATCTCCGCAACCACCGGAAAGCTCGGTACGTGGATGCCGAGTGTGGTCGCCGGTGCAGTCGACCGCGCCGAACGACTGCGCGCCGCGGCCAGTGTCGAGACGGAAGCGCGCGCCGACGCGGTGATTCTCGCCGCCGGCGGGTTCATCAACAACCGCGACTGGGTGAAGCGGTACGCGCCGGAGTTCGTGGCGATCTCGCCGCTGGGAACTGTGGGCGACGACGGCACCGGGATTCGACTCGGCCTGGATGCGGGTGGTGTGACCGACAAGATGGGCAACGTCACCGCCTGGCGATTCCTCTCGCCACCCAGTGCATTCCTGGAGGGGCTCACCGTTGGTGCGGACGGCCGGCGCATCGTCAACGAGGATCTCTACGGAGCCACCCACGGCAACGTGATGATGCGTGAGTTCGGGGGCACCGGGTGGGCGATCTACGACGCCGCCACGTGGCGGAAGATCAAGTCTCAGATCAAGGAACAGACTCAGGTGTTCCAGCGACTCCAGATCTGGTACCTGCGGTCCATTGGACACAAGAAGGCGAGCTCGATCGAAGGAATCGCCCAGAAGAACGGCATCGACCCGACCGGTCTGCGCAAGACCGTCGACGAGTACAACCGCGGGATCGCCAGCGGTGCCGGCGATCCCGCCCACAAGGACCCATCGCTGTGCCCGCCGCTGGAGCGCGGGCCGTTCTACTCGATCAACATCTCCGTGGATTCGTCACTCTTCTACCCGATTCCCGGCTTGACGCTCGGTGGCCTGGTCGTCGACGAGGACACCGGTGCGGTGGTGCATCGAGACGGTGGTGTGGTCGCCGGCCTCTACGCCGCGGGACGCAATGCCGTCGGCGTGTGTTCGAACAGCTACGTCAGCGGCCTGTCGATCTCGGACTGCGTGTTCAGCGGCCGGCGCGCCGGAGCGGACGCGGCCACGCGAGTGGGCTGACGGTTCTGCTGCGCCGCCCCCCGACGGTTCTGCTGCGCCGCCCCTGACATCCCGCCAAATTGTGCGGAATCGCAGGCTTTTCGGCGATTTTGGCTGCAATTCCGCACAAAACACTTCGGCCCCGGAGTCCTCACGGAGGTCCGGGGCCGAAATGCAGGTGGCGATCTAGGACAGCACGAATGCGCTCAGCGGTGCCTCTTCGGGGTAGACCGCCGGGCCGCCGAGGTCGTAGGCGGCATTGAGCGCCCCGATGAACGCGGGATCGTGCAGTGGCGCACTGGGGATGTCGATCTTGATGCCCTTTTTGGCCAGGTCGTCGACCATCACATCGATCGCCTTGTCGATCGTGAGGTCGTCGGAGTGGTCCATGTTCTTCTTGAGCTCGTCGTAGTCGGAGAAGACCTCCGCGGACCAGTGCACCAGGAACCGCAGTTCGTCGGTGTGGTGCCGGGCGATGACGTCGTCACCGTTGCGCAGCACCCAGTGATCACGTGAGGCAGGATCACCGGCGAAGACCGTGTCGAAGCTCAACCCGGCCGGAACCTGCTGCTCCAGTGGGCCATTGGCCTCGCCGCGGTGCACCATCATCTCGTTCTGCACCACGACACCGCGGTTGTACACCGGCGGCAGCACGCGCTGGGGGGCCTTGAGCGGGCCGTCGGGCCAGTAGGTGAACCCGCTGGTCTCGTCATGGGAGAACCAGGTGATGACCTGAGCCATCTTGATCAGGTAGTCCTGGAACAGCCCGGACTTGCCCATCACGCTCACCAGCCACGTCGGCGCGTTCTCGTAACGCACACCGCGGAAGCTCGGCGAATCGAGGTGGCCGGGGTCGCGGTTGCAGCACGGGCCGTTGATGTTGAACAGCATCATCTGCGGCTTGGCGTACTCGGCGTTCCAGTACGACTTCGCCTCCTCGAGGAACTGCGCGTTGTAGAAGCAGTCATGCAGCTCGGGGTAGAGCAGGGTGCCGTAGTTGGCGAGGTGCCCGCGGAAGGTGGGGGTCAGGAACAGGTCCAGGGTGGGTTCGAAGCCCTCGGGGAACGCACCGCTCATCGTCGCGATCAACTCTTCGGGCGAAGCGAAGTGCTGGGCGATGATCAGTGACCACGGAGCGTCCTTGCGGACGACATCCAACAGGCGCTGCAGCTGATCGTCGGTGTAGACGTTGTCGATCTCGCGGGGCGGCGATGCGGGGCGCAGGATGTCGGACAGCTCCATCCGCCGCTCTTCGGTGAGCATCACAGGACTCCTATTCTCAGTTAGTACATCTCGTCCGATTGTGTGCGTTGCCGCTGAGCTTCGACCCTGAGGTGTCCAACCATCGGGAGATCAGTCGCACCTGAAGAACGGCAGTGGATTGGCGAACTTCGCCCGCAGCAGCGCACCGATCTCCGCCATCGCCAACCGCCCGCGCGCGGTGGCCTCCGACCGCATCAGGAAGCCGTGGTAGATACCCGGATAGCGGGTCATCGTGGTCTGCACCCCCGCGTCGCGCAGACGTTCGGCGTACCGCTCACCCCAACCGGAGATCGGATCGAGTTCGGCGGTCACCACGATGGCCTGCGGCAGCCCAGCCAGATCGCGAGCATAGGCGGGCACCCGGCGAACATCCGGCGTGCCCGCACCGAGGTCGGCGAGTTCGTGCAGGTACTCGATGTCGTCGTGGAGGAGCAACGGGGCGTCCGGCAGTGCGAGCACCGACGGCGCAGCCATGTCGCGGTCCACACCGGGATACATCAGCACCTGCGCAAAGATCGCCGGTCCGCCGTGGTCCCGCACCTCAAGGGCGACCGCGGCCGCCAGACCGCCGCCGGCGCTGTCGCCGGAGATCACGAGTCGCTGACGATCCCATCCGAACGAATCCGCTTCGGCTGCCGCCCATCTGGTGACGGCCAGGGCGTCCTCGAACTGTGCGGGCGGCGGGTTCTCGGGAGCCAACCGGTAGTCCACCGCCACCACCACCGCACCACTGGCCGCCGCCAGCGCGCGGGCGAGGGGCTCGAACGAGTGGTTCGAGCCCATGACCAGACCACCGCCGTGCAGATGGACGATCACCGGTGCGGCGGCGTCGGCCGCGTCGGGACGGTGGATGCGCACCGGGATCGGTCCGCCCGGTCCGGGCACGGTGGTGTCGACGATCTCGGCCATCACCGGCATATCGGCCGGCAGGGGAGCCGACTCGATCGAATCACGCACCGCCTGCAGGCCGCGTTCGCGCATCGGCGTGGGAGGCCCGAAGGAGGCGATCCGCTCCGCCGCATCCGGATCGAGGGCCGGTCGGTGTGAAGCTGTCATGGTGACCTCAGTGCTTGTCGGGGTCGAAGCGCTGGGTGGTCCGCAGCTGCGGTGGCACCTGTGTCGTCAGCACCTGGGCCCGCTCGGCCATCGCCGAACTCACGTAGTCCGGCTGGGTCAGCAGGTAGAACGCGCCCTGCGCAGCCTGTTCGAACACGACCTCGGCGGCTTCGATGGGATCCATGGCGGCGGCCTTGATGTCGAGCATGGCGTCACGTGTGGATTCGGCCGCGTCGACGTCGGCTCCCGCACGGTCGGCGTCGACACCGCCCGCGGCCTCGAAGATGTTGGACTTGACCGCCCCCGGCAGAACTGCCTGCACGTGAACGTGATCGGCGTGGCCGGCCAACTCGACCTCAAGTCGCAGGCACTCGGTCAGGGCGAGCACGGCGTGCTTGCTGACGATGTACGGCGCCTGCAACGGCACCGAGGCGACCCCGCCGATGGACGAGAGGTTCCACACCCAGGACGGTGAGGGTTCGGCGAGCATCTTCGGCAGGAACGCCCGCACACCGTGGAACACGCCGCTGACATTGATGTCCATCACCCGATTCCAATTGGAAACCGGCGTGTCCCAGAGGTATCCGAACTGTTCGACGCCGGCGTTGTTGACCAGGAGCCGGACCGGTCCGATATCGCGGTAGGTGCGCTCGGCGAGGTCGGCCACGGCATCCGGGTCGCGCACGTCGCAGACCATGTCGACGGCGTTGCCGCCGTCGGCGAGCACCTCGTCACGCAGTGCGGCCACCGCGGCCGCGTCGACATCGGCAAGGACCAGCGACATCCCGAGGCGATGGGCATGACGGGCAAGGCCGGCGCCGATTCCGGCGCCGGCCCCCGTGATCACGGCGACGCCGCCACCGAACACCTCGAGTGCGCTCACGCTTCCGCCGACGACGCGACCTTGGCCCGGTGCTCAGCGAACGGAATCGAGTCCTCGGCGTCGAGCACCACGGTCAGGGAGGTCAGCACCAATCCGTTGGCACCGCGGCGGATGCCGGCGTCGACCACGCCGGACGACACGTCGAAGGGCACGTTGTTGGTCACCTGGTTGACGTACAGGTAGAACCGGACCGAGGTGACGTCGCCGTCGGATCCGGTGCGGAAGATGTTGGTGGCGTGATGGCGCAGCGGATACGGGTTCTCGTCGCGGTGCTGCTTGAGCCAGGCCAGCGTCTCGGCGCCGCCGTGCAACTCGGCCGCGAGCAGCTCCTCGAACGGGCAGTTGCCGGAGTCCGAGCGGCTCAGGTACTGCATCTCGTCGGCGATGAACGTGGCGAGCACGTCGAACTGGCCCTGGTCGTAGTGGTACCAGAACCGGGCGATGAACTCCTGGACTTCCGACAGTGTGATCTCGTTGCTCATGGGTGGAGTCAACCTCGGCGGTGTGCGCCTGGACGCAGTTCCGCCCGGTCAGCGGAACACCGAACGCGACGAGGCGTTCAGCCGGTGATCAGGGCCCACAGGCCGGCGCCGCCGGCGCGCAGTGCCGCGTCGCTGACCCGCTCGTCCCACTGGCGAACCGACCCGAACTCGCCACGCCAGGCCAGCGCCGCCCTGGTGTACTCGTGCAGCCGGTGTTCGACGGTGGTTCCGATGGCGCCAAACGCCTGATGCGCGTTGCGTACGACCACCGACGACGCGTGACCCGCGCAGGACCGCGCAACCGCGACCAGGAACTCGAGGTTGGGTGCAGACCACCCGGTCGCGGCGGCCGTGGCGAGGGCGGCCTCGGTGGTGGCCCGAGCGAGTGCGGCCTCGGCCGCGCTGTCGGCGATCATGTTCTGCACAGCCTGGAACTTCGACAGCGGTCGGCCGAACTGGGTTCGCGAGGACGTGTGCTCGACCGCCAGTTCGACGACGGTGTCCAACGCCGCGCACACCTGGATCGCGCGCACCAGTGCGGCCTTGAGTTCCAGCACCGCGACGATGTCGTCGCCGACCGGTACGCCGGACAACGCCGAGACGTCGGCGACGACGGTGTCGCGCGGTTCGCCGATCATGTTGGTGCCCGGCGTGATTCGCAGATCCGCGCCGTTCACGTCGGCCAGCAGATGGCGGTCCGTCGCGGTGCTGTCGCGCCAGATCACCACGACCCGGTCGGCGGTCGACGCCCAGGGGACTGCCGTGGCGGCACCGGATTCGTCGAGGACGCAGACGGTGCGCACGGCGTCGTCGATCGGCAACCCAGCCGACTCGAGCAGCCAACACGCCAGCAGATCGTGCTCGGCCAGCGGGACTCGAACCCCGTTGCGCGCGGCCGCGGCAGTCAACTCGGCGGCCTCATGCCAGCCCGCGCCGCTGCCGCCGGAGCGCTCTGATCCGGTCAGCCGCACCAGCCCCAACTCGGCGAGCGTGGACCACAGCTCGGCATCACGGGTGATCGTCGCGGCGGGAGCGTGTGATTCCCGATGGGCGGCGAACACCGCGTTCATCATGGCGGCCAGTTCGGAGTCGACGCCTGAGCCTGCCGTCGTCGCAGCGGTGGTCATCGCATCCCCAATCCGCGGGCGATCACGCCGCGCAACACCTCGTTGGTCCCGCCCCGCAGCGTGAAACCGGGGCGTTGGTCCACTGCAGCGGCGATCAGATCCCGCAGTGCCGGTTCGATCGCGGCGTTGTCACCGCCGTGCAGGTCGGCGAAGTCGGCGATGTCGCCTTCGGTGGTGGTGCCGAGCACCTTGACCACCGCGGCCGGCACATCGGCGGGCTCGTGACGCTCCAGGGCACCGGCCACGGCGGTGGACATCTGGTGCAGTCCTGCGGTCCGCGCCACCAGCCGGCCGAGGCCGGCGTCGTGGGAGAGCTGATGGTTGGCCATGCCCTCCGCTGTCGCAGCCAGCAGCGTGAAGGTGGACAGCAGGCGTTCGGGCCCACTTCGTTCGAAGGCCAGTTCCGAGGTCACCTGGCGCCACCCGTCGCCGATCTCACCGAACACCATCTCGTCGGGCACGAAGACGTCGTCGAGGATCACCTCATTGAAGTGGTGGCCGCCGTTCATCGAGATGATCGGGCGCACCTGCACACCCGGCCCGTCGAACCGCACGATGAACTGGCTCAATCCGGCGTGCCGGTGCGCAGGGTCAAGAGGCGCGGAGCGGGCCAGCACGATGAACGCGTGGGCGTGGTGGGCGCCGGAGGTCCAGACCTTGGTCCCGGTCAGCCTCCACCCGCCGTCGGTCTGCACGGCGCGCGTCCGCACACTCGCGAGGTCGGAGCCGGAGTCCGGTTCACTCATCCCGATACCGAAGAAGCACTCACCGGCGGCGATCTTGGGCAGGAACTCGCGCTTCTGGCCATCGGTGCCGTACTTCAGCAGGGACGGGACGATCTGGCGGTCGGCAATCCAGTGCGCGGCCACCGGCGCTCCCGCGGCCAGCAGTTCCTCGGTGACGACGAACCGCTCGAGGAACGAGCGCCCGTGGCCGCCATAGGCTTCGGGCACCGTCATGCCCAACCAACCGCGTGCGGCCAGGGCCCGCGTGAAGTTCTCGTCCCACCCGCACAGCCAGGCGTCGACAGCCGGGGTGAAGGTGCCCGCGGCGAGTTGATCGGCGAGAAACGCGCGGACCTCGGCGCGCAGGGCTGTCGTGTTCGCCGGTTCGGTGCTGGCCGCCGGCACCAGACGTGGAAGGGCCATCAGGCGCTGCGCCATCTCTCGATGCGGCGGACGTGCTCGGAATCGTGGTGCGCCAACGGCTGCATGGCCGCTGCCATCCCCAGTGTCGACTCGAGCAGGCCGGTCCGCGACTCCTGCAGGAGTCGTTTGGCCATCCGCAGGGCCTGAGCCGGGTTCTTGACGATCCGGCCGGCGAGGTCGCGGGCCGCGGACAGGAGCTCCTCGTGGGGGACCACGCGGCTGACCAAGCCCCACTCCACCGCGGTCACCGCATCTATCCGGTCGCCGGTCAGGGTCATCTCGGCGGCCCGTTCGTAGCCGATGGCGCGCTGCAGGAACCAGGTGCCGCCGTCGCCCGGGACCAGTCCGATCTGCACGAAGCTCTCGGCGAACGACGCGCGTTCGGAAGCGATCCGAATGTCGCACATCATCGCGAGGTCGCAGCCCGCGCCGATCGCGGGGCCGTTGACCGCCGCGATGATCGGGACCTCCAGGCGGGCCAAGGACCTCGGTATGCGCTGAATTCCGTCGACGTAGGCGTAGCGCTGCTCGATGGCGTCCAGGCCGAACATGCCCTCACGGTCCGCCATCTCCTTGACGTTGCCGCCCGCGGAGAAGATCTTCCCCTCGCCGGTCAGGATCACCGCACGCACCGCTGAGTCGGCGTTGGCCGCGTCCACCGCCGCCTCGAATGCGGCGATGAAGCCGCGGTCGGTGATGGCGTTGCCGGCATGGGGGAGGTTGATCGTCCACACCTGCACGGCGTCCGCCGCGGTGATCACCAGTGGGTTCGATGGTGAGCTCATGATCGGTTCATCTCGCTTCTCGTCGGTGTCACGGCAGCTGCAGCGATTTGATCTGCAGAAACTCTTCAAATCCGATTCGGCCGAGTTCGCGGCCGATGCCGGACTTCTTGTATCCGCCGAATGGCGCCGCGGGGTTGTACCTGCCCCCGTTGATGTCGAGTTGGCCGGTCTGCACCTGACGGGCGAACGCGATCGCGGTGTCGTCGTCGGCTGCCCAGACCGCGCCGGACAGACCGTACGGGGTGCCGTTGGCGATGCTCAGGGCCTCGTCGGAGTCGCGGAACGGGATGACGGCGAGCACCGGCCCGAAGACCTCCTCCTGGCCCAGCTCGGAATCGGGGTCGACGTCGGCGAAGACCGTTGGGGCGACGTAATAGCCGACGTCGCGGATCTTCTCGGCGCCGCCGGTCACCAGGCGGGCACCGTCATGCGGCGCGCGTTCGATGAATCCGAGAACAGTCTCGAACTGTCCGCGGGAAGCCGACGGCCCGATCCGGGTGTTCGGATCCCACGGATCACCGACGGTGTACTTCGAGACCGCGGCCTCGACCAGGTCGAGTGCCTCGCTGTAGCGGGACAGCGGCACGAGCATGCGGGTCCAGGCCATGCAGGTCTGTCCGCCGTTGAGGAAGGCATTGCCGACACCGACCTTGATCGCGGTCGCGAGGTCGGCGCTGTCGAGGATGACGTTGGCCGACTTGCCGCCCAGCTCGAGCGCGACCTTCTTGATGGTTTGGCCGGCCAGTTCGCCCACGCGGCTGCCGACTCCGGTCGAACCGGTGAAGGAGACGAAGTCGACGTCCGGGTGGGCCGACATGTGCTCGCCGATCACCCGGCCGGGTCCCGACACCAGATTGACCACACCGGGCGGCAGGCCGGCGTCCTCGAGGGCCTCGACGAACTCGAACACCGACAGGGGTGCCTCGTTGCTGGGCTTGAGCACCACGGTGCAACCCGCGGCGATCGCCGGCAGGACCTTGGCGACCACCTGGTACAGCGGATAGTTCCACGGCGTGATCGCGGCGACCACGCCGTAGGGTTCACGAACCACCAGCGAGTTGCCGATGCGCTCCTCGAACTCGAAAGTGGCCAGCGCGTCGGCGAAGCCGCGGGCGACCGCGAGCGGCACCTGGGTCTGCACGCTCTGGGCGATCCGGATCGGGGCGCCCATCTCGCGGGTGATGGTCTCGGCGATGTCGGGCAGACGCTTCTCCATCGCGGTGATCACCGCGTCCAGACGTTCGCGTCGTTCGGCGACGCTGATCAGCGGGTCGAACGCCCGCCGGGCCGCGGAGACCGCGGCGTCCACGTCGGCTTCGGTGCCGCTGGGAACGGTGCCGAACACCTGCTCCGTAGCCGGATCGATGACGTCGATTCCGGCGCTGCCTGAAGGGGACACCCACTGCCCGTCGATGAACAGGGTGGTGCGGTCGTACTGATGGTTGGTCATGAACGGCTTTCCGATCGGGGGAGTCAGGGCACGATGCTGGCGCGCACGTCGCGCCTGCCTTCGGCGGCGGCGAATGCGGCGTTGATGTCGGAGAGGGGGTAGCACGCCGCGGCCAAGCGATCGAACGGCAGCTTGTGCTGGTACTCGTCCAGGAAGGTCAGCGCCCGGGACAGTACGGCCGGGTCGTAGAGCGAGACGCCGACCATGGTCTTGTTGGTGAACACGAATCGGGACGGGTCGAACTCGAACGTCTTGCCGATGTTGATGTTGCCGATCTCCACGTAGCGGCCGAACTGGCCGAGCAGCTTGAGTCCCTCGTCGATGGCCGACGGGTGACCCACCACCTCGACCACCACATCGGCGCCCTGGCCGTCGGTGAGCGCGCGGACGATCTTGGCACGCTCCTTGTCGGTCGTGGCTTCGGTGATGTCGATGACGGCGTCGGCGCCGAACGCCTTGGCCAGTTCCAGGCGCTCGGGAACGCCGTCGATGGCGATCACCTTGGCGGCACCGCGCGCCTTGGCCACGGCGACGGCGTAGAGACCGAGTGCGCCCGCGCCCTGGACCACCACATACTCGCCGAGCCCCTGGTCGACGCGCTCCAGGCCGTACATCACCTGGGAGAGTGCGCAGTTGGCTCCGGCGGCGATCTCGTCGGACAGCGAATCGGGCACGGTGTAGACGACCGCACCGGCGGGCAGCAGGAAGTAGTCGCCATAGCCGCCGACGAAGTACGGCGGTTCGTCGGCACGGCCGAGCATCGCCATCTTCAGATTCAGGCACGCGTTGCGGCGGCCGGCCAGGCAGTTGCGGCAGGTGTGGCAGCAGAAGAAGTAGGGGAACACCACCCGGGTGCCCACCTGCAGTGGTTTGCCGTTGGAGTCTGCGGTGACACCCGACCCCAATTCCTCGACAGCGCCGACCATTTCGTGTCCGAGCACGGTCGGAAGCTGTCCGCCGAGGCCGCGGGTGGCGAAGGTCCCGTGCCAGGCGTGGACGTCGGAGCCGCAGATGTTGGCCCGCGTCACCTTGATCAGGATCTCTCCGGGTCCCACTTCGGGCAGGGTGACCGTGTCGATCTCGAACGGCTTGCCCGGTTCGTCGAAGCGGGCGATGCGGCCCGTGAATGGTGCGCGGGACATGAGGCGGGATCCTTTCATCCAACAGAGGATGTGCGGCACGCTAACTGTGGGTGCCGTTTTCCCGGTGCGGCGTTCCCGCCCAGCGGGCGACCTGCTCAGCCGACCCCGGTGCCGTCCGCGCTGAACCGTTCCCGCAGCACCCGCTTGAGCAGCTTGCCGCTGGGGTTCTTGGGCAGCGAATCGGCGAAGAAGATCTGTTTGGGGGTCTTGAACCCGGCCAGGTGCTCACGGCAGTGACCGAGAATCTCCTCCACGCTGACCTGTGCGCCGTCGCGGGGCACCACGGTGGCCACCACGGCCTCCACCCACACCGGGTGCGGGAGGCCGAAGACGGCGACCTCCTCCACACCGGGGTGCCGGTAGATGACCTCCTCCACCTCGCGGCTGGCGACGTTCTCCCCACCGGTCTTGATCATGTCCTTCTTGCGGTCGACCACATGCAGCAGACCGTGCTCGTCGTAGTAGCCCAGGTCGCCGGAGTGGAACCAGCCGCCACGGAAGGCCTCGGCCGTCTTGTCCGGGTCGTCGAGGTAACCCAGCATCAGGTGCGGACTGCGATGCGCGATCTCGCCCACGACGCCCGGGGCGACGGGTGCGTTGTCGTCGTCCAGGATCGCGGTCTCCACGTTGACCGCCGGACGTCCGGCCGATCCCGCGTGGGTGTCCTGCTCGTCGGGCCCCAACACCGAGGCCAGCGGCGCCATCTCCGTCTGCCCGTAGAAGTTCCACAGTCGCAGGTTGGGCAGCCGCTCGCGCATCTCGGCCAGGATCTCGATGGGCATCGCCGACGCGCCGTAGTAGCCCTTGCGCAGGCTGGACAGGTCCACCTCGTCGAACACCGGTGAGCGCAGCAGCGAGATCCACACCGTCGGTGGGGCGAAATAGTTGGTCACACCGTGTTTTTCGATGGCGCGCAGCACCAGTTCCGGTTCGGGCCGCGGCAGGATGATGCTGGTGGCACCGAGATAGATGTCGGTGATCAGGAAATTGTCCAGTTGCGCGCAGTGGTAGAGCGGCAGCGAATGCACCTCGACGTCGGTGCCCTCCATGGACCCGGCGATGATCGAGCTGATGTAGTTGCCCATCAGGCTGCGGCTGGAGTGCATCGCGCCCTTGGGGTGCGACTCGGTGCCGCTGGTGTACATCAACCGGATCACCTGGTCGTCGGCGACCGTCGGTGTGGGAGCGGCCGATGACGTCTTCAGCCACTGCCCGAAGTCGTCCCAGCCGGCGGGCAGACTCTGACCCGGGAAGACCACGGCGGCCTTCGTCCTCACCTGCCCGCCGAGGCGCATCGCCTCCTCCGCCGTCGGGGCCAGGTCGGCCTCGACCAGGAACCCGCGGACCCCGCTGTGGCGAAGGATGAACGAGATCTCCTCCGCCGTGAGCATGAAGTTGATCGGAACCAGGACCACACCGGCGCGGGCGGTGGCGAACGCCAGAACCGCATACTGCCAACAGTTGTGAGCCAGTAACGCCACTCGGTCACCGACGCCGAAGCCGTTGTCGCTCAGCGCTGCGGCAGCGCGATCGACCAGGTGCTCGAACTCGGCGAAGGTCAACGACACGTCGCCATCGATGATCGCGACCTTGTCGGGGTGACGGCGAGCGGACCGGCGGGGGATGTCACCGAGAGCGTGGCTGCGCGCCGATGCGAGCACGGCGTCCAGGTCAGTCATGCTCCGGACTGTATGCCTGCGGTTCGTGTGGGATTCACGCTGCGTCCCGCTGAGTAGAAACGGCCCGGACTGAGGTGCCCCGGCGATCCGATACTCGGCAGCGAGCAAGGAGGTTCGATGTCGACCGATGCGACCATGACGGCAGATCTCGCGGCCCTGGATCCCCAGGAGCTGCGGGCACACTTGAGCCGAGCCGATGCCGGGGTGCTGGTGGCGGTGCTCGCACAGTTGACGGGCGATGCGGGCGCGGTGGACCGCTTCGCCGCGAAGATCTCGTTCGTCCCCGACCCACCGGAGCAGGCCGGTGTCACCGATCCCGAGACGCTCGAAGAGTTGGTCGGAGCGGTGATCGACGCGCTGCACGCGCCGCGCCCGGACACCGCGCTGGCCTTCGATGACGCCGGGCTGTTCGCCAAGATCGCGCCGCTGGCGTTGGGCACCGAGGTCGCGCCGGAGTATGTGGACCTCCTGCTCGAGCAGGGTGGTTTCCGTCCGTCCCAGCCGGTGTTGCCGCGGGCGGCGAAGCTGCCCAGTGACTTCAAGGTGGTGATCGTCGGTGCCGGTATGGCCGGAATGGCCGCAGCCCTGGAATGTGCTGCCGCGGGCATCGACTACGAGATCATCGACCGCAACGACGAGGTGGGCGGCACCTGGTACACCGCCGTCTATCCCGGGATCGGGGTGGACACCCCGTCGGCGTACTACTCGCTGTCGCGGGACATCAACGCGGACTGGTCAAGCTATTACCCGCAGGGCGCCGAGTACCAGAGGTACCTGGAGTCGGTTGCCGACAAGAACAGTCTGCGCGAGCACATCCGGTTCGGCACCGAGGTCGAGGCGCTCTGGTGGGATGAGGAGCGCCGCCAGTGGCAGGTCCACACGGTCGGTCCCGACGGCACCCGGGACGTCAGCCACGCCAACGTCGTCATCCCGGCTGCGGGCTACCTCAACCGTCCCAGATGGCCGGACCTGCCGGGCCGGGACAGCTTCACCGGCGTGAGCGTCCACTCCGCCGAGTGGGACCCGAACCTGGACCTGCGCGGCAAGAAGGTCGCGATCATCGGCGCCGGGTGCACCGCGGTGCAGGTCGTGGACGCCTGCGTCGACGACGTCGAGCATCTGACGGTGTTCCAGCGGCAACCGCACTGGGTGGCTCCGCGGAAACGACTCAGCGACGACGTGCCGGACCACCGCCGCTGGCTCAACACCCACATCCCGTACTACGCCAACTGGAACCGGTTGAAGTCGTTCTGGGGCACCGCGGACAACAACCACCCGGTCATCCTTCGGGATCCGGAGTGGGCCGCCGATCATCTGTCGATCTCGCCGGCCAACGACGTCCTGCTGCAGATGTGCCTGGAGTACATCGACCGGGTCTTCGGCGCCGAATCCGAACTCGCCAAGAAGGTCACCCCGGACTTCGCCCCTTACGGCAAGCGCATCATCCGCGACCCGGGCGGCTACTACGCGGCTCTGACCCGGGAGCACGTCGATGTCGAGGCCAGCGAACCCGCCCGGGTCAACGAGCGGGGCATCGTCACCGAGGACGGCCGACAGATCGAGCTGGACGTCATCATCTACGCCACCGGCTATCACTTGGACTTCCTGTCGACAATCGACATTCGGGGCCGGAATGGGCTGCGGCTCAGCGAGTTCTGGGGTGACAGTCCCAGCGCCTACCGTGGTGGCCTGGTTCCTGGTTTCCCCAACCTGTTCATCTCGTCGGCTCCCAACTACAGCCCCGGGCACGGCGCCGGACACAACTTCGGCGTCGAGGTGATGGTCCACTACGTGATGGAGTGCCTGCAGCTGATGGCGCAACGCGAGGCCGCGACGATCGAGGTCACCCCCGAGGCATTCGAGGGATACGTGCGCCAGATCGACGACGCGATGGCGAACACGGTGTGGTGCCACACGCCCACGGCGCACACCTACTACCGCTCGGGCGGTGGGCGCATCGTCACCGCGTTCCCCTTCCGGCTGATCGATGTCTGGCAGAGCCACCGCGCTCCCATCGAAGAGGACCTCACACTCCGGTGACGAAACTACTCAGTGGCAGAACAGCATTGGTGACCGGCAGCAGCCGTGGAATCGGACGCGCGGTGGCGCAGCGCCTGGCCGCCGAAGGCGCTGTGGTGGCGGTCACGGCCCGCTCCTATGAGCCGTCCCCGTCCACTCGGGCCGGGCAGACCACGGCGCTGCCCGGGACCATCGGCGAGACCATCGAGCTCATCGAGGCGGCCGGCGGCAGCGCATTCGGCATCGCGGCGGACCTGGAGGACGCCGAACAACGCGCCGGCCTGGTCGATCAGGTGATCGAGCGGACGGGCCGACTCGACATCCTGGTGAACAATGCCGGATACGCCGACTACTCGGTCATCGAGGACATGCCGATCGAAACGTTCGACCGCACCGTCGAACACTACGTCCGCACCCCGTTTGTGCTGACCCAGAAGGCCGTTCCGCACATGCGAAGTCAGGGCGGCGGCTGGATCGTCAACATCGGGTCGGTGACGGGACTGGCACCGGTACGGCCCTATCGTGAGTACAACAAGTCCTCCGGCGACGTCGTGTACGCATCGATGAAGGCCGCGCTGCACAGGTTCACCCAGGGCGTCGCCGCCGAACTGCTGGACGACAACATCGCGGTGAACGTGGTCGGCCCGTCCAGTGCGGTCCGCACGCCCGGGGCGGCGAGCCTGATCCCGGACACGTTCCCCACCGAGCCGGTGGAGTACCTCGCGGAGACCGTGCTGGCGATGTGTCATCTGCCTGCGGCCGAACGCACCGGACTGGTGGCGTTCAGCCTGCACTATCCGTGGTCACAACAGCTTCCGGTGCACAGCCTGGACGGCCGCACGCTGCTTCCGCCGCTTCAGCCCCCGGCGTCGGCGAACCCGAACATCCTGCCCGCAGGTATGTGAGCCGAGCCGGTCTCACCGGAGAATGGGTGTCTCGCTCAGGCAGAAACTGTGCGAGACACGTTCACGCACAACGACATCGGGGCACTCGGGGTCGAACCAGCGGTCCACCACAGCCCAGTGGATGGGGTGCATCAGATACGGGCCCATCAACCCGTCGACGTCGGTGAACTCCTGCTCGAAGACGTGGGTCCATGCGGTGGCGCCTTCGGCATCGATGACCCGGCTCAGCTGCCAGGCCCGGATCGTGTCGACGTAACGCGGCATGGCCTGCAGCTCGGCCTCGAAACGTGCCACGGTGTCCGACGGGGTGTCGGGGTGCACGCGCAGCAGCAGCGTCCGGTACACCGTGCCCGGTGCGCCGATCACGACCGGTTCGCCGTCGTAGGTCGCGCCGTTGACGCGGGTGACAGCCGGATCGGCCAATGCGGTCGCCAGGGTCGATTCGGCGTCGCGCCACTGCGACTGATCGGCGAAGCGGAGATGCACCAGGACGTCGCCGCCGTTGCGTGAGCCGGGGTCGGTCGGTTCGACCACCCAGCGCAACGCCCCAGTGTCTGCGACAGCGCGGCGGACGGCCGCGAGCACCCGCTCGCGCTCGGAAGCTTCGACGTCGAGCAGACGCGTGACGTTGAACATCAGAGGTCCTGACCGCAGAGCGCATCGACGTCGGCGGCCGGTGCGGCGACCGACCGGGTCCGTTCCACCACCAGCTCCTCGATCTCCGACCACCATTGGCCCAGGCCCGGGTCGGGACGGCCCTTCCACGTCATCTGCCACCAGGCCAGCGGGCTCGGCAGGGACCACGTGACCGTGACGGTGTTGGACTGGT
Source organism: Mycobacterium sp. ACS4331 (assembly GCF_001667265.1). Taxonomy (GTDB): domain Bacteria; phylum Actinomycetota; class Actinomycetes; order Mycobacteriales; family Mycobacteriaceae; genus Mycobacterium. The sequence continues at coordinate 116,852 of NZ_LZHW01000087.1, read as the reverse complement.
CGTCGAACCAGATCGGCGGGCTGACCAACACGCTCTGCAGCGACATCCCGCGCTCCCGCGCTCCCGGTGCGTACTCGGCGAGGTACCGGTCGACGAAGAGGCGGGCCTGCCCCGGCCTGGTCAGCACCCTGTCGATGACGAACACTTCACCGTCGGCCATGTCTGCGAGGTTAGGGACGGCACCGTCGCGCGGGCCGAGGAGATCCCGGCCATTGGGAGACCGCCGTTGACCACCGCGCTCGCGAGGTCAACGGTGATGAGATGACCGATCTGAGCCCCGATCCGTTCGCCCCCGTCAAACTCGGGCCCGTGCAGTTGCGCAACCGGGTCGTCAAGGCTGCGACGTCGGAGGGCCGCTCGCCGCACGGCCTGGTCACCGACGACCTCATCGACTTCCACCGCAGCTTCGCCGAGGGTGGGGTCGGGATGACCACGGTGGCCTACTGTTGCGTGTCCCCGGAGGGGGCGAGCGCGCCGGGACAGATCGTCATGGATGCCCGGGCCCTGCCGGGACTGCGCAGACTCACCGACGCGGTGCACGCCGCGGGGGCCGCGATCTCGGCGCAACTCGGCCACGCCGGCGTGGTGGCGCAGAAGAGCCTGACCGGTGTCACCGCCGTCGCGCCCAGCAGATTCATCAACCCGACGTCGTTCGCGTACTGCCGCGAGATCCGACGCGAGGAGATCCGCGCCGTCATCGACCAGTTCGCCGCCGCGGCACAGATCGCGGTCGAGGCCGGATTCGACGCTGTGGAACTGCATTTCGGCCACCTGTACCTGCCCAGCTCGTTCCTCAGCCCGCGGATCAACCGCCGGAAGGATGAGTACGGCGGCGACATCGACAACCGCTCACGGCTCGTCCGTGAGATCGCACAGCGAGTCCGCGACACCGTCGGGGACCGCATCGCCGTGATCGCCAAGCTCGACATGGATGACGGCCTGCCGGGCAGCATCTGGATCGACGAGGCGCTGCGCACCGTGCAACTGTTGGACGCCGACGAAGCGCTGGACGCCATCGAGCTGACGCAGGGCTCGTCGGTGTTCAAGCCGATGTACCTGTTCCGCGGGGATGTGCCGGTCCGAGAGTTCGCCGAAGTGATGCCGCCCGCGCTGCGGCCCGGAGTGCGGATCATGGGCAAGCGGGTGATGGGCAGCTATCCCTACGAGGATCTCTACATGCTGCCCGCGGCCCGTCAGTTCGTGCCGGTGGTGCGCAACACCAAACTCATTCTGTTGGGCGGCATCACCAACCGGCAGCACCTGGAGACCGGGATGCGGGAGGGGTTCGACTTCATGGCGATGGGCCGGGCGCTGCTGCGCGAACCGGACCTGGTCAACAGGATGATCGCCGACGCCGGGGTGCGCAGTCGCTGCAACCACAACAACAAGTGCATGGTGACGGTCTTCGGGCGCACGCACTGCGTCCTCGACCCCGATCAGCGCTACGGCGTCGCTGCGCCGCTGGCCACGAACTCCGACAGGGCCGCGCACGCCTGAGCGCGGGCCCGCTCGCAGATGTCGAGCGAGGGCATGGTCATGAAGCCGTGCACTCCGCCTTCGAAGAAGCGCTGTGCGACGGGCACACCGGCTCTCTGCAGCGCCTCGGCGTAGGCGAACCCCTCGTCGCGCAGTGGGTCGTGTCCGGCGACCACCACGACGGCGGGGGGCAACCCGGTCAGGTCCTTCGCCTGCAGCGGCGACGCGTACGGGTCGGTCCGGTCGGCGTGCGCCGGCACGTACTGGTCCCAGTACCACTGCAGCGCGGGACGCGGGTTGTAGTACCCCTGGCCGAACTGCCGGTAGGACTCGGTGTCGAAGTCGGCCGCCAGGACCGGATAGAGCAGCAGCTGGCCGGCGAGTTCGGGTCCGCGCCGATCACGCGCCATTAATGCGGTGACCGCCGCCAGGTTGCCCCCGGCGCTGTCGCCGCCCACCAGCAGTGCGCCGGCGTCGTCCCCGAGTTCGGTGATGTGCGACGCCGCCCAGCTGGTCGCGGCGTACAGATCCTCGGCCGCCGCGGGCCAGCGGCCCTCCTCGGGGGCGCGCCGATAGTGCACCGAAACCACCACGGCGGGAAGACGATTGGCGAAGTCCCGGCACAGCCCGTCATGGCTGTCCAGGTCGCAGAACACCCATCCGCCGCCATGGGCGTAGACCAGAGTCGGCACCGGCCCGGCGTCGGCGGCGGTCGGGCGGTAGATCCTGACATGGAGCGGTCCGTCCGGGCCGCCGATGGTGCGGTCCTGCACGTCCGCCACCGGCTCGGGGGACGGGGACGGCGTGAAACGCGACCTGATCGCGGCCCGAGCCTCTTCGCCGGTCATCGTCTGCACCGGCGGAAACCCGGCGTCGAGCGCCTCGATCATGCCGGCGATCTGGGGGTCGAGGCTCATGCGTACTTCCTGGCGGCGGGCGCCGCGACCGGGTGGCCGCGCAGTGGCCGCATCGGCTGCAGCGTCGGCGCGACGCGGACCGGGCCACCCTCCACGGCGCGCCAGATACCCATCGCGGCCATGCGCAGCGGCGCGACCATCCGCTGGTCGAACATCATCCGGTTCATCGGTCCACAGACCGACACCGCCGCAACCGCCTCGCCTGGGTCCCCGATGGGCGCGGCCACACATCCGAAGCCCGGCAGGGACTCCTCCCGGTCGAAGGCGATGCCATGCGAGCGGACCTTCGCCAGCTCGCTGCGCAGCTGGGCGTGCGTGGAGATCGAGTACTTGGTTCGGCGGGGCAGCACCTCGGCGTCCCACAGCGCGACATCGCTCTCGTCGGCGAAGGCCAGCATGGCCTTGCCGACGGCCGTACAGTGCGCCGCCTGACGTCCGCCCACCCGGGTCGGGATCGCCGCGGCCATCCGGTTGCCGACCTTCTCCATGTAGACCACATCGGAGCCTTCGAGGACGGCGAGGTGGACCACCAGCCCGGTGGCCGCATGCAGTTCGTGCAGCGTGGGGATGGCAGCGCGGTGCAGCCGGTCCTGGTGCACGGCCAGCGAGCCGAGTTCGACCAGGCGCATGCCCAGTTCGTAGTCCCGGCCGTTGCGGCGCAGCCAGCGCAGCTGCACGAGGCGCTCGAGCATCCGGTGTGCGGACGAACGGGGCAGCCCGGTCCGGCGCACGATCTGCGCCAACGTGAGTCGGCCCGGTCCGTCGAACGCGTCGAGGACGAGGGAGACGCGGTCGATGACGGCGCTCGGCGTTTCGGGCGTCGCCGGCTTGGTGCTGGGCGCGGGCGGGGCGATGGACGCGGTCATGGATCCTCCAGGGCTGCATACTCCTAATAGGCATATGCCTAATGCGCATATATCTATCACACATATGTGTCTGCTGTCACATAGATGCCGATGATGCGCGTCCGAGCACGCAGAAAAGCCGGGCAGCACGTATGTGCTGCCCGGCTCTCTCTCACCTACGGCGAGCGCGCTGGCATCCCCCCGCGAGCGCCCGTGTCTGTACGGCGCCACGCCGTGAAATGCGTACAAAAGGGGCCGCTCGCGGGACGGAAACCGGCCGCTCAGCGCCCGAACGTCATGGCCGCATGGCCGCCGGAAGGTCGTCGACCCACTGGTGGCCCCAGTAGCTGTCGGCGGTGATCTCTTCGGCGGTGTACTCGTTCTCTTCGACCAGCATGCCGTCGGTGCCGAACTCGATGTCCCAATCACCCGGTGCGCGGACGTAGAAGGACACCATCTTGTCGTTGGTGTGTCGCCCCAGGGTGGACGACAGCCGGAATCCGTCCCGGTTGACCCGGTCCAGCGCCTGCCCGACGGCGTCGAGGGTGTCGACCTCGACCATGAGGTGGATCAGGCCCGGATCGCGCAGTGTCGAGGCCGGGCACAGCGCCAGGCTGTGGTGACGCTGGTTGACGCCGAGGAACCGCACCCGGACGGGCCCGAACTCCGGCGGCACCGGAACCCGGAACGCGCCACGGGACAGGAAGCCGAGCACCTCGGTGTAGAACTCGAACAACCCGTTGACGTCCAGGGCGGGCATCACGACGTGACCCAGTCCCAGGCCGCCGGTCACGAACTTCGCGCCGAACGGGGTGACGACCGGACTGTGGTCGAGCACCGGACCATGGAACACCTCCAGCGCGTTGCCGGCCGGATCGTCGAAGGCGATGACCTGCTCGACGCGTCGAGCGTCGGCCTCGGCCAGCGAGAGTTCCTTGTAGGGGACGCCGGCCGAATCCAGTGCGCGGCAGACATCGTTCAGCGCTGCGCGGTCGCGTACCTCCCAGCCCACGGTGACAACCTTGTCGGTGTCACCGGGGGACACGATGATGCGGGCGGACCGCTCGTCCATCCGCAGGTACAGCGAGTCCGCGTCAGGGCCACTGCCCTGCGCAAATCCCAGGACGTCGAAGGCGAATTGGCGCCAGCGTTCGATGTCGGTGGCCTGAATACGCACGTAGCCGAGGCTTTTGACCAGGGGCGTGGTCGTCATCGAAGGTCGTCCTCTCAGATCATCGCCCGCAGCGGGCCCTGCGGATCGACGCCGAGGGAGCTGAGCGCCGATGCGTGATAGATCGTGCCGGGGGTGTGGATCGCGTGGACCTGGCCGACGTGGACGTCACGCCAGTACCGCTGCAGCGGCTTGTCCATCCGGGTTCCGTTGCCGCCACAGCGCGCAAAGATCTCGTCGACGGCGGACACCGCGCGCCAGACGGCACGGATCTGGGTGCGCCGCCCCGCCGCCCGGTCCTCGAACGACACCTCCTTGCCCGCGGCCACCATGTCGTAGATGCGGTCGGCGTTGGCGAGCAGTTCTTGGCGGGCGGCGTTGATGTCGGCGGCGGCCTCACCGATGGCGTACATGACGTAGGGGTCGTCCTTGATCGCAACGCCACTGGAATTGACCCGCTGGCGCTGATAGTCCAGCGCGGCGGCCAGGGCGCCCTCCGCGATGCCGATCGTGGCCGAGGAGATGCCCAACGGGAACATCGTGGACCAGGGCATCAGGTAGAGCGGTTCGGTCATGCCGGCCTCCCGCTGCGCGGTGCCGTCCATGACCTTCATGCCGTCCATGGTCCGGTACGCCGGGACGAAGGCGTCGCTGACGATGACGTCCTTGGAGCCGGTGCCTCGCAGGCCCACGACGTCCCAGGAGTCCTCGACGATCTCGTAGTCCTTGCGCGGCAGGATCATGTGGAGCATCTGCGGCGGCATCAGCGGCACGCCGTCGGCGTCGCCGACCATGGCGCCGAGGATGATCCAGTCGCAGTGGTCGGTACCGGAGCTGAACTGCCAGCGGCCGTTGAAGATGTAACCGCCGTCGACGGGCCGGGCGACGCCCTGGGGCGCGTAGGGCGAGGCCACCCACGTGTCGACGTCGTCGGCCCAGATCTCGGCGGCGACGCGCGGATCGGCGTACGCCAGTTGATAGGGATGCACACCGACCACGCCGTTGATCCATCCGGCGGAGGGATCCAGCGCGGCCGTGGCCATCACGGTCTCGGCGAACTCCCGGGGATGAACCTCCAGGCCGCCATGGCTTTTCGGTTGAAGCAGCCGGATGCTGCCGATCTCCTTCATGACCTTGACCGTGTCGTCGGTCAACCTGCCGATCTTCTCGGCTTCAGCGGCCTGCTCGCGGAGCTGATCAGCGAGTTCGGCGACGCTGTCGATCACCCGTTTTGTCATGCTCACAATGGTGGATCGGCGGGGTGCCTGTCCGCCAGGCCTCTCCCGATGAGCGGGCCGGATTCACCCGTGCTCAGAACTCGACCCGGACCGTCTCCGACTGCGGGCGGGCCTGGCAGGCCAGGAAAAGCCCGTCGGCGATGTCCTCCTCTTCGAGGATGGCTGCGTTACCGCGGTCGATCTCACCCTCGACCACTGTGGCCACACACGACCCACAGTTGCCCTCCCGGCAGGAGAAGGGCACCTCGATGCCCGCCGCCAGCATCACGTCCACCAGGTTGTGCCCCTTGGGCCAGCGCAGGGTGTGGAGCTGACCGTCGAGGGAGATCTCGGCCGCTGCGGCCTCGCCGGTGTCCGGGATGTCCTCGATGGGGACCTCGGCGAACGGGTCGCCGGTCAGGGACTGGAAGACCTCCAGGTGGATGTTCTCGCGAGGAGTGCCCGCTTCGGTGAGGGCATCCTTGACCACGGCCATGAACGGTTCTGGTCCGCAGATGAAGGACTGGTGGCCGTTGAACATGCGGGCGAAACCGCCCATCTGCGCACGAGTGGGCAGACCCTGGATGGACTCGAGCCAGTGCAGAACGGTGAGGCGTCCCGCGTAGCGGGCCGCCAACTCGCGCAGCTCGGCGGCGAAGATGACCGAGCGCTCGTCACGGTTGGCGTAGCACAGCACGACCCGACCGGTGCCCCCGGCGAGCACCGACTTGAGGATCGACATCACCGGAGTGACACCGCTGCCGGCCGCCCACAGCAGGAAGTCGGCGTTCAGATCCTGTGGCGTGAACACCCCGGCCGGGGGCAACACGTCGATGGTGTCGCCGACGGCGACGTTGTCGCACAACCAGTTTGATCCGTATCCGCCCACGGTGCGCTTGACGGTGACCTTCGGGGCGTCGTCGGTGTGCGGGGAACTGGCCAGTGAATAGCACCGGGCCACCGAACCGGTCTGATTGCTGGGTATGCGCAGGGTGAGGAACTGGCCGGGCCGGTATTCGAACCGCGACTGGTGCTCGTCCGGGACGGCGAACACCAGGGACTTGGTGTCGTGGCTTTCATCGATGACCGCGGTGACGGTCAGCGAAACGGCGCGCGAGGTGGCTCCTGTGGATTCGGCGTCGGACATGGCACGCATTCTGACCTCGGTGAGGCCGCCACAGGACCGGTGTCACCGGTGGCCGGGAGAAATATCCCAATGCCCGTTGACTGGGAAGCGTCGCCGGGCGCCTGTCCGCGGGCGGCTTACCGTACGCGACGTGAGTACCGCGACCAACAGCCATGTCGATGTCGTTGTGGTGGGCGCCGGATTCGGCGGCCTATACGCCCTGCACAAGTTCCGTGAGCAGGGCCTGTCCGTCCGGGTGTTCGAGGCCGCCCCGGAAGTGGGCGGCACGTGGTACTTCAACAGGTACCCGGGCGCGCGGTGCGACGTCGAGAGCCTCGACTACTGCTACTCGTTCTCCGACGAACTGCAGCAGGAGTGGACCTGGACTGAGAAGTACGCCACCCAGGCCGAGATCCTCGACTACATCAAATGGGTCGCCGACAAGTTGGACCTGCGCTCCGGCATCACCTTCAACACCAGAGTGGTCTCGACCGTTCTGAACGAGGACACCCTTCGGTGGACTGTCAGCACCGACACCGGTGAAGTGGTCACGGCGCGTTTCGTGGTGATGGCGACTGGGCCGCTCTCATCGCCGTTGACACCGAACATCCCGGGCCTGGACACCTTCGGGGGCGAGGTCCACCACACCGCGCACTGGCCGCATGAGGGTGTCGATTTCACGGGCAAGCGTGTCGCGGTCATCGGGACCGGTTCGTCCGGCATTCAGTCGATTCCGCACATCGCCGAGCAGGCGAGTCAGCTCTACGTCTTCCAGCGCACGCCGAATTACAGTGTCCCCGCGGGCAACCGGCCGCTGACGGCGGACGAGATCGCCCACGCCAAGGCGACCTACGCCGAACGGCGCCGGATGTCGTGGCGCAGCGGGGGCGGATCGCCGCATGTGGCTCATCCCAAGCTGACCATGGAGGCCACGCCGGAGGAGCGGCAGGAGGCCTTCGAGAAGCGTTGGGAACTGGGCGGTGTGCTGTTCTCGAAGACGTTCTCGGACCAGATGCTCAACCTCGAGGCCAATGAGGAGGCCCGCAGGTTCTACGAGGCCAAGATCCGGGCGGTCATCGACGACCCCGAGGTCGCCGAACTGCTGATCCCGAATGACCACCCCATCGGCACCAAGCGGATCTGCACCGACACCAACTACTTTCAGACCTTCAACCGCCCCAACGTCAAGCTCGTGAGTGTCCGTAAGACGCCGATCGAGGCGATCGATGAGACCGGCATTCAAACCTCCGACGCCCACTACGACGTCGACGCCGTGGTGCTGGCCACCGGGTTCGATGCGATGACGGGAACCCTGGCCAAGATCGACATCATCGGCCGGGGTGGCGAGCGTCTCGTCGACGACTGGGCCGATGGCCCCCGCACCTATCTGGGGCTCGGTGTCGACGGCTTCCCCAACCTTTTCCTGGTCTCCGGCCCGGGTGCGCCCGCGGTCCTGGCCAACATGGTGTTGCACGCCGAGGCCCACATCAACTGGATCTCGGAGGCGATCGGTCACCTCGACAAGCACGGATACGACGCGATCGAGGCCACGCCGGACGCGGTGGACAACTGGATCGCCGAGTGCAACCAGCGTGCCGATGCGACGCTGTTCCCGAAGGCGAACTCGTGGTACATGGGTGCCAACGTGCCCGGGAAGCCTCGGGTGTTCATGCTCTTCATCGGCGGCTTCGCCACCTATCTCGACATCTGCGCGGACGTGGCCAACGCCGGATACAAGGGATTCGCCCTCCTCAAGGCCCAGTGATGTGGGGCCTGGCAGGCAGGGTCGCGGTGGTGACGGGCGCCGGTCGCGGGACCGGGCGGGCGCACTGCGAACAACTCGCTGAGGCCGGCGCCGACATCATTGCGGTCGACAGCCCTGCCGCTGCCGACGATCTCGAGGCCACCGCGGCATCGGTCCGCGCCCGAGGCCGCCGTTGCGTGGTCGGTGTCGCCGATGTCCGGGACATCGATGCGCTGACGGCGGCGGTCGCGGCAGGTGTGGCGGAGGTGGGGCCACTGCACGTCGTGGTCGCCAACGCCGGCATCCACGCACCGGGCGCCCCGACCTGGGAGCTGACTTCTCAGGCCTGGCAGGACACCCTGGATATCAACCTCACCGGGGTCTGGCACACCGTGAAGGCGGCGGTCCCCCATATCGGTCCCGGTGGGGGATCTGTCGTGATCATCAGTTCCACCAACGGTATTCGCGGCACCGCCAACACCGCGCACTACACCGCAAGCAAGCACGCCGTGGTCGGATTGGCGCGCACGCTCGCCAACGAACTCGGACCGCGCAGCATCAGGGTGAACACGGTCCACCCCGGTGCGGTCGCGACGCCGACGGTGCGCAACCAGGCCACCTACCGCAGGCTGTGTCCCGACATCGAGAACCCGACCGAGGCGGATGCCGCCAAAGTCCTTGCGGCACGCAACCTTCTTCCTGTGCCCTGGGTCGAAACGGTCGACGTCGCCAACGCTGTGGTGTTCCTGGCGTCTGACGCCGCCCGTTACATCACGGGCACGCAGCTAGTGGTCGACGCCGGACTGACCCAGAAGGCGTGAGCCCTGGGTCGGGCCGCTGGGCGGCGACACCCCGAACTCCTCAACTTTCCCGTTCGAATGCCCGCCTATGAGCGATTTTCGGACCCCATGATCACCGGGGACGCGAAAATTCGCTCATAGGTGGGCATTTCACACACCTATCTCGTGGTGACGTGGGACGCTTCGTACGCCGGCGCCCCAGAAGCGGTCACGATTGTGCGGTGGCCGCTCGTCAGGCCTGCGCCAGGAACGACAGCACAGTCCGCTCGAAGGCGGCCTTGGCCTCGATCATCACCCAGTGCCCGCAGTTGGGGAACACATGGAACTCCGCGTTCGGGATGGTCCGCATCGGAATCAACGCCATATCCAGTGGGCTGACCCGGTCATCCCGGCCCCAGGTGAGCAGGGTTGGGGCGGTGAGTTTGTGCATCACGGCCCACGGCATCGGGAAGTCGGCCGTGCGCATCATCTCCATCATGGCGGCGTAGGCGGCCTTGCCGTACATGCGCCGCGCCGCGGCCAGCGTCTCGGGGTCGGTGGCCAGCGCCCATCGTTCCTCGATGAGTTCCTCGGTCACCAGGGCCGGGTCGTAGACCATGGAGTGAAGCCAGTCGATCAGACGTTGCCGGGTGGGGTCCTCGGTGAACTCCTGCAGCAGTCGGATGCCTTCACTGGGACCGGGGCTGAAGATGTTGGTGCCGATCCCGCCGATCGTCACCAGCCTGCCGACCCGCTCGGGATTGTTGATCCCGAAGTTGATTCCGACCCCACCCCCCATGGAGTTGCCGATGATGTCCACGCGGTCCAGGCCGAGGGCGTCGGCGAACTGAACCACGGCGCCCTGTGCGTCGATGACGGGGTGCCCGCCGAAGTCGTCGCTGACCCCGAAGCCCGGGAACTCCAGGACAAGGCAGCGGTGGTGCTCGGCGAAGACCGCGAGGTTGCCGCGGTAGTTGCGCCACCCCGTGACGCCGGGACCCGATCCGTGCAGCAGGAGCAGCGGCGGCCCGTCGCCGGCCTCGTGATAGCGCAGCACACCGCGGGGCGTGGAGACTTCCCGCAAGGTGTCCTCATGAGTGAAAGTCGGCATCTTCACCTTCCTGTAGTTGACGGCCCGAATCTGATCAGACGCCGTCTCGACAGCGAATCACAGTCGTGGGGACGGGTGAGCGGGAGGTTGGTTGACTGAGTGAGCGCAGACTCGGCGGGCGGGTCAGGCCCCCAGTACCAGCATTTCGACGCGATCAGCTGGCTGGGTGCCGGCGTTGGCGGCGATGATCGAGATCGTCCGCGCTAAACGCTGGTGCAGGTCAGGAAATGTTCTCCGGCCCTGGGCGATGGCCTGGACATTGGTGAGCCACACGTCGGCCACCAACGCCGCGACGTGCCGATGGTGCCGGAGCCCAGTGGTCCGGCTCGCGTCCATCGCATCGGCGAACAGGTCGATGAGCGCATCCCGCACGAGCTCGGCTCTGCCCACCGCCAGACCGTCCGCGTGCAGGTACGCCCGCGCCACGGTGTCTGCGAATCGCGGTTGCGACGACATCTGGTCGGTCAGCGATCCAACCACGCTCATCAGCTGACTGTGCGGATCGGCCAACCCCGCCTCGGCGAGCGCGGTGCCGGGCTCAAACGTGCTCAGCCAGTGGCTGAAGCACTCCAGCAGCAGATCGTCCTTGGAGGGGAAATGCTGGTAGACGGTGCTCGCCGACACCCGGGCCGAACCCGCCACGGCCCGCATCTGCACTGCGTCGTAGCCGTCGAGGGCCTGCTCCAGGGCGGCCTTCAGAATTCGGTCGCGACGGCCGCCGCGATCAGTGCGAGTCAATTCCCCTCCACCTCATCTGGTGGTCACGGACTGTAAGGCCGGCATGGGCCGGATGGGTGACCGGCTCTCGTTCACCGGGAACTCGCCGCCCGCACTGCCGCGGGGCGCACCGCCATCCGGTGACGGCGCCGTCGCCTCCCGCTGAGCGAGACACGTTTCGGCGCGGACTGCGGTGTCGCCCCACGATGTGGCCGTGCCGTTGCGATCGATACTCATCGGATGAGTGCGCCCGTCTCGACCGACACCGCCTCGATTCGGCGTGTCGCGCTGTCCAGCCTGCTCGGGACCGCGATCGAGTACTACGACTTCCTCGTCTACGGCACGATGAGCGCGCTGGTTTTCGGCATGGTCTTCTTCCCGGACTCTGATCCCGCCGTCGCGACGATCGCCGCGTTCGGGACGTTGGCCGCCGGATACGTCGCACGCCCGGTGGGTGGAATCCTGTTCGGGCACTTCGGTGATCGGGTCGGCCGCAAGTCGATGCTGGTCCTCACCATGGTGCTGATGGGTTGTGCCAGCTTCCTGATCGGGCTGCTGCCGACCTTCGCCACCGTGGGTGTCCTGGCGCCGATTCTCCTGGTCACGTTGCGCGTGATTCAAGGCGTAGCCATCGGCGGGGAGTGGGGCGGTGCCACCCTGATGGTGGCCGAGCACGCCGCCTCCGACCGGCGCGGGTTCTGGAATGGCGTGATGCAGATGGGCTCGCCCATTGGATCGCTGTTGTCGGTGGGCGTGGTCGCGGTCATCACGCTGTTGCCCGACAGCGACTTCGAGTCATGGGGGTGGCGAGTTCCGTTCCTGCTCAGCGCGTTGCTGCTGGGTCTGGGGATCTACGTCAGGCTCTCGGTCACCGAGAGTCCGGTGTTCGAACACGCCCGCGAGTCACCTCCGCCGGCGCGTCCGCCATTGGTCGAGGTGTTGCGGCGACCCCGGAACCTGCTGCTCGCCTGCGCGGTCGGCATCGGGCCCTTCGCGCTGACCGCCCTGATCAGCACGTACATGATCAGTTACGCCACCGGGATCGGGTACAGCCGCACCGACGTGATGACGGCGCTGGTGGTCACGTCGACGACCGCCCTGGTGACGATCCCCGCATTCTCGGCGGCATCGGACCGGCTCGGCCGCCGCGTCGTGGTGATCACCGGAGCGGTCGGCATCGTCTGTTACGCGTGGCCGTTCTACGCGCTGGTCGACACGGGTTCATACGCGTTGTTCCTGGCCGCGATGATGGTCGCGCAGGTGTTGCAGTCGATGATGTTCGCCCCACTGGGTGCGCTGTTCTCGGAGATGTTCGGCACCGCGACCCGCTACACCGGCGCGTCCATGGGGTATCAGTTCGCCGCGCTGCTGGGTGCCGGATTCACCCCGCTGATCGCCAGCGCGATCCTGGCCGATGAGGTCTCGAGCACGCCTCTGATCATGATTGCGGCAGGGTGCGGCCTGATCACCATCCTGGCCATCGGGCGCGTCGGTGAGACCCGGGGCAGTGATCTCCAGTCTCTGTGACTCAGCGTGACGAGGTCGCGAGAGGCTGCCTGGACCAGTCGGCCATCTTACGAGTCGGTGACCAGTTCCGAGGCGGCTGACCGGGCCCTGGGCATGGTGCGCCCGGGTGCCGAACCTGTCACGGAACAGACTGCATGACAACGTCTTTCGGGCATCGCTGACAAGCTTGAGGGGGACGGGATGCGCCCGTTCAGGGTGATCGCGGGCGCCGTCTGACGGCTGGGTCGCGGTCGGCGCGGTGGTTACATTGGCGGAGTGTCGTATCGAGCGACGCTCAGACCGCCGATGTCCCCGGCCGGCACGCCGAACCGGTGGTGGTGAACCATGCCCGCCGACATCGCCATCCACTTCTTCCTGCAACTGGCCGTGATCCTGGCCGCGTGCCGAGCCGCAGGACTGGCGGCGCGGTGGTTGGGCCAGCCGCAGGTGGTTGGCGAGATGGTCGCCGGGGTCGTCCTCGGGCCGTCACTGCTGGGCCGGGTGTCACCCGACCTGCAGAACGCTCTGTTCCCGCCGGGCACCGCCAACACCATGCTCTACACGGCGGCGCAGATCGGCCTGGTGCTCTACATGTTCATCATCGGCCTCAACTTCGATGTCAACCACGTCCGACACCGCGCCGGCACCGCCGCAGCGGTGTCGGCTGCCGGCACCGCGGTCCCGCTGGCACTGGGTGCGCTGGTGGCCATTCCGCTGCTCAACAGTGGGGGATTCTTCGGTGAGCGGGTCACCCTCGGCATGGCGATGATGTTCCTGGGCGCCGCCATCGCGATCACCGCCTTTCCCATGCTGGCCCGCATCATCTTCGAAAAGGGGCTGTCTGGAACGTCTTTGGGAACGCTGGCGCTGGCGTGCGGTGCGACGTCCGACGCCATCTCCTGGTGCGTGCTGGCCGTCGTACTGGCCGTGCACCGCGCCAGTCCGGGCATGGCGGTGGTGGCGATCGTCGGCGGACTGATCTACACCCTGGTGCTGTTCACCGTCGGACGCCGGGCCCTCAGGGTGCTCGGCACCACGGCCGAGCAGCAGCAGGCCATCACTCCACCGGTGCTCAGCACTGTGCTGATCTTGCTCATGGCGTGTGCCTGGCTCACCGACACCATCGGCATCTACGCCATCTTCGGGGCCTTCATCCTGGGGGCGGCCATGCCGTCGGGGGTCTTCGTTCCGCTGCTCACCGACAGGCTGGAACCGCTGACCACCAGGCTGCTGCTGCCGCTGTTCTTCGTCTATTCGGGGTTGAACACGCAGATCGGCCTGGTCAACACCCCGGCGCTGTGGGCGGTCACCCTGGCGCTGCTCGTCGTGGCGGTCCTCGGCAAGGGCGTGGCGTGCGCGCTGGCCGCGCGAATGAGCCGGGTCCCGATGCGCGAATCCGTCGCGCTCGGTTCGCTGATGAACGCCCGCGGGCTCATCGAACTCATCCTGCTCAACATCGGACTCGAGGCCGGCATCATCACGCCCACCCTGTTCACCATTCTGGTGCTGGTCGCCATCGTCACCACGCTGATGGCCTCGCCGGTGTTCGAGTTCGTGTACGGCCGCCACCGCGGGACGGCCACCGCGCCCGACGGTCACAACACCGGCGTGCGGGCGCCGGCCGAAAAGGGGTACTCGCGTGGACGTGCGTAGCCGGCTGGACGAACTCGACACCGAGACTCGGGCCGCGTTGGCGCGCCGACTCGGGCAGCGGATGGCCGCATCGGCGCCGTCGGCAGCAGATCACGACGTGGCGATCGTCGGAGGCGGGGTCGCCGCGCTCACGCTGGCGCTGGAGATCCGGGCCCAGCGGTCCCAGACCAGGATCCTGCTCGTCGAGCCGATCAGTCATCCGGTGCCCGAGGTCACGCACACCGTGGGTGAGTCCACGGTCGAGGTGTCCGCGCACTACCTGCGGGACCGCATCGGTCTCACCGATCACCTCACCACCGCGCACATCCGCAAGATGGGACTGCGGATGTTCTTCTCCGACAACGGAAACACCGACATCGCAACCCGGATGGAACTGGGCAGCAGTTCCTTCGTCCCCCAGGTGACCCATCAGATCGACCGCGGCAGGCTCGAGAACGAGCTGTATCGGCGGTGCCTGTCGGCCGGCGTGACCGTCGTGCAGGGCCGGGTGCGGACCGTCGGAGTCGGCGACGACAGGCACACCGTCTCGATCCAGACCGACGCCGGCACATCGGACACGACGGCACGCTGGGTGGTCGACGCCTCGGGTCGCAACCGGGTGCTGACCCGCCAGCTCGGTCTGAGGCAGCCCACCGGACACCGCTGCAACGCGGTCTGGTTGCGGATCGCCACCGAGATCGACGTCGGTCGGTGGACGGCCGACCCGCGCTGGCACCAGCGTCTGGTCGAGGGTGACCGCGCACTGTCCACCAACCACCTGATGGGTGACGGGTACTGGGTGTGGCTGATCCGCCTCGCCTCGGGGGCGACCAGCGT
The DNA here is from genome assembly GCF_001667265.1 of Mycobacterium sp. ACS4331. Lineage (GTDB taxonomy): Bacteria > Actinomycetota > Actinomycetes > Mycobacteriales > Mycobacteriaceae > Mycobacterium. Next base: position 101,774 of record NZ_LZHW01000087.1, on the reverse strand, counting down.
GGGCATCGTCGCCGACCCGGCCGTCCACGCGTTCACCGAGTTCAACACGCTGCCCAAAGCCATGGAGTGGCTGCGCCGCCACGAACCGCAGTGTGCCGCGGAACTGGCCGAGCACCACGATCAGATCAGGGACTTCCGCGTCATGAAGCGCTACAGCCACGCCGCGGAGAAGGTCTTCGACGGTCGGCAGCGCTGGTGCGTCACCGGCGACGCCGGGGTGTTCCTGGACCCGCTGTATTCGTCGGGGCTGGACCTGGTGGCCATCGGCAACGGTCTGATCACCGACATGATCGTCCGTGAACTCGACGGTCAGGACGTCGTCCCGCGCTCGGCGATCAGCGACTCACTGTTCCGGTCCCTGGCCGAGATGTGGCTGGCGGTCTACCAGGACCAGTACCGCCTGATGGGGTCGCCGGCGGTGATGTCGGCGAAGGTCGTCTGGGACATCGCGTTCTACTGGGGATTCATCGGTCTGCTCTACAGCAACAACCGTTTCGTCCGGGTGGCCGACGAACCTGAGTTCGTGCCCGAACTGGGCGGGGTGATCGCGCTGAGCAACCGCATGCAGCGGTTCTTCCGGGAATGGGCCGCGGTCGCTGACCCCGCGGTCACGGTGCCCTTCGTCGACATGTACCGGCCGCTGGGCTTCATGGTGACCCTGCACGCCGCCATGATCGGCCCGAGCCCGGATTTCGCCGCGCAGTTCGACGCCAACACCACACTGTTGCGCCACGTCGCGGGGCAACTCGCCGAGTTCGTGCTGGCGGACACCTCGACCCGGTTCGACGACGACGCCGCCATGCGGCAGGTGCAGGCCTGGCAGGCCGACCCGCTGCTGCGTGAACTGCGCTCGGTGCACCGGCGTGAACAGGCGGTGAACCCGCTCAGCCCCGACTGGATCGTCACCGCCTCCACGGCACTGGCGGCCACCTGACTCGGGCGACAGGTTGCGCCATCTCCCAGCGGGTACCCATCCAATCTCACGGCGGTGACGAAGTACTCAAGAGCCGTTTCGTGCGACCAGGGGGTGCTGATGCCTGTGACCGACCGCTCACCGAGCAGCCACGAGTCGCTGGCGATCGTCGGAGTGGGATGCCGGCTTCCTGGGGATGCCCATTGCGCGCAGAGCTTCTGGAAGCTGCTGTGCAGCGCGGTCGACGCCACCGGCGACGTCCCGGAAACCCGGTGGAACGCCGCGCGTTACCACGACCCCAACCCGGCCAAGATCGGCAAGATCGTCACCCGGAGAGGTGGATTCCTGGACCAGATCGACCAGTTCGATCCACAGTTCTTCGGCATCTCCCCGCGTGAGGCGCATTCGCTGGACCCGCAGCAGCGGCTGCTGCTGCAGGTCACCTGGGAGGCGCTGGAGGACGCCGGTCTGCCCGCCGACACCGTGGCCGGCACCGATGTCGGCGTGTTCATCGGCGGATTCACCCTGGACTACCAGCTGCTGCAGAACCAGGGGCGCACGAGCCGGTACCGGTTCAAGCCGCATTCGGCCACCGGGATGATGATGACGATGCTGGCCAACCGCATCTCGCACGCGTTCGACTTCCGCGGCCCCAGCATGACCATCGACACGGCGTGTTCCAGTTCGCTGGTCGCCGTGCATCTGGCGGCACAGAGCATCTGGAACGGCGAATGCTCCGCGGCGATCGCCGGCGGCGTCAACATCATGATCGGACCGAACACCGCGATCGCGGAGTCCAAGAGCGGATTCCTCAGTCCGCAGGGACGCAGTCGGGCCTTCGACGACGCGGCCGACGGCTACGCCCGCGGCGAAGGGGGTGCGGTCGTCGTCGTCAAACCGCTGGCGCAGGCGCTGCGCGACGGTGACGACATCTATGCCCAGATCCTGGGCACCGCGGTGTCGCAGGACGGCCACACCGACGGCATCACGGTGCCCAACGAGGAGGCGCAGGAGGCCGCGATCCGGACCGCGCTGCGGCGGGCGGGCGTCGAGCCGATCGAAGTGGGATATGTGGAGGCGCACGGCACCGGGACACCGGTCGGAGACCCGATCGAGATGCGCGCGCTGGCGAGTGCCCTGACCGGAGATCGACCGTCGTCGACCCCCCTGCTGATCGGCTCGGTCAAGACCAACATCGGCCACCTCGAGGCCGGCGCCGGCGTAGCCGGGCTGATCAAGGCCGCCCTGGTGCTCAAGCACGGCTACATCCCGGCCAACCTGCACCTGCGAACACCCACCAGGCAGGTGTCGTTGTCGGACCTCAAACTCGACGTCCCCGCCTCGGGCCGCCCGTTCCCCGACTGTGCACGGCGCGTCGCCGGGGTCAACTCCTTCGGCTTCGGCGGCACCAATGCCCATGTGGTGCTGGCCGAACCGCCGGCTGCGGCCTCCGCCCCGGTGTCCGCCGCCGCGACCGATTCCTCGGAGTCGCCCACCCTGTTGCCGGTGTCGGCGCGCAGCGCGGAGGCGCTGACCGCGACGGCAGGCCGGCTGGCCGAGCATCTCGGGCGTCAACCCGACATCAGTCTGACCGACCTCGGGTACACCCTGGGGCAGCGTCGCGCCCACCTGCCGCACCGCGTCGCGTTGACCGTCGAGCACGTCGAAGACGCCCGCCGACAGCTCGAGGCCCTCGCGCAGGACGGGCAGGTCGCGACCGAACGGGTCGCAGCACCGAAGGTCGCGTTCGTCTGCACCGGCATGGGACCGCAGTGGTGGGGGATGTGCCGCGATCTGCTGGAACGGTTCCCGGTGTTCGCCGACAGCATTCGGCGCACCGATCGGGAACTGTCCCGCTATGCCGACTGGTCCCTGCTTGAGGAGCTTCAACGCGACGAAAGTCGTTCGCGGATGGGTGAAACCGAGATCGCCCAACCCGCCAACTTCGCGATCCAAGTGGCCCTGGCCGAGCAGTTGGCCCACTTCGGGGTCACCGCGGACGCGGTGATCGGGCACAGCGCCGGGGAGGTGGCTGCCCACCACCTCGCCGGCCTGCTCACCTTCGAACAGGCCGTGCACGTCATCCACCACCGCAGCCGACTGCAGCAGCGCACCACCGGCCGGGGCGAGATGATCGCCGTCGGTCTCGACGCTGCGAGTCTCATGCAGACCATCGACGAGGAACTGCGTCAGCAGTTCGACCGTGGCGTGTCGGTGGCGGCGATCAATAGCCCGTCCTCGGTGACCGTCGCCGGCGACGCCGACGTGCTGGCACAGCTTGAGCAGCAGTTGGTGCGAGCCGAGGTCTTCCATCGCCGGCTGGCGGTCGCGGTGCCCTACCACACCCACCACATGGAGTCGATCAAAGACGAACTGATGGCCGCGCTGGCCGGGCTGTCCTCGAAAACCGCTTCGTCACGGCTGTATTCGACCGTGACCGGTGAAGTCCTGGACCGCTATGACGCCGGTGCGGCGTACTGGTGGCAGAACACTCGCGCGACCGTCCTGTTCGAACCGGCGCTGCGTCGCATGCTCGACGACGGCTACACCCACTTCGTCGAACTGGGACCCCATCCCGTCTTGGCCGCGTCAATCCTGGAAACCGCAGGTGCGCAACGGGTGTCGGTGATCGCCGCGCAGCGTCGCGGTCACGACGACGTCCGAGCGCTGTTGAACTGCCTCGGCGTGCTGCACTGCCAGGGCCGGGATCTCGACTGGACGACGCTCCAGCCGCGCGCCGGTGCGCGACTGCTCAAGCTGCCAGGTTATCCCTGGCAGCTGAAGCGATTCTGGAATGAGAGCCATGAGGCCGAGGAGACGCTGCACTACAAGCCGGTGCATCCCCTGCTGGGACAGCCTGTGCGGGGCGTGCATCCCACCTGGGAGGCCGAGATCAGCACCCGCAGCACGCAGTTCCTGGCCGGGCACCGAGTGCAGGGCTCGGTGGTGCTGCCGGGCGCGGTGTACGTCGAGATGGCGCTGGCCGCCGGGCGGGAGACCTATGGGTCCGATCTCGCGGTCGACAACCTGGTGCTGCACCGCGCCGTCCTGCTCAACGACACCTGCGATCCGGTCCTGCGCACCACGCTCAACCAGGATGACGGCTCGGTCGAGTTCTCCGCGTTCACCGCGACCGCCGACGGGGATCTCAAGTGGATGATCTGCGCGACAGCCGAACTCAACACACTCGCGCGATTCCCACACCGTCGTGTCGAGCACGGCGACGATGCGGGTCCGGTCACGTCGATGAGCGGCGAGGAGTTCTACCGTCGCACCGAGAATCTCGGGTTCGACTACGGCGAGGCGTTCCGTTCGGTGACGAGCGTGACCGCTGGTCACGACTGGGCCGTCGCCGACATCGCCGTCCCGGACGCCATCGCCGACGACCTGAGTCAGCACCGATTCCATCCGGCGCTCATCGACGCGGCTTTCCAAACCCTGTTCGGCGCCCCGTTCTCCGGACAGCAGGGCAGCGACGACCCCTATCTGCCGACCCGGATCCGGCACTGCGCGGTCTACGGTCCACCCGCGCAGAAGATGACCGTGCACGTCAGCGTCGCCGCGGCGGGACCCGATGCCGTCGACTGTGACATCACGGTCAGTGACCGCTCCGGGGTCACCCTTGCGGTCTTCGACGGGTTCACCGTGCAGTCGCTGCGGACGTCGTCGCGGATGTCCACCGAGCACATCGACAAGAGCCTGTACGAGCTCCAGTGGGTGGAGAAGCAAATTATCGAGCAGCGGGCCGCGTTCGAAAAATGCGCTGCACCAACGGAAGACGACGCCGCGTCGACGGCGGGATGGCTGGTTCTGGCCGACGAATCCGGGTTCGGCGATGCCGTCGCCGACGATCTGCGCGGGCGCGGACACCACGTCGAGGTGGTGCGGCACCGCGGCGGCCCCGCGCCCACCCCGCACGAGTGGAACCAGCGGATCACCGACTGTGCGCTGCGGGCCGGGAGCATCGCCGGCATCATCGACTGCTGGCCGGTGGACATGTCGCCCAGCCGCGCCGCGTCCGACGACATCGGCGCCCACACCGTGCTGCGCCTGGTGAAGGCGCTGGCGGCCGACCGCACGGTCGCGCCGCGATTGTTCCTGGTCACCGCCAACGCCCAACCCGCACCCGGAACCGACCTCACAGGGCTCGACCAGGCCGCGATCTGGGGACTCGGCCGGGTCATCGGTCACCAGGAGATGGCCGAGCGGTGGGGCGGCCTGATCGATGTCGACGATGCGGATGACTGCCACGACACCGCATCCCGAATCTGTGCGCACGTGCTCAGCGCGGACGCCGAGGACCAGCTCGCACTGCGCGGCGCCACCACCTTCGTGCCGCGGCTGCGGCCGTGCCAGACCCTGACCAACCCGTTCCCCACCAAGCTCGCCGCCGACGCGACCTACGTGGTCACCGGTGGCACGGGCGCACTGGGGCGCGTCGTGGCAACCCTGCTCGCCGAGCGCGGTGCCCGGCACATCACGCTGTTGGCCCGCACCGCGCTGCCGCCACGAGGGCGCTGGACCGAGCTGGTCAAGGACCACCCCCAGTTCGCAGCCGTCGAGACCATTCGGACCATCGAACGGCGAGGCGCCCAGGTCGACATCGCCTCGGTCGACATCTCCGATGCCGACCAGGTCCGGGCCTGGCTGAGCGAACACCATCGCCGCGGCGGGCGCGAGGTGCGCGGGATCGTGCACGCCGCGGGGTCAGTGCGCGACCAGCTCCTGGTCTCCCTCACCGAACAGGACTACGCGCAGGTGGTGGCGCCCAAGATCACCGGAACTCAGGTGCTGCACGAGGTTCTGCGTGGTCAACCGCTGGACTTCTTCGTGCTGTTCGGGTCGGCCGGCTCCACCATCGCCGCGCCCGGCCAGGGCAACTACGCCGCCGGCAACGCGTATCTCGACGCCTTCGCGCACCATCTCCGTGCGCAGGGCCTGCCGGCGCTGACCATCGGGTGGGGCCCGTGGTCGGTGGGCATGGTTGAGGAGCTCAAACTCGAGAAGTTGTACGCGCAGCGGGGGATTGAACTGATCACGCCCGCGGTGGGCGCACGAATCCTGGACCGGATGCTCAACCAGAACGTCGCCGCGGTGGTGGCGGTCTCGGCGGATTGGAGCCGGGCGCGGCACGCCGGGATGGGCGGCCGGCTGCCGCTGATGTTCGCCGACCTCGATGCCGGTGACAGTTCCGACTCCGACACCGCCGCCGAGACCTCCATCCTCGATGTCCTGGCGGTGACGCCCGAGGGGGAGCGGGTGACCGTCGTCGCCGACCAGGTGCAGCGGATGGTTGCGGCCGTATTCGACTGCGCCGTCGGTGACATCGAGCCCGACGACATCCTCGACGACATCGGCCTGGACTCCATGATGGCGATGGACTTCCGGGTGCGGATCAACACGGTGTTCTCGATCGACCTTCCGGTGCTGGAGATCCTGCGTGGGGTCAGTGTGAACTCGTTGTCGGCGCGGATCCTGGCCGAGCTGCACGCCATTCACGGTCAGGCGGCGCCTGTGGCCGAGGACCACGCGCCGACGCGCGGCCCCGACGAACTGGACCTGCTGCTGGAGGATCTGACCGAGGCCGAACTCGGGGAACTGCTCGCCGGCATCGAGGACGATGCGGTCGGGCCGGAGCGGAGAGAGCCGCGGTCGTGACCCGCGCGCAGGTTCGGCGACCACCGGCGGCCGACGGTGCGCCCGGGTGGGCGGTGCAGGTGCGGGGTCTGTCCAAGGCCTACGGCAGCACCGTCGCGGTGCGGGACCTGGATCTGGAGGTCGGATACGGCGAAGTGTTCGCGATCCTCGGTCCCAACGGCGCGGGCAAGACCACCACCGTCGAGATTCTGGAGGGCAACAGAAGACGGGACGCCGGAGTGGTACACGTCCTGGGCGAAGATCCCGGGCAGGCCGGTCGCAGGTGGCGCGCACGCATCGGCATCGTGTTGCAGGAGGTCAGCGATGCCGGAATGCTCACAGTCGCCGAAACCGTGCAGATGTTCACCCGCTGTTATCCGACTCCGCGGAACCTCGACGATGTGCTCGACCTCGTCGGTCTCAGCGCTGCGTCAGGGTCACGGGTGAGGGCCCTCTCGGGTGGGCAACGTCGCCGCCTCGACGTCGCTCTCGGCATCATCGGCCGTCCGGAGCTGCTGTTCCTCGATGAGCCGACCACTGGATTCGACCCCGAGGCGCGGCGCCAATTCTGGGACCTCATCCGGATTCTGGCGGCCGACGGCACCACAATCCTGCTGACCACCCACTACCTTGAAGAGGCGGCCACACTCGCCGATCGCGTCGCCGTCATCGCCGAAGGCACTGTCGTCGCGGTGGATTCGCCGGCGAGCCTGACCCGGCACGTCAACATGACCGCGACGGTTCGGTGGGTGGAGGGCGACCGGGTCCACATTGAACACACCGACTCACCCACTGAACTGATCCGGCAGCGCAGCCGCGACGGGGCCGAGTTGGCCGAACTGACCGTCACCCGACCAACTCTCGAAGACGCGTATCTGCAGTTGATCGGGCACACGTGATGCCGTCGGGCGTCGTGCAAAGAGGCGGGGGGATGCTCCCTTCGCCGGTACGTATCGGGTTCTCCCGAGTCGTCCCCGAACTGAAGATGTTCTATCGCAGGCCCGAACAGGTGGTGCTGACGTTCTCGATGCCGGCGGTGATCTGCCTGCTGCTGGGGTCGATCTTCTCGGCACCGCTGCCCGGCACTGGAATCAGCACCGGCGCCGTGATCGCGGCCAGCATGCTCGCCTACGGGATCCTGTCGACCTCGTTCATCAACCTCGGTATCAGCATCGCCGCCGACCGCGACACTGGGGCGCTGCGGAGACTCCGCGGAACTCCGACCACCGCAACGTCGTATTTCATCGGCAAGATCATGCTGGTCGCCATCGTCAGCCTCGCCGAAGCGGTGATCCTGCTGGCGGTCGGTGTGCTGGTGTTCGGACTTCGGCTGCCCGCCAGTGCCTTCGGGTGGTTCACGCTGTCATGGGTCTTTGTGCTGGGTGTCGTCAGCTGCTCACTGTTGGGCGTGCTGATGAGTAACCTCGCGAGCAACGCGGTCTCGGCCGCGGCGCTGACCAACGGACCGGCGGTGGGTCTGCAGTTCCTGTCGGGAACCTACGTGCCGCTCATGGTGTTGCCGACGTGGATGCTGGCGATCGGCTCGGCTTTCCCGGTCAAGTGGATGGCCCAGGGCTTCCGGTCTGTGCTGCTGCCGCCGGAGATGGTGGCCATCGAACCCGCAGGCGCTTGGGAACATTGGCGCATCTTCCTCATGTTGATGGCGTGGAGCATCGGGGGGTTGATCGGATGCCGGGCGGTCTTCCGTTGGTCGGACCGGGACTGACGCCCGCAGCCCGCGTCACCCGCCCGCGCCGGCCAGCTTTCCCGCGACCGTCACGACGCGAGTGGCCATGTGGTCCAGCGCGGCCAACGTCGCGTCGTCGAGTTCGTTCTGGTTGTGCGGGCCGGTGACGTGACTGACGCCGTAGGGGTTGCCGTCGGCGAACTTCAGGCCATCGGTGTATCCCGGCGGCACCAGCACGCCGCCGAAGTGCATGAGCGAGGTGTACATCCCGATGAGCGTGGTCTCCTGGCCGCCGTGCTGCGTCTGGCTGGAGGTGAAGCAGGCGTACACCTTGTCGGCGAGGCGGCCCTGGGCCCACAGACCGCCGAGACCGTCCACAAAGGCCTGGAACGGCGCGGCGGTGCTGGAGAAGCGGGTGGGCGATCCGAAGATGACCGCATCAGCCCAGACGATGTCGTCGCCGGACGCTGCGGGGAGGTCCTTGGTCGCCTCGTAGTTCGCCGACCAGGCCGGGTTCTGGGCGAAGGTCGCCGGATCCCTCGTCTCGGCGATGTGCCGAACCCGGACCTCGGCACCCGCGCGTTCGCCGGCCGCGGCCAGGCGTTCGGCCATCTTCGTGCCGTGCCCGGTCGCCGAGTAGTAGATCACTGCCAGTTTCGTCATGCCCAGCCCTCCAGCCGTCGGTGGTGTGCCTGCGGTGACCTCATACTGCCCGGCGTCGGTGAACGGCCGGGGACGAACTCGTGAGAACAGGCGGCTCTCAGACTTCCCGACCAACCGGTGGGCTAGCCTGAAATGCATGCAGCTCGCACTGACTCCGGAGGAAGCCGCCTTCCGCGACGAACTCCGCACCATCTACACCACCAAGTTCCCCGCTGACCTGCGCGAGAAGGTTCGCCTGGGGCAGCACCTGAGCCGTGAGGAGATCGTCCTCAGCCACAAGATCCTGCATGAGCAGGGCCTTGCGGTGCCGAACTGGCCGATCGAGTGGGGCGGCAAGGACTGGACGCTGACGCAGCACCAGATCTGGCTCGACGAGATGCAGCTGGCCTGCGTCCCCGAGCCCCTGGTGTTCAACGCCAAGATGGTCGGGCCCGTGATCGCCGAGTTCGGTTCCCAGGAGATCAAGGAACGTTTCCTCCCGCCGACAGCCGCCCTCGACATCTTCTGGTGCCAGGGTTTCTCCGAACCCGAAGCCGGCTCCGACCTGGCTTCGCTGCGCACCACCGCGGTGCGTGACGGCGACAGCTACGTGGTCAACGGGCAGAAGACCTGGACCACCCTGGGCCAGTACGCCGACTGGATCTTCTGCCTGGTGCGCACCGACCCGAACGCACCCAAGCGGCAGGCCGGCATCTCGTTCCTGCTGATCGACCTCAAGACTCCCGGCATCACGATGCGCCCGATCAAACTGATCGACGGCAGCTACGAGGTCAACGAGGTGTTCTTCGAAGACGTCCGCGTGCCGGCCGACCAGCTGGTGGGACAGGAGAACCACGGCTGGACCTACGCCAAGTTCCTGCTGGGCAACGAGCGCACCGGCATCGCGCACGTCGGCACCACGAAGGTTCGCCTCGCCGAGGTCAAGAAGCGTGCCGCCGAGACCGGCCTGCTGGAGGATCCGCTGTTCGCGGCGCGGCTGGCCGAAACCGAGAACGACCTGCTGGCACTGGAACTCACCCAGATGCGCGTCACCGCCGGTTCGGCCGATGGGCAGCCCAACCCCGCATCATCGGTGCTCAAACTGCGTGGCAGCCAACTGCAGCAGATCACCACCGAACTCATGATGGAGGTGGCCGGCCCGGACGCCCTGCCGTATGAGGCCGGGGCCGAGCTCGCCTCGCCGACGTGGGCGCAGGAGAGCGCGCCGCACTACCTGAACTACCGCAAGACGTCGATCTACGGCGGCAGCAACGAGGTTCAGCGCACCATCATCGCTTCGACCATCCTCGGACTGTGAGGTAGGACCATGGACTTTCAACTCACCGACGAGCAGGAACTGCTGCGCGACACCACCCGCGATCTGCTCTCCCGCAGCTACGACGTGGAACGTCGCAACAAGGTCATCGCCACCGACCTCGGTTGGAGCCGCGAGGTGTGGAGCCAGCTCGCCGACATCGGCATCCTCGGTTTGGGATTCGACCCCGAGGAAGCCGGCCAGCTCGAGATCACCTCGGTGCTCACCGAATTCGGTCGCCGTCTGGCACCCGAGCCGCTGCTGCACGCCGCGCTGGCGCCCGGCTCGGTGATCGCGGAGCAGGGCACCGACGAGCAGAAGAAGCTTCTCGACGAGGTCGCCGAGGGCAGGCTGCTGCTGGCGTTCGCGCACACCGAGCCCGGCATGCGCGGTGCAGGTGCCGCGGTCGCCACGACCGCCGAGCGGGATGGCGACGCATGGGTGCTGACCGGCCGGAAGAACCCGGTGCTCGCCGGTGACACCGCCGACACCCTGGTGGTCACGGCGACGCTGCCTGACGGTGGCACCGGTCTGTTCCTGGTCCAGGGGGATGCCGTGGCCAGGAAGGGTTTCCAGACCTTCGACGGTCAGCGTGGCGCGCAGGTCGACCTGGACCGCGCACCCGCGATCCCGCTCGGCGAGGCGGTCGACGCCGGGTCCGCCATCGAACGCGTGCTGATCCGGATTCAATCGGCGCTGTGTGCGGAGGCACTTGGCGCGATGGAGGAGTCGCTGCGCCTGACGAGTGACTATCTGAAGAGCCGCAAGCAGTTCGGCGTCACACTCAACACGTTCCAGACGCTCACCCAGCGCGCCGCCGACATGTACGTCTCGCTTGAGTTGGCCCGCAGCATGAACCTCTATGCCGCGATGTCGATCGCCGACGGTGTCTTCGACCCGACGATCGCGGCGCGTGCCAAGCTGCAGATCGCCCGTTCGGGCCGGCACATCAGCCAGGAGGCGATCCAGCTGCACGGCGGCATCGGCATCACCGCGGAATACCCGGTCGCGCACTACGCGGCCCGGCTCACGGCGATCGACCACACGCTGGGGTCGGCGCAGGATCAGCTGCGCGTGCTCAGCGCCGGGCTCGGTGACTACGAGATCGCGATGCTGTAGCCCCCTGAGTGGGAGTGTTCGAAGACCTCCGAGTGGAGTGCGAGCCGGTGAGGCCGCCTCCGTCCGGAGGTCTTCGTCGTCTCACGGGTTCAGGGTTCGATCACCAGCCGGCGGATGAGGCCGCCGACGAGGGTGAACCGGTGGTGCAGCTCGGCCACCCCGCCGGGGAAGTCACCGTCGAGGCGCTGGAGCACGTCGACGTTCGATGCGTCGGGCATGGTGGCGGTGATGAACGTTGTGGTGTAGGTGAATTCGCTGCCCGCCGAGCTGAGCCAGTCGGCGATGGCTGAGCGTCCGCGCACCGTCCTGCCCTCATCGGTCACCTCGGCGTCGGCGGCGAAGGTGGTGAGGGCGGTGGCCGCATCCCGATCCCGGAGTGCCCGCAGACAGGTGGTGACCGCGGCGGGCAGCTCATCTGAGGTGACGGTGGAGTTCTCGTGTCGCAGTGCCATGCCGTCAGCGTGCGGTGTCCCGCAGGGGGAGAGTCAACCACTGCTCATCATGACGACTGTCCATCACGGCATCGTCGAGAGGCCACATCGGTACGTCCGCGCGCGGTGTGTCGCGTACAAACTCGCCCGCTCGCGGGGATCTGCTGTACGACTGTACAGTGAATGCGGTATGGTCCCGGCCAGAGACCGTGGAGGGCATTCATGAGCGAGTTGTACTACGACCCCTGGGACTTCGAGATCGATCTCGATCCCTATCCGACGTACCGCCGGATTCGTGACGAGTCCCCGGTGTTCTACAACGAGAAGCACAACTTCTGGGGCGTCAGCCGTTACGCCGACGTCGACGCGGGCCTCAAGGACACCGCGCGCCTGAGTTCGGCCAAGGGCGACATCCTCGAAGTGGTCCTCACCGATCCGGTCATCCCGCCGGGTGTGTTCATCAACGAGGATCCCCCGCTGCACACGATCCACCGCGCCGTCGTTGCGCGTGCGTTCACGCCGAAGAAGATGCGCGCCATCGAGGACAAGGTGCGCGCGTTCTGCACCGCGTGCCTCGATCCGCTGGTCGGTGGCGATCGCTTCGACTTCGTGCAGGATCTCGGGGCCGAACTGCCGATGCGGACCATCGGGATGCTCGCGGGCATTCCGGACTCCGAGCAGCCCGCCGTGCGCGCACACGCCCATGCGTCCCTGCGCAACGAGGCCGGCAAGCCCATGAACATCGACAAGGAGCACTACTTCACCGGCGAGATGTTCGGCGAGTACATCGAGTGGCGCGAGAAGAACCCCTCCGATGACCTGATCACCGAACTGCTGAGCGTCGAATTCGAGGATGAGACCGGGACCGTCCGCAAGCTGACCAAGCAGGAACTGATCATCTTCCTGGCCGTCGTCGCCGGCGCCGGTGTCGAGACCACCGGTCGACTGTTCGGGTGGATGGGCAAGGTGCTGTCCGAAAACCCCGACCAGCGTAGGGAACTCGTCGAGGATCACTCCTTGGTTCCCGGTGCGATCGAGGAACTGCTGCGCTTCGAACCCCCGGGCCCGCACGTCGCGCGCTACGTGACCGCTGCCGACGTCGCATTCCAGGACCAGGTCATTCCGGCCGGCAGCGCGGTGCTCCTCATGCTGGCCTCGGCCAACCGTGACGAGCGGCATTTCGAGGATCCTGATCGATTCGACATCCGCCGCAGGCCGGGCGGCCATCTCACGTTCGGCCGCGGCGCGCACTTCTGCGTCGGCGCTCCGCTGGCGCGCCTCGAGGGACGCGTGGCACTCGAAGAGGTGCTCAAACGATTCCCTGAGTGGACGGTCGACATGGCGAACGCGGCACGCTCGCGCACGTCCACGGTGCGGGGCTGGGATTCCATGCCAGCCGTCGTCGGCTGAGGCAAGCGACCGTCCGGCGTGTCAACCCGGTGACACCTCATCCCATCCTCGCAACAGCATCAGGGTGGCGAGTCGCTGCGACCGTGACTGCAGGCAGCTGCCCACCAGCTGCTCGATCCTCTTCATGCGGTGGCGAACCGTGTTGGGATGCAGATGCAGGATCGCTGCGGTCTCTCTGATGTCGCCGGCGCATTCGAGCCAGGCGCGCAGGGTGCCGGCGAGGGGTTGAGTCCCGGACTGGGCATCGTAGAGCTGCCGAAGCTCGTCGTGGTCGATGGATGCCACGGCCGCAGCCGCGCGTCGCAGTGCGACGGTGTCCCACACCTCTTCGTAGGCGCCGACGGGGTGGCCGAGGGCACACACTGCAGCCAACGCCTCGGCAGCCTCCTGGCGAGCTGACGGCAACCCGTGACTGCCTGATATCGGCCTGCTGGCCGCCATCGGGGCGGGAGCAGCGGTGCGAGCCAGCTCGGCGAGCCAGACCCAGCCACCGGGGCCGGGCCTGTCGGGGACCACCGCGAAGGTGACCCCGTCGACGTCGGCGAGGATCGGGTCTGGCCAGGACTTCTTGCGGAAGTAGGAACGCCAGAGCGACACGTCGTCAGTACCGGTCGAGGAGGAAAGGCCCTGCAGCGCAACGACTCTGCAACTGTGAAAGGGCATCCCCCAGCCGCCGGCCGCGGCCTCGCCGTCGCCGCGCAGTGCGGCGCGAGTGCTTTCGATCGAATAGCGGCCAGCCAGGTCGATGCTGGCGTTCAGCTGCACCAGGCTCATGGCGGCGGCCGATCCTGTGGCCGTCAACTGCGCCTCCAGTTGAGGATCCAGACTGCCGTCCCAGATTGCCCAAATGGATCCGACTGCCTGGCCACCCACGCGGAGCGGAATCACGAGGCGTTGGAGAAATCCGGGCTCCATGGCGGGGACGATGAAGGGGCGGACGTCGTGCACCAACCGTTTGAGGACCCCGGTCGCGCGCAATCGCCGAAGGACCTCGGCGGGCACGGCACGGCTCATGATGGTCGACGTGCGCGTACTGTCCGCACCATCGGTGGTGGCCGAGTAGGCGACCACCCGATTGTGTGCATCCTCAATGGTCACAGGTGCGCCGAGCATCGCGGCGAACGCGTCGGCCATGGCGAAAAGCCCTTGGTGTGCCGCTGATTCGGGCCGTGCGACCACTTCTGCGCGATCCATCAGGCTGCGGACCAGCCACACCAGATGTGACCACCCCACCTGCGGGCCGAGTTCGGCCAGGGTCACGCCGAGTTCGCCGCACCGTTCCGCGGTGGCAGTCGCTGCCAGTTGCCGTACCACCACGACGCTGGCCCCCGAGGTGGCTGCGAGCGCAACCGCGTTGTCCTGCTGTTCGGGATCGGTTGCGCCGGCTGCGGCGATCAGACACCCCTGTTGGGGGCGCTCCACTTCGCCATAGAAATGGACCGAGGAAACCGAGGTGCCGGTGCCCTCCACCACCACCGACAGCATCCCAGCCGCCACCAGTTCGGTGAGTTCGATCGTCGCGGCCACGTGCGCCATTGTAGGGACCGCACTTCCGTGACTTGATCTGTTGTCCAACTCGGACAACCAGCTCAGGGGGCCGGGCCTCGAATATGTACCTATGAACGGATTGAACAACGGCCGCCCGGAACGCGTGGCGATCATCGGAGCGGGCATGGTCGGGCTGTGCACGGCGTGGTACCTCCAGGAGCGCAGCGTCGACGTGACAGTGTTCGATTCGGATGGCGTGGCCGCCGGGTCGAGTTGGGGAAATGCCGGCTGGCTGACCCCCAGCATCGCGACACCACTGCCGGAGCCGGCCGTCCTGAAATACGGCGTGCGCGCGCTCCTGAGTCATGCGTCGCCGGTCTATGTTCCGCCCACCGTCGATCCCCGACTGATCCGCTTCCTGCTGCAGTTCGTTCGCAACAGCACGGCATCCCGCTGGCACAGAGCCATGCAGGCGCTCATCCCGCTGAACCGGGATGCACTGGCTGCTTTCGACGAGATGGAAGTGGCCATGCCGGAGAAGTCCGCGCCAGCACAACCATTCATCGCCGCCTATCGCAGCGAGGCCGATCGCAGAACGCTCCTCGAGGAGTTCGATCAGATTCGGGCGGCCGGGCAGGCCGTGAACTTTGAGGTGCTCGACGGCGAGACGGCGCGGGCGCAGGAACCTGCCCTCTCCCCGCAGGTCAATGCGGCCATTCGCATCCTCGACGAGCGCTTCCTCAATCCGGCCGCGTATGTGCATGCCCTCGCCGACCAGGTGCTTGCCCGAGGCGGCGACATCGTGGTCGGCGCCGACATCGCCGAAGTGCGGGACACCGGTTCCACCGTCGTCGTGGGCGACCGGCAGTTCGACGCCGTCGTGGTTGCGACAGGAGCACGACTGAACCGTCTGTTGAAGCCCTTCGGAGTCCGACGACTGGTGCAGGCCGGCCGGGGCTACAGCTTCACCGTCAAGGTGGATCATCTGCCTCACGGGCCGGTGTACTTCCCCACTCAGCGCGTGGCCTGTACGCCGGTGGGTGACCGCCTGCGCATCGCCGGGATGATGGAGTTCCGCGATGTCGATGCGCCGATGGATTATCGGCGTATCGAGGTGTTGCGCAACGCTGCTGGCGAGTTGCTGTCCGGCGCGCACCTCGACGCCCGTGAAGACGAATGGGTGGGCGCTCGGCCCTGCACCGCCGACGGACTGCCCCTCATCGGTCGGACCGCAAGCCCGCGCGTGTTCGCCGCCGGCGGCCATGGTATGTGGGGCATCACCCTCGGACCGGTCACCGGCAAGCTGATGAGCGAGTTGATCACCACCGAGCGCATGCCGGACGCCCTTCGCGCCGTCAGCCCACTTCGATGACGAAAGCGACCTCCATGACCACATTGACCCGCATCGCCTCGGCGGCCGCGCCCGCCGCGATCGGACCGTACGCGCAAGCCGTCGCCCATGCAGGGATGCTCTACTGCTCGGGGTCACTGCCGGTGGATCCGGCGACCGGATCGATCGACGGAGAAGATCCGGCCGCCGAGGTCAGGCAGTGTCTGACCAACCTGAAGGCTGTCTGCGCGGAGGCGGGCACCGATCTCAGTCGTGCGGTGCGCACCACCATCTACACGACAAAGCTGAGTGAGTTCGCTGCCATCAACGCCGCGTACGCGGAGTTCTTCAGCGACGGTGAGGTGCCGGCCCGGACCACGATCGAAGTGGCAGGACTGCCGATGGGCGCTTCTGTCGAGATCGACGCGATCGTCGCCTTGACCTAAACGCCTCATGACAGGCATTGCGACACAGACAGATCCGGCGTACGGCGCGGCGGGATCGGGTGTACACGTGAGCACCTTCGGCGCCGAATCAGCCACGGTGACGCCGACTGCGGAAGCCGTGGTGGACCTTGGGGCGATCGCGCATAACGTGCGACTGCTCAAGGAGCACGCGGGATCGGCTGCGGTGATGGCCGTGGTCAAGGCCGACGGCTATGGCCACGGTGCCGCGCCGGTGGCCCGTGCCGCACTGGAGGCGGGCGCCGCCGAGCTTGGGGTGGCCACGGTGTCGGAGGCGTTGTCGCTGCGAAACAGTGGTGTCGACGCTCCGGTGCTGGCGTGGTTGCACGCCCCCGGAACCGACTTCGCACCCGCGCTTGCCGCCGATGTGCAGCTTGCGGTGTCGTCGCTCGCACAACTCGACGAGGTGTTGGATGCGGTCCGCCGGACCGGGATCACGGCCGAAGTCACCGTCAAGGTGGATACGGGCCTGAACCGCAACGGTGTTCCAGAGGACGAGTTCGACCAACTCGCGATTGCGTTGCGCCGGGCGGTTTCTGCCGATGCGGTGCGGATCCGCGGGATGATGTCCCATCTGGCGTGTGGTGACGAACCCGAGCACCCTGCCAATGATGGGCAGTACGAGGCCTTCACCCGGCTCTGTGATCGAGCACGCCGGATGGGTCTGGAGTTCGAGCTCGCCCACCTGTCCAATTCAGCTGCGACCATCGCGCGCCACGACCTGGCGTTCGACATGGTTCGAACCGGTCTCGCCGTGTACGGACTCAGCCCGATTGCGGGCCGGGCCGCTTCGGGATTCATTCCCGCGATGACGTTGAAGACCCCGGTGGCATTGGTGAAGCCGGTTCGGGCCGGTGAGGCGGTGTCCTACGGGCGCACCTGGGTTGCCGACCGGGATACGACGGTGGCGTTGCTGCCGGTTGGGTACGCGGACGGGGTCTTTCGGGGACTCGGGGGACGCCTCGAAGTGGGGATCAACGGTGTGCGGCGCCGCAGCGTCGGGCGGGTGTGCATGGACCAGTTCGTCGTTGACCTGGGGCCGGGTACCACGGATGTCTGTGTGGGAGACGAGGCGATACTGTTCGGCCCGGGGGATTCGGGTGAGCAGACCGCTCAGGACTGGGCTGATCTGATGGACACGATCAACTACGAGGTGGTGACCAGTCCGCGCGGCCGCGTCGTCCGCACCTACCTGCAGGCCGGCGGACGTTGCGCTCGCGGCGAGTTCGATGTCTGCAGGTGTGCACCTGGAAGTGGCTGCGAGAAGTGAAGGAGTGGGATCTGAGGATGGCTGCTGCGGTTCTCCAACACCGCTGTCGGATTCACCCGCGCAGCGACGCACTCGACGGTTTCGAGCACGAACTCCTCGAATTCGTGAGCGTGTGGGCCGGGTATGGCGGTCCGCCGGACGAGGAACTGCTGCCGCGTTTCGGTGTCAGCCGTGCGGATCTTTCGGCCAGAATTCATGAAATCGTCTTGGCCACGGGGTATCTCGACTGCAAGCACTTCAAGAGCACGCCCTGAGGCGACCGGCGGGGAACTGGTTTGCTGAGTGGTCTGAAATCCTGTGCTGGCCGTGATCGCCTGAAAGGACTTCCTAGCCAGTCGCTTTCGCGCTCATCGCCATAGGTGGCCTGCGGGGACGAGTTCCGCGCCCCCAGCGGTCAACCCGGCGACGGCGGCGCGCAGAGCGTCGGCCTCGGTGCTCGCGACCGTGAACACCGCCTGCGGGCCGTACTCCGCATCGACCACCTCGAACCCGCGGCCGCGCAGTTCCGCCTCGACCCGGCCGGCTTTCGCGTGATCGATGGACAGTTCGAACAGTTCGGCGCGGATGCGTGGGCGCAGGGGCTGGCCCTCGAGCGCCGCCAGCACCACTCCGGAGTAGGCCCGTGCCAGTCCGCCGGTGCCGAGATTGACACCACCGTAGTGGCGTGACACCACGGCCGCGACATTCGTCAGGTCCCGTGATTTCAGCGCGGCCAGGATCGGCGCTCCGGCGGTGCCGCCGGGTTCCCCGTCGTCGTTGGACCGTTCGACACGCGCGTCGTCGCCGATGATGAAGGCCCGGCAGTGATGACCGGCGGCACGGTCCACCTCGCGAACCTCGGCGAGGAAGTCACCGAAGCTCTGCTCGGACTCGACATGCCGGACGTGGGCGGTGAAGCGCGACCGTTTGATGATCTCCTCCGCGACCGGGCTGGCTCCGCGTGGAAGTGTGAACGGCATACCGGAAGTCTAGGAAATGCGGGTCACCACATGACGCCGCGGATGAGTTCGGTCGGCGGGATGTCCTCCAGCGCGACGAGTCCCGCCGGGGCCCGGCAGACCCAGTCGATGGCATTGACGGCGCGCGCGGCTGTCGACAGGCAACCGGCCTCGGTCACGTCGAGTGCGGGGTGCGACAGGCTGGTGTTCATCTCGATCCGGGGCTCGCCCTCCACGACCACTTTGTGGACGCCGGACTGACCGTCGGGCGGGAACTCCCAGCCCGGTGCCGCAGCGGAGGTCAGTCGGTTGACGTGCTCGACGGTGATCACGACTTCACCGTCGCGCACACCGTCGACGGCGAACTTCACCGCGGCCAACTGGCCGGGTTCGATGGTCGTCATACGACATTCGATGTGCTGATCGGAGTACCACGGCTCGTAGCGCTCACGGATGTCGTCCAGCTTCACGTCCAGATGGCTGGCGAGATTGCGGACAAGGCCGCCGAAGATCGTCGCGATCACACCGGGCTGGAAGGCCAACGGCCGTTCGGCGTCGGCAGTGTTGCCGAAACCCATTGCCGTCCCGGTGTATTCGTAGTCATCGTAGTTTCCGTAGTCGAAGATCTCCTGCACCGTGATCGACGCCGCCCGTGTCACCAGGCTCAGTGCGGCGTGTACGGCGGTGTCACCGGAGAAGCCGGGATCGATCCCGTTGACATAGAGCGACGAGTTGCCCGCCGTGCACGCCTCTTCCAGTGGAACCCGCAGCCAGTCATCGGCTTGGCGGGGCGTCACCAGCCAGACCATCGACGTCCCGACGACGTTGATTCCGGCGGCCAGCAGTTTTGACATGTCACTGAGCGCCTCCATGGGTCGGGTCTCGCCGAGGGCCGTGTACACCACGCAGTCCGGTTTCAGGGCGATCAGAGCATCGACGTCATTGGTGGCGAGGACCCCCGTCGGTTCCGTCAGGCCGCACAACTCCGCCGCATCGCGGCCGACCTTGGCCGGGTCGGCGGCGTGCACCCCGACCAGCTCGAGATCGGGACGGCCGATGATGGCGCGCAGTGAATGCTGGCCGACATTTCCGGTGGAGTACTGCACAACTCTGCGCATCAGGCGGATCCGTCCTGTCGGCGGTCGTTTTCCACATCTTGAACGGACACCCACATCCCGCGTCATGAGTTCCGCTGAATCTGTTGACTCCGCTCAAGGTAGTCGCCACTATCTTATTACTTAAGAGAGTGGCCGCTATCCAAAATGAGGCGAGGAGACGGGTACGTGGGCGCAGTCATCATGCTCGGCACCCTGTTCGGGTTGATCGTGCTGATCGTCGGGTTGGTGCTCTACTTCGACCCCGAGGCACGTGGGCCGCGGCCCGGGCCGGAGGACCAGCGGTGAACACCGATCTGCCCCTGTCCCTGCAGGGCGGCATCGTCTTCGCCTACGTCGGTGGCCTGTCCTTCCTGTTCGCCGGCATCTACCTGAGTTGGAAGCAGCACCGACCCCATGCGCTGCTGCTGCTGTCGTTGTCGGCGCTGTCCTTCTCGTGGATAGAGGCGCCCTATGACTGGGCGGTGTACGCGCAGTTCCCGCCGGGCCTGCCGCGCATGCCGGAGTGGTGGCCGATGAACATGACCTGGGGTGGCCTGCCGGCGCAGGTGCCCATCGGCTACATCTCCTACTTCGTGTTTCCGGCCCTGGTCGGGGCGGCGCTGGGACGACGGATTGTCCGGAAGACCGGGTGGCGACAACCCCAGACCCTGCTGGCCGTCGGGTTCGCCGTGGGGTTCACTTGGGCGTTCTGCTTCAACGCCCTGTTCGGCGCCCGGTTGGGCAACTTCTACTACGGCTACGTCATCCCGGGCCTGGCGATCTTCGAGGGAACCCAGTACCAGTACCCGATCTACGACTCCATTGCGATGGGCATCCAGATGATGACGTTCACCTACCTGCTGGCCCGCCGCGACGCGCAGGGCCGCAACGTCATCGAGATCTGGGCCGACAAGATTTCGAAGACGCGCCTACAGTCCTGGATTGTCGCGATCGTCTCGGCCATCGTCATCGGTCACGCCCTGTACCTGTCGGTGTTCGCGCCGCACCTGGTGACCAAACTCGGCGGATGGGTGAACGTCGGGCCCACCGAACAGTTCTATCCCGGAGTGGAGAACCAGCCGTTGCACGGCGGTTACGACTCCGCGCATCGGCATCCGTAGACCCGCGGGTGGCATCCGCCGTTCCACCGGCGGTGCCGGCAATCCGGAGTAGCGTCGAGGCCGGGGTTGGGATCAGGGGCGGAAGCGGGGGCGACGGTGCGCACCATCGCGTTGGAAGAGCATTTCCTGACCAGTGAACTCGCGCACTACAGCGATGCGACCAGGGACCTGGCCCAACCCGAGATCTGGCGGGAAGCCTCCCGCCGGCTGACCGATCTGGCCGAAGGGCGACTGGCGGACATGGACACCGCCGGCGTCGACATGGCGGTCCTTTCGTTGACCGCACCGGGCATCCAGGCCGAGCCGGACCCGCAGGTCGCGGTGACCCGGGCGGCTGAGGTGAACGACTTCCTGGCGGGACTGATCGCCGCGAATCCGACCCGGTATGGCGGATTCGCCGCGCTGCCGCTGCAGAACCCCGAGGCGGCGGCCAAGGAACTCGAGCGCGCGGTCGAGCAGTTGGGGCTGTGTGGAGCCCTGGTCAACGCCCACACTCAGGGTGTCTACCTGGATGCGCCCCCGCTGCGGGCGGTGTGGGCGCGCGCCGAAGCCCTGAACGTGCCGCTGTACCTGCACCCGGCGAACGGCTACGACACTCCGCACGTCATCGGCGGCCATCCCGAGCTGATCGGGCCGATGTGGAGTTGGGGCACCGACACCGCCACGCATGCGCTGCGGCTGATCTTCGGCGGTGTGTTCGACGACTTCCCCGGTGCCAAACTGCTGCTCGGGCACATGGGTGAGAGTCTGCCCTACTCCCTGTGGCGACTGGACTCGCGCTGGGACTGGCACCGTCACCACGGCATCGAACTCGCGCTCGAACATCCGTCGGAGTACCTGCGCCGCAATCTCTATGTGACCACCAGTGGGGTCTGCGACGACGCGCCCCTGCTGTGCGCGCTGTCGGCGCTGGGGTCAGAGCACGTCCTGTTTGCCACCGACTATCCGTATGAGGACATCCTCACTGCGACAGCCTTTTTGACGGCAGCCCCGATCACCAACGCCGATCGGGCCAGGATCAGCCACCTCAACGCCGAGCAAGTGCTGCACATCGCGCCGTGACGTTGCGTTGGCGACGGCCGGTTGAATCGAAGCGGCACCGCCTCCCACTACTCAGCGCGGCACCAGATTCCGGATCACGCCACCGGTCATGTGCGCGATGGCGTTCTCGGTGATCAGCGCGCTGGCGCCGCGGGGCCGACCGCCGGCGATGTGCGGGGTGATGATCACGTTGGGCAGATCCCAGAGGTCCGAATCGACTGGCAGGGGCTCGACTTCGGCGACGTCCAGGGCTGCGCCGGCCAGGCGCCCGTCGCGCAGCGCGTGCACGAGGGCGGCCTCGTCGACGGTGATGCCCCGCCCGACGTTGACCAGCCACGCGTGATTCGACAGCAGCCGCAACTCCGACTCCCCAAGAGCGTGAGCGGTTTCCGGCGTCGACGGCAGGATCATCACCAGCACGTCGGCCGTCGGCAGCACCTCAGCCAGCCGATCGGTGGACACCACGTCGACGCCGTCCTCGGTGCGTGCCGAACGGGCGATGCCCGTCACCCGGGCGCCGAGCATTCGCAGGAGCGGGGCGAGGCTGCGGGCGATGCCGCCGAATCCCCAGATGGCGACGTGAGCGTCCTGCAGGGTCGTGAACGCCCGCTGATTCTCGAACGCCTGCAGCCCCACCAGTTCACCTGCCCAACGGTGCCCGATCTGGGCTCGGACGGTGCGCGAAAGTTGGCGCGCGGCAGCCAATATCAACGCCAGCGCGTGCTCGCTGACCGTCGCATCGTGAAGACCCTGACCGCCGGCGA
This sequence comes from Mycobacterium sp. ACS4331, assembly GCF_001667265.1. Lineage (GTDB taxonomy): Bacteria > Actinomycetota > Actinomycetes > Mycobacteriales > Mycobacteriaceae > Mycobacterium. The sequence continues at coordinate 79,107 of NZ_LZHW01000087.1, read as the reverse complement.
TCAGCACGTTCTCGGCGAAACCCGCTGCCAGCGCAGAATCCGGCCCGGCGAACAGTGACTGCACGAACTCCAGCCGGTGCAGCCGCTTGGCCTCCCGCGCGAGGGCAGCGGGCGGATTGCCCCAGACGACCAGCATCTGAGCGTCGGTGTGCTCATCGGGGATCGGCTCCGCCACCGCGTACTGGACGACAACGACATCTTCGATCGGTTCAAGCTCGAGCTCGATGGTGTCGGGCACCAGAATCTTCATGCGACCCCCTGGCCTGAGCGATTCACCCGCTCATCATGAAGCCCGGCGCCGACGCTGTCAGCGGAAGCGCACGTTGAGCGTCGCCAGGCCGAAGATCTTGCGGCCGCTCGACTTGGCGCCGACGAGCAGGACGCCGGAACGGGTCTCGGGATCCAGCGACTTGATCTTGCCGCTGTACTCGATCTCGGCTCCGGTGGCCGGCACGATCGCGGGCTGCGAGAGCCGGACGGCGTAACGAGTCACCGCGCCGGGATCGCCAGTCCACGAGGAGGCGAAGCTGGCGCCCAGCCCCATCGTGAGCATGCCGTGCGCGAGGACGTCCTCCTGCCCGGCCAGTTTCGCGATGTTCTCGTCCCAATGCAGCGGGTTGGCGTCGCCGGCCACACCCGCGTAGTTGACCAGGTCGCCGCGGGACAGTCGGGTCTGATGCACCGGCAGCTCGTCGCCCGCCTTCAGGTCGTCGAACGACGGCGATGCGGGCGTGCGCGTCATCCCGGCCGTCGCGATCCGAAGCTCACCCTCGGGGCGGACGGTCTTGACGTACGGAGCCTCGGACTCCTCGGCGCCGAGCATGTTGATGCCGTGCATCATCACGCCCTGCACGGCCGGCCGAATCGCGGCGTCGACCTCCTCGGCGCCCACGCCGACGACGGTGGTGTGCAGCGTGTGCACGACCTCACCCGCGGTGTCGGTGAAGGTGTTCGTGACCGTGATCAGGTCGCGGCCGGCGATCCGGCGCACCGATGCCAGTTCGATGTCGATCGTGAGCTCGTCACCCTCCACGATCGGGCGGTGCTGCTCGAAGACCTCCTCGGTCTGCAGGTACATGTCGTAGCCGACGACGACCGACTCGAACATGTGCTGGTTGCAGGCCATGGCCGGCCCTGAGGTGAAGGTCAGCGGGGCGACCAGACCGGTGTATCCCAGCGCCTTGGCGGCGTCGACATCCCAGTGCGCAGGGTGGTAGTCCTGCACGGCTCGGGCGAACTCGCGGATCTTCTCGCGGCCCACCAGGTAGGTGCCGTCCATCTGGTAGTAGTGGCCGACGCGGGATTCAAGGGTCGACGTGTCTGCTGCTGCGGTCATGAATCTGCTCAACTCTTCTATCGGCGTATTCGCTGAGGGCGACCCCAGCACCCTAACGCGCATGCACCGAGCCCAGAAAAGCCGATGCACGTCAGCGGGGTCGCGATGAGTCCGCCGATGCCCGGAGGTCTACCCGATACCACCAAGTCATCGGGAGTTACGCATGGGTTTGATCCATATCGAGATGTTCGCCACGCTGGACCTCGTCGGGCAGGCGCCCGGCGGCCCGGACGAGGATCCGGACGGGTTCACCTTCGGCGGTTGGCAGGCGCCGCTGATCGACGAGGTCAGCGGCGCGCAGGTCGGTGCCGCGTACGAGGGCACGGACGCGCTCCTGCTGGGAAGGCGAACGTATGACATCTTCGCCGCCCACTGGCCGCACCAGGAGGGCGGCACCGACAACGAGATCGCCACGCTGTTCAACAGCATCCCCAAGTACGTGGCCTCCCGCGGCAATCCCGATCTCTCCTGGGCCGGATCGACGCAGTTGGGCGCTGATCTGGCCGGGGCCGTGAGCGAGGTCCGCGACCGACACGAGAATGTGAAGGTCGTCGGCAGCCTGAACCTCGTGCAGACACTGCTCCGCAAGAAACTCTTCGACCGACTGGACCTGTGGGTGCACCCGATCGTGTTGGGCACCGGAAAGAAGGTGTTCGACGGCGGCGCCGTTCCGACCAACCTCACGCTGCTGGAACCGCCGGCGGCCAGCCCCAACGGTGTGGTCCTGCTGCGGTACGCCGTCGCTGAGGGCGTTCCCGAGACCGGCGATATGGGCAGTCGGTAGGGTTCGGCTGCGACCCAGGTCACTGCTACTCACTGAGGAGTCACCGCGATGAGCGACACCGTCATGCTGGACGCTGCCACCGAGACCGGCGCGGCGATGGAGGAGGCCGTCGCGGTCTTCATGCTGCACCCGGAGACCTTCGGTGCGAGCGTCGCCGCCGGATACGAGAACCCACTGGCGGGCTATGTGGCGGGTCGCGGCGGAGTGCTGGGCGACGCCAGCGGTGACACCGTCGGCGCGGTGTTCGCGGTCTTCGAACCGGTCGGACTGGCGGCGCTGTGGGATGAGGGCGTGGCGGTCCGCGGAGCCGACGGTGCTGCGCAGCAGTACTGGACGCAGGCGGCGGACTTCGGACGCAAGTACCTGGCCGGTGCTGAAGGCCTGGACCGGATCGCAGCGTTGGGCGAGAAGCTCATCGCCGCGACGCCCATCGCGGGCCTGCCGCTGTATGCCGGATGGCGCGCGATGCCGCTGGCCGACGATGCGCCCGCCCGGGCGTTGCAGGTGATGTTCGTGCTGCGCGAACTGCGGGCCGCGGTGCATTTCAACGCGCTGACCATTTCGGGTATCTCGCCCATCGAGGCACACATGCTCAACAAGGGACCGCAGTACGCCGCGATGTTCGGCTGGGCCGAACCGTACGCGGACGGCGCCGACAAGAAGGACCGCTACGACGAGGTCGAGCAGGCCACCAACCGGCGCATGGCCGAGATTTTCGCGGCTGCGCTCGAACCCGCCGAGGCCGAGGAGCTCACCCGGCTCAGCACCGCGGCGCTGGCCTCACTGAAGGCAGCCGTCCCCAGCTGATCTGGGAGCATTGCGGTCATGACCGCAACGCTCGTGGCCAAGAACGTGGCCGGCGGATTCGCCCATCGCACCCTGTTCTCCGGCGTCGACCTGACCGTGGCGCCGGGCGATGTGGTCGGGGTCGTGGGCGCCAACGGCGCGGGTAAGAGCACTCTGCTGCGGATCCTCGCCGGGGACCTCGAACCGCTCGACGGCACCGTGAGCGTCGCACCGGTCGACGCGTTCGTCGGGTGGCTTCCGCAGGAGCACGAGCGCGTGCCGGGGGAGACGGTCGCGGCGTACATCGCCCGCCGCACCGGATGTGCCGAGGCGACCCTGGCCATGGAGACCGCAGCAGCTGCCCTGGCCGATCCGGACCAGAGCCCCGCGGGCACCGATCCGGCGACGGTGTATGCCGCCGCGCTCGACCACTGGCTGGCCACCGGTGCGGCCGATCTCGACGAGAGGCTGCCCGCCGTGCTGGCGGATCTGGGACTCGACTCCGAGGCTGTGCGGCCCGAGACGACACCCATGACGGCGCTGTCCGGCGGGCAGGCCGCACGGGTGGGGCTGGCCGCGCTGATGCTGTCGCGGTTCGACATCGTGCTGCTTGATGAGCCGACCAACGACCTGGACCTCGACGGTCTCGAACGCCTGGAGCAGTTCGTCCGCGACCTGCGGGGCGGCGTGGTTCTCGTGAGCCACGATCGCGAGTTCCTGGCTCGCAGCGTCAACGCGGTGCTCGAACTCGATCTGGCGCAGAACACCACGACCGTCTACGGCGGCGGGTACGAGAGCTATCTGGAGGAGCGCGAGATCGCGCGTCGGCACCGGCGTGAGCAGTACGACGAGTTCGCCGAGAAGAAGGCCGATCTGGTGGCCCGCGCCCGAATCCAGCGGGAGTGGTCGAGCCAGGGGGTCCGCAACGCGATCCGCAAGGCTCCCGACAACGACAAGATCCGCCGGCGGGCCGCCACCGAGTCCAGCGAGAAGCAGGCACAGAAGGTCCGCCAGATGGAGAGCCGGATCGCGCGCCTCGAAGAGGTCGCCGAACCGCGCAAGGAGTGGACCCTGCAGTTCACCATCGGGTCCGCTCCGCGATCCAGTTCGGTGGTGGCCACCCTCGCCAATGCCGTTGTGCGACAGGACGATTTCGTTCTTGGTCCGGTTTCACTCCAAGTCGATGCGGGTGAGCGGATCGGGATCACCGGGCCCAACGGCGCGGGCAAGTCGACGCTGCTGCGGCTGCTGCTGGGCCGACTGGAGCCCGAGGAGGGCCGGGCGAGCCTGGGCGCCAACGTCGCCATCGGCGAGATCGACCAGGCGCGCGCCGAGTTCTCCGGTCCCGGACGTCTGGTCGACCGTTTCGAGCAGCAGGTGCCGACCTGGTCGACGGCCGAGGTGCGGACACTGCTGGCGAAGTTCGGCCTCGGTGCAGACCACGTGGAGCGCTCGGTGGACGAGCTCTCCCCGGGTGAGCGCACCCGAGCCGGGCTGGCGCTGCTGCAGGCCCGCGGCACCAACGTCCTGGTGCTCGACGAGCCGACGAACCACCTCGACCTGCCCGCGATCGAACAGCTTGAGCAGGCGCTCGACGCCTACGACGGCGCACTGCTGCTGGTGACCCATGATCGGCGGATGCTGCAGAACGTCCGCTTGGATCGGTCGTGGCGGGTCGACGGGGGTCAGGTGTCCGACCTGTAGTCAGAATGTCCGCAGCGGCGGCTCTGTCGGGTGCACCCAGGTCTGCTCGACGGGGCCGATGCCGGTGACCGCGATGACAGCCGGTTCTGCGGCGTCGTGGTGGGCGCCGTCGAAATGAGGTGTCCCCGCGACCCGGTGCACGAAAGACCCAGCCGGTGCCGCCACCGCCTGGGCGGGGTCGAAGTCCGCGCCGCTGTTGCACCACCAGACACCGGACAGCACCACGCAGAGTCGGTCGGTGCGGTAGAAGTGCGGCGCACTCCAATATCCCGGGTGCCATTTCATCAGGACCAGGTACTGCCCGGTGGCCGTCTCACTCCCGTTCAGCACGGCCTCCTCGACGGAGCCGGGCGGCGCGCCGGGCGGCGTCTGCCAGGCGAAGTCGGCAGGCACGCGGATGATCGTCTGAGCGGGATTCAACTGGCTCATCGCACGCGATTCCTGTCGTCGACGCCGAATGACCTCACCATCGCACATCCGCGGTGACACCCAGCGGGATTCCTCGCCGAAAGTTGCCGTGAAACCGCCTCAGGTGGGCCTGCGAATAAGGCAGTTCTCGGCGCGAGGTGGGCCTCGACTGCGGGGGTCAGGCCGCGGGTCGGATGGCCAGAGAGCCGCCACCGATGGCGAGGATTGCTCCGTTGACATAGCTCGCGGCGGGGGAGGCGAGGAACGTCACGACGTTGGCGATCTCGTCGGCGGTCGCGGTGCGGCCCAAAGCCGTTGTGCGGCCCAGTCCTTCGATGAGCTGATCGCCGAGCGCCGCGGTGCCCTCGGTCTGCGTGGGTCCGGGTGCGACGGCGTTGACGCGCACCCCCTGAGCGCCGAACTCGTCGGCCCACAGCTTGGTGAGCAGTTCGAGCCCGGCCTTGCCCGCGCCGTAGATGCCGGCCTCGGCCGCCGGCGTGCTGGCCGCCACGGTGCTGACGTTGATCACGATGCCGTCCCCGCGCTCGAGCATGCCGGGCACCAGCTCCTGCACCAGTAGGTATGGTGCGCGCAGGTTGATGCCGATCTGCTCATCGAAGTCGGCGTCGGTGGTCTCGAGGGTGCCGGCGAACCGATAGACACCCGCGTTGTTCACCAGGATGTCGACGTCGCCGACCTCCTCTGCGAGCCGGCGGACATCGTCGATCTTCGCCAGGTCGGCGGCGACGAACAGCGCCCGGCCGCCGTCATTCTCGATGTCCTGCACGGCTTTTGCCCCGCGCTCCGCGTTGCGGCCATGCACTGTGACCTCGGCGCCTGCGGCGGCCAGCTGTCTGGCGATGGCGTAGCCGATTCCCGCGGTGGCGCCGGTGACGAGGGCGGTCCTGCCGCTGAGTGGATTGTTCATGGAGCATTCAAGGCGGCGAGCGCATCGGATATTCCGGCGGGGGCGGATTGGCATTCGGCCATAAGCCCGGTTATTTTGCGGTGGTGTTCTCAGATGGTGCAGTCGCGCGCTGGATAACTCCCCTCGTCGCCGTTGCGGCCCTGGTCGGTGTGGGTGTGACGGCGCCGGCTCAACCCGGGCCTTCGCCGACGATCCGGCTGGCCAGCGAGGCCAACCCGCTGGACGGTACGACGTTCTACGTCGACCCCATCTCCAAGGCGGCGCGCGCGGCGAAGGCGGCCAACCCGCCGAGCCCCCAACTCGACTACATCGCCAACACCCCGCAGGCCTACTGGCTGGACCAGGCATTCCCCGCGTCCACAGTCACCGGAACGGTGAGCGGGCTGGTCGGCGCGGCGAATGCGGTCGGTGCGACACCGGTGCTGGCGATCTACGCCCTGCCCCATCGTGACTGCTACAGCTACGCCGCGGGCGGGTTCGGTTCGGCCGACGGCTACCGCCAGTGGATCGACGCCGTGTCGGCCGGCCTGGGTGGTTCGCGCGCGGTGATCATCCTCGAACCCGACGCTCTGGCGATGGCCGACTGTCTTTCGGCCGATCAGCGGCAGGAACGCTTCGATCTGATCCGCTATGCCGTCGACGCCCTGACTCGGGATCCCGCGGCGGCGGTGTACATCGACGGCGGGCACTCACGGTGGCTGAGCGCTGAGGACATGGCCGCCAGGCTGAATGAAGTCGGCGTGGACCGGGCGCGCGGGTTCAGCCTCAACGTCACGAACTACTACACGACCGAAGAGCAGATCGGCTACGGAGAGACGATCTCAGGGCTCACCAATGGCGCGCACTACGTGATCGACACCTCGCGCAACGGCGCCGGACCGGAGCATGACGGTGCGCTCAACTGGTGCAATCCCAAGGGGCGAGCGTTGGGCACCCCGCCGACCACGGCCACCGCCGGTCCGCATGCCGACGCCTATCTGTGGATCAAGCGGGTCGGCGAATCCGACGGGTCATGCGACCGCGGCGAACCCGGTGCGGGCACGTTCGTCAATCAGTACGCGATTGATCTGGCGCGCAACGCGGGTCGGTGACGCTGCGAGCGCGGACTGCGTCACCGAAGCACATCCGCTTTCGTGCCGCGCCTGGCCGTCAGGGGTGACAACACCCACAACACGATCCATGTGACCAGCGTGCAGACTCCGGCGGCGACACCGGCGGGCCGGCCGGCGATGACGTCGAAGATCATCGCGGCCACTCCGGCCAGCGTCGCACCCAGCAGCAGTAGACCGACAAGGGTCAGGCGATGGGACAACGTGACCAGGTGACGCAGCAGGTGCCGGCGAAACATCAGACGGTGCATGGCCACTGGGGCGGTGAGGAACACCGTCGCCGCGATCGAGGATGCCACCGTCGCGAGATAGAGCTGCCGGAACTCGGTGTCGAGAGTCGTGAAGCGCTGCTGGAAGGGCAGTGTCAGCAGAAACCCCGTGATCAGTTGAACCCCGGTCAGCACCACGCGGAGTTCCTGGAGGAGGCTGGCCCAGTTGCGGTCGAGTCTCTCGGTCTGCGTCTCTGACCGCTCGTCATGCTTCCACGCACCGTGTGTGCCCGCCGTGGCGGTGTTCATCAACTACGCATAGCCGTCCCGCGCCGGTTCAAACCCGCTCGGCTGGGTTGGCCCGGATCGTTTGCACATGTGAGTGGTGTCGCTGTCAGGTAATGTCATATTCGTCGGGGCCTGAGTGGATGCACTGTGCCCCCAGTAACGAGTAAGGGGCTGCAGATGTCAGTCGTTTCAAAGGTCACCGCCAGGACGCTCGTGTCGGCCGCGGTCGGCGCAGGTCTGATGTTCGCGGTTGTCGGGTGCCAGGGCGAGTCGAAGGAAGAGCCGACCACCACCACGACGACCACGACCACCACCACGACCACTCCCGCCGAGGAGACCCTGGTGCCCACCACGAAGGGTTCGCTGGAGCCGAAGCCGATTCAGCCCGGCGAGATCAACCCGGACAACGTCGGCCCGGGCGACTGAGCGACGCAGCCGAAAACTGTGACACCGAGGCAGCCTCCCCAGGAGGCTGCCTCGGTCATCGCGGTGGGTCGTCGCGCCAGCGGAAGCTGTTGACGTACCTGCCCATGTCCACGGCGACCTGAAGGTTGGCCGCAGACGGCAGGCCGGGCCCGAAGTCGGGGCCGAATCGGTGGTACGGGCCGACGGCGCCCGCCACCAGTGCCAGGTCGTTCTTGACCGCGACCATGACGAGAATCCGCATGCGGGAGTAGTTGGCTGTCATGGCCTGGGGCCAGCAGTCGGCCACCACACCGTATCCGGGGTGGTAACCGACCATGGCGTTGGGGATCTCGTACGCCGTTCTGGTGTCGGGAAAGGTCCTGCGCACCAACTCGGTCGCGATCTGCTTCGGTGTCCGACCGGCGGCGGGCACACTGAACAGGCGCAGTGTTCCGCCGTCGCCGTCGAGCAGATCGGCTGTCACACCGTCGTTTTGGGTGGTCACCCGATAAGCCTTCTCGGGCGGCGGGTAGGACACCGAGAAGGCGCCGTCCGGCGCGGTGAAGCGTGGATTGAACGCCACCGGCTTGCCCATCGGCGGTGCGCCGCAGTCCGGCGGGCACACGAAGCGAGCCGGGGGTTTCTCGAGTGCACCCGAAAGGCTGACCAGCCCCGCCGTCACGACCGCGATCGCGGCGACCCAGACCACCACGAGTCTGCGGTACGACGTCTTGGGCATCTCCGGCGCCACGTAGGTACCCGGGAAGTAGCGGTGCCCCGGTGCTTCGGTGGTCATGCCGGGTTCTCCGAATCCTGTTGTACGGGGCGGTGTTCGCGGCGATACCGCCTCGATGTGCGTGAGGACGCCTGCGTGGACGCGCCACAGGCGGCGCAGAACGGCATGTCGGGCACGACGTGGCCGCACTGCCAGCAGATCAGCGGTTCGTCCTGGTCGGGCTCATCATGCTGTTCGTGCAGGAGGGCAAGGTGGATTCCGATCCGCAGTGCCAGAAGTGCGATGGCGGCGATCGCCAGATGCGCGGCCAACTGCAGGAACTGGGGCACGCGGGCGATGTCGATGAGTCCGATCGCGGCGTACAGCGCGATGACCGTGAGGCCCAAGAGGGCCAGCACGACGCGTACATAACTGCGGTGCTGGTGCCTCTTGTTGGGTGGACGGCGAAACCACAGTGCGGTGCCGATGAGCCCACCCACGCATGCGGCGGTGAGCGGCACCGCGATCCCGCGGATCCCGGCCTCCACCATCAGGCCCTCGATCGGCCGGGAGCGGGCCACCATGCCGACGGCGAACTGTGGTGCGAGTCGGGTCAGCGTCGCTGCGGCAGTGAACATCAGCGCCCCGAGCGCGCCGAGGGCGAACCCGTCGAGCGCCTCCAGGCGGCGGCGCGGTCCCAGCACGCGCATCAGCGCCGCGGGTACCAGCATGAGCAGCAGCGCCCCCAGGGGCACACCGAATCCGTCGCGCAGAATCCGGAACCCGGAGATGCCCGCCCCCAGCGGCACGCCGTACGCCCGCGCTGCGGCGGCACCGGTCAGCAGCACCCATCCCACCCCGAGTCCGATCCCCAAGGCCGAGGTGATCACCAGCGTCGCCGACGAGATGTCGCGGTAGACGTCGGCCTCCTGCAGGTAGATCAGAAAAAGCAGCGGAAGTCCCAGTGCCGCAACGGTGATCAGCGCTGCGGGGAGCTTGAACAGCGTTGCCGCGGCCAGTGCGATGATCAGCAGTGCCAGTCCCACCAGGAAGGGGAACCGGGAGCGGGGCGGCAGATGCGGGAACAGCGTGCTGAGAACGTTGGGTGTCAGCAGATGTTCGCCAGGGGATGCGCTGAAAGCCCCCCAACGCAGCCATTCCGGGCTGTTGCGGGGCGCATCGTCCAGGTGTCCGCCACAGAGTCCACAGAACTCGCCCGCGGGCACATCGATCTGGCACACGCCGCATTCGATCGTGGGCCGCTCGACGGCCGCGTCTTCGCTCACAGTCCCGTCCTCTGCAGAATCAGCAGGTTGCGTGCGAGGTTGTCGACATCCGGTGTGCCGAGGCCGCTGACGAGGTCATAACCCGGGCCTGCGGTGTCGACGGCATTTCCGCCGAGTGTGACATCGCGGAACGCTGGGAATGGAGCGCCCTGTGCGATGCGATACAGAAGCGGGTTGATCTCTCCGATCAGGCCGCCGCCGTTGGCGATCAGATACTGGGTGATGATCGCGGTGAAGGCCGCCCAGATCGGGGCGGACTGCGACGTGCCGCCGCCGACGTAGACCTGTTGTCCCAGAACGATGGTCATTCCCGTGAAGGAGTCGGCGACCGCCGCGACATCGGGGGTGAGCCGCCGTCCTGCCGCGCGCTCCGTGGGCAGGGTGTCCGCGACACTCTGCTGCCACGACGGTGTGTCGAACAGTGTGGAGACTCCGCCGCCGGTGCCCTGTGACAGGGGAGGGTCGAACCAAGCCTGTTCGCCGATCCACTTCGCGTCGGCGTCGGTCGACAGGGTCGTCCCGCCCACGCTGGTCATCTCGGGGAGCGAGGCCACCGAGTCCAGACCGATGTCAGTCTCGCCGGGCGGGGAGTCCCAGTCCGCACCGCCCTTGCACTCCAGGCCCGCGAGGTCGCCGCTGGCGTTGAAGGCGACCGTACCGTGTGACTGGGCGCGCCGCAGTGCGGACTGGACGGGGGCCAGGTCGGCGGCGGTGATCAATCTGTCGCAGCCCCAGCCGATCGAAAAGCTCCACACCGCACCGGGATACCGTCGGTCGGTGTCCTCGAGCATCTGGCCGATCCGCTCATAGCCGCCTGGCCCCTCGACCGTCGGACGCGCGTTCACCACGACTTTGCGCGCGTCAGGGGCGATGGCGTGCGTGACTTGAAGATCCATGGTCAGTTCCGCCGCGGGAGGTCCCGGCTGACCACCGACCACCTCGGGCGTGAAGGTCGGCAGGTCGAACATTGTGGAGAAGGTGTCGAGATCGGCCTGATCGAATCCGTCGAAGGCGAAGATGACGATCGTGGTCCCCTTGCCCGTGAAGCCGTCGCGGGCGAGGCGGTCCGCGTTGTACGCGGTGAGCATGGTCGCGGGCGTCAGGGCCCGGTCGGGTACGTCTCGGGGAACGATGCCCGGCCGTCCCGGCACGGACGTGTGGTGCGGTGTGTAGCTGAGAATTCGGCCCAGCCCTTGGACCTCATGCCGCAGCGCCTCGGGGATCTGGGGTTGTTGCGGCGAGGCGTAGAACTGCTGGCCGCGGCGACCCCGATAGTCGTGCACATCCAGGTCGAGCGCGCGCGACACAGCCAACGGGGGGCCCTCCAGGATCGCCCAGTTGTCGTCCGGTCGCCAACGCACGGACAGGCCGCGCTCGCGGGCCCAGGCGCGCAGCGCGACCGGTTGATCGGGGGCGTGCAGCGAAGCGGTGAGCTGGACCCGGTCCGCGCGGGCCGGACCGAGGTCGGTGGAGGCGGCGAGCAGCAGTTGCATCGGGCCGGTGATCGCCGGCCGCTGTGGGGCTGGAAGGACATCCCGGTCGGATGCCGGGGTCAGCGCGGCGAAGACGATCATCACCACGACGCAGGCGGTCGGAAGTCCCCATCGGGCCCGCGCCGCCCGCCCCCGAGCTTGGTTGGTCACAACATCACTTTTCCAGAACCGTGCCCCGGGCACCGTCCAACCTCGGGTTCTTCGAGGTGACCACGCCTCACGCGGTCACCCGGACGGCAGATCTGTTACGGCTGGCCCGCGGTTCTGCGGGTGGCTGCGCGTGCGACGACGTACAGGACGACGCCGACTGCGAGCAGGATCGCGGCGAACAGCCAGACCTTGGCCGACTGCTGCGTGAGCAGCAGGACGCAGGAGGCCACCCCCAGCACCGGGACGGCCGTCCACACCCTGAAATGGCCGTGCTCGACAGCGTCTCGGCGCAGCACCAGCACCGCCACATTCGTGGACAGAAACACGAACAGCAGCAGCAGGACCACCGTCTCGGCAAGTGTGGACAGACCGCCGACCAACGTCAGCAGCATCGCCACCACGGTGGTGGACACGATCGCGACCCACGGTGTTCGTCGCTGCGGCAGCACCCGCGCGAGAACGCCAGGGAGAAGCCCGTGCTCGGCCATGCCGAACGCCAGTCGGCTCGACATGATCATGGTCAGCAGCGCGCCGTTGGCGACGGCGACGAGTGCGATGGCGCTGAACACCCAGTCCGGCACGCCCAGTCCCGAGGCGGACACGACGTCGAGAAGTGGACCGGACGACGAGGCCAGATCCGCGGGGGCGAGAACCGCGGCACTGGCCAATCCGACCAGCACGTAGACGACACCCGCCGTGATGAGGGCCCCGAAGAGCGCGGTCGGATAGACCCGGCTCGGATGTCTGATCTCCTCGGCGACGTTCGCCGACGTCTCGAATCCGACGAAGGAGTAGTAGGCGATGATCGCCCCGGCCAGGATCGCCATCGCAGGGCTGGCGCCTTCCGGGAACTGACTGGCGCGACCGATGTCGCCGCGTCCGCCCCCGAGCATGACCGCACCCGCGATGACGACGATGAGCAGGCCAGTCAGTTCGATCGCCGTCATCACCACATTGCTCTTCACCGACTCGCTGATGCCCCTGGCGTTGAGTGCTGCCACGAGGGCCAAGAAGCCGATGGCGGCGGGGACGGCCGGGACATCAGTGAATGTGTTGAGGTAATCACCAGCGAAGGCGATCGCCAGACCCGCCGCGCTCGTGACCCCGGCGGCGAGCATGCAGAAGCCGACCAGGAAGGACACGACGGGACGCTTGAACGCCCGCTCGGCGAACACCGCGGCGCCCCCGGCCCGGGGGTATTTCGTGACGAGTTCGGCATAGGAGCCGGCGGTGAGGAGCGCGAGCACCAGCGCCACCACCAGCGGCGCCCACAGTGCTCCGCCGACCTTTTCCGACAGGACGCCCATCAGTGCGTAGATTCCGGCCCCGAGCACATCCCCCAGGATGAACAGGAACAGCAGGGGACCGGTGATCCCGCGCTTCAGTCTGCCGTCGGGGGCAGCGTTCTCCGGCGCTGCTGCGGTTGCCTCCGCTGATGTCATCCAGGTCTCCTGTGCTCCGAGCATCACTGCGTCGCCGAGGGCGCGGTGTCGGATGGGCATACCCGGATCGGGCGTGGGATATCCGCAGTCTCGGTGCGAACCGGTTTCGATGTCCGGCTGACGGGCATCTCCTGCGAATGCCTGGGGAAGGGGATGTCGTGGTGCCGTGTGCGCCGACGTGAGTTTTGGGGGTGTCAAACGGGGTAAGCGCGACGAGAGACCCCGATCGAGGAGGGCGTATGCGTGCAATGGTCTATCGAGGCCCATACAAAGTGCGGGTCGAAGAGAAGGACATGCCGGCGATCGAACACCCCAACGACGCGATTGTGCGGGTGACCATGGCGGCAATCTGCGGGTCTGACCTGCACCTCTATCACGGAATGATGCCCGACACCCGGGTCGGCATGACCTTCGGCCACGAGTTCATCGGCGTGGTTGAGGCGGTGGGCCCCTCAGTGCAGAACCTCAAGGCCGGTGACCGGGTGATGGTCCCGTTCAATGTGTACTGCGGCTCGTGTTACTTCTGCGCCCGCGGGTTGTACTCGAACTGTCACAACGTCAACCCGAACGCCACGGCGGTCGGCGGCATCTACGGTTACTCGCACACCTGCGGCGGATACGACGGCGGTCAGGCCGAATTCGTCCGGGTGCCGTTCGCAGACGTCGGACCCGCGCTCATTCCGGACTGGATGGACGACGAGGACGCACTGCTGTGTACCGACGCGCTGGCGACCGGATATTTCGGCGCACAACTCGCCGACATTGCTGAAGGCGACACCGTCGCGGTCTTCGGTGCTGGTCCGGTGGGGCTGTACGCCGCGAAATCGGCGTGGCTGATGGGTGCGGGCCGTGTCATCGTGATCGACCACCTGGAGAACCGTCTGGACAAGGCGCGCACCTTCGCACATGCCGAGACGCGGAACTTCGCTGAGTACGACGACATTGTCGTTGAGATGAAAAGGGCCACTGGACATCTCGGTGCCGACTCGGTGATCGACTGCGTCGGGGCCGAGGCCGACGGCAACTTCCTCCAACACGTCACGGCGGCGAAGTTCAAGTTGCAGGGCGGTTCTCCGGTCGCGCTGAACTGGGCCATCGACTCCGTCCGCAAGGGTGGCACGGTGTCGGTGATGGGGGCGTACGGCCCGATGTTCAGCGCCGTCAAGTTCGGCGATGCGATGAACAAGGGCCTGACGCTGCGCATGAACCAGTGTCCTGTGAAACGTCAGTGGCCACGCCTGTTCTCTCACATCCAGAACGGCTATCTGAAGCCGAATGACATTGTCACCCACCGAATTCCGCTTGAGCACATCGCCGACGGCTATCACATCTTCTCGGCCAAGCTTGACGACTGCATCAAGCCCATCGTCCTTCCGCAGGCAAGCTGACAGGAGCATGCCATGGTGTACACGGCAGACCATCCCCCGGTTCCAGACAGTGCGGAGCTGCGAGCCCGCATTCCGGGCTGGGGGGTCGATCTCGATCCCGCCGACCGCCCGGCGGTGCCCCGCCTGCGGCCCGATCCCGAGGGAACCGGCGCGCACTGGGAGGTGCCCGAACGTCAGCCGGAGAAGTGGCCGCGGGAGCGGTCCATCGAACATGCGATGTTGACGCCGGTGTTCGGGACATCGACACCCCCGCGTGGACTGTCGGGAGTGGTTCGCAGGTATGCCTACGGCTTCAGCGAGGGACGTGCGGCGCACTGGCTGCTGCTGCTCGGCGCAGATCGCATCAACGCCGTCGAGGGGCACATCGAGTCGTTCCTCACCACGCGTCCCGACAATCCCTTCACCCAGACCGGTATCCGAAGTGAGTTCACCCATCACGGATGGAAGTCCCGGGTCGGGACCACTCGGGTGGACAAGTCGCACACCTGGATGGATCCGTTGATTGTTGGCGGGCCATGGGTTTTGGCCGCAGTGGTGCTGGCCAAGGTGACGCGGTCCTTAGTGAATCGTTTGCCGAAGACCCACGGCCGGGCCGGCCACCGGATCTCGCGGCGCTGATCAGTTTGTGAACGCCGACCCCGGGTACCCGATGGAGAGTCGCGGCCTGCAGCCCTTTGGACCGCATTCTCTTTCTCACCATTCAGCCGGGAGGCGTCGTGTTCACTCATAACAAAGATCTTCAGTTCGAGGTACGGGTCAATGAGCCCGATCCGAGGTTCGCTTCACTGCTCATGGAGCAGTTCGGCGGGGCGAACGGCGAATTGACAGCTGCCCTGCAGTACTTCACCCAGGCGTTCGTCCTCCGGGAGAAGAACCCCAAGATGTACGACCTGTTCATGGACATCGCGACCGAGGAATTGAGCCATCTCGAGATGGTCGGCTCGACCATCACGATGCTTCTCGACGGACTCAACGACGACCTCAAGCTTGCCCACCAACGCTGCGACTGGATGCCCGCGGTCGCCAGCCGCGACGGCCGGGACCAGGCGATTCACCAGGTCGCAGTCAATCCGATGTTCCTGGTGCTCAGCGGCGGCGGACCCGACGTCAAGGATTCGGCGGGAAACAACTGGACCGGAGCGTTCATCGACGCCAACGGTGACCCCACCGTCGACCTGCGTAACAATCTGGCGGCTGAGTCCCGGGCCAAGGTGGTCTACGAATATCTCAAGCAGTTCACCGACGACCCCGGCGTCCAGGACACTCTGACCTTCCTGATGACTCGCGAGATCGCGCACTACCAACAGTTCACCGCCGCGCTCAACGAACTGCCGGTGAACTTCCCGCCCGGTCAGCTGGCAGGCGATCCGCGGTTCCAGAATGTCGCGTTCAACATGAGCAACGGCGACGGGTCGGTGCGCGGCCCGTGGAACGAGGGCCAGGGTCCGTGGCCCGAGGGCATCGAATGGGACTACGTCGAGAAGCCCGAAGAACAGTGGCTCGGAACGTCCCTGCGCAACAACAAAGGCGCCGAGGCCAACCCCGACGGGGAGCCCGACGTGGCCGCCGAGAAACCCTTCACGCACGAGCAGCACGTCGCCACCTCCTGAGAGGAGCCACACTGATGGATGCCTTGACCTTTCTGCGTCAGGACCACAAGAGCGTGCTGGGCATGCTCGAGGTCCTCGACGGAGCACCGAGCGGAACGGGTGCGGCCAGCAGCGGTCTGCAGACAATGGTGACCAACCTGATAATCGCCGAATCTCAGCACGAGGCGATCGAGGAGCAGCACTTCTGGCCGATGGTGCGCGACCACCTCGACGGAGGGGATGAGTTGGCGGACAAGGCCGTTGAGCAGGAGCAGGAAGGAAAGCGCCTACTGCAGCGGCTCGAGGACGGTGCGCCGGGAGACCCGGACTATCAGGAGGCTCTGAAGCAGTTCGTCCAGTTGGGCCGCGACCACATCGCGTTCGAGCAGGACGTCGTCTGGCCACTCGTCCAGGAGGCGGTGCCGCAGGAGGAGTTGGCTGCGCTCGGTGAGAAGTTGGAGGCCGCCAAGAAGCTCGCGCCGACGCGGCCGCATCCGGACACCCCGCCCAACTCGGCCGTCCTCAAGACCATGGGAATGGCCACGGCTGCGATGGACCACGTTCGCGACGCCGTGACCGGCAGGGCCAAGGACAACCCGCCCGATCCGCAGGTTCACTGAAAGGCCCGCGGCTGTGCGGAGTCGCGGGCCAATCCCTGCGATTCCGCACAGCGCACGCTAAAGGTCTTCGGGTGTACGCCGCTCGGCCAGCGAGGCCAGGCGCCACGTGCACTCCCGGTTGCGCGGAAATGCCGCGGCCAGGGCGACGCGCTTGGGCATCCACCCCATCGGGGCCCCGACGGGAACCTCAGCCATCTCGATGCGGCATCCGCCGTCGGGGTTGTCGAAGAGGTTGAGCGTGATCCGCGCCTTGCCGAACGGGCGGCCCTTCGCCAGCAGCACCAGCTGCTCCTTGGGCCGACAGGCCTCCACCACCGTGACGTCGTCGAGCAGCGCGGGCCACACCCCGATCGAGTGCTGGATCGTGCTGCCGACCGCCGGCCAGTTGGGGTCGACGGCACGCATGCGACTGTTGCCCACGACCCACTGTGAGTACGTCCATCCGTCGGCGATCACGGCCCACACCCGGTCGCGGGACGCCGTGGTGTCCCGCTTCACGGTCAGCGAACTGTCGGCTTCTGCTGGCTGATCACTCATGCGGGCGGCATACCCCGGTCGAACCGGGAGTAAGCACCGCTGCGCCGCGCAGAATTGTGCCCCGTCGCCGATCGCCCACTTTGCGAAGGCCTCGAAAAGCCGATCCGTTGCGCAGCGTCCCAGCTCACCTGGGTCAATGTGGGTCAGTGCCCGCCTTGAGGACTCACGCCAGCGACGCCAACGCGGTCTCGGGGTCGTATCCTTCGAACCGCGCAAGCTCGCCGTCACGCAGTCGATTCACCCATGCCGGGTCCGCGAGCAGGGCTCGCCCGATCGCGATGATGTCGAATTCGTCGGCCGCGAACTGCGCGATCAGCTGATCGACCGGTGCGGGTTGGATGATCTGCCCACGTTTCTCACTGCGGAACTGCGTCTGCAATCCGACGGAGCCCACCGCGATCACGGGTACACCCGTGACCTTCTTGGTCCATCCCGCCAGGCTCGCCCCGTCGTAATCGGGGAAGGCGGGCGCGTAGTGCCTGCGGGTCGACGGATGGAACATGTCCACCCCGGCTGCCGCCAACGGAGCGAGCAGTTCCTGCAGTTCGGTGGGATCGGCCGCGACGGACGCCGCGTAGTCGGTGGCCTTCCACTGCGAAAAGCGGAAGATGATCGGATAGTTCGGCCCCACCGCGCTTCGGACGGCGGCGACCACCTCGGCCGGGAACCGGATGCGTCCCGCCAGTGAGCCGCCGTACTCGTCGGTGCGCAGGTTCGTTCGCGTCCAGAGGAACTGATCCAACAGGTAACCGTGCGCACCGTGGATCTCGACCGCGTCGAAGCCGACTTCCTTTGCCGTGCGGGCACTCTGGGCGAACAGTCCGGCCACGCCTGGCAGTTCATCGGTCCGCAGTGCCCGGCCCCTGGGGTTGCCCAGCCCGTCGACACCGGATGGGCTGACCGGCAGCACACCGTCCGCGTCGTCGCGCAGTGCACCCTGATGCCACAACTGCGCGGCGATCGTTGACCCGTCTCGGTGGACGGCGTCGACGACGCGGCGCCAGCCTTCGAGCACGTCGTCGCCGGCCAGGGTGGGAATGGAGTACGGAAACCCGGCCGCCGGATCGGGCAGCCGGACACCCTCGGTGATGATCAGCCCGACTCCGCCCGCGGCACGGCGCCGGTAGTACTCCGCGACGTCCGGGCCGGGCACACCGTCCGGCGACGCCTGCCGAGTCATCGGCGCCATGGCGAAACGGTTCGGCACGGTCAGTGAGCCGACGGTGAACGGACGGAACAGATCCTGTACTCCCATGACCGCCTCCAACGCGCGCGCAGCCGCAGCGATTCCCTGTCCTCTCCGGCCAGCGCCGGACGGGACCCGTCCGCACCACTGCGGCCACAGCGCTGTTCGCCTGGCCGAGGGGTGAAGGGCTCCTAACGCTTCACGCCGATCTTGAAGATCAGCCTGCTCAGCGCACCGAACGTGCCGTGGGCCCCGATGTAGAGCCGCTTGGTGTCGTAGCCGGCGACGTCCTTCATGGTCTCGGCCCCGAAGCGCGCGGGCACCTGTCCGTCGACGACGGTGACCTCGGCGCCGAGCAGCGCGTGGCGGATCTGCGTGCGTTCGGCGCCGGTCGCGGTGGCCACCAGGTCACCGATGCGCCGATCGCCGCCCGACTCCGGAACGGCCAGGCAGGTGACGCCATGGTCGTCGAGGTGGCCGCGGATCTGGTCGAGGGTTGCGTCCGCGCCGACGACCAGGCTGAGATTGCCCAGGTTCACGGTGACGTCGGTGTTCCCGCCCACGGTCAGCGCCGCGCCGGGGTCGGGGCCCCAATCTCCGTAGACCGCGGCGCGGACGGTGTCCGCGAACTCGGTGGTCGGGGGTTCCGCGGGCGACTGCTCGGGCAGCATCACCCCTGGATTGAGTAGACCCTCCGGGTCGAACGCCGTCTTGATCGAGCGCTGGGCCGAGATCTCCACCGGGGTGAAGCGTTGGGTCATGAATGGGATCTTCTCGGTGCCCACACCGTGTTCGCCGGTGATGGTTCCACCCAAACGCAGTGCCGCTGCGATGATCTCGTTGTTCGCGGCCTCCAGTGCGGCGGCCGCCCTGGGGTTGTCCTTGTCGTAGAAGGTCGTGGGGTGCAGATCGCCGTCGCCGGCATGCCCGCACACGGCGATGAACAGCAGGCCGTCGGAGTGACGGGCGGCCGTCGCCTGGATGGCCTCCTGCATCTCCGGAATCCGGTCGCGGGGCACGGTGACGTCCCCGATGAAGAATCCCTTGCCGCTCTGCACGACGGAGTCGGGAGCGTGGAGCCGGCCGTACCAGAGTGCCGCCCGGCCCTTCTCGGTCTCGGCGACCCGGACCTCGGTGGCCCGCTCACGCAGCACCCGTTCGACAATCGCCTGGTCACGGCGCACCTCGGCGTCGGTGCCGTCGACGTCCATCAGCACGATCGAGTCGGCGTCCGAGGGATAGCCGGTGTCGTAGAACTGCTGCAGGCCCGCGATGCCGTCTCGGTCGAGCCACTCCACGGCCGCGGGCACGACGCCGGTCGCGACGATCGCCGCGATGGTGTCGGCGGCCTCACGCGCTGTCGCGAAGGCGCCCATCAGGCTGTGCGTCACCGCGGCGATCGGGCGCAGTGCCACGGTCACCTCGGTGACGATGCCCAGCGTGCCCTCGGATCCGATGATCACGCCGAGGAGATCAGGACCGTCGTCGTCGGCGCGAAGCGTCACCGTGGTGCCGTCCGGTAGGACGACGTCGGCGGCCAGGATGTGGTTGTACGTCACGCCGTACTTCAAAGCGTGGGGGCCGCCGGCATTCTCGATCAGGTTTCCGCCCACGGTCGCCAGGTGCGCCGAGACAGGGTCGGGGGAGAAGCACAGGCCGTGAGGCGCGAGGCGCTCCTGGAGGTCGGAATTGACCACGCCGGGTTCGACACGGGCCTTCCGACCGGTGATGTCGATGTCGATGATCTGGTTGAGGTTCGACAGATCCAGCAGGACGCGGCCACTCGCCGGCATCATCCCGCCCGAGCAGTTCGAGGCGCCCCCACGGGGGACGACCGGGATCCGATACTCGGCGGCGATCCGCATGATCGCGGCGACCTCATCGCGGGTGTGCGGGTGGAGCAGCAGCTCGGCGGTTCCGCCGACGCCCCAGAAGTCGTGGCCGCGCGCGGTGAGCACGTAGTTGTCGGTGATGACGTCTGCGTGGCCCTCGACGGCGCCGGTGAACCTGTCGATGATGGAACGGTCCAGTCCGGCCTGCGTGGGGACGGTTTCTGCGGTCATGGTGTCGCCTCCTTCGGGTTGTGACCAGTACGTTCCTGGATCGCCGGGGTGGTGTCTGCCTCGTTGTCCCCCAACCGGCGGCCATGCTGGCGGGAGAGATTCGATGGGTGCCAGCCCCCACTCACGACCGTCGCCGTGGACCGTCCGGATGACCGTCGCTTCATGGTTGGGGAGAGGAGATCACTGTGACCCGTGGTGCGTGAGCTCGTTTGCCAGGGCGATGACCGCAGCGTCTGAACACGATTTCGGCGCCGATATCTGACACTTTCGACAATTTCGCCTTTCCGGCGGAGGCTGCGTAATTATCTGCTGGTGATAGCCGTCACAGTGGCGGAATTAGAATTTGCTGGCGAAGTCTTCTGCCGGATTTCTGCTAAACAGGCTCACCTCTTTGCGAGGGTTGCGAAGAAAAACCGTACGCGGGTCCGGAAATCAAGGGCCAGTTCCGATCACATATCGCGTCTGGCACAAGATCATATGCGGGTCACGGGCATGGGTTACCCTTCATCGATCGGATGCAGAGGGGCCGACGGGGAGGCATTTCTGCACTGAGTCGCGTGAGCGACGACTGGGGTCGGGGTGCGGAAGTAGGGGAGGACGACGATTTTTGGGCTTTTGAGGCGGCTGTGGATACCGCTGCTCGTCCTGGTTGTGGTGGCCGCTGGCGGTTTCACCGTTTCACGCCTGCACGGGGTCTTCGGTTCCGAGAAGCGCCCGTCGTACGCGGACACCAAGGTGGCCGATTCAAAGCCCTATGACCCCAAGAAGATGGTGTACGAGGTTTTCGGGCCGCCGGGCACCACGGCGAACATCAGCTATTTCGATGAGGAAACAGAACCTCGCTACATAACGGACGTCAGCCTGCCCTGGACGCTGCAGTTCGACATCGGTGACGCGACGGCGATCGGCAGCCTGATGGCTCAGGGTGACAGTGACAGCATCGGATGCCGCATCACCGTTGACGGCGAAGTGAAGGCCGAGAAGACCTCCAACAACGTCAACGCGTTCACCAGCTGTCTGTTGAAGGCCGCATGAGCGCCCCGACCACGGAGGATCAGCGGGCTCCCGCCCGACGTCCCAGAATCGCCACCTTCATCCGGCGGTTCGCGCCGCTGATCATCCTGGGCTGGATCGGCTTCACCTTCCTGCTGGGGGCCACCGTGCCCCCACTGGAAGTCGTGGAACGTGAGAGGTCGGTCTCGTTGAGCCCCGCGGACGCACCGTCGGTCCGGGCTGCGCAGCGAATGGGAGAGGCCTTCAACGAGTCCGCGGGCGGCGGAGTGGCGATCCTGGTGTTGGAGGGCCAGCAGCAGCTCGGGCCGGACACCCATCGGTACTACGACGACCTCGTCCGTCAACTGCGGGAGCGGCCGGAGGCCGTCGAGCACGTCCATGACTTCTGGGGCGATCCGCTCACCGAGGGTGCAGCCGAGAGTGCCGACGGTAAAGCGGTTTTCGTCCAGTTGGATCTTGTCGGAGAGATCGGGCAGGCGCAGTCGATCGAGTCGGTCAAGGTCGTCAAGGACATCGTCGATGGGACTCCGCCACCGCCCGGCGTGCAGGCATACCTCACGGGGCCCTCGGCGATCGTGTCCGACATGGGGGAGAGCGGTAACCGCACGGTCATCCTGATCACGCTCGTGACCGTCAGCGTCATCTTCGTGATGCTGCTCCTGCTGTACCGCTCAATCCTGCTCGTCCTGATCCTGTTGTTCACCGTCTTCATCGAGTTGCAGGTCGCCCGCGGTGTCGTGGCATGGCTTGCGATGCAGGGGTACGTCGGGTTGACGACGTATGTCGTGAACCTTCTGGTGTCTGTGGGGATCGCGGCCGGAACCGACTACGCGATCTTCTTCACGGGCCGATATCAGGAGGCACGGCAGGCGGGGGAGACCCGCGAAGAGGCGTTCTACACCACCTATCGCAGTGTCGCCAAGGTGGTGCTGGCATCCGGTGCGACCATCGCCGGGGCGATCGCCTGCCTGAGCTTCACCCGGCTGCCCTTCTTCCAACCCCTGGGCATTCCGGGCGCGATCGGGATCATGGTGGCGGTCGCCGTTGCGTTGACATTGGTGCCGGCGTGCATCGCAGCGACTTCTCGTACGCGCATCTTTGACCCGAAGCGGCCCGTCGTCACCCGCCGATGGCGACGGATCGGCACTGCGATCGTCCGATGGCCCGGACCGATTCTCGTTGCCACGATGGCGATTTCGCTGATCGGACTCCTGACTCTGCCCGGTTACACACCCAGCTACACCGATCAGAGGTATCTGCCACCGGACATCCCCTCCAGCAAGGGTTTCCAGGCTGCCGCACGACACTTCCCCGAATCGCGGCTGACATCACCCGACCTGCTGATGATCGAGTCGGATCACGACATGCGCAACTCGTCGGATCTGTTGGTGCTGAACAGACTCGCCAAGGCGGTCTTCGCGGTACCGGGGGTGGCGAACGTGCAGTCCATCACCCGCCCGGAGGGGACACAGATCAAGCACGCGTCACTGCCATTCCTGCTGAGCATGAGCAACGCCAGCCAGAAGCTGGTCATGCCGTTCCAGCAGCAGCGGATGGAGGACCTTGCGGCGCAGGCCGAAGAGATGACCACGATGATCGAGCTGATGCAGCGGATGTACGGGCTGATGCAGCAGATGGTGGACACCACCCACAGCATGATCGAGACCACCCGCGAGATTCAGTCGACGACCGAGGAGTTGCGGGACCACATCGCCGATTTCGACGATTTCTTCCGGCCGATCCGCAACTACCTCTACTGGGAGCCGCACTGCTACAACATCCCGATCTGCTGGTCGCTGCGCGGCATCTTCGATGCTCTGGACGGTGTCGACAAGGTGACGCTGAAGATGCAGGACCTGATCGCAGATCTGGACAAGCTGGATGTGCTGATGCCGCAGATCCTCACGCAGTTCCCGCCGATGATCGCCAACATGAAGAGCACCCGCACGATGATGCTGACGATGCACAGCACGATGTCGGGCATCTTCTCCCAGATGGAGGAGTCGAACCAGAACGCGACAGCGATGGGCAAGGCGTTCGACGCCGCGAACAACGACGATTCCTTCTATCTGCCGCCAGATGTCTTCGAGAACAAGGACTTCAAGCGGATCGCTGACATCTTCATGTCTCCGGACGGCAAGGCGGCGCGGCTGCTGATCGCGCAGAAGGGTGATCCCGCATCGCCTGAGGGCATCGCGCGTGTCGAACCCATCCGGACCGCGGCCGAGGAGTCGCTGAAGGGGACTCCGCTGGAGAGCTCGAAGATCTACCTCGCCGGCACCGCCGCGGGCGTCAAGGATCTGGTGGACGGCTCACGGATCGACCTCCTGATCGCCGCCGTGGCGGCGCTGTGCCTCATCTTCCTGATCATGGTGATCGTGACGCGAAGCCTGATCGCCGGTCTGGTCATCGTGGGGACAGTGGCCCTTTCGTTGGGTGCGTCATTCGGTCTCTCGGTGCTCGTCTGGCAGCACTTCCTGGGGATACAGATTCACTGGGTCGTGCTGGCGATGTCGGTCATCGTGCTGCTTGCTGTCGGCTCGGACTACAACCTGCTGCTGGTCTCGCGCATGAAGGAGGAGCTCTCCGCGGGTATCAACACGGGCCTGATCCGTGCAGTGGCGGGCAGCGGAAAGGTCGTGACGGCAGCGGGTTTGGTCTTCGCGGCGACGATGGGCTCCATGATCGTGAGCGACCTGCTCACCATCGGTCAGGTGGGGACCACAATCGCGCTCGGCCTCCTGTTCGACACGCTTGTCGTGCGGGCATTCATGACGCCGTCCATCGCCGCCCTGCTCGGTCGCTGGTTCTGGTGGCCGCTGCGGGTGCGCCCCCGCCCAGCCAGTTCGATGCTTCGCCCGACCGGGCCTCGTCCGCTGGTGCGTTCGCTGCTGCTCAGGGATTGACCAGGGCGTATGGACATTGAGCGTCCCCGTCCGCCCCGCGTAGCGCGGACGATTCGTCGGATGGCCCCCATCATTGTCTTGGGGTGGCTGGCCATCATCCTGTTCACCACGCTCTCGGCG
Organism: Mycobacterium sp. ACS4331; assembly: GCF_001667265.1. GTDB lineage: Bacteria > Actinomycetota > Actinomycetes > Mycobacteriales > Mycobacteriaceae > Mycobacterium. The sequence continues at coordinate 54,641 of NZ_LZHW01000087.1, read as the reverse complement.
GTCGGTGGCGACTGGCGAGCGGCAATCCCTGCGCTTGAACGGGTGGCCGAGGAGAACTCGGTGTCGCTGATGCCCGCTGAGGCACCGTCGACGGTCGGCATGCTCAGGATGGGTCAAGCCTTCGGCGAGTCCGACTCGGACAGTTCGGCGATGATCGTGCTGGAGGGCGAGCAACCACTCGGTGAGAATGCCCGCGAGTATTACGCGGGTTTGGTGCGTGAGCTGCGAGACGACACGAAGCACGTCGAGCACGTCCAGGATCTGTGGGGTGATCGACTCACGTCCTCCAGTGTGCAGAGTCCCGACGGCAGAGCCGTTTACACGCAGCTGAACCTGGCCGGGAACCAGGGCACCGCGTTGGGCGACGAGTCGGTGCGGGCGGTTCGTGACATCGTGGACCGCTCGTCACCGCCGGAGGGGGTACGGGTCTATGTGTCCGGCGCGGCACCGCTCGCGTCCGACATGCAGCACAGCGGCAACGACTCGGTCCTGAAGATCACGATCGTGACGGTCGTGATCATCTTCACGATGCTCCTGATCGTCTATCGCTCTGTCATCACGGTGGTTCTGCTGCTGGTCATGGTCGGTTTCGAAGTGGCCGCGGCACGTGGAATCGTGGCCTTCCTCGGCGCCAACGAAGTGTTCGTGCTGTCGACGTTCGCGGTCAACATGCTGGTCTTTCTGGCCATCGCGGCCGGAACCGACTACGGAATCTTCTTCTTCGGCCGGTATCAGGAGGCGCGCCAGGCCGGCCAGGATCGAGAATCGGCTTACTACACCACCTATCGCAGCACCGCCCCCGTGGTCCTGGCCTCCGGTCTGACCATCGCGGGTGCGATTCTGTGTCTGAGTGTCACCGGGCTGCCCTACTTCAACACGATGGGTGTTCCCTGTGCCATCGGCATGCTCACCGCCGTCGCCGCGGCGGTGACCCTGGTGCCGGCGGGAATCGCGATCGCCGGCCGCTTCGGTCTGCTCGATCCGAAGCGCACCCTGAGGTCTGGCCGGTGGCGAGGTATCGGCACGGCGATCGTCCGCTGGCCGGGGCCCATCCTGGCTGCGTCGCTGACGGCGGCACTGGTCGGTCTCCTGGCGTTGCCCGGGTATCAGACGAGCTACAACGACCGCGACTACATCCCCCCGGACATCCCGGCGAATCAGGGATTTCTCGCGGCTGAGCGCCATTTCTCGCAGTCCCGCCTCTCGCCCGACATCCTCATGGTCGAGACCGACCACGACATGCGGAATCCCACGGACCTCCTGACGCTCAACAAGATCGCGAAGGCCGTCTTCAAGGTTCCCGGGGTCTCACGCGTCCAGGGCATCACGCGGCCCGAGGGAACCCCGATCGCCAACACGTCCATTCCCTTCCTCATCAGCCTGCAGGGGGCCACCCAGGTCCAGATCCAGAAGCTGCAGAACGAGCGCAACAAGGACATGTTGAAGCAGGCCAACGACATGGCCGCCATGATCAAACTGATGGAAGACCAGTACCGGTTGACCAAGATGCTCAACGCGATCACCGACGACATGATCGCGACCACGCACGCCGTTGAGGACATCATCGTCGGTCTGAGGGACAGTCTCACGCTGTTCGACGACTTCTTCCGGCCCATTCGGAACTACTTCTACTGGGAACCGCACTGCTACAACATCCCCATCTGCTGGGCGTTGAGGTCGATCTTCGACGTCATGGACGGCACTCAAGAACTCACCGACAAACTCGATGTGCTCGTGGAGAACATGGATCAGCTGAAGGTGATCCTTCCGCAGATGCTTGAGGTCTTCCCCCGGATCATCGAGGTGATGCGGACCCTGCGGACGATGCAGCTGACCATGTACAGCACGATGTCCGGGCTGGCCGAGCAGTCAGAGGAGACGACCTCCGACGTCAGCGCGATGGGCCAGGCCTACGACGAGTCGAAGAACGACGACTCGTTCTACCTGCCGCCGGAGGTGTTCGAGAACGCGGAGTTCAAGCGGGCCATGGCGTCCTTCATGTCTCCGGATGGCAGGGCCGCGCGATTCATCATCTCCCACAAGGGTGATCCGGCCACACCTGAGGGAATCGCCAGGATCGACAAGATCAGAACCGCGGCAGAGGAGTCGCTCAAGGGGACACCGCTGTCCAATGCCCAACTCCACCTCGCCGGTGCGGCAACAACTGCCAAGGACTGGCATGACGGTTCGGCGAATGACCTGTTGATCGCCGGAATCGCCGCCATCTGCCTGGTGTTCATCATCATGTTGATCATCACGCGCAGCTTCATCGCGGCGCTGGTCATCGTCGGTACGGTCGTGCTGTCCCTCGGTGCGTCGTTCGGACTCGCGGTGCTGTTGTGGCAGTACATCCTGGGCATCCACCTGCACTGGATGGTGCTGGCGATGTCGGTGATCATCCTGTTGGCGGTGGGCTCCGACTACAACCTGCTGTTGGTCTCCCGGATGAGAGAAGAGGTGGGAGCCGGCATCAACACCGGCATCATCCGGGCGATGGGTGGCACCGGCAAGGTCGTCACCACCGCGGCACTCGTATTCGCCGCCACGATGGCCTCGATGGCGGTGAGCGACCTGCGGATCATCGGCCAGATCGGTACCACCATCGGGTTGGGTCTGCTGTTCGACGCGATGATCGTCAGGTCCTTCATGACGCCCGCCATCGCGGCCCTGCTGGGACCTTGGTTCTGGTGGCCGCAGCGCGTGCGCTCGCGTCCGGCAAGCACCATGCTGCGGCCCTACGGCCCGCGTCCGCTGGTGCGGGCACTGCTCGGGACAGACCGCCCGCGCGGCGACGACGATGCTCCCACGATCGAGTTTCCCCGGGCGCCGGGCTGATCACAGTGCGAAATGGCCTCTGCCGCCTTGAGATTGCTCTTGGATGTGTAACGCGGGCGAAACAAAGGAGGATAAGAAGGTTAAGTCTCGGTGGATTGGGGGCGAGACTTGCGTTTCAGGTGTACTCGCAGCGAGATTGGGTAATCTCGACCGGGGGCAGCTGAGCGGAGCACATTTCATCAGCAATCTGGAGGGGAAGCATGAAAAAGCTGTTGACCAGTGTGGTCGTGGCCGCGGGCGGCCTGGCGATGTCGTTGACCGCGGGTGCGGGGGGAGCCGCCGCAGATCCCGTGCTTGATCCGATCGTCAACACCACATGTAATTACGACCAAGTGATGGCTGCCGTCGGAGCACAGAGTCCCATGGCGGCCGCGGTGTTCAACTCCTCGCCGAAACAGCAGGCTGGCCTGCGCCAGTTCCTCGCCGCTTCTCCCGAGCAGAGACTGCCGATGGCTGAGTCAATCAGGGACGCTCCACAGAACCAGCCGTACCTGGGTCTCATCCAAACCGCCTTCAACACCTGCAACAGTTTCTGAGCGAACGGCTCGAAGAACGCGACGGAGCGAAGATCGGCGCGACGTGCACGTGAGTGCGTCGCGCCGTTTTTCGTACGTCACCAGTGGAACATCGTGCGTTAACATCGGCGCCGTCGCACGTCGATGCGCCGAATGTCGTTCGGCCACAGCCACGATCGCAGACAGAGTTTTATTCGCCATAAACGCCGAGGGCGGAGTAAGGTTGGGCACTTGAGCGCGGTGCGACCCATGTTCGCGCGCGCGACGCTCCGCAGTATCATGATGGATAGTGTTGCCGCACAGGCGAATTCGACGATCGCACACCGCTCAGGTGGCCCGCTTGGATGTTGCTGGGAGAATCCTGACGGTGCCGAAAAATATCGTCAAAAAATTTGCTGTGTATGAAAATTTGGGGTAGAGCGTGTTCGCTCGACGTGCAGTGGGTATCCACCAACATCGGCGGATCGAACAAATGCAGGACCGCCAGTACTGGCTTGTCACAAGGGATCAACGGTGATCGGTGTGGGGATGGCGACGCAGCGGCGTGATGGCGGCAAAGCCTGTCGGCCTGTCTAAGTCTTAGCCACGGTGGGAGGGGGTAGTTCGCCAGCAACTTACGCGAAAGCTGTCGGGCAAATCGTTTCTTTAGGTAAAGTCCGAAACACTTGACGTTCTATCGACTGATCTGGAGTGCCGGTGAGCATCAATCCGTTTGACGACGACAACGGCAGCTTCTACGTCCTGGTCAACGACGAGGAGCAGCACAGCCTTTGGCCCACCTTCGCCGACGTTCCGGCCGGGTGGCGCGTGGTCTACGGCGAGGCGGAGCGTGGCGCGTGTCTCGAGTACATCGAGCAGAACTGGCCGGACATTCGCCCGAAGAGTCTGCGTGACCGGCTGAACGCCGGTCAAGCGTCTGATTCGTAGACGCTCTCCAGCGCCGCCACGCGGCGTGACGGGAACATTGGCCACAGGGTCGGGGGATCCGTGGGGGGACTCAGATGGAGTCTGTCGATCGTGCATATCCGCTGACTCGCGGGCAACTCGACATCTGGCTGTCACAGGAGACAGGAGACACCGCCGCAACCGAGTGGCAACTCGGGCTCCTGGTCAGGATCGACGGTGCGGTTGACCGCCATGCCCTCGAATGGGCTGTCACGCGCGTGGTGCGGGAGATCGAACCGGGTCGGGCGTCCATCGCTGAATGCGACGGGCAGATCGTGCAGCGAGTGCTCGACGACCCCGAAGTGGTGCTCGATTTCCACGACCTCACCGGTGCCGACGACGGGTTGGCCGAGGTTCACCGAATCGTGTCGGCAATCCAGAGTGCGCCGATGCCGTTGTCGGGACCTCTGTTCAGATTCGCGTTACTGCAGACCCGGGCCGACGAGTTCCACCTGTTCGCATGCTGTCACCACATAGTGGTCGACGGATTCGCCCTGGGACTGGCGGGCCAGCGGATCGCCTCGGTGTATACGGCGGTCGTGTCCGGCGCTCCGGTCTCCAGTCCCCTCTTCGGCTCGCTGCAGGACATGGTGGACCTCGAGTCGGCTTACGAGATGTCCGACGCCTACCGTGACGACGAAGAGTACTGGACCAGAAACCTGCCGCCCGAGGTCGACACGGATGAGGGCCTGCAGGACGCCGCGTACGGCGCAGGTCCGATCCCGTCGCGTCCCACGGACCCATTCCCGTTGGACGCCAGCGTCATCGGTGCGGCGGAGGAGTTCGCCAACACCCTCGGCGTTCCGCGTTCCTCGGTGCTGACCGCCGCATGCGGCCTGTTGGTGCGTGGCAGGTTCTCCGAAGGCCCTGAGGTGGTGCTGGACTTCCCCGTCAGCCGGCGAGTCGAGCCAGAGGCCAAGACCCTCCCAGGCATGTTCGCCGGGATCATCCCGCTGACATTGACGGTCTCCCCCGAGACCTCCGTCGCGGACTTCTGCCTGCATGTCGATTCCAGGATCCGTGAAGCGCTTGAGCACCAGCGCTTTCCGGTGCACGCGCTCGAACGGAGGGAACGCACCCACCCCCTCGGGCATTCCACGCCGCGCGTCGGCGTCAACTTCCTGCCCACCACCACTGCTCTCTCCTTCGGTGGTGTCCCGGCCACAGCGTCGTACACCAACACCGGTCCGGTCGGCAGTTTCGGGCTGATCTTCTCGAGCGCTGACGGTGACCTTCTCCTGAGCACCGCTGGCGCCGAACAGCCGTCGTCGGCCTGGAACGGTCCTGACCTGGCGAATCAACTCGTCCGAGTGTTGAAGGCAATGCTCAGCGATCCCACCCGGCGGGTGTCGACGGTCGATGTGTCGGCTGACGAAGAGCTTGCCGACGTGTACGCGTTCGGTCACCGGGATGCGTTGGCCCAACCGTGCCTGACCAGGGTCTCGGTGCCGGAGATGTTCGCCGAGCGGGTCCGGAGCGATCCGGCGGCGGTGGCCGTTCGTTTCCAGGATCGTAGTCTGACGTACCGAGAACTCGACGATGCTTCGACTCGGCTCGCGTATCAGCTCTCCCGCGCTGGAGCGGCCCCTGGTGAGCGGGTCGCACTGCTGTTCCACCGAAGCCCGGAAGCGATCACTGCGATGTTGGCAGTGCTCAAGACGGGTGCGGCGTATGTGCCGATCGACCCGGCACATCCGGACAGCCGGATCGATTTCATGCTCGGGGACGCCACCCCGGTGGCGTTGGTCACCACCGGTGCCCTGGCAGATCAGATGGCGGCACACGCTATTCGGGTCATCGTCATCGACGAACCGCAGGTCGGCGACGAACACGGGGTGAACCTGCCGGCGCCGGCGGCAGACGATGTGGCTTACGTCATCTACACCTCGGGCACCACCGGTGTGCCCAAGGGCGTGGCGATCACGCATCACAACATCACGCAGATGATGGGGGCGCTGGCTGCCACAGATGTGCCGGTGGGCCCGGGCCAGGTGTGGTCACAGTGGCATTCCTACAGTTTCGACATTTCGGGCTGGGAGATCTACGCGGCACTGTTGACCGGTGCGTCGCTGGTGGTCGTGAGCGAGGAGACGGGACGTTCCCCAGAGGATCTGCGGGCGCTGCTGGTGGCGGAGAAGGTCACGGTGCTCAGCCAGACGCCCTCGGCCGCAGGGATGTTGTCGCCAGACGGACTCGACTCGGTCGCGTTGCTGGTCGGGGGCGAGGCGTGTCCACCGGACCTGGTGCGGCGGTGGGCACCGGGACGGCTGATGCTCAACGAGTACGGTCCGACCGAGGCGACCATGTGGGTCACCACGACCACGCCGCTCACCGCCGAGGTCGAGACGGTCCCAATCGGGCGGCCACTGCCGGGGACCGCGCTGTTCGTGCTGGACGGATGGCTGCGCCCGGTACCCGTGGGCGTGGTCGGTGAGTTGTACGTCGCCGGGCACAACGTTGGTGTGGGGTATCTGGGGCGCTCGGCGTTGAGCGGATCCCGATTTGTGCCGTGTCCGTTCGGGTCGCCGGGGCAGCGAATGTATCGCACCGGCGATCTCGTGCGCTGGGGTTCCGACGGGCAGTTGCGGTATCTGGGTCGTGCTGATGAGCAGGTCAAGATCCGTGGGCATCGGATCGAGTTGGGTGAGATCCAGGCTGCTCTGGCGGCTTCGGACGCTGTCAACCAGGCCGCCGTGATCAGCCGTGAGGACCGGCCCGGAGACAAGCGTCTCGTCGGGTACGTCACCGGAGCGGTTGACCCCGCCGAGCTTCGGGCGGAAGTGGCCGAGACACTGCCCGCCTACATGGTGCCGTCGGCCATCGTGGTGCTCGAATCGTTGCCGGTGACGGTGAACGGCAAGCTCGACAGGCGTGCCCTGCCGGCCCCGGACTACCAGGACGCCGCGGCCTATCAGGCTCCGCGCGACGCAGTGGAGGAGATCCTCGCCGGTGCCTTCGCGGAGGTGCTCGGCACGGACCGGGTCGGCGTCGGTGATTCGTTTTTCGACCTCGGGGGCGACTCGCTGTCAGCGATGAAACTGGTCGCAGTCGTCAACGCCGCGCTGGACGCGAAGATCTCGGTGCGAGTGCTGTTCGAGAATCCGACCGTGGGTGCACTGGCCACCCGGGTCGGCGACGTTGCCGACATCATGGATCCACTGCGGCCCGTCGAACGACCCACGCCGGTCCCGTTGTCGTTCGCGCAGAACCGGCTGTGGTTTCTGGATCAGCTCCAAGGTCCCTCATCGGTCTACAACATGGCCATCGCGCTCGAACTGCGCGGACCGCTGGATCACGGCGCGCTGAAGGCTGCGCTGGCCGATGTCGTATCACGACATGAGACCCTTCGCACGTTGTTCGTGGCCGCGGACGGGGTTCCGCACCAGGTGATCCTCCCGCCTGACGAGGCCGAGGCGGGATGGCGAGTCATCGACGCATCGGGTTGGACGTCGGCGGCGTTCGAACGCTCCGTCAACGAGGCAGCCGGCCACCGCTTCGATCTGAGCGCAGAGACCCCGCTGAGAGTCACGCTGCTGCGCCGCAATGACAATGACCACGTCCTTGTCGGCGTGGTGCACCACATCGCCGCCGACGGCTGGTCGATCGCGCCGCTGATCGCGGACCTCGCCACCGCCTACCGGGCCCGCTGTGGTGGTCAGACCCCTGATTGGGCCCCGCTGCCGGTTCAATACGTGGATTACACGCTGTGGCAACGCAAACAGCTCGGCGATGTCGAGGACGGCGGCAGCCGGCTGGGCCAGCAGGTGGCCTACTGGCGAGACACGCTTGCAGGTCTGCCGGAGATGCTGGAGTTGCCGACCGTCCGGCCGTATCCGGCCGTCGCCGACCACCGCGGGGCCACCATCGCCGTGGAGTGGTCAGCGGAGTTGCAGCGTCGTGTGCGCGCCACGGCGCGGGACCACGGAGTCACCACCTTCATGGTCGTCGAAGCGGCGCTCGCGGTACTGCTCACGAACGTCAGCGGCAGCTCCGATTTCGCTGTCGGCGTCTCTGTGGCGGGCCGGCCCGATCCTGCCCTCGAGCAGCTGATCGGCTTCTTCGTCAACACCCTCGTCCTCCGGGTGGACACCGGCGGGGACCCGACGGTGGCCGAGCTTCTCGACCAGGTGCGCCAGCGCAGTCTGTCGGCCCTCGAACACCAGGACGTGCCGTTCGAGGTGCTCGTGGACCAGATGAACCCGACCCGGTCCATGACACACCACCCCCTTGTCCAGGTGATGTTGGCCTGGCAGAACTTCGCCGGGCAGCAGGGCACTGACCCCACGGACGGATTGGTGCTCGGTGACGTGGCGGTTCGCCAGATACCGGTGCAGACCCGGACCGCTCGGATGGACCTGGCGTTCGCCCTGGGTGAGCGCTGGAATGAGCGTGGTGAACCACGGGGGATCGGTGGAACGGTCGAGTATCGCACCGACGTGTTCGACGCGGCCAGTGTCGAGCGGCTGCTTGCATACCTGCATCGGATCCTCCTGGCGATCACCGCCGACTCGTCGCAGCGCCTCTCCTTCCTGAATCTGCTCACCGAGGACGACGACCGGCAGCTGGCCGAGTGGGAGAACCGGACGGCGTTGGTGGAACGCGCGGTGGCGTCCATCCCCGCGGCCTTCGCCGGACAGGTGGCGAATCGCCGGAACGCGGTGGCGTTGACCTTCGGTGAGCGTTCGCTGACCTACCGCGAGTTGGATGAGGCGTCCAACCGCGTGGCCCATCGGTTGGCCGAGCACGGCGCCGCGCCGGGCCAGCGCGTGACCCTGCTGTTCAGCCGGTCCATCGAGGCGATCGTGGCCATCCTGGGCGTGCTCAAGACCGGTGCGGCCTACGTGCCGATGGATCCCGCGCACCCCGACGCTCGGACAGCCTTCGTCCTCGCCGACGCCGACCCGGTGGCTGTGGTGACCACGACGACGCTGCGCCCGCATGTGGACGGCCACGGCGTTCCGATCGTCGACATCGACGACGAGCGCCTGGCCACTGCTCCGAATGCAGCACTGCCGGTGCCGGCAGCCGACGACATCGCTTACCTCATCTACACCTCGGGCACCACGGGTGTGCCCAAAGGCGTTGCGGTACAGCATCGCAACGTGATCGAACTGCTGGAGTCACTGGGCTCGGACCTCGAACTGGCCGGGCAGGTGTGGACGCTCGCGCACTCGTTGGCCTTCGACTATTCGGTGTGGGAGATCTGGGGTGCGCTGCTCGGTGGCGGACGCCTGGTGATCGTGCCCGAGGCCGTGTCCCGCTCACCGCAGGATCTTCTGACCCTGTTGGTGACCGAACAGGTCAACATTCTGAGCCAGACCCCGTCAGCGTTCTACGGTCTGCAGGCCGTCGAGGCGTCGGCACCCGAGCTGGGGCAGCAGCTGAAGCTGCAGACGGTGGTGTTCGGCGGGGAGGCGCTCGACCCGCAGCGGCTCGGCTCATGGCTTGACCAGCACGCCGGGTTGCCGCGCATGATCAACATGTACGGCATCACCGAGACGACTGTGCACGCATCGATTCGCGAGATCGTCGCTGCCGACGCGGCACGCAGTGGCAGCCCGATCGGCGTGCCGCTGTCGCACCTCGGATTCTTCGTGCTCGGACGTTATCTCAAGCCGGTCCCGGTCGGGGTGGTCGGCGAACTGTACGTTGCCGGCGGCGGCCTCGCAGTCGGGTATCTCGGTCGGCCGGGGCTGTCCGCGTCGAGGTTCGTGGCGTGTCCGTTCGGTACGGCCGGGATGCGGATGTACCGCACGGGCGACCTGGTGCGGTGGGGTCCGGACGGTCAGTTGGAGTACCTCGGTCGGGCTGACGAACAGGTCAAGATCCGTGGGCATCGCATCGAACTGGGGGAGATCCAGGCGGTGCTGGCCGGCCTCGACGGAGTCGAGCAGGCCGCGGTCACAGCCCGTGAGGATCTGCCGGGGGAGAAGCGTCTCGTCGGTTATGTCACCGGTTCCGTCGATCCGGTGAGGCTCCGCAGCCAGCTTGCGGAGCGCCTGCCGTCCTACATGGTGCCGACAGCGGTGGTGGTGCTCGAGAGTCTGCCGTTGACCGTGAACGGCAAGTTGGACACTCGCGCCCTGCCCGAACCCCGGTACGCCGAGCGGGGCGGGGTGTACCGCGCCCCCACCGACCCCACTGAGGAGATCCTGGCCGGCGTCTTCGCCGAGGTGCTCGGGCTTGAGCGGGTTGGGGTCGATGACTCGTTCTTCGATCTCGGCGGGGATTCACTGTCGGCGATGCGGTTGATCACGGCGGTCAACAGGTCACTCGATGCCGGGCTCTCGGTGCGGGCGCTGTTCGAGGCGCCGACGGTGGCGCAGCTTGCGCGCCGGACCGGTGACGAGGTGGACTTCCCGGCGCCGTTGGTGCCCGCCGATCGGCCGGCCACGGTGCCGTTGTCGTTCGCGCAGAACAGGTTGTGGTTCCTGGACCAACTGCACGGTCCGTCGCCGATCTACAACATCGCGGTCGCGCTGAAACTGCGCGGCGTCCTCGACGTCGAGGCTCTGAGGACCGCATTGGCGGACGTGGTGGGGCGCCACGAGAGCCTGCGGACGGTCTTCGCGGCTTCGGATGACGGTGTCCCGCAACAGGTTGTGCTGCCCGGCACGGAGGCCGGCTTCGGTTGGCGGATCCTCGACGCATCTGGTTGGTCGCCCGCGCAGGTCTCCGCGGCGATCGCCGATGTCGTCGGCCACACATTCGATCTGCAGACCGAGATCCCTTTGCGGGCAGAGCTTCTGCGACTCTCGGACAGTGAGCACCTCTTGGTCGGCGTGGTGCACCACATCGCCGCGGACGGCTGGTCGATCACCCCGCTGGTGAAGGATCTGGCGCGGGCTTACGAGGCGCGCAGGCACGGCCACGCGCCCTCCTGGGCCGCGCTGCCCGTGCAGTATGTCGACTACACGCTGTGGCAACGCGCCGAACTCGGCGATGTCGACGACGGTGGGAGCCGCATCGCGACGCAGGTGTCGTACTGGCGGGAAGCGCTCGCCGGCCTGCCCGAATGGCTGGAACTGCCCACCGATCGCCCCTACCCGGCCGAGGCCGACTTCCGTGGATCCGCAGTCACCGTCAACTGGCCGGCCGAGTTGCAGCAACAGATCCGCAGGACGGCCCGCGAGCACAACGCGACCACATTCATGGTGGTCCAAGCCGCACTGGCCGTGGTCCTGGGCAGGATCAGCGCGAGTTCCGATGTCGCCGTGGGATTCCCGATTGCCGGGCGGCGCGACGCCGCGCTCGATGACCTGATCGGGTTCTTCGTCAACACCGTGGTCCTTCGGACCGACCTGTCCGGTGACCCCACGGTTGGCGAGTTGTTGGGTCAGGTGCGCCAGCGCAGTCTCTCCGCATTCGAGCACCAGGACGTGCCGTTCGAGATCCTCGTCGAACGTCTCAACCCCGCCCGCTCGCGCACCCACCACCCGCTGGTCCAGGTGATGTTGGCCTGGCAGAACTTCGCGGGGCAGGGTGGCGAGCCCAGCGCGGGACTGTCTCTGGGCGACGTGGACGTGGCGGAAGTGCCAATCGACACCCGCACCGCGCGTATGGACCTCGCGCTGTCACTCGGGGAGCGGTGGACTGACACCGGCGACCTCGCCGGAATCGGCGGCAGCGTGGAGTTCCGCACGGACGTTTTCGACGCGGCGAGCATCGACACCCTCATGGAACGGGTGCGACGCGTGCTGGACGCGATGACCACCGACTCCTCGCAGCGGGTCTTCTCGATCGACCTCCTCGATCCCTCGGAGCGCGCCGGGCTGGACGTGATGGGCCAGCGGACCGTGTTGGCGGAGACCGTCACGCCGGTGTCCATCCCCGCGCTGTTCGCCGAGCACGTCGCGCTGGCCCCCGAGGCGGAAGCGGTGACCTGCCAGGGCCGTTCACTCACCTATCGCGAACTCGATGATTCCGCGAACCGCTTGGCGCACCTTCTTGTCGGGCAGGGCGTCGGGGCCGGGGACTGTGTGGCGATTCTGCTTCCCCGCTCACTTGAGGCCGTTGTGGCCATCCTGGCGGTGCTCAAGTCCGGGGCGGCGTATCTGCCCATCGACCCGTCACTGCCGTCCGCCCGGACGGACTTCGTCCTCTCCGATGCCGCGCCGGTCGTCGCCGTCGTGACCGCGGACCTCGTCGAGCGCGTAGCGGGTTCGGGTCTGGCGGTCATCACCGTCGACGACCCGCGACTGGATTCCCAGCCCACCAGTGCAATTCCGGAGCCGGACCCCGATGACCTGGCCTACCTGATCTACACCTCTGGGACCACGGGTGTGCCCAAAGGTGTTGCCGTCACGCATCGTAACGCCACCGAACTCTTCAAGACGCTCCACGTCGACATGGGTCTGCCAAAGGGTCAGGTCTGGACTCAATATCACTCGCTGGCCTTCGACTTCTCCGTGTGGGAGATCTGGGGCGCGCTGCTCGGCGGTGGACGGCTTGTGGTCGTGCCCGACACCATTGCCCGGTCCCCGGAGGCGTTTCGCCAACTGCTGGTCGACGAGCACGTCAGCGTGTTGACGCAGACCCCGTCCGCAGTGGGTGCGTTGTCCCCCGAGGGACTGGACCACGTGGCACTCGTGGTGGCCGGTGAGGCCTGCCGCCCCGAAGTCGTGGACCGGTGGGCTCCCGGCCGGGTGATGATCAACGGCTACGGCCCGACCGAGACCACCGTATGCATCGCGATCAGCGCGCCCATGACATCTGGGACGACTGTGCCGATCGGCTTCCCCGTGACCGGTGCTGCGCTCTTCGTGCTCGACGAGTGGCTGCAACCGGTGCCTCCCGGGGTCGTCGGCGAGCTGTATGCGGCCGGCCGAGGAGTGACGAGCGGTTACCTGCGCCGCGCAGGGCTGACCGCATCACGCTTCGTGGCATGTCCGTTCGGGGCACCGGGGCAGCGGATGTACCGCACGGGCGACCTGGTGCGTTGGGGTGCCGACGGGCAGCTTCAGTATCTGGGTCGCGCTGACGAACAGGTCAAGATCCGCGGGTACCGCATCGAACTCGGTGACATCGAGTCCGCGCTCTCCGCAGTCCGCGGTGTGAAGCAGGCGGCCGTCGTGGTGCGAGAGGACCGGCCCGACGACAAGCGCCTCGTCGGATACATCACCGAGTCGATGCCAGGGGCGGTGGACCTCGCGGCAGTCCGACCCGAGCTCGCCGAGCGCCTGCCGGCCTATATGGTGCCCTCGGCGGTCGTCGTACTGGACGCGCTGCCGCTCACGGGAAATGGCAAGCTCGACAGGCGCGCCCTGCCCGCACCGGATTACCAGCGCGGGGACGGCTACCGCGCACCCGCCACCCCGGCGGAGGAGATGCTGGCCGGCATCTATGCACAGGTGCTGGGGCTGGAGCGGGTCGGTGCCGACGATTCCTTCTTCGAGCTCGGCGGCGACAGCATCTCGGCGATGCGTCTGATCGTCGCGATCAACCGTGCCTTCGATTCGGATGTCTCGGTTCGCACCGTGTTCGAGGCACCATCGGTCGCACAGCTGGCGGCCCGTCTCGACGACGAGGGGGACCGCCTCGAGCCGCTGGTCGTGATGGAACGCCCACCGGTGGTGCCGTTGTCGTTCGCGCAGAACCGACTGTGGTTCATCCACGAACTGCAGGGACCGTCGCCGGTCTACAACATGGTGGTCGCACTCGAACTGAACGGTGCCCTCGACGCCGGCGTCCTCAAGTCAGCACTGGCCGACGTGGTCGGGCGGCACGAGAGCCTGCGGACGGTGTTCGCCTCCACAGACGGCATCCCGCACCAGGTCGTCGTACCTGCCGAGGACGCGGATTTCGGCTGGTCGGTCATCGACGTCGCGGGCTGCTCAGACGGCGAACTCGCCGAGGCGGTGCGTGAAGCCGCTCGCTGCACCTTCGATCTGTCGACCGAGATCCCTCTGCGGGCGACCCTGTTCCGCCGCACCCCGGATCGCCACGTACTCGTCGGCGTGGTGCACCACATCGCCGCCGACGGTTGGTCGCTGATGCCGCTCATCAGTGACCTCGCCGACGCCTATCAGGCGCGGCAGCAGGGCGTGGCGCCGGCGTGGGCGCCGCTGCCGGTGCAGTACATCGACTACACGCTCTGGCAACGCGCGCAGTTCGGCGACCTCGACGACAGCGCCAGCCGGATCGCCACCCAGCTGGCCTACTGGACCGACGCACTGGCCGACATGCCGGAACGCATCCAACTGCCCACCGACCGGCCTTACCCCGCGGTCGCCGACAACCGCGGCGCCAGCGTGGCGGTGGCATGGCCGGTCGAGGTCCAGCAGCGAGTGCGCGAGCTCGCCCGCGAGCACAACGCCACGAGTTTCATGGTGGTCCAGGCCGCACTCGCGCTGTTGCTGTCGAAGACCAGCGCCGCCACCGATGTGGCGATGGCCTTCCCGATCGCCGGTCGTCGCGATGCGGCGCTCGACGATCTCATCGGCTTCTTCGTCAACACCTTGGTGCTGCGGGTCGACGTGTCCGGTAATCCGACGGTCGGCGAGCTGCTGAACCGGGTACGGCATCGCAGCCTCGCCGCGTTCGAGCACCAGGACGTGCCGTTCGAGGTGCTCGTCGAGCGCCTCAACCCGACGCGGTCGCTGACACACCACCCGCTCGTCCAGGTGATGCTCGCCTGGCAGAACTTCGCCGGGCAGGGCAACGATCTCATCTCGGGGCTGGCCCTCGGTGACGTCGAGGTGAGCCAACTGCCGGTTGACACGCGCACCGCACGGATGGATCTGTCGTTCTCACTGGGCGAGCGGTGGAATGAAGACGGCGAGCCCATGGGCATCGGCGGCGCAGTGGAGTTCCGCACCGACGTATTCGACACGGCCACCATCGAAGGGCTCGTCGACCGATTCGAGCGGATCCTGCTGGCAATGACCATGCAACCGGCACAACGGATCTCGGCTGTCGACATCCTCGGTGAGGATGAGCATGCCCGCCTCGATGAACTGGGCAACCGTGCTGTCCTCTCCGCCGACGGAACCGCGAGGGTGTCCATCCCGGCGTTGTTCGCCGAACATGTCGCGAGCACTCCCGATGCTCCCGCGGTGACCTTCGAGGGCCGGACGTGGACCTACCGCGAGATCGATGAGGAGTCGAACCGACTGGCACACAGCCTGTCTCGACGCGGCGTCGAATCCGGCCAGCGCGTCGTGCTGCTGATGGAACGCTCGGTGCAGGCTGTCGCCGCGATCCTCGGCGTCCTCAAGGCCGGGGCGGCCTACGTGCCGATCGACCCGATGGTTCCCGACGCCCGGATCGACTTCATTCTCGCCGACGCGGCGCCGGTCGCCGCGATCACCACCGCGGATCTGCGTGACCGGTTGACGGGCGGGGTCGCGACGATTGTTGAGGTGGGATCGGCCCCAAGTCCTGAGTTCGGTGACGCGGGCACCGCGCCGTCAGCGGCACCCGTCCCAGAGGACACCGCCTACCTGATCTACACCTCCGGAACCACCGGCGTGCCCAAAGGCGTTGCCGTCAGCCACCACAATGTCACCCAGTTGATGACGAGCCTCGATGCCGGCCTGCCTCGGCCGGGCGTGTGGGCCCTGTGTCACTCGCTCGCCTTCGACGTCTCGGTGTGGGAGATATTCGGTGCCCTCCTGCGCGGTGGCCGAGTGGTGATCGCCGCCGAGATGGTGGTGGGATCGCCGCAGACTTTCCAGGATGTCCTTGCCGCGGAAGGCGTCAGCGTCCTGACCCAGACCCCGTCGGCCGTGGGGATGCTCTCGCCGGAGGTGTTGGACTCGGTCGCGTTGGTGGTCGTCGGCGAGGCCTGTCCGCCGGAGGTGGTGGAACGGTGGGCGGTCGGACGGACGATGATCAACGCATACGGACCCACCGAAACCACGATGTGTGTGGCGATCAGTGCGCCGCTGACGCCGGGGTCCACGGTCCCGATCGGCTCACCGGTGGACCGGGCGGCGCTGTTCGTGCTCGACGGATGGCTGCGGCCCGTGCCCGCAGGTGTCGTCGGCGAGCTCTACGTGGCAGGTGATGGTGTCACCAACGGTTACCTGGGCCGGCCCGCGCTGACCGCGTCGAGGTTCCTGGCGTGCCCGTTCGCGGGCCGGGGCGCCCGCATGTACCGGACCGGCGACCTGGTCAGTTGGGGTGCCGATGGGCAGCTTCAGTATCTGGGCCGCGCCGACGAGCAGGTCAAGATCCGCGGTTACCGCATCGAACTGGGCGAGATCCAGTCCGCCCTGGGCAATCTCGACGGCGTCGGACAGGCGGCGGTGATTGCCCGCGAGGACCGCCCCGGCGACAAGCGCCTGGTCGGGTATGTGACGAAGGCGCACGCCGAAGCGCTCGACCCCGCGGCGCTGCGTGCCGCGCTGGCTGAGCGGCTGCCCTCGTACATGGTGCCGACGGCTGTGGTGGTGCTCGATGCCATGCCGTTGACGTCCAACAACAAGCTGGACACGAAGGCGCTGCCGGCGCCGGACTATGGCGACAGCGCCCGCTATCGCGGGCCGAGCAACGCGGTCGAGGAGATTCTGTCGGGCATCTACGCCGAGGTGCTCGGGCTTGAGCGGGTCGGCGTCGACGACGCCTTCTTCGAACTCGGCGGTGACAGCATCCTGTCGATGCGTGTGGTGGCCCGCGCCCGGGCCGCGGGACTGACGTGCAGGCCGCGCGACGTCTTCGTCGAACAGACGGTGGCCCGACTGGCGCGGGTGGTGGGGTTCGCCGATGGCGGGGGCGAGGCCGACGACGGCGTCGGCCCCGTGGTGGCCACGCCGATCATGGGCTGGTTGCACGACGTCGAGGGCCCGATCGATCAGTTCAACCAGACCATGGTGGTGCAGGCACCGGCCGGTGTCGGCGAGGCCGACGTGATCGTGGTGCTGCAGGCGCTGCTCGACCGGCATGGCGCGCTGCGCCTGCAGGTGCGCGAGGGCGGGGCCGGCGGCTGGTCGCTGGGCGTGCCCGAGGCGGGACTGCTCGATGCCGCGCCGTTGGTGCACACCGTCGACGTGCTGACCCGCGAGGCGCTGCTCGACGCACGCTCACGGTTGAACCCGGCGGCCGGAGTGATGCTGTCGGCGCTGTGGGCTGTGGAGACGGGCCAGCTCGCCGTGATCGTGCACCACCTTGCCGTCGACGCCGTGTCATGGCGGATCCTGTTGGAAGATCTCAACATTGCGTGGGCGCAGCACCACGCCGGGCAGCCCATCGCGCTGCCGCCCGGCGGAACGTCCTTCGCGCGGTGGTCCGCGGTGCTGGCCGACCGGGCATCAGACCCGGCCATCGTCGCTGACGCGGAGGCCTGGCGGAAGCTCGTGGTCGACTCGGCACTGCCGGCCCCGCGCCCCGAGGTCGACACCTATGCCAGCGCGGGGCAGCTGACCGTCGAGCTGGACGCCGAGACCACCCGTCTGCTGCTGGGTGAGGTGCCGACGGCGTTCCACGCCGGTGTGCAGGACATCCTCTTGATCGCCTTCGGATTGGCATGGGCGGAGTTCTTCGGGACGCCGCGTGCCCCGATCGCGATCGACGTGGAGGGCCATGGCCGCCACGAGGAACTCGCTGACGGAATCGACTTGTCGCGGACCGTCGGTTGGTTCACCACCAAGTACCCGGTGTCGCTCGATGTGAGTGGTCTGTCCTGGGCCGAAATCACGGCTGGTGAAGCAGGACTCGGCGCCGTCGTCAAGAGCGCGAAGGAGCAGCTGCGCGCTCTCCCGGAGGGCGTGACCTACGGTCTGTTGCGCTATCTGAACTCGAATGTGGAGCTGGCCGAATCGGATCCGGCGATCGGCTTCAACTATCTCGGTCGCGTCGGTGGGGCCGCGGAGCTCTCCGGCGATCTGTGGCGCATCGACCCCGACAGTGCGGAGTTCACCGCCGCCGCCGCGGCGGTGCCGATGCCTCTGGCGCATTCCGTCGAGGTCAACGCCGGGACGATGGAACGGGCTGGCGGGCCGCAGTTGCACGCCACCTGGACCTGGGCGACATCGGTGCTCGACAGGGACCAGGTCGATCGGGTCGGCCGCCTCTGGTTCGAGGCGCTGGCAGGCATCTGCGCACACGTCCGCCGGGGCGGCGGCGGGCTCACCCCGTCCGACGTCCTGCCTGCGCGGCTTGACCAACAGCAGATCGACGACCTCGCGAAGCAGTATTCGCTCGCAGACGTGCTGCCGCTGACGCCGCTGCAACAGGGTCTTCTCTTCCTCACAAGTCACGCTGACGCCGACGAGCGCGGCGACGATGTGTACGTCGTGCAACTGGCGCTGACGCTGACCGGAGCCCTGGATGTGGACCGGCTTCGTCGGGCCGTGCTGCAGGTGGTCCAGCGC
Source organism: Mycobacterium sp. ACS4331 (assembly GCF_001667265.1). GTDB lineage: Bacteria > Actinomycetota > Actinomycetes > Mycobacteriales > Mycobacteriaceae > Mycobacterium. The sequence continues at coordinate 36,034 of NZ_LZHW01000087.1, read as the reverse complement.
CACCCGCACATCGTGGCGCGCTTCTGTGATCAGTACGACCAGCCCGTGCAGGTGATCCCCGCCGAACCCGAAATGGCATGGACATACCAGGATTCGGCGAACGAGGAGCGGTTCGAGGCGCTGTGTTCGGCGGAACGGTCCGCAGTCCTGCGCCTGGCGGAGTCCCCGGCATTCCGGGTGGCGGCGGTCCGCACCGCGCCGGCACAGCATCGAGTGGTGCTGACCAGCCACCACATCGTGGTCGACGGATGGTCGCTTCCGATCCTCCTCCAGGAGATCTTCGCGTGTTACTTCGAGCAGCCCCTGCCGGCACCGGTGCCTTACCGCAGGTACGTCTCCTGGCTGGCTGAGCGAGATCTGACTGCGGCGCACGAGGTGTGGAAGCGGGTGCTCTCCGGATTCGACAACCCCACGCTTGTCGGTTCCGCCGCGGCGTCCGTGCCCGGGCCGCATGAGATCGTCGCTGCGCGGTTGTCGGAGCCGACGACCCAGGCCCTGACCGAACTGGCCCGGTCCCAGCGCACCACGGTCAGCACGGTGCTGCAGTCAGCGTGGGCATTGATTCTCGGCCAGTTGACCGGTCAGCAGGATGTCGCCTTCGGTGCCGTGGTCTCCGGCAGGCCCGACGAGGTGCGAGGCGCGGACTCGATGGTCGGCCTTCTGATCAACACCGTTGCGGTGCGGGCCACCTTCAACGGATCCGCCACCGCCGAGGAACTCCTCGAGCAACTGCAGCACACCCACAACGAAACCCTCGAGCACGAACATGTGGCACTGCCCGAGATTCACCGGCTCACCGGCCACGACCAGCTCTTCGACACCCTGTTCGTGTACGAGAACTATCCGGTCGACGGCGCGGCAGCGCTGAGCGCGGAGGGGTTGAGCCTCGGTGACTTCTCGAGTCGCGAGTACAACCACTATCCGCTGGCTCTGCAGGTCCTGCCCGGGGATGAACTGGGCATCCGTGTCGAGTTCGACACCGCCGTGTTCGAGAAGTCCGCGATCGAGGCGTTGACAGCCCGATTGGAGCGACTCCTGGTGGCGATGGCGGCCGATCCCCGGCGGCCGGTGTCGTCGCTGGACCTTCTGGATGCCGAGGAGCATTCTCGGCTCGACGAGTTCGCCAACCGGAGATCGCTGCAGAAGTCGACACCTGAGGCGGCGTGGATTCCGGCCCTGTTCGCGGACCGGGTGGCGGAGGCGCCCGAAGCGCCGGCAGTGACCTTCGAGGGGCGGTCGCTGACGTACCGGGAGCTCGACGAGTCGGCGAATCGGTTGGCGCATCTGCTCATCGAGCACGGCGCGGGTCCCGGCCGTTGCGTGGCGCTGCTGCTGCCGCGGTCGCCGGAGATGGTCGTATCGACATTGGCCGTGTTCAAGGCGGGAGCCGCATACCTGCCGCTCGATCCCGCGCATCCCGACGCCCGCATCGACTTCATGATCGGCGATGCCGCGCCGGCCACGGCGGTCACGACGAGGGAGTTGGCGCACCGACTCGACGGATACGACCTTCAATCGGTGGTTGTCGACGACCCGCGGATCATGGATCGGCCCGTCACGGCGCCCCCCGTTCCGGCGGCCGCCGACATCGCCTACCTCATCTACACCTCCGGGACCACCGGAACCCCGAAAGGTGTTGCTGTCGCGCATCGCCACGTGATCCAACTGCTGAAGACACTCGGTGAGCACCTGCCCGTCTCGGGGGTGTGGACGCAGTGTCACTCCTACGGCTTCGACACCTCGGTGTGGGAGACCTGGGGGCCGCTGCTCAACGGTGGCCGTCTGGTGGTGGTGCCGGACACGGTGGTGCGCTCACCGGATGAGTTCCACGCCCTGCTGGTCGATGAGGCGGTGGACCTGCTCACGCAGACCCCGTCGGCGGTGGGTGCGCTGTCCCACGAGGGTCTCGACGGCATGGCGCTGGTGGTGGCGGGGGAGGCCTGCCCCCCGGATGTGGTGAACCGGTGGGCACCCGGACGCGTGATGATCAACGCCTACGGCCCGACCGAGACCACGATGGTGGTGACCCTCAGTGCCCCATTGGCGGCGGGGACGGGTGAGCCGCCGATCGGGTCGCCGGTGGCGGGAGCGGCACTGTTCGTGCTGGATGCGTGGTTGCGACCGGTGCCGCTGGGCGTGGTCGGTGAGCTTTATGCAGCGGGCGACGGGGTGACGTTCGGGTACGTGGGTCGACCCGAACTGACCGCGACCCGGTTCGTCGCGTGTCCGTTCGCGGGCGGCGGAACACGGATGTATCGCACCGGGGACCTCGTGCGATGGGGCGCCGACGGGCAGTTGCAGTACCTGGGCCGCGCTGACGAGCAGGTCAAGATCCGCGGGCACCGCATCGAACTGGGTGAGATCCAAGCCGCTCTGGCGGGTGTGGCCGGTGTGGAGCAGGCCGCGGTGATCGCCCGTGAGGACCGTCCCGGTGTGAAGCGGTTGGTCGGCTACATGACGGGAACTGCCGACCCGGGCGATGTTCGGGCGGCGCTGGCGGAGCAGTTGCCGAGCTACATGGTGCCCGCGGCCGTCGTGTCCGTCCCGGCCTTCCCCCTCACGGTCAACGGCAAGCTCGACACCCGTGCCCTCCCGGCTCCCGATTACCAGGACTCCGAGCGGTATCGCGCGCCGGCCAACGCGGTCGAGGAGATCCTGACCGGTATCTACGCGCAGGTGCTCGGGCTCGAGCAGGTCGGCGTGGACGACGCCTTCTTCGAACTCGGCGGCGACAGCATCTCCTCCATGCAGGTCGTGACGCGGGCCCGGGCCGCGGGTCTGATCTGCCGGCCGCGTGACGTGTTCACGGAGCAGACAGTCGCTCGCCTGGCTCAAGTCATCGCAGTGGCGGACGGGCCCGCGGAAAGCGATGACGGCAGCGGCCCAGTGGTGGCCACGCCCATCATGCGGTGGCTCGAGGAGGTCGATGGTCCGGTCGACCGGTTCAACCAGACCATGGTGGTGCAGGCACCGGACGGGGCGACCGAGGCCGATGTCGCGGTGATCCTTCAGGCACTGCTCGATCACCACGCGATGCTTCGGCTGCGCGTGCAGACCGACGATGCGGGCCGCTGGAACCTGACGGTGCCAGAACCGGGCTCGGTCGCCGCCCTCGACGCGCTCACGTCGGTGGAAGCGTTCTCCGATGCGGCACTCGTGACGGCGCAGGCACGCCTGAATCCGGGTGCCGGGATGATGTTGTCCGCGCTGTGGGCACGGTCGACGCGACAGTTGGCCGTCATCATCCACCACCTCGCGGTCGACGGCGTGTCATGGCGAATCCTTCTGGAAGACCTGAACATCGCGTGGGCTCAACACCACAGTGGTCAACCGATCGCCCTCCCGGCCGGCGGCACGTCGTTCGCGAGATGGTCATCGGCGTTGGCGGACTACGCGAGGACATCCGTCGTCACACAGTTCGCCGACACGTGGCGGCGCATCGCGGACGTGCCCCCGGTTCTGACCCCGCCGCACCCGGAACAGGACACCTACGCCACAGCCGGATCCATGGCGTCGATGCTGGACAGCGAGACCACCCGCCTGCTTCTGGGTGAGGTGCCCGCAGAGTTCCACGCCGGTGTGCAGGACATCCTGTTGATCGCCTTCGGGATGGCGGTGCGGGAGTTCGTCGGTGCCAACGGTGATGCGCCGATCGGTATCGAGGTGGAGGGCCACGGCCGCAGTGAGGATGTCGCTGGTGACCTCGACGTGTCGCGCACCGTGGGCTGGTTCACCGCCAAGTACCCAGTGGCTCTCAGAGTCGGTGAATTGTCCTGGGCAGAAGTCACTTCCGGTGCGCCGCGCATCGGATCCCACGTCAAGAACCTCAAGGAGCAGCTGCGCGCCCTCCCGGACGGCATGACCTACGGGTTGCTGCGCCACCTGCGTGAGGACGTGGAACTCGGTGGGCCCGAGCCCACGGTGGGTTTCAACTATCTGGGCCGAATGGACGCAGGTGCCGCCGCGTTGTCGGAGGACGTGTGGCGGCCCGGCGAGGACGTCTCGATGGCGGCGGCGGCTGCCGAGTTGGCAATGCCCTTGCCGCACACCGTGTCTCTGAACGCCGCGACCGTCGACACGGAGGCGGGCCCGAGTCTGCGGGCGAACTGGACGTGGGCGTCCTCGGCGCTGGACGAGTCCGCTGTCCAGCGGTTGAGCAGCCTCTGGTTTGACGCGCTGAGGGGCATCTGCGCCAGTGTCCGCGGCGGCGGTGGTGGTCTCACGCCATCGGACATCGCTCCCGCCCGGCTCGACCAGGAACAGATCGATGAGTTGCAGGCCCGGTACCGGGTGGCCGACGTTCTGCCGCTCACGCCGTTGCAGAAGGGACTGCTCTTCCACACGAGCACCGTCGACGACGGCGATCTGTACACCGGACAGCTGTCGATCACCCTGGTCGGCCCACTCGACGTCCGTCGCCTCCGGGAAGCCGTCAACAGCTCGGTGAAGCGCCACCCCAATCTGGTGGCTCAGTTCGCCGACGACTACCGCGAACCGGTGCAGGTGCTCCCGGTCGACCCGGTCGCTCCCTGGCGCGTCGTGGAGTTGGATCCGGCCACGAGCGAAGCGGAGATCGAGGCACGGATCGCACAGGAATCGGCGGCAGAGCGTGCGGCCGTACATGATCTGGCCCACTCGCCCCCATTCAGAGCGCTGTTGGTCGAGACCGCACGCGACCGCCACCGACTCGTCCTGACCAACCATCACATCGTGACCGACGGATGGTCGATGTCCATCCTCATGAAGGAGGTCATCGCCTCCTATCACGGGATGCGGCTTCCCGCGCCGGCGTCGTACCGCACCTTCGTCACCTGGCTCCTCGAGCGCGACGTGGAGGCCGCGCGGGCCGCCTGGAGCGAGGTGCTGGCCGGCGTGGACACGCCGACGCTGGTGGCCCCGACGGGCCATCAGCGGTTGGGCCGCCGGGGTGTTCGATCGCTCGAACTGACCGAGGACGTCTCGCGCGCGGTGCGGGAATTGGCCCGCTCGCAGCACACCACCGTGAGCACGGTGCTGCACGCGGCATGGGCACAGATCCTGATGTGGCTGACCGGGCAGACCGACGTCGTGTTCGGAACCACCGTCTCGGGACGTCCGACCGACCTGCCCGGTGCCGACAGCCTGGTCGGCCTGTTGATCAACACGGTGCCGGTGCGGGCCACGATCACGGCGGACACCACGATCGCGAGCCTGCTTGCGCAGCTGCAGACCGCGCACAACAACACGCTCGAACATCAGCACTTGGCGCTCAGTGAGATTCACCGCAGCACCGGTCACGACCAGCTGTTCGACACGGCCTTCGTGTACGAGAACTACCCGATCGACGATCGTGCCTCGCTCGGCGAACAGGACCTGACGATCACCGACGTCACGCCGCGCGAGTTCAACCACTACCCGTTGACGGTGCAGGCCGTGCCCGGTGACCGGTTGACCCTGCGGATCGAGTTCGACACCGAGGCGTTCGGGGACCGCAAGATCGAGAAGTTGATCGAACGGCTGCGCCGGGTGTTGGTGGCGATGGCTGGCGATCAGGACGGAGACTCATGACGGCGGACGCCTCCCGACGGCTCTTGTCGATCGATCTCTTCGACGAGGACGAGCACGACGATCTCGACGAGTGGGCCAATCGATCGGTCCTGTCGCGGCCCGGTCCGCCGGCGGTCTCGATCCCGGCCATGTTCGCCGAACACGTGGCGCACTCGCCCGACATCGTCGCAGTGAGTGCCCAGGGCCGCTCGATGACCTACCGCGAACTCGATGAGGCATCGAATCGCCTGGCGCACCTGTTGATCTCGCGAGGAGCTCGGCCGGGCAGACACGTGGCGTTGTTGTCGCACCGGTCAGTCGAGGCCGTTGTCGCGGTCATCGCAGTGGTCAAGTCCGGGGCCGCGTATCTGCCGATAGACCCCGTGGTGCCGGATGCGCGAATTGAGTTCATCCTCGCCGATGCCGCCCCGGTCGCCGTCCTGACCACAGGCGAGTTGGCGGACCGACTGGACGGATCTGGGGTCTACATCCTCGAATTCGACGACCCCCGCATCGGGGTTGAACCGAGTACGCCGGTCCCAGCGCCCGACGCCGAGGACACCGCATACCTGATCTACACCTCAGGGACCACTGGCACTCCGAAAGGTGTTGCCGTCACCCATCACAACGTGACGCAGTTGATCGGGTCGCTCGACGCAGGCCTGCCCAACCCCGGAGTGTGGGCGCTGTGTCATTCGCTGGCATTCGACGTGTCGGTGTGGGAGATCTTCGCCCCGCTGCTGCGTGGTGGCCGGGTGGTGGTGGTGCCCGAGGAGGTGGCGGCCTCACCCGAGGACTTCGGTGCCGTGCTCGCCGACGAGCGGGTCACCGTGTTGACCCAGACACCCTCTGCGGTGGCGGCGCTGTCGCCGTCTGGTTTGGAGTCCGTCGCGCTGGTGATGGCCGGGGAGGCCTGCCCCCCGGAGGTGGTGGACCAGTGGGCTCCTGGGCGCGTGATGGTCAACGCCTACGGGCCGACTGAGACCACGATGTGCGTGTCGATCAGCGCCCCGTTGACGCCGCAGACCGGTGCACCGATCGGGACGCCGGTGCCGCAGGCCGCGTTGTTCGTGCTGGACAGCTTCCTGCGTCCCGTCGATGCCGGCGTGGCCGGTGAGCTGTACGTGGCCGGCGCGGGTGTGGCGAACGGGTACCTTGGCCGGTCCGGTTTGACCGCATCACGTTTCGTGGCATGCCCGTTCGGCGGGTCGGGTGCACGGATGTACCGCACCGGTGACCGGGCCCGGTGGGACGAGAACGGTCAGTTGCACTATCTGGGCCGAGCCGACGAACAGGTCAAGATTCGTGGATACCGGATCGAACTGGGGGAGGTGCAGGAGGCGCTTGCCCGGGCCGACGGGGTCAGACAGGCCGCGGTGATCGCGCGGGAGGACCGCCCGGGCGACAGGCGCCTGGTCGGATACATCACCGGGACCGCGGACCCGGTGCAGGTGCGTGCCGAGCTGGCGGAGCGGTTACCGGGTTACATGGTGCCGGTCGCGGTGGTGAGGTTGGAGGCGCTGCCCCTGACGTCGAACAACAAACTCGACACCCGGGCGTTGCCCGCACCTGAGTATCAGGGTGCCGAGGGTGCCTACCGGGCGCCGTCCACGCCCACCGAGGAGCTGCTGGCCGACATCTACGCACAGGTCCTCGGGCTCGACCGGGTCGGAGTCGACGATTCGTTCTTCGAACTGGGCGGCGACAGCATCCTGTCGATGCAGGTGGTTGCCCGGGCGCGGGCCGCCGGTGTGTTGTGCAAGCCGCGGGACGTCTTCGTCGAGCAGACGGTGGCCCGCCTGGCTAGGGTGGCCGGCGTCGTCGACGGTGCCGGTGTGGTCGACGAGGGCATCGGAGACGTGACGCCGACCCCGATCATGGGCTGGCTGAGGAGCCTGCGCGGGCCGGTCGACCAGTTCAGCCAGACCGTGGTGGTCAGGGCTCCGGATGGGGTGATCGCGGACGACGTGATCGCCGTGGTTCAGGCGTTGCTGGACCGGCATGCGATGTTGCGAATGCGGGCCCGCGAGGACGCCGACGCCGGATGGGTGCTGTCCGTGCCCGAGAAGGGCGCGGTCGACGCGCGATCCTGCGTGCAGACTGTCGAGACCCTCTCGGCGGAAGCGCTCGCCGATGCGCGGTCGGCGTTGGACCCGGCCGCTGGCGTGATGCTGCGGGCGTTGTGGGTCGGCGACACCCAGCAGTTGGCGTTGACCGTGCATCACCTCGCTGTGGACGGTGTGTCGTGGCGAATCCTGTTGGAAGACTTGAATCTCGCATGGATGCTGCGACGGGGCGGAGAGCCGATCGTGCTGCCCGTCACCGGCACGTCCTTCAAACGCTGGTCGGAGCTCTTGGCCGAGTACGCCGGCCGCGCGGAGGTCGCGGCGCAGGCCGACGCGTGGCGACGGGTGGCGGGTGTCGCACCGGTGCTGCCGGCGACCGACCGGCAGCGCGACACGTATGCCGACGCGGGGTCACTGTCGATGTCGCTGGACGTCGCCACCACCGAGAGGCTGCTGGGGGAGGTGCCCGCCGCGTTCCACGCAGGCGTCAACGACATCCTGCTGATCGCGTTCGGGCTGGCGATCGCGGAGCTGACGGGCACCGGCGCAGCGCCCATCGGGATCGACGTCGAGGCCCATGGGCGTGACGAGGACTTGGGCGATGTCGACCTGTCGCGCACAGTGGGGTGGTTCACGGCGAAGTACCCGGTGGCACTGACCGTCGGGAGTCTGACCTGGGACCGGATCGTTGCGGGCGATGCCGCGGTCGGTGCGATCGTCAAGGCCGCCAAGGAGCAGTTGCGCGGGCTGCCGGATGGACTGACCTACGGTCTGCTGCGTCACCTCAACGCCGACGTCGACTTGTCCGCTGAGGATCCGACCATCGGCTTCAACTATCTGGGACGGCTGGGTGGCGGCACCGCGCCGTCACCGGACTTCTGGCACGTCGACCAGGACGGCATGGCCGATGTTGGGGCGGCGGCGCCGCCGATCTCGCTGGCGCACACCGTCGAACTCAATGCCAGCACAGTGGAGGGTGACGCGGGACCGCGGCTGGAGGCGGTCTGGACGTGGGCGCCCGCGCTTCTCGACGAGGAGCAGGTCGCCCGGCTGGCCCGACTGTGGTTTGAGGCGCTGGCCGGCATCTGCGCGCACGTGCAGCGCGGTGGGGGAGGTTTGACGCCATCGGATATCGCTCCGGCTCGGCTGAGCCAGCAGCAGATCGACGAACTGGCGGACGAAGTCGACCTCGCCGACATCCTGCCGTTGACCCCACTGCAACAGGGGCTGCTCTTCCACAGCGGAACCGCAAGGGGTGCAGGCGAACTCGACGATCTCTACACCCTGCAGCTTGATGTCACTGTCGACGGCCCCCTGGACGCCACTCGGCTGTGTGAGGCGACCCGCGCTGTCGCGCGCCGCCATCCGAATCTGTCGGCGCGGTTCTTCGAAGGCTTCGACGAGCCGGTGCAGGTTCTGCCCGCCCAGGGTGAACTCGCGTGGCGCTACGTCGAACTCGACGAGATCGGCGCCGAAGTGCAGGTTGAGCAGCTGTCCGCGGACGAGCGCGCGGCGGTGTGCGATCTGGCGCGCGGCCCCGTGTTCCGGGTGGCGCTGATCCGCACCGCCCCGGGCCGACACCGGTTCGTGCTCACGGTGCACCACATCGTGATGGACGGCTGGTCGCTGCCGATCCTGCTGAAGGAGATCTTCGCCGGCTACTACGGGCATGCGTTGCCGGCGCCGACGCCGTTCCGAAATTTCGTCGACTGGCTTGCTGACCGCGACCACGACGCCGCCCATGCCGTGTGGCGGCAGGTGTTGGTGGGCTTCGAGACGCCCACCCTGGTGGGTCCGCCGAATCGGATGGCCCTGGGGCAGCGTGGTGTTGAACTGCTGACCGTGCCGTCGCCTCTGATGCAGGCGTTGACGGATCTGGCACGTTCGCAGCACACGACGGTGAACACTGTGCTGCAGGCCGGTTGGGCCATGATGCTGTCGGCCCTGACGGGCCAGCGCGACATCGCGTTCGGCGTCACCGTGTCGGGGCGCTCACCTGAACTGCCCGGTGTCGAGTCGATCGTCGGTCTGATGATCAACACCGTGCCGATGCGCGCGGAGATGGGTATCGACACCACCACCGTGGGGCTGCTCGACCAATTGAAGACCGTGCACAACGACACCCTGGACCATCAGCACGTCGCGCTCAGTGAGATCCATCGCGTCACCGGTCACGAGGTGCTGTTCGACACGCTGTTCGTCTTCGAGAACTACCCGATCGACGTCGCAGAACTCACCGGCGCCGACGGTGTGGCCGTCGCCGACGTCGTCACCCGCGAATCCACCCACTACCCACTCACCGTCCTGGTGCTGCCCGGCGACGAATCGACCATCCGCGTCGAATACGACAGCGCTGTATTCGACCCCGACCGGGTCAGGGCACTGCTCGGGCGACTGCAACGGGTGCTGGCCGCCATGGCGACGGATCCGGAGGCGCGCCTGTCCGGGATCGATCTGCTCGATGACGGCGAACGGGAACGACTGGACCGCTGGGGAAACACCCCCGCCCTCGAAAGCGCTGTGCCCGAGCCGGTGTCGATACCATCGGTGTTCGCTCAAGTCGTCGGCCGGTCGCCGGATTCGCCCGCGATGACGTTCGAGGGCCGCACCCTGACCTACCGCGAACTGGACACGGCGTCGAACCGGCTGGCGCACCTGCTGGTTGCTGAGGGGGTGGGGCCGGGGTGCTGCGTGGCGCTGCTGATGCCACGGTCGGCGCAGGCGATCGTGGCGGTGCTTGCGGTGCTCAAGACGGGCGCGGCCTACCTGCCCATCGACCCGGCGACCCCAGCGGCCCGCATCGCGTTGATTTTGGACGATGCCGGGCCGACCGTGGTGTTGACCACCGCGAAATTGCACTCGCTGCTCGAGGGGTGTGCGGCGCCGACGATCGATGCCGCCGACCCGCGTATCGAGGCGCAGCCCGACACCGCGTTGACGTTCCCGAGCGGGGACGACCTCGCGTACCTGATCTACACCTCCGGGACGACGGGGACGCCCAAGGGCGTGGCGCTCACGCACGCCAACGTGACGCGCATGCTGCAGTGGGTGGATCTCGGCCTGCCGAGTGACGGGGTCTGGTCGCAGTGGCATTCGCTGGCATTCGACGTCTCGGTGTGGGAGATGTTCGGTGCGCTTCTTGGGGGCGGACGACTGGTCGTGGTGCCCGAGAGCGTCGCGACCTCACCCACGGACCTGCATGCCCTGCTGGTCGCCGAGGGTGTCACGGTGCTCAATCAGACTCCTTCGGCCGCTTCGGCATTGAGTCCCGAGGGTTTGGACGCCGTGGCCCTCGTGGTTGCGGGTGAGGCGTGTCCGCCGGATCTCGTGGATCTCTGGGCGCCGGGGCGGTTGATGCTCAACGGATACGGACCCACCGAGACCTGGTACACATCGTTCAGCGCTCCGCTGTCCGCCGGGTCGGCTGTGGTGCCGATCGGCGCGCCCACCGCAGGCTCGGCGTTCTTCGTCCTCGATACGTGGTTGCGACCGGTGCCCGCGGGCGCGGTGGGCGAGCTGTACGTCGCCGGAGCCGGTGTCGCCACGGGCTACGTGGGGCGGCCCGGGCTGACCGGCTCGCGGTTCGTGGCGTGCCCGTTCGGAGCCGGTGGGGCACGGATGTACCGCACCGGCGACCTGGTGCGCTGGGGCGAGGACGGACAGCTGCACTATCTGGGCCGCGCCGACGAACAGGTCAAGATCCGTGGCTACCGCATCGAACTCGGTGACGTGCAGGCAGCGCTCGGCGGGATCGACGGGGTTGACCAGGTCGCGGTGGTCGCGCGGGAGGACCGTCCTGGAGACATGCGCCTGGTCGGTTACATCACCGGTACGGCGGATCCACGACAGATTCGTGCCCAGCTTGCGGACCGGCTGCCCTCCTACATGGTGCCGTCCGCGGTGATGGTCGTCGACGCGTTGCCGCTGACGGTCAACGGAAAACTCGACAAGCGTTCGCTGCCGGCACCGGATCACGTGGACGCTGGTGTCCCGTACCGGGCGCCGTCGGACCCGGTCGAGGAGATTCTCGCCGGAATTTACGCGGATGTCCTCGGTGTGGATCGGGTCGGTGTGGACGACTCGTTCTTCGATCTGGGCGGCAACTCGCTGTCAGCGATGCGTGTCGTCGCTGAATTGAACAGGGCTCTCGGATCGCAGCTTTCGGTGCGGGCGTTGTTCGAGGGCCCGACCATCGCTGCGCTGGCACCCCGCACTGGTGACTTCGGTGATCGCTTCGAACCCCTGGTGCCGGTGGAACGGCCGGATGTGGTGCCGTTGTCGTTTGCTCAGAGTCGGTTGTGGTTCCTGGATCAGCTGCAGGGGCCGTCGCCGGTTTACAACATGCCGGTGGCGTTGCGGCTCAGTGGCGATCTCGACGTCGAGGCCTTGGAGGCCGCACTGGCCGACGTGGTCGGGCGGCATGAGAGCCTGCGGACGGTGTTCGTGGCACCCGAAGGTGTTCCGCAGCAGGTGGTGCTGCCCGCGTCGAGAGTGGAGTTCGGGTGGCGTGTCGTCGATGCGGGCGGGTGGTCGTCTGACCGGTTGGAGCAGGAGATCATGGCCGCAGCCGGGCATTGTCTCGACCTGTCCACCGAGATTCCCTTCCGTGCAGTGCTTTTCCGCGTCGCAGAGCAGGAGCACGTGTTTGTTGGGCTTGTGCACCACATCGCGGGGGATGGTTGGTCGATCACCCCGCTGGTGAGAGATCTCGCTGCGGCGTACGAGGCGCGGCAGCGCGGCGATGCGCCCGCATGGACTCCGCTGCCGGTGCAGTACGCCGATTTCACGTTGTGGCAACGGCGGGAACTCGGCGATATCGACGACGCCGGCAGCCGGGTTGCCCTGCAGTTGGCGTACTGGCAGGACGCGCTGGCCGGTATACCGGACCGATTGGAGCTGCCCAACGACCGGCCGTATCCGGCGGTGGCCGACTATCGGGGTGCCAGTGTGCCGGTGGACTGGCCGGCTGAGTTGCAGCAGGCGGTGAATGACCTGGCCCGTGCGCACAACGCGACGAGTTTCATGGTGGTGCAGGCCGCCCTGAGTATCCTGCTGTCCAAGATCACCGCCAGTTCTGATGTGGCGACAGGGTTTTCGATTGCGGGCCGCCGGGATCCGGCTCTTGATGACCTGGTGGGGTTCTTCGTCAACACGTTGGTGCTTCGCGTTCAGATCGACGGGGATCCCACGGCTGCCGACGTTGTGGAGCAGGTGCGCCAGCGCAGCCTGGCCGCCTATGAGCATCAGGACGTGCCGTTCGAGGTGCTGGTGGACCGGCTCAACCCGGCGCGGTCGTTGGCTCACCATCCTCTGGTTCAGGTCCTGCTGGCGTGGCAGAACTTCGCCGGGCAGGGCGGCAACGCGATGCCGTCTCTGTCGCTTGGTGAGGTCGCGATCACCCAGGTGGCGATGGACAGCCACGTCGCGCGCATGGACCTGTCGTTCTCCCTCGGCGAGCGATGGGACTCAGACGGTGCACCGGCGGGGATCGGTGGTGCAGTTGAGTTCCGCACTGACGTGTTCGACACCGCGACTGTCGAGAGGTTGGCGCAGTGTTTGAGACGGGTGCTGGTCGCGATCACCTCGGACGTGACGCAACCGCTTTCGTCGATCGACCTGCTCGACGATGCCGAGTCCGCCGAGTTGGCGCAGTGGGGCAACCGGGCGGCATTGACCTCGCACCCGATGACGCCGGAGTCCATCCCCGCGGTGTTCGCGGCGCAGGTGGCCCGGTCCCCAGATGCCGTTGCGCTGAGTGACCGCGGGCGGTCCTTGACGTACCGGGAACTGGACGAAGCCTCAAACCGATTGGCGCATGCGCTGGTCGAGCACGGTGCAGGCCCAGGCGAGCACGTGGTGTTGCTGATGAACCGATCGGCGGACGCGATCGTCGCAATCTTGGGAGCCCTGAAGACGGGGGCGGCCTACGTGCCGATCGATCCAGCCCACCCGGACACGCGAATCGGGTTCGTTCTCGACGATGCGGCCCCAGTCGCAGCCATCACGTCATCCGAGCTGCGCCATCGCCTGGAAGGTCACGATCTGCCCACGGTTGTGGTTGACGATCATCGGATTGGCGAGCAGCCGACGACGGCGTTGCCCGCTCCCGCCGGTGATGACATCGCCTATCTGATCTACACCTCGGGCACCACGGGAAACCCCAAGGGGGTGGCGATCACCCATGCCAATGTGCTTCAGCTGTTGGCGTCATCACCGGTCGACCTTCCGCGGGAAGGGGTGTGGACGCAGTGGCACTCCTACGCCTTCGACGTCTCGGTCTGGGATGTCTTCGTCCCCCTGCTCGGTGGCGGCCGATTGGTGGTGGTGCCAGAGGAGGTCGCGGCATCGCCGGAGGAGTTCCGGGCACTGTTGGTGGCCGAACACGTCACGGTGCTCAGTCAGACGCCGTCGGCGTTGGCGATGATGCCGCAGGAGGGTCTCGGTTCGTTGTCGCTGGTCGTCGCCGGTGAGGCGTGCCCGCCGGACCTCGTGGACCGGTGGGCGCCGGGACGGGTGATGATCAACGCCTACGGGCCGACTGAAGCCACCATCTACGCCGCTATCAGCGCACCTCTGAAAGCTGGATCGCAGGTGGTCCCGATCGGACGGCCGGTGCCCGGGGCGTCGTTGTTTGTGTTGGATCCGTGGTTGCGTCCGGTGCCGGTGGGTGTGGTCGGTGAGTTGTATGTGGCCGGTTCCGGTGTGGGTGTGGGGTATATGGGTCGTGCGGGGTTGACGGCGTCGCGGTTTGTGGCGTGTCCGTTCGGTGGTGTGGGTGTTCGGATGTACCGGACGGGGGATCTGGTGCGGTGGGGTGCCGATGGGCAGTTGCGGTATCTGGGCCGCGCCGACGATCAGGTCAAGATTCGCGGGTATCGCATCGAGTTGGGTGAGATCCAGGCGGTGTTGGCTGATCTGGATGGCGTCGAGCAGGCCGCCGTGATCGTTCGCGGGGAGCGCCCCGAGGATAAGCGTCTGGTCGGTTACGTGGTGGGCGACTGTGAGCCCACCACACTTCGTGCGGCATTGGCTGAGCGGTTGCCGGGTTACATGGTGCCCGCGGCGATCGTGGTCATCGGCACGCTGCCGTTGACCGTCAACGGGAAGCTGGATCGCCGTGCCCTTCCGGCTCCGGAGTATCAGGACGCTGGTGACGGATACCGGGCGCCGAGTACTCCGACTGAGGAGATCCTGACGGGCATCTTCACTGCGGTTCTTGCTGTCGAGCGGGTCGGTGTGGACGATTCGTTCTTTGACCGGGGCGGGGATTCGCTGTCGGCGATGCGGCTGGTGGCGGCGGTGAACAACGCGTTCGACTCCCAGATCGCGGTGCGGACGCTGTTCGAGGCCCCGACCGTCGCGGGTCTCAGTGATCGCCTCGCTGCGCCTGGTGGACCCGACGACGTCGATCGAGTGCTGCCCCTGGAGATCCTCCGCCCCGGGACCGGTACACCTCTGTGCTGCATCCACGACGGATTCGGGCTGAGCTGGCCCTATCGCAGACTGGGTGAGCTTCTGGACTGCCCGATCATCGGGATCAACCAGGTCGCGGGTGAGGGTGAGGTCGAACCCGAGTCGATCCGAAGCATGGCCATCAATTACGCCGACCGGCTTCAGTCACGCTGTCCGACAGGGCCGTACAACCTTCTGGGCTGGTCTTTCGGCGGGGTGGTCGCGCACGAAATGGCAGCGGAGTTGCAGCGGCGCGGATGTGTGGTCGAAAACCTGATCCTGTTGGATCCGTCGCTGAGAGCGATCCAGGTCTTTGTGCCTGGCACCACAATGGACGAGGCCAGTGTTCTGAAGCAGCTGCTGCGGGTCAACCGGATTCCAGTTCCGGCCAAGGGACGGAGGCTGACCCGCCGGCAGGCCATGGAGACGGTCGAGGAGAATTCAAGCACTGGCCTGGTTATTCCCTCACAGGAGATCCTGGGGCTGATGACGCGCAGTATCAATGCCAACCGGCGGCTTCTCATGCGACATCGTGCAGGGGTGGTCAATGGTGATGCGGTGATCTTCGCCGCAGCGCACCTGCCCCGTCTCGGTCCCACGTCGCGTCCAGTGCGATCGCGCTGGGCCGTCCTGGCGCAGCGCAGGTGGTGGCGACGGCGGGTCAGCGGCGAACTTGCGGTACATGCCGTCGGCTGCACCCACTACGAGATGCTGACGGACGAGGCGCTCAACCAGTACGGAGCTGAGCTTCAGAAGATGCTGGGCCGCTGAACAATCGGTTCCGCTCCACGGTCAGCAACGTGAACTGTCGAGCGGTGAGGCGTCTGGTCACAGCCGGGATATGCCCTGCAACAGCATCCAGGTTGCGGCCAGGGCACAGATGGACAGAAAAATCGGAGTCCGGCGGGCCGCCGTCCAGTCATGCACCCGCCCCAGCACGGTTTGAGTTCTGCCGGGCGCTATCCAGTAACTGACCAGGATGAGTTCGTTGGGTGCGAACATGATGACGATGCATACGAGGACGGCGCTGATCTGTGCGGCGGGGCCGAAGCCCGACATCACGATCACCGCGGCGATGAACAGTATTCCCTCCACCGAGATCGAGAACATGCCGAGAACGTAGGCGACCCACAGTGCTCCCCGCTGCCAGGCATCCCGAAGTCGAGTCCACAGTCGTTGCCGTGCCGTGGCGGGCGAGGTGCCGGGGGTCTCATCCCGATGGTCGAGTCTGTGCAGGAACGGAATTCCCTGGTGAGGTTTCTCCGGACGCGTGGAAGAAATGTTGCCGGCGGCCACCGCCATCTTCGCGCGTGATCGCATCAGGTGGCGCAGCCCCAGGCCGGCGGTGATCGCCAGAATCACTGCGCCAAAGCCGATCTGGAAGCGGGGGCTGATGTCCACATCCACACGGAGGAATCCGTTCGGCACGAAGTTGAGCACCAGGACGGGGGTCAGCAGATAGAAGAGACCCACAGTGACACAACCCAGCCAATAGGCGAGCAGATTCTGCACCGGTCGCGGACGCGAGATGATCAGGAGCATCAGCGCCAGGCGTACGGGGTTCAGGGCAGACAGGGCCGCCAGACCCGTCGCCGTACCCCACATCCTCAGAACCCCGCTCGACGGGGCGATCCAGAACGTGCGTCAAGTAGCGCGTTGATCGACACCTCTGAACCGTGTCGAACCCGCCCGGGACGCGAGAACCTGGTTCCCCAGCGACGATGACCCTCCATGTCAGGCGGCGCTCTTCGGCGCCAGCTCATCGCACAGCTGGCCGGCGAGGTCGCGGACGGTCGTCGTCATGTCCTTGGGACTGATGCGGATTCCGGTCTCTCCCTCGATGCGGGTGCGGAGTTCGAGGGCGCCCAATGAGTCCATGCCGTACTCGGCCAGCGGACGATCGGGATCCACACTTCGTCGCAGGATCAGGCTGACGTGGTCGGAGATCAAGCGCCGCAACCTGATCGGCCACTCCTCCGGGGGAAGCTCCTCCAGCTCGGCACGGAGTTTGGCCGTTCCCGCGCCGCTCTGGCCTGTTGAGCGGAACGCCTCGGCGAACGGGCTGTGCGCCGCGAAGGCGTCCAACCAGGGAGCGTTCATGATGGGGGCATAGCCGGTGTAGGCCCGGTCGAAACGCAGCAGTGTGTCGAACGCGTAGGCACCCTCGTCCGGGGTGATCGCCGTACCGGTGCTGTCGGCGAGCGCGGTACCGGCACCGATCTGACTCCAGGCGCCCCAGGCGATCGCGGTGGCCGGAAGTCCCTGCTCTCGACGCCACAGCGTGAACGCGTCCAGCCAACTGTTGGCCGCGGCGTATGCACCCTGACCGGGTGAACCCACCAGGGCCGCCGCCGAGGAGAACGAGCAGAACCAGTCCAGCGGCTGGTCCGACGTGGCGGTGTGCAGGTTCCATGCGCCCTGCACCTTCGCCCCCCAATCGCGTTCGAGAAGTTCGTCGGTGATGTTGGGCAGGGTGGCGTCCTCGATCACCGCCGCGGCGTGCAGCACGCCGCGCAACGGCAGTCCGGTTGCGGTGGCCGTCGCGACCAGGCGTTCGGCAGTGCCGGGTTCGACGATGTCGGCGGACTCCACCACGATGTCGGCGCCGGCGGCCCGCAGGCGATCGATGGTCTCGCTCGCCTCCGGGGTGGGCGCAGAGCGGGAGGTCAGCACGATCCGGCCGCATCCGCTCTCGGCCATCCGCTGGGCCAGGAACAGCCCCAGTCCGCCGAGACCGCCCGTGACGAGGTAGGAACCGTCGGGGCGGAAAGCAGGAACCTGATCGGGTGGCACCACCACATGTGTTGTGCCCGTGCGAGGAATGTCGAGGACGAGTTTTCCGGTGTGCCGCGCGCCGCTCATCACTCGGATCGCGTTCGCCGCATCGTCGAGCGGGTAGTGCGTGCACTCCGGCATGGGCAGCATGCCGTCGGCGGTGCGCTGGTAGACGGTCGTGAGCAGTTCGCGGATTCGGCGGGGGTGGCTCACCGACATCAGGGCCAGGTCCACACCGTAGAACGACAGGTTGCGGCGGAAGGGGAAGAGGCCGAGGCGGGTGTCGCCGTAGATGTCTCGTTTGCCGATCTCCACAAACCGTCCACCGAACGCGAGCAGTTCCAGACCGGCGCGCTGCGCCGCCCCGGGCACCGAGTTGAGCACGATGTCCACCCCGTACCCGTCGGTGTCGTGGCGGATCTGATCAGCGAAGTCGAGACTCCGGGAGTCGTAGACATGCTCAATGCCCATGTCCCGCAGCACCTGTCGGCGCTTGTTGTTGCCCGCTGTCGCGAAGATCTCTGCACCGGCGGCCCGGGCGATGGCGATCGCCGCCTGGCCGACGCCGCCGGTACCCGAGTGGATCAACACCTTGTCACCGGGCTGAATCCGAGCCATGTCGTTGAGCCCGTGCCATGCGGTGGCGGTGGCGATGGTCAGCGCCGCGGCCTCGGCGTAGTCCAGCCCGTCCGGCAGGGTGGCCGCCAGGTCGGCCTCACAGGTGATGAACGTGCCCCAACTG
Organism: Mycobacterium sp. ACS4331; assembly: GCF_001667265.1. GTDB lineage: Bacteria > Actinomycetota > Actinomycetes > Mycobacteriales > Mycobacteriaceae > Mycobacterium. The sequence continues at coordinate 17,473 of NZ_LZHW01000087.1, read as the reverse complement.
CCGTCGGCGGTCAGGCCTCCGACACGATCGCCGACGCTGTGCTCAGTCACGCCCGGCCCGACGGCTGTGACCACACCGGCGAAATCGATCCCCAGCTGCGGTAGCCGGCCGTCGAACGCCGGGTAGCGACCGAAGGCCACCAGGACGTCGGCGAAGTTGATGCTGGACGCGTGGACGGCCACCTCGATCTGCCCCTCGGCCGGGGCCACCCGTTGGCGGGCCAGATACTCCATCGACTCCAGGTCGCCGGGAGTTCGGACGTGCAGGCGCATGCCCGCGGTGTCGTTGTCGATGGTCGCTGTTCGGCGCTCCTCGGCGCCCAACGGCGTCGGCGTCAGTCGTGCGACGTAGAACTGGCCGTCACGCCACGCGGTCTCGTCTTCGTCTGACGCTGTGAGCAGCTGCGGCACGAGCGCCTCACCGCCGGTGTCGTCATCCAGATCGATCTGGGTGGCACGGAGATGCGGGTGCTCGATCGCGATCACCCGCATCAGACCCCGCAGTCCCGCCTGGTCCAGATTCAGGCGATCATCGGGCAGCACCGCCTGCGCGGACCGGGTCACGACGTAGAGACGGGGTGGTTCGCCAGGACTCTCCGGCAGTTCGCGGGCGATGCGCACCAGGTGCTGCACGTAATCGCGCCCCAACAGCGGGGACCGGTCTGCGCTGTGGCCGTTCTGCGGTCCGGTGAGGATCACCACGCCGTTCAGACCCCCGGACCGCAGGTGGTCCTGGAGTTCCTGGGCGAGCGGCTCCGCGTCGCTGTGATGCGGCCAGCACATCGTCGCGCAGTGCGCGCCATGGGACTTGAGCGCGTCGGTCAGTCCCGTGGCCACCACATCGGCCGTCGGGGTGGTTCTGATCAGCAGCCAACTCCCGCCGTCGGCGTACTCGACATCGGACAGCTCGCGGCGGCGCCACTCGATGGTCAGCAGCCGCTCGGCCAGGACCCGGTCCCGCTGGGCGGCCTCGGAGACCCCAGTGCCCAGTCTCAATCCCTGCACCGTCAGCAGGACCGTGCCGTGCTCGTCGAGCAGGTCGATGTCGGCCTCGACTCCGGCGGAGTCGGCCTTGGTGACCCGCGTATGGCAGTACTGCACGTTGCGGGTGGGGCCGTAGGCCCGCAGCCGAGCGATGCCCAGGGGCAGACCGAGCGCACCGTCGCCCAGCGCTCGGACCCTGGGATGCGATTCGACCGATTGGAAGCAGGCGTCCAGAAGGGCCGGATGCACCTGGTAGGCGTCCTGCTGTGAGCGGATCTGACGCGGAAGTGCAACCTCGGCGAGCACGGAGTCCGCAGCCTCGTCACCGGTGTACACCGCCCCCAGGCCGGCGAACGCCGGACCATAGTGAAGGCCGCGTTGGTCCATGCGGTTGCGCACGTCGTCGCCGTCGTCGCGGTTCTGGTGCGACGAGAGCAGCGCGGCCATGTCGTAGGATGGCGGCGTCTCATCCTTGGCCGCGTGAAGTGTGGCCGCGGCCTGCCGCGTCTGCTCGCCCTCCTGTGTGGTCTCGACGGTGAAGTCGGCGACGCCCGGCGCCGTCAGCGACGCCGAGGCACCGACCGTGGTCTGTTCGTCCAACAGCAGGGCGCGCTCGAAGTCGATGTTCCGAACCTCGACGACGTCGCCCAGGGTGGCTCGGGCGGCTGCCAGCGCCATCTCGCAGTAGGCGGCGCCGGGAAGCACCGCCACACCGCGCACCTGATGGTCTCCCAGCCACGGCTGTGCGACGGTGCCGACCTCGCCCTGCCACACGTGCCGTTCCGGCTCCTCCTGCAGACGCACGTGTTCGCCGAGCAGTGGATGGACCGAGACCGTGCACGCGCCGTGTGTCGGCGAGTCCTGGCCGCCGCCACTGAGCCAATGGTGGCGATGTGTCCAGGTCGGCAGCGGCGCGTCGACGAGCAGGCCGCTCGGGTGGAGCACCGAGAAGTCCACGGCGGCGCCCGCGGCATGAGTGTCCGCCACGAACGCCCGAAGTCCGTGCGGCAGCTGCTGTTCGCGGCGCATACCGGCCAGCGCCGCCAGTGGAACATCGACGTGCTGACCGGTCTGCTGCAGCGCGCGCACCAGCAGGGGGTGTGGGGACAGCTCGGCGAACACGCGGTGACCGTCCTCGAGGGCGGCCTGGACAGCGGTCGCGAAGCGCACCATGCGGCGGCAGTTGTCGGCCCAGTACCGGGCGTCGAACGACGGCTGTTCGCGAGGCTCGAACAGCGTTGCGGAATAGAAGGGGATGTCGGGAGTCCGCGGCGTGAGGTCTTTGAGTGCCTCGGTCAGTTCGCCGAGGATCGGATCGACCTGTGGGGAATGGAACGCGACGTCGGTGGGCACCACCCGCGCCATCACGTCGCGTTGTTCCCACTCGGCGACGAGGTCGTGGACCGTCTGTGCTGCACCGGCGACCACCGTGGACTGCGGGGAGGCCACCACGGCGACGACGACATCCTTGACACCGCGCGCCATCAGTTCCGAGAGCACCTGTTGGGCGGGAAGTTCCACCGACGCGGTGGCCCCGGTGCCGGCGACCTTGCCCATCAGACGGGAGCGACGGCAGACCACCCGGGCGCCGTCCTCCAGCGACAGCGCACCGGACACGACGGCCGCGGCCGCCTCACCGAGCGAGTGCCCGATCACCGCGGCGGGCCGGACTCCATGGGACCGCAGGGTGGCGGCCATGGCGACCTGCATCGTGAACAGGGTGGGCTGCACCCTGTCCTGGCCCGTCACAGTGCTCGATGACGTGATGGCGTCGGTGACCGAGAAGCCCGACTCCTCGGCGATCACCGGCTCGGCCGCAGCGACGGTTGCCGCGAACACCGGTTCCGTCGCCAACAGCTGGGTGCCCATACCCGCCCACTGCGAGCCCTGCCCGGAGAACACCCAGACGGGGCCGCGGTCGTCGTGCCCGACGGCGGGCTGATACGGCGTGTCTCCGTCGGCCACCTCGCGCAGGGCCGCGGTCAGCTCGGCGTGGGTGCTCGCGATGACCGAGGTGCGCACGGGACGGTGTGCTCGCCGCCGGGTCAGCGTGTAGGCCAGATCCGGCAGCGACACGTCCTCGTTCGTGTCCAGCCAGTCCGCCAATCGCCCCGCCGTTCGGCGAAGTTCATCGGGTGACGATGAGGACAGTGGAAACAGCAGGGGCCCTGAGGGTTCCGCATCCCCGGACATCGTCGACGGAGTGGCGGTCTCCGGAGCCTGCTCCAGGATCGCGTGGACGTTGGTTCCCGACACCCCGTATGCCGACACCGCCGCGCGCCGCGCCACGCCACCGTTCGTCGGCCACGGGACGCTCTCCTGCGGAACGAACAGCTTGGTGTCGATCTGCGCCATCTGGTCGGGCAGACGGTTGAAGTGCAGATTCTGCGGTACGACGCCGTGCTGCAGGGCGAGCACGGCCTTCATGAGGCCGAGCGCCCCCGAGGCCGACTGGGTGTGCCCGAAGTTGGTTTTCGAGGATGCCAGCGCGCAGGGTCCGTCAACGCCGTAAACCTCTGCCAGGCTGGCGTATTCGATCGGATCACCCGTGGGTGTGCCGGTGCCGTGGGCCTCCACCATGCCGACACTTCGCGGATCCACCTCCGCCGAGGCCAGGGCGTCGCGATAGGCCGCCACCTGTGCGGACTGGGACGGCGTTGCGATGTTGACGGTCCGGCCATCCTGATTCGACGCCGTTCCGCGGATGACTGCCAGGATGCGGTCGTTGTCGCGCAACGCATCCGGCAACCGCTTGAGCATCACCACCGCACAGCCCTCGCCGGCCACGAATCCGTCCGCGTCGGCGTCGAACGCATGGCACCGACCGGTCGGGGAGAGCATTCCCTCCGCGGATCCGGCCGCCCATTTGCGGGGATCCAGTGCCAGCGCGACACCACCGGCCAGGGCCAGGTCGCTCTCCCGCTCGGACAGGCTGCGGCACGCGAGGTGGATGGCCGCCAGGCCCGAGGAGCACGCGGTGTCGACGGTGAGCGCGGGGCCGTGCAGCCCGAGGGCGTAGGCGATCCGCCCGGAGGCCAGGCTGAAACTGTTGGCGATGAAGCCGTAGGGCTTCTCCACGGCGCCGGCGTCGGCGGCCAGAAGTTGGTAGTCGTTGTGGGTCAGTCCCAGAAAGACACCGGTCTTGGAATCGACGAGCATGTCTCGATTCAGTCCGGCGTGTTCCATGGCCTCCCAGGAGGTCTCGAGCAGCAGGCGGTGCTGCGGATCGCTCACGGTCGCTTCGCGCTCGCCCATGCCGAAGAACTCGGAGTCGAAGCCCGCCACGTCATCGAGGAATGCGCCCCACTTCGAGACGGACCGACCCGGCACACCCGGTTCGGGATCGTAGAAGTCGTCGGCGTCCCACCGGTCGGGCGGGATCTCGGTGACCAGGTCGTCCCCCCGAACCAGTGCCTCCCACAGTCGTTCTGGGGAGTCGATCCCGCCGGGAAGGCGGCAGGCCATTCCGATGACAGCTACCGCTGTCGCGGGCACCGTGCTGGTTCTGTTCGGTGGAACGGATGAATTCTGCGTTGACAGCGAATCCTGCCCACTTTCGATGGAAACCATGTCCTCCCCTTAAACGCAGCGACGCGGCAACGTCAGCTAAGTTCGCTCCCCTTTAGCCCGTGACGACGACTGAAATCCGCGGAGGTGTCGAGCGACATTTCCGTCCGCGGATCTCGGTGTGCGTCAGCAGGCTGACCCTTTCGTCACGGTAATTGCGGTGGGCCCGGTTGTCCCGGCTTCCGGCTAATCCGGATCGGCGCGGGTGGGCCCACTCGTGATTTGCTCACGAATCCCGGACCGCCAGGCGCGGCCGCCGCGAGGTCGCCGAGTCGCGTCGGAGCAGCCTGGGAACACCTGCTGGTCACAGGTGGTCCACAGGGTGGCCGTCCGGCGTCCCCGCGTCGCGGGTTGGTTTCAAGATCACATGGCCTGGTTGCGGATTCAACATTCGCGGTGGCCGAGGACGGGTGGTTGACCGGCATGCTCGGCGTTACTCATCGGCGGACGGACTCCACGCCGGTGAGCCCTGGACGGGCGCCTCTGGGCCGCCCCTTCGGGGGTTCCTGCGGTGTGCTCGCGGCACCGGGCCGGCAAACCATCCTCAAGCCCGTTCGGCGGCAGACGGTGGGGATGTCTGGACACGCGCAGCCGTCAGCAATGCGGCGTGCGTTGAGGTGTGGGCGGAGTGTGCGCACACAGATCCGCGGTCGGTATCATCTGTCGCGCTGTCTGTAATCGGTTGAGTTGTCGAACGGAAGCACATGACTGCACACGTTGAACAGCGGGAATTCCAAGCCGAGGCGCGTCAACTGCTGGACCTGATGGTCCACTCGGTGTACTCCGACAAGGACTCCTTTCTCCGTGAGCTGATCTCGAACGCCTCCGATGCGCTCGACAAGCTCCGGCTCGAGTCGCTGCGGAACAAGGACCTGGACGTCGACACCTCCGACCTGCACATCGAGTTGGTGCCGGACAAGGACGCCCGCACCCTGAGCGTCCGGGACAACGGGATCGGGATGTCCCGCGACGACGTGGTGGACCTGATCGGCACCCTGGCCAAATCGGGTACCGCCGAGTTGCGGCAGCGGTTGCGCGACGCCAAGCAGGGCTCGGACTCCGAAGAGCTCATCGGCCAGTTCGGCGTGGGGTTCTACTCGACGTTCATGGTGGCCGACAGGGTCGAACTCCTCACCCGCAAGGCCGGTGAGAGCGAGGCGACGCGGTGGGTGTCCACGGGCGACGGCACATACACCGTGGAGGCCGTCGACGACGCCCCGCAGGGCACCTCGGTCACGTTGCACCTCAAACCCGAGGATGCCGAAGACGAACTGCACGACTACACCTCGGAGTGGAAGCTTCGAGAACTGGTGAAGAAGTACTCGGACTTCATCGCGTGGCCCATCCGGATGCAGGTCGAGCGCCGCACGCCGCCCGCTGAAGAGGGCGGCGAGGAGACCGTCACCGTCGAGACGCAGACCCTGAACTCGATGAAGGCTCTGTGGGCCAAGTCCAAGGACGAGGTCACCGAGGACGAGTACAAGGAGTTCTACAAGCACATCGCCCACGCGTGGGACGACCCCCTCGAAGTCATCTCGATGAAGGCCGAGGGCACCTTCGAGTACCAGGCGCTGCTGTTCATTCCGTCCCACGCGCCGTTCGATCTGTTCACCAGGGACGCCAGCACCGGGGTGCAGCTGTACGTCAAGCGGGTGTTCGTCACGGCGGACTGCGACCAGCTCGTCCCCCGATATCTGCGGTTCGTCAAGGGTGTGGTCGATGCAGAGGACGTGTCCCTCAACGTCTCCCGCGAGATCCTGCAGCAGAATCGACAGCTCACCGCGATCCGTCGCCGCCTGACCAAGAAGGTGCTGTCGACGATCAAAACCCTGCAGTCAGAGCGGCCCCAGGACTACCGCACGTTCTGGACCCAGTTCGGCGCGGCCCTCAAAGAGGGGCTGATGTCCGACGTCGACAACCAGGACACCCTGCTGCAGATCGCGTCGTTCGCATCGACGCACAGCGAGGACGAACTCACGACTCTGGCCGACTATGTCGGCCGCATGGCCGAAGGTCAGGAGCAGATCTTCTACGCCACGGGGCAGTCGCGTGAGCAGCTCCTCAAGTCGCCACATCTGGAGGCGTTCAAGGCCAAGGGCTATGAGGTCCTGCTGCTGACCGATCCGGTCGACGAGGTCTGGACGGGTTCGGTGACCGAGTTCGACGGGAAGCCGCTGCAGTCGGTCGCCAAGGGTGAGGTGGACCTCGACACCGAGGAGGAGAAGGCCGAACACGAGGCCGAGCGCGAGGAGCAGCAGAAGGACTTCGCCGATCTTCTGAACTGGCTCAAGGAGACCCTGACCGAGCACGTCAAGGACGTGCGACTGTCCACTCGCCTGACCGAGTCGCCGGCCTGCCTGATCACCGACAACTTCGGCATCACGCCCGCGCTCGCGCGCATGTACCGGGCGTCGGGGCAGGTGGTGCCCGTGGGGAAGCGCATCCTCGAGATCAACCCGAAGCATCCGCTCATCACGGGCCTGCAGCAGGCCTATGCGGGACGGTCGGAGGACGACTCAGCACTCGGTGAGACGGCAGAATTGATCTACGGCACAGCCCTTCTCGCGGAGGGGGACGTGCCGGACGACCCGGCCAGGTTCGCCAGTCTGATCGCCGAGAGGCTGGCCCGAACGGTCTAGCCTGCCCTCGTCGCCGGTGGGGACGCCGCCGTGATGTCGTTTGTTTAGCTAGCAAACGTCATTTCGCTTTGCGGGTCCGCGTGCGGCGGTAGCGTGATCTGCGTGACTGAGACGTCGGTTCCGAACGTGCTGCGCGAACGGGCCAGCATGCAGCCCAATGACACGGCCTTCACGTACCTCGATTACGACAAGGACTGGAACGGGGTCGCGGAGCGTCTGACGTGGGCACAGCTGTATCGGCGCGTGCGTAACGTGGCCAATGAGCTGAGGCGACACGGGTCGATGGGAGACCGGGCGGTCATCCTGGCGCCGCAGGGGCTCGACTACATCGCGGCATTCCTGGGATCGCTGCATGCGGGACTGATCGCGGTTCCGCTCGCGGTCCCGCAGGGCGGTGTCAGTGACGAGCGGGTAAGTTCGGTGATGGCAGACGCGGCCCCGAAGATCGTCCTCACGACATCTGCCGTCGCAGGCCTCCTCGACGACTACGTGTCAGCCGACGTCCATGGTGAGGCGCGCGCGGTGATCGCGATCGACGCCCTGGATCTCGACGCCCAACCCGGGCCCGGTTCGTCGTCGGAGGATCTGCCGGAGATCGCGTATCTGCAGTACACGTCGGGATCGACCCGCACGCCCGCCGGGGTCGTGATGTCGCACGCCAACATCCTCGCCAATTTCGAACAGTGGACGGATTATTTCGTCGACTACGGGAGGGTTCTGCCGGCAGACGCCGCCATCGTCTCGTGGCTGCCGTTCTACCACGACATGGGACTGTATCTGGGAGTCTGTGCGCCCATTCTGACCGGAGTGCCCGCGGTGCTCACCAGTCCGGTGGCGTTCCTCCAGCGTCCGGCGCGGTGGGTGCAGATGTTGGCCAGCAACGGCAAGACATTCACGGCGGCACCGAATTTCGCGTTTGAGTTGGCCGTACGGAAGACCTCGGATGAGGATATGGCGGGGTTGGACCTGTCAGAGGTGTTCGCCATCGTGACCGGCAGTGAGAGGGTGAATCCGGCAACCCTGCAGCGCTTCACCCAGCGGTTCGCCCAGTTCAACCTGCCCGACAACGCGATCCGGCCGTCCTACGGCCTCGCCGAGGCCACCGTCTACGTGGCGACCCGGGTCCCGGCCGAACCGCCTGTCATCGTCCGGTTCGACGCCGACAAGCTGAGCGCCGGAACGGCAGAGCGCTCCGAAAGTCGCAGCGGCACACCGTTGGTCAGCTATGGGATGCCGCAGTCGCCCATCATTCGCATTGTCGATCCGGACACGCGCCACGAATGTCCGGCGGGAATGGTCGGTGAGATCTGGGTGCATGGTGACAACGTCGCGCACGGCTACTGGCAGAAACCGGACGAGACCGCGGCCACGTTCGGGGCCGAGATCATCGGTCCGACGCCCGGCACCCCGCCCGATTCCTGGTTGCGCACGGGTGATTCCGGTTTCGTCTTCGACGGTGAGCTGTTCATCATCGGCCGAATCAAGGATCTGTTGATCGTGTACGGGCGCAACCATTCACCCGACGACCTGGAGGCCACCATCCAGGAGGTCACCCATGGACGGTGCGTGGCGATCGCCGTCCCGGACAGTCAGACTGAGAAGCTCGTGGTGATCGCCGAAGTCAGGGATCGGGGAGAGTCGCAGGAGGCCGCGGAGAAGCTCGCCGCGGTGAAGCGCGAGGTCACGTCGGCGATCTCCAACTCGCACGGTCTGGCCATCGCGGATCTCGTTCTCGTTCCGCCTGGTTCGATCCCGATCACCACCAGCGGCAAGGTCCGCCGCTCGTCCTGTGTCGAGCAGTACCGACAGCGTCAGTTCGCCCGCCTCGACGCCTGAGCGCCGCACCGGGCGGGTCTGCCCGCCGCTCTGCCCGCCGCGGCACCATGCCGGGCCTCGTCAGTGCGCCACGACCGGTTCGGCGTCAGGATCCGCCTGGACCGGGCCGGGCGGGAACAGGAGCCCGCAGACCACTGCGCCTGCCGCGAATATCGCTGCGCCCCAGAAGAACGTCGTGGTGTAGCTCGCCATCGCGGCGATCGCCTGGTTGGCAGGATTCGGCGCCCTGCCCTGCAGGTGGTCCGACGCCGCTGCCGCGGCGAGGGCGCTGAGCACCGCGGTGCCGATCGACCCGCCAATCTGTTGGAAGGTGCTGACGGCCGCTGAGGCGACCCCGGCATCGTCGGCCTGCACTCCGGACGTGGCGGCCGCCATCGCCGGGGCCATCACAAGGCCCAACCCGAGGCCGGTGATCACCAGGCCCGGCACCACGTGCGTCAGGTAGGAGCTGTCGAGGTCCAGCAGAGTGAACAACATCAGGCCGCCGGCCGCGAACAGCATGCCCGTGAACACCGAGAGCTTCGGTCCGACCAGCGCGGTCACCTTGGCCAGCGCGGTGGCCGTCACGGCCAGGGCGGCGATCATCGGCAGGAAGGCGAAACCGGTCTGCAGCGGGCTGAACTGCTTGATCGTCGACAGATAGAAGGTGAGGAACAGCAGCACCGCGAACATTCCCGCCCCGCAGACCGCCAGCGCGGCGTAGGCACCGCCCCTCGTTCGGTCGGCGAGGATCCGCAGTGGCAGAAGGGGATTGGCCACGTCGCGCTCGATGAGCAGGAAGATGCCGATCAGTGCGATGCCCAGCGTGATGCACGTCAGCGTGGTCATGCTGGTCCAGCCCTCAGCTTCGGCGTTGCCGAGGCCGTACACCAGCGCGACCAGCCCGCCGACGATGACCAGCGAACCGGGCAGGTCGATGCGCGTCCGCGTGGCGGGCCTGGTCACCGATGGGATGAGGACCATCGTGCCCACGACGGCCGCCAGCGCCAGCGGGGCATTCACGTACAGGCACCACCGCCAGGACAGGTATTCGGTCAGTGCGCCGCCGAGGATCAGGCCGATCGCGCCGCCACCTCCGGAGACGGCCCCGAAGACGCCGAAGGCCTTCGCGCGCTCGTCCTTCTCCGTGAAGGTCACGGTCAGAAGGGACAGTGCCGCCGGTGCCAGCATCGCTCCGAACACACCCTGCAGCGCGCGGGCAGTGACGAGCACCTCGAAGCTGCCTGCCGCGCCGCCGAGGGCAGAGGCCGACGCGAACCCGATCAAACCGATGAGGAACATCGGTTTGCGGCCGATCAGGTCGCCGAGACGGCCGCCCAGCAGCAGCAGTGAGCCGAAGGCCAGCGCGTACGCGGTGATGAGCCACTGCCTGGCGTCGTCGGAGAAGCCGAGATCCTGCTGGGCCGACGGAAGCGCGATGTTCACGATGGTGGCGTCCAGCACCACGACCAGCTGGGCCAGCGCGATGACGCCCAGAATCAGCCAGCGCGCGCCACCCCTGGAGGTGCGGCTCGAACTGCCCGCGGGCCTCCGATGTCGCCCGGTCTGGGGGGAGCGGGTCTCGGTGGGTGGCGTTCTCTGCAGTGTGGTCACGGAATCTCCAAACGGAAAAGTGTTTCCGTTTCAGGGTAGGCTATCCGGAAAATGGATTCCATTTCGACGAGTGGGGTGATGACGTGGCGTTGGGCACAGCGCGCAGCGCCGGGGACACACGCGCGGTTTCGTATCCTTACGGCGTGCCCCGCTCCGAATCCCGCGCTGAGCAGGACGGAAAGGCGCTCCGGCGGGACGCCGCCCGCAACCGGCAGCGCGTCCTGGAGGCGGCGAGCGAGGCGTTCGCCGAAGAGGGGCTGGATGTCGGCTACGACGTGATCGCGCGGCGTGCCGGCGTCGGCGTCGGGACGGTGTACCGCCGGTTTCCGGAGCGGGCCGAACTCGTCATCGCGTTGTTCGAGTCTCGGGTGGAGACGCTGGTCGCCCTTTCGGCCGAGGCCCTGGAGATGCCCGACGGGTGGAGTGGCCTGCGATGGTTTCTCGAGAAGTCCGTCGAGATGCAGGTCGACAATCGCGGACTGCAGGAGCTGGTCGCCGGTTCCGCATTCCGCGACGAGCGCCTGGTCCGGGTGCGCCGCCGGATCGAACCCGCAGTGAAGAGCCTGTTGGATCGTGCGAAACGCGAGCGCGCGGTCCGCGCCGACATCGAACCCCTGGACATCGGTGCGCTCATGATGGTGGTCAGCACCATGCACACCCCCGGTCAGCCCCACCTGTGGAGGCGCTACCTGGAATTGGTCCTCGACGCGTTGGCACCCCGCCCGGAGGGCGCAGCGCCGCTGCCGCTGCGTGCCCCCACCGAGGAGGAGATGGAAGACCTCGCGGTCAGCATGCGCAAGGCGTGACTGGCCGCCCGCGAATCATGCAGCGATCTGCGCACTTTCGAGCAGCGAGCGGATCTCGCCGGGAATCGGCACCGGCCTGCGCGTCGTGCGGTCGACGTAGACGTGCACCCAGTGGCCGACCGCCGCGACCGGGTGATCACCGGCGTCGATCTGATCGTGTGGGGTCTGGAACGCTGCGAGCCGGTAGGTGACGCTGCTGCGGCCCAGCCGCGTGACGGCCAACCCGACGGCCAGCGAGTCGGGGAACTTCAGCTCGGAGTAGTAGCGGCATCCGGACTCGGCCACGACCCCCAGCCACGGTGCTGTCACCGGATCGGTGCCCGTTGCGGTGTTGATCCACGCGTTGATGGCGGTGTCGAACATCTCGTAGTACACCGCGTTGTTGAGGTGACCGAACATGTCGTTGTCGGTCCACCGGGTCAGCACCGGCCAGCGCACCGGGAAATCACCGCTCCGCAGCGACCGTTCGTCGTTCGTCATGGCGTCGAGTGTGTCAGTCGGGGCAAGCTGGCCTCATGAAGATCCGTGGGGCCGTCCTCGAGCGGATCGGTCTGCCTCGTCCCTACGAAGTCTCCGAGCCCCTGGCGATCACCGAACTCGACCTTGCGCCGCCCGGACCCGACGAACTTCTGGTGCGGATCGAGGCGGCTGGGCTGTGCCACTCGGACCTCTCCGTGATCGACGGCAGCCGGGTGCGCCCGGTGCCGATGCTGCTGGGTCATGAGGCCGCCGGCGTCATCGAACGGGCCGGGCCCGACTGCGACCTCACCGTGGGCCAACGGGTGGTGTTGACGTTCCTGCCGCGTTGCGGACAGTGCGCGGGATGCGCGACCGGGGGCCAGGCCCCGTGCCTGCCCGGCAGCGCCGCCAACGGTGCCGGCACCCTGATGGGCGGCGACATCCGGCTGAGCCGCGACGGTGTGCCGGTCTTCCATCACCTCGGGGTCTCCGGCTTCGCCAGCCATGCCGTCGTGGACCGCCGCTCGGTGGTGCCCGTCGCCGCTGACGTCCCACCGGTGGTCGCATCCCTGCTGGGGTGCGCTGTCCTGACCGGCGGGGGAGCGGTGCTCAACGCGGGTCGGCCGGGACCCGGGCAGACCGTCGCGGTCGTGGGCCTCGGCGGCGTCGGGATGGCCGCGCTGATGACGGCACTGGCCCAGGACGGCGTCCATGTCGTCGGCGTCGACCCCCTGGCGGACAAACGTCAGCGCGCCCGCGACATGGGCGTCCCCGACGCCTACACACCCGAGGAGGCGACCGATCGCGGACTGAAGGCCGACGTCGTCATCGAAGCCGTGGGGCACCCCGTCGCGTTGGACACCGCGATCGCGCTGACGGCGCCCGGCGGCCGCACGATCACCGTCGGTCTACCGCGGCCCGATGCTCAGATCAGCCTGTCACCGCTGAGCCTGGTCGCCGAGGGCCGCGCGCTGATCGGCAGCTATCTGGGATCGTCGGTGCCCGCCCGAGACATCCCCCGCTTCGTGGAACTGTGGCGCGCCGGACGACTTCCGGTGGAGTCGCTGGTGTCATCGACAATCACGCTCGAACAGATCAACGCCGGTATGGAGGCGTTGGCCGACGGAAAGGCCGTGCGGCAGGTCATCGAGTTCCCTTAGCCACACTTCCGGGCGCCTGAGCAGCCGCGATTACCGCTGCGGCGTCTTCGGCCAATACAGTCGATGCTGCTATGACCGATACCGCTCCAGGCGTGTCCGCAGTGGCCGCCGGGCCCCACGCCGACCGAATCTCCGCAGAAGCGCGCCGTCGCCGTACGTTCGCCGTGATCAGCCACCCCGACGCGGGCAAGTCCACGCTGACCGAGGCCCTGGTCCTGCACGCGAAGGCCATCACCGAGGCCGGGGCCATCCACGGCAAGGCCGGGCGCCGCGCGACGGTGTCGGACTGGATGGAGATGGAGAAGGCGCGCGGCATCTCCATCACCTCGACCGCCATGCAGTTCCCGTACCAGACCAACAGCGGTGAGACCTGCATCGTCAACCTGCTCGACACCCCCGGCCACGCCGACTTCTCCGAGGACACCTACCGCGTGTTGACCGCGGTCGATTCCGCGGTCATGCTCATCGACGCCGCAAAGGGACTGGAACCGCAGACCCTCAAGCTGTTCGAAGTGTGCCGTCTGCGCCGGATTCCGATCATCACCGTCGTCAACAAATGGGATCGCCCCGGTCGCCACGCGCTGGAACTGATGGACGAGATCCAGGCGCGCATCGGGCTGCGGCCCACGCCGCTGACCTGGCCCGTCGGCATCGCCGGCGACTTCAAGGGGGTTCTCGACCGGCGCGTCGGGAACTTCATCCGGTTCACCCGCACCGCGGGCGGCGCGACGGCCGCACCCGAGGAGCACATCGACGCCTCACGGGCGCACGACGCCGCGGGCATCGACTGGGACACCGCCGTGGAGGAGTCCGAACTGCTCAGCGCCGACGGCGCCGACTTCGACGCGGAGACGTTCCTGGCCTGCACCTCCACTCCGGTCCTGTTCACCTCCGCAGCGCTGAACTTCGGCGTCAATCAGTTGCTGGACGTGCTGGCCCAGCTTGCGCCGTCGCCGAACGGACAGGTCGACGTCGAGGGCAACCGGCGCGAGGCGTCCGCGCCGTTCAGCGCGTTCGTGTTCAAAGTGCAGGCCGGCATGGACTCCAACCACCGCGACCGGATCGCCTACGCCCGGGTGTGCTCGGGCACATTCGAACGCGGCGAGGTCCTCACCCATGCCGCCACCGGGAAGCCGTTCGTCACCAAGTACGCCCAGTCGGTGTTCGGCCAGCAGCGTTCGACACTCGACACGGCCTGGCCCGGTGATGTCATCGGTCTGGCCAACGCGGCCGCGCTGCGTCCGGGGGACACGCTCTACCGCGACATTCCCGTGCAGTACCCGCCCATCCCGAGTTTCTCGCCCGAGCACTTCGCCGTGGCGCGGGGCACCGACCCCAGCAAGCACAAGCAGTTCCGCAAAGGCATCGAACAGCTTGAGCAGGAGGGTGTCGTACAGGTGCTGCGCTCGGATCGCCGCGGCGACCAGGCGCCGGTGTTCGCGGCCGTCGGACCCATGCAGTTCGAAGTGGCCAGCCATCGGATGGCCGCGGAACTGAGCGCACCGATTCAGTTGGAGCCGCTTCCGTACCAGGTGGCCCGCGCGGTCGTCGATCCCGCCGACGTGGACTTCCTGCAGCGACAGCCGTCCTGTGAGGTGTTCACTCGGACCGATGGCGTCATCCTCGCGGTGTTTTCGACGAAGTGGCGCCTCGAGGGGTTCCAGCGCGATCATCCCAAGGTGCAGCTGGAATCGCTGGTCGCAGCCGGCGACGATTGACGCCTTTGATCGGTTACCGTCGCTGAATGAGCGATACGGCTCGCGCCCAGGCCCCGACGCACGCCCCGACGAGCACGCGCCGTGCGGTGCTCAACACGATGAAGGGCTCGGCGGGCAACCTCGTCGAGTGGTACGACGTGTACGTCTACACCGTCTTCGCCAGCTACTTCGAGGCGCAGTTCTTCGACAAGGCCGACACCAACTCGACGGTCTACATCTATGCGATCTTCGCGGTGACGTTCATCATGCGCCCCGTCGGCTCCTGGTTCTTCGGGCGTTTCGCCGACCGCCGGGGCCGCAAGTCCGCGCTGATGGTGTCGATCACCGTCATGTCGATGTGCTCGTTCATCGTGGCGATCATGCCCACCCGCGACACCATCGGGTGGTGGGCCGCGGTGATTCTCGTGATCGCCCGTCTCGTACAGGGTTTCGCGACCGGCGGGGAGTACGGTACGTCCGCGACGTACATGTCGGAGGCGGCGACGGCGAACCGGCGTGGGTTTCTCTCGTCGTTCCAGTACGTCACCCTCGTCGGCGGCCATGTGCTCGCGCAGCTCACGCTGTTGATCGCCCTGCATTTCCTCGATGACGATGCGCTGCACGAGTGGGGGTGGCGGATCGGGTTCTTCATCGGCGGCATCGCGGCCCTCGTTGTGCTGTGGATTCGCCGGTCGATGGACGAGTCGCTGAGCGAATCGCACCTCGAGGCCATTCGGTCCGGTGCGGACCGCAACGCCGGATCGCTGAAGGCGCTCTTCGGAATCCATTGGCGGCCACTGCTTCTGGTCTTCCTCATCACCGCCGGCGGTACGGTCGCGTTCTACACCTACAGCGTCAACGCGCCGGCCATCGTGAAGTCGACCTTCGGTTCCGGCGGGGCGATGACGGCGACATGGGTCAACCTGACGGGCCTGATCTTCCTGATGCTCCTGCAACCGGTCGGTGGCCTGCTCAGTGACCGGGTGGGCCGAAAGACGCTACTGGTGTTCTTCGGTGTCGGCGGCGTGCTCTACACCTACGTCCTGCTCACCTATCTGCCCCAGACCACGTCAGCGTTCACGGCGTTGGCGCTGCTGGCCGTGGGCTACATCATCCTCACCGGCTACACCTCGGTCAACGCGATCGTGAAGGCCGAGCTGTTCCCCGCCGAAATCCGGGCGCTGGGAGTGGGATTGGGCTACGCGCTGGCCAACTCGGTGTTCGGCGGCACCGCTCCGATGCTGTATCAGGCGTCCAAGCCCGACCACATCACGCTGTTCATCGTGTACGTCACCGTGGTGATCGGTGTGAGCCTGCTGGTCTACATCTTCGGGCTCAAGAACAAGGGCATCACGGTGCTTGACCGCGAACAGGGAAGTGCCTGGGTGCGTTGACGCGCCGCGCCTCAGGGCAGCACTGTGCTCGACCGCGACCAGGGCAGTGCCTGGGTGCGTTGACGCGCCCCGCTCAGGGCAGCACTGTGCTCGACCGCGACCAGGGCAGTGCCTGGGTGCGTTGACGCGCCGCGCTTCAGGGCAGCACGGTGCGCATCAGCATGACGTTGTACGCCGACCACAGGGACAGGTTGTAGTACAACTCCCTGCCGGTGGACCACGGGTGCAGGTACGGCGCGTAGATGCCGCCCGGGATCTGCGATGACGGCACCAGCAGCGTCTCGGGGCTCCAGGGACCCTGGGGTGCGGGCGCGGTCCGCATGACGACGTCGTTGAGGCCGTTGCCGTACAGCACGAGGTACTGCTTGAGGTGCGTGTTGTACTGGGCTGACATCTCGCCGACTGGGCCCGGGATCACGGGTGTGGCGGCCGCGGGATCACCGGGCACCCACGAATTGCTGCCGGCGTTCCAGTACTCGTAGCGCCGCAGGTCCGGGACGAAGTTCGGTGGTACGCGGGCGATGTACGCCGATCCGCCACGCCCGTTCGGCGTGCCGAACGAGTACAGATACGGGTCGCCGGGGCCCGGTTTGAGGAACGCGCCCATCTGGAAGTTCTCGTTGCCGCCGCCGGGCGCGCGGATCGTTCCCGGGTAGACACCCCAGTTCTCCCCGTTGTCCGAGGACACCGCGATGGCCGAGAAGTTCGTCGACCACGAACCGGGGCTGTCCCAGTTCCGGATCGACATGAAGTTCATGTACTGATTTCTCCCGACCGCGATGCCCGCGGTCGGGATGATGCCGGTCTCCTGCGGGGCGCGACCGATGGTGTTGACGATCTGTTTGGAGATGCCGGGGCGCCACACCGGCGAACCGGAGTAGGGGTTGGCCACCACGCCGTCCGGAACGGCGACGGTCTTGGCGAGCGCGCCGTCCTGGCTGCGGAACAGCACGTTGTACCGCCACTGCTTACCGGGGATGCCGCAGTAACCGTTGGTGTCACCGAAGGCCATCAGCACCTGACGGTTGGCGGGATCGCCGTTGTCCCACATGATTCCGAGGTCAGTGCCGGTGATCGCGAACCGCTTGATGGTCTCGTTGGGACTGTCCGGACCCGTCACCCAGCCGACGATCGACGTGCCAGGGGGTGCGGCGGGCGCCGCAGCCGCTGCGGGTGCGGGTGCGGGTTGAACCGGGGCGGGCGCTGGGACGGGTTGGGGCGCCGGGGGGGGGGGGGGGGGGGGGGGGGGGCCCCCCCCCCCCGGGGGGGGCCCCCCCGGGCGGGGGGGGGGTGGGCGGGGGGGGGGGGGTTTTAAAAAAAAAAACCGCCCCCCCCCCCA
>NZ_LZHW01000086.1 GCF_001667265.1 Mycobacterium sp. ACS4331 | reverse complement strand
CTGCGCCGCCGAACTTCGACTTCAGCGCGACGGCGTACGGGCACACCGCGCCGGCCACCAGGCCCAGGATGATCGTCGCGGTGGAACTTCGCGTCGATGCCCTTCTCCTCGTCCTCGGGGGCCACCCGAATGCCGATCGTCTTCTTGAGCACGAACGCGATCGCGAACGCGACGACGAACGAGTAGAGGATCACGGCGCCAGCGGCGATCGCCTGCTTGCCCAGCTGGCCGAACCCGCCACCGTAGAGAAGCCCGTTGGTGGCATTCGGCATCGACTCGCTGGCCAGCACGCCGACCATGAGCGTGCCGATCAGGCCGCCGACGAGGTGGACGCCGACGACGTCGAGAGTGTCGTCGTAGCCGAACTTCGACTTCAGCGCGACGGCGTACGGGCACACCGCGCCGGCCACCAGGCCCAGGATGATCGCCCCGACCGGGGTGACCGCACCGCACGCTGGGGTGATCGCGACCAGGCCCGTGATGGCTCCCGACGCGGCGCCGACACCCGTCACGTGTCCGGTCCGCAGCTTCTCCACCATCAGCCATGCAAGCACCGCCGCGCAGGTCGTGACGAACGTCGTGACCATCACGATCGATGCCGAGTTACCCGCTGCCAGAGCGGATCCGCCGTTGAACGCATACCAGCCGGCCCACAGCATCCCGGCGCCCAGCAGGGTCAACGGCACGTTGTGCGGCTTGCGGTCGCTGCCCCAGCTGAGCGACTTTCCGAGCACGATGGCGACTGCCAGCGCCGCGACACCGGCGTTGATGTGCACCGCGGTGCCGCCCGCGAAGTCGATGGCCCCGAGCTTGTTGGCGATCCAGCCGCCGACCGAGTTCTCCGTGACCACTCCGTCGAAGGCGAACACCCAGTGCGCCACAGGGAAATAGACCAGCACGGCCCAGATGCCCGCGAACAGCATCCACGAGCCGAACTTCATCCGGTCGGCCACCGCGCCGGAGATCAGGGCCACGGTGATGGCCGCGAACAGTGCCTGGAACAACGCGAACAGACTGACCGGAAGGCCGTCGACCGTGGTCATCGGTTCCAGCAGGTCTTTCATCCCGGCGAACTCGGTGATGCTGCCGACCAGGCCGCCCGACGAGGTCCCGAACGTCATCGAGAACCCGAACAGGACCCACAGCACGCCGACCAGCGAGGCCGCGCCGAAGGTCATCATCATCATGTTGGTGGAACTCTTCACCGAAACCATGCCGCCGTAGAACAACGCCAGGCCGGGGATCATCAGCGTCAGGCCGATGATGCAACACAGCATGAAGGCAGTGGTGCCTGTGTCCATGAACTTTCTCCTGGGGTTGGTGCCGGCCTCCCGTGGCCGATCACCAGTCAGTGACCGTCGTCACTGTTACGGCGGCAGGCTCGCGGTGTTTCGTCTTGGTTAACCCTGTCCGGACCCGGTCGGTAGGGTGGGTCTCCTGATGCACCGCCTGCGCGATATCAACCCACGGTTCCTGATCTATGGGCTCATCCTGTTGGTCGGCCTCGGTGTCGTGTTGTACGAGACGGTCTTCAACAAGCCCTCGGAGGAGTGCCGGCCCGTCCGCGACTTCCTGGAGTTCAACCAGGAGCAGACCAAGCTCATCGACGAGAAGGGCGACAACGCCAGCATCGCCGACTATGAGGGCTGGGCCGACGGCCTGGCCGAGCGTTCCGGCCGCGTCACCAACCCCGACCTCGCCGTGCAGGCCGTGCGGGTGGCCGACCTAGCCAATCGCTTCACGATCAAACTGCCCGCCCTGCGCGCCCAGACCAACGTGCAGCCGGGGACCGAGGCGCAGACACCGCCGATCGTCTACGAGATGTCGGCGATCAACGCTCAGATCAGCGACGGAATCCGCGCCCTGAACCAGTCCTGCCCGAACTGAGCCGCCCGCAGCGGTCCGGCCGATCGCCGGGGTGGAAAAACCACGTGCGCTTCTCCCTTATCCTTGACGGGACCAATCCCCACCCTGAGAGGGCAGACAGTGGCGCTCGTCGTGCAGAAATACGGCGGATCCTCCGTGGCCGATGCCGAGCGCATCCGCCGCGTGGCCGAGCGCATTGTTGAAACCAAGAAGGCCGGCAACGACGTCGTGGTCGTGGTGTCGGCCATGGGTGACACCACCGATGACCTCCTTGACCTGGCAAAACAGGTCTCGCCGGCGCCGCCGGTGCGGGAAATGGACATGCTGCTGACGGCCGGGGAGCGAATCTCCAACGCGCTGGTCGCCATGGCCATCGAGTCCCTGGGCGCCCAGGCCCGGTCCTTCACCGGATCGCAGGCCGGCGTCATCACCACCGGCACGCACGGCAACGCCAAGATCATCGACGTGAACCCGGGGCGGCTGCGTCAGGCCCTGGACGAGGGTCAGATCGTGCTGGTTGCCGGCTTCCAGGGTGTGAGTCAGGACACCAAGGACGTCACCACCCTGGGCCGCGGCGGTTCGGACACCACCGCCGTCGCGGTGGCCGCGGCCCTGGAAGCCGACGTCTGCGAGATCTACACCGACGTCGACGGCATCTTCACCGCCGACCCGCGCATCGTGCCGAACGCCCGCCGTCTCGACACGGTGTCCTTCGAGGAGATGCTCGAGATGGCCGCGGCGGGCGCCAAGGTGCTGATGCTGCGCTGCGTGGAGTACGCGCGCCGATTCAACCTGCCGATCCATGTCCGTTCGTCGTACACGGACAAGCCCGGCACCCTCGTCCAAGGATCGATGGAGGACATCCCGATGGAAGACGCGATTCTGACCGGAGTGGCCCACGACCGCAGCGAGGCCAAGGTCACCGTGACCGGAGTGCCCGACGTGCCCGGCTACGCCGCCAAGGTGTTCCGCGCGGTTGCCGACGCCGATGTCAACATCGACATGGTTCTGCAGAACATCTCCAAGGTTGAGGACGGCAAGACCGACATCACCTTCACCTGCTCGCGGGAGAGCGCGCCGGGCGCTGTGGAGAAGCTGACGTCACTGCAGGGCGAAATCGGTTTCACGCGGGTGCTTTTCGATGATCACATCGGCAAGGTTTCGCTGATCGGTGCCGGCATGCGCAGCCATCCCGGCGTCACCGCCACCTTCTGTGAGGCGCTGGCCGAGGCCGGCATCAACATCGATCTGATCTCGACGTCGGAGATCCGGATCTCGGTGCTGATCAAGGACACGGAATTGGACAAGGCCGTCGCCGTGTTGCATGAGGCATTCGGCCTCGGCGGCGACGAAGAGGCTGTCGTCTATGCGGGAACGGGACGGTAGCGATGGTCAACATCGGCGTAGTGGGTGCGACCGGGCAGGTCGGCCAGGTGATGCGCGCCCTGCTCGAGCAGCGCGATTTCCCCGCCACCTCGGTGCGGTTCTTCGCCTCCGCGCGGTCTGAGGGACGGAAGCTGACGTTCCGCGGCCAGGAGATCGAGGTCGAGAACAGCGAGACCGCGGACCCGTCCGGACTCGACATCGCCCTGTTCTCGGCGGGCGCCACCATGTCGCGCGTGCAGGCTCCGCGGTTCGCGGCGGCCGGCGCGGTGGTCGTCGACAATTCGTCGGCGTGGCGCAAGGACCCTGACGTCCCGCTTGTGGTCAGCGAGGTCAACTTCGAGAGAGACGTCGCCAACCGCGCCCGGTCCCTTCCGAAGGGCATCATCGCCAATCCGAACTGCACCACGATGGCCGCGATGCCGGTGCTCAAGCCGTTGCACGAGGAGGCCGGCCTGACCCGGTTGATCGTGTCGAGCTACCAGGCCGTCTCCGGCACCGGGCTGGCGGGCGTCGAGGAACTCGCGACGCAGGCGCGTGCGGTGATCGACGGTGTCGAGCAGTTGGTTCACGACGGCAGCGCGCTGGATTTCCCCGCGCCGGTCAAGTACGTCGCCCCGATCGCGTTCAACGTCGTCCCCCTGGCCGGTTCGCTGGTCGACGACGGTTCGGGTGAGACCGACGAGGACCAGAAGCTGCGCAACGAGAGCCGCAAGATCCTCGGCATCCCTGAGTTGGCCGTGTCGGGCACCTGCGTGCGCGTCCCGGTGTTCACTGGACATTCGCTGTCGATCAATGCCGAGTTTGCGCAACCTCTTTCGGTGCAGCGCGCCAAGGAACTGCTGGCCGATGCGCCGGGCGTGAAGCTGGTCGACGTGCCGACGCCGTTGGCCGCCGCCGGTGCCGACGAGTCACTGGTGGGCCGCATCAGGCAGGACCCGGGTGTGCCCGACGGCCGCGGGCTCGCGTTGTTCGTTTCTGGGGACAATCTGCGAAAAGGCGCGGCTCTCAACACCATTCAGATCGCCGAACTGCTGGCCCAATCCCTCTAGTCTTTTGCGCCGAAACGATCGTTTGGGCGCAAAAGTGCGAGTGGCCTGCGCCATTTTGTCGATCTCGGCGGTGTGGATGGTCGCGCCGGCGCACGCCACGACGGACGTCCTGCTGGCGCCCGGCCAGGTGGTCCGCATCGGCCCCACCGCGGGGACTGGCACTCCGACAAGTGATTACGGCATCGGCGCGACGGACCTGTGCGAGTTCATGGAATTCCCCACCGAACTGCTGCAGGTGTGCGGTGACAGCTTCGCGGGCCAGGGCGTGGGCTTCGGCGGATGGTTCTCGCCGATCGCCCTGCACGTGGACCGTTCGTCGCTGGATTCGCCCGACGGAGTCCGCTACACCGGGGTGACCGGGATCGGCAGTCCGCTGCTGGCGGATGCCACCCCGCCCGGATCGTCGCAGCTGCCATCGGGTGTGGTCGAGATCAACCGACAGAACTACATGCTGGTCACCGTCACCACCAGATTGGTGCCCGGCGACTCACGATTGGTGAAAGCGCAAGCCGCCCAGAGCGGTTGGCAGACCGTCCCCGGGTCCGTCCGGCCGGCTGAGTACGCGGACCGCCGTCAGTCCCAGATCAGCGGCTACTACGACAGGATTCCAACGCCGGATTCCCCGACCGGCTGGGTGTACATCGTCGCCAACAGTTTCGACCGAACCCAGCCCGTGACGCTGTACCGGGTGCCGCCCGCCGATTTCACCGATCGCGCCAAGTGGCAGGGGTTTTCGGCTCTTCCGGGGGCGGACGGCGGGTGGGGCAAGCCGCCGACCCCGCTGTGGGGTGATCAGGTGGGGGAGATGAGCGTGCGTCAACTCGACGGCATGACGGTGCTGTCGTACTTCAACGCCAGCACCGGGAACATGGAGGTCCGGGTGGCCGCCGACCCCACGCAACTGGGCACCGCACCCGTAACGACCGTGGTGCGGGCCGCCACCTGGCCGGACCGGGCTGAGGACCTGCCCGCCCCGGAGGACAACCGCCTGGCCCAGCCGTATGGCGGCTACATCGCGCCGAACTCGACCATCGACGACGTGCGTGTCTTCGTCAGTCAGTGGAACACCGAGTCGCGGGAGCGGGCACCGTACCGCGTCATCCAGTTCGCGGTGAATCCGTTCAAGCCCGCATCCTCGTAGAACGTGGTGTCGGGAGAACGCCCCGACCCGTGTCAGGCTCGAATCATGACCGCGCCCGACTTCGGTGCGTGCGCGGCTGTGCTGTGGGCGATGGGGACGTGGGACTTCACAGCATCCTCATAACTGGCGTCTAACCGGCACTGTGTTCGAGAAGAGGATGATTCCCGGTATGAGTGAAACGCTTGAGCCGTCCAACGACCCCACGGGCCCCCTGCGCACCGAAACC
This sequence comes from Mycobacterium sp. ACS4331, assembly GCF_001667265.1. Lineage (GTDB taxonomy): Bacteria > Actinomycetota > Actinomycetes > Mycobacteriales > Mycobacteriaceae > Mycobacterium. The sequence continues at coordinate 21,851 of NZ_LZHW01000086.1, read as the reverse complement.
GTGCCGCCGGCCGTGGTCGAGCAGAAGCCCAATCGGCTTTACCAGGTCGCGGCGTGGGTGGCGATCGTCGCCGGCACGCTGTTCATCGTCGCCGTCGTGTTCTTCTCCGGGTTCGTCCTCGGCCGTCATTCCGACGGTGGGGACGGGCACTTTCGGCACCACGGCGACATGATGTTCGACCGAGGCGGACCGATGGGTCCGATGGGTCCGATGGGGCCGGGAATGAATCCGGGTGGCCCCGGCGGCCCTCAGCAGGGCCACCGGTGGCCGGGCCCGGGCAACTTCGGTCCGGGTGGACCCGGCGCGCCGGGTCAGCCCCAGCCGCCCGCACCGACTGCGACGCCGACCCGCTGACACGGAACGGAACGGCCGATCCGGTCACACTGCGTGACCGGATCGGCCGTTCTCGTCAGATGTGCGCCCAGCGCGCGGGTGTCCGTGTGACGCGGCCCTGAGCAGGTCTCACCTGTGCAGGCACGCCCTCACCAGCTGGCCTTTCTGACGCCGGGCAGGTGCCCCTCGTGGGCGAGGGCCCGAACTCGCACGCGGGACAGTCCGAACTTGCGCAGGTGACCGCGGGGCCGGCCATCGACTGCGTCGCGGTTGCGCAGACGGACCGCGCTGGCATCGCGTGGTTGGCGGGCCAACTCGGCGAGTGCGGCCTGGCGCTGCTCGACCGTGCTGGTGGGTGCGGCGATGGTGCGCTTGAGTTCTGCGCGTCGCTGCGCGTACCGGGCGACCACGGCGCGGCGCTGTTCGTTGCGGACGATTGTGGACTTCTTCGCCACGTCAGCGCTCCTCTCGGAACTCGACGTGCCTGCGCAGGACGGGGTCGTACCTGCGCAGCACCAGCCGGTCCGGATCGTTGCGCCGATTCTTGCGGGTCGCGTACGTGTAACCGGTGCCCGCGGTGGACTTCAGTTTCACCACTGGGCGAATGTCGTTGCGTGCCATCAGATCTTCTGACCGTCACGGCGCAGGCGAGCCACGACGGCCTCGATGCCGTCACGGTCGATCACCTTGATGCCCTTGGTGCTGACCCGCAGCGTGACGCGGCGGCCCTCGGAGGCGAGGAGATAGGTCCTGCGCTGGATGTTGGGAGACCAGCGCCGTCTCGTGTGCCGATGTGAATGAGAGACCGAATTCCCGAATCCGGGTTGCCGGCCGGTGACCTGGCAGTGGTTGGACATGTGCGCCCCTTAATGAAAATCGTTTTCGACAAGCGGTGACCCGGACTGTACCGTGAACCCCGTTCTTAATGGAAATGATTCTCAATAAAGGGGAGGGTGTCATGCGCACACCGGTGGTCCTGGTCGCGGGCCAGACCGACACCGACGCTGCGGTCGGCGTACTGATGCAACGGGCCGGCACCGTGGTGGTCGAGCACCGGTTCGACGGGCATGTCGTGCGGCGCACCACGACGAGCCTGCGTGACGGCGTGCTCGGCACCGCCGAATCCGCACTGGAACTCGCCCACGGGTGCGTCTCCTGCACCATCCGCAACGACCTGCTGATCCTGTTGCGCCAACTGCACCGGCGTGCCGACGTGGAACGGATCGTCGTGCATCTCGCGCCCTGGCTGGAACCCGAACCGATCTGCTACGCCATCAACCACATTCGCGTGCGCGTGGGACCGGAATACATCGACGGACCGGCGGCCCGTGACGTGCGGATCGCCGCCGTGATCACCTGCATAGACGCAGACTGGCTGTCCCACTCGCTTGGAGAGGAGTCCCTCGCCGACGGCCGCACGCTGGCCCAGGTCACGGTGGGCCAGGCGGAGTTCGCCGACGTCATGGTTGTCCAACATCCCGAACCCGTCACCCTGGCGGTACTGCGCCGCCTGGCCCCGCGGGCCCGGATCACCTCGGGTGTGCAGCGGGTGGAGTTGGCGTTGGCCCACCTGGAAGAGGATTCTCCACGCGGACGCTCGGTCGATCCGCATGGACCACTGTTGGCGGGCCAGCCCAGGCTCGAGCAGGACGGCATCGTCCGGTTGGTGGAATTCGGTGCGCGACGGCCCTTCCATCCCCGGCGCCTGCACGACGCCGTGGACGTCCTGCTCGACGGTGTCGTTCGTGCGCGCGGTCGCCTGTGGCTGGCCAGCCGCCCGGACTGCGCCATGTGGCTGGAGTCCGCGGGCGGTGGACTGCGAGTAAGCAACGCCGGAAAATGGTTGGCAGCCATGACTTCTCGAGAGGTCAACTACGTGGATCCGGAACGTCGGGCGATCGCCGATCTGATCTGGGAGTACCGGACCGGCGACCGGCACACCGCGATGACGGTTCTGGTCTGCGGCGCCGACCCGACGGCCGTTCTGGCGGCGCTGCGACATGCCCTGCTCACCGACGCCGAACTGGCCGACCCCAACGGGTGGCGTGACCTCGACGACCCGTTCGGCGACTGGCATCACGATCCCTGCACCACCGCAGCCGACCGCGCCGAGGCGGGTGAACGACACGACGGGGGCGAACGATGAACCCGCACAGGTGGGTGCTGCATTCTGCCTGCTTCTCCCGCGCGAGCGCCCGACCTTGTACGCCGTGGCGCGGCGTTTCTCGAACAGACACGCACGCTCGCCGTGGGGGCGGGGGACGCGCCAGCGCGCTCGCGGGGAGAGTGGAACTCCTGGCATGATCGGAATTCGGCAGATAAAGACAGGAGTGCACGAATGAGCATCGATGTCGTCTACACCGCAGAATCGACCGCAAGCGGCGGAGGCCGAGACGGTCACGTGAAGTCCGCCGACGGGAAGATCGACCTGGACACCCGGCCGCCCAAGGAGATGGGCGGCAGCGGCGAGGGGGTCAACCCCGAACTGCTCTTCTCGGCCGGTTACTCGGCATGTTTCCTCGGAGCCCTGAGGTTGGTGGCCCGCAACGAGAAGATCGCGATCGACGATGCCAGCGGCATCACGGCGAAGATCGGGTTCGGCAAGGATTCCGACGGTGGATTCGGCCTGACGGCTGAGCTCATCGGGTATCTGCCCGGCCTCGAACAGTCCGTCGCCGACGACCTGATGCAGAAGGCGCACCAGGTGTGTCCGTACTCCAAGGCCACTCGCGGCAACATCGACGTGACGCTGCTGGCGAAGGTGTGAGCATGCGGCGCGCGTCGGCGGTGGCCGCCGCGGCGACCATGGCGTGCGCGACCATGCTCGCGGTGCCGGCGCAGGCTCGCCCGTCGGACCCCGGCGTGGTCAACTACGCGGTGCTCGGCAAGGGCTCGGTGAGCAACATCGTCGGAGGCCGGATCACCGCAGAGACGCTGTTCAGCGTGCCGTTCCAGGCGTTCTCCGTCGATCTCCCGGTCTGTAACAACTGGGCTGACATCGGCCTGCCCGAGGTGTACAACGACCCGGATCTCGCGTCGTTCAACGGAGCGACGGCGCAGACGTCGCCCACCGACGACACCCACTTCGTCAAACAGGCCATCGGGGTGTTCGCGACCGTGGACGCCTCACAGCGCGCCTTCCGCCGGGTCATGGACCGCACGGTCGGATGCCACGACCAGACGGCGACGATGCGGTTGGACAACGGAGTGACGCAGGTGTGGTCGTTCGCCGGGGGTTCGACCGGTCCCGCGGACGCGGCCTGGGTGAAACAGGAGGCCGGCACCGACCGGCGCTGCTTCACTCAGACCAGACTGCGGGAGAACGTGCTGCTGCAGGCGAAGGTGTGCCAGTCGGGCAACGGGGGCCCGGCGGTGAATGTGCTGGCTGGGGCGATGCAGAACGCGTTGGGCCAGTACTGAGAATCACGAGGGGCGGGAGTTTGTCGGTGGTCTCCACCAAGATGTACCCATGACGTTCGTCGTCACCGACGAGCAGCACGGCGTCCGCGAACTATCGGGATCGGCGGACGCCGCGCAGCACATCGCTGCGGCCAGCCTGATTGACGGACCCATCGGGCGCGTGGGCATCGAGATCGAGGCGCACTGCATCGACTTGGCCGACCCGCTGCGGCGCCCCTCGTGGGCTGAGATTCAGCAGGTCATCGCGGGTCTTCCGGCACTTCCGGGCCGCAGCCGGATCACCGTGGAACCCGGCGGTGCGGTCGAACTGTCGGGCCCGCCCGAGGACGGCGTCATGCCGGCGATCAGCGGGATGCTGGCCGACCGCGCAGTGCTGCAGGACGCCTTCACGGACGCGGGCTTGGGCCTGCTGCTGCTCGGGGCGGATCCGCTGCGGGAACCCCGCCGGGTCAACCCGGGCGGTCGCTACGCGGCGATGGAGCGGTTCTTCACCGCCAGCGGTTCGGCTGACGCCGGTGCCGCGATGATGACCTCCACCGCTTCAGTGCAGGTCAATCTCGATGCGGGCCCTGAGTCCGGGTGGGCTGGAAGGGTTCGGCTGGCCCACGCGTTGGGACCGACGATGATCGCGATCGCCGCCAACTCGCCGCTGCTGGGCGGCCGGTTCACTGGATGGGCCTCTACGCGGCAGCAGGTGTGGGGGCGGCTGGACTCGGCGCGCTGCGGTCCCGTCCTGGGCGTCAGCGGCGAGGATCCGGCCGCCGACTGGGCGCGGTACGCCTTGAAGGCGCCGGTGATGTTGGTGCACGCCCCCGACGCGGTCCCGGTGCTGGATTGGGTGCCGTTCACCGACTGGGCCGACGGCCGAGTGCTGTTGGGTGGCCGCCGCCCGACCACCGCGGACCTCGAGTACCACCTGACGACGCTGTTCCCGCCGGTGCGCCCGCGTGGATGGCTGGAGATCCGCTACCTCGACGCCCTCCCGGACATGCTGTGGCCGGCCGTGGTGTTCACGCTCACCACCCTGCTCGACGATGCGGAGGCGGCCGCCGTCGCGGCTGAGGCCGTCGGCCCGGTGGCCGCGGCCTGGGACACCGCCGCGCGCCTCGGCCTGCGTGACCGCCACCTGCGCGACGCCGCCGTGGCGTGCGTGAGCCTGGCCGCCGAACTCGCGCCAGCTGAGTTGGCCGAATCGATGGCCGAGCTCGTCGCGTTGGTCGCCCAGGGGCGCAGCCCCGCCGACGATGTTGCCGATGCTGTTGTGGGCGCCGGGGTCGAAGCGACCGTCACCCACCTGGCGCGAGGAGTCTCATGAAACGCCACGAACTGGCCGACGGTCTGATCCGTGCGCGGGAGCAGACGTTGACCCTGGTGGACTTCGACGACGACGAACTGCAGCGTCAGTACCACCCCCTGATGAGCCCACTGGTGTGGGACCTCGCGCACATCGGTCAGCAGGAGGAGCTGTGGCTGCTGCGCGGCGGTGACCTGGGGGCGCCCGGACTGCTGGCGCCGAATGTCGAGGACCTCTACGACGCCTTCGTGCACTCCCGGGCCAGTCGCGTCGAGCTGCCGCTGATGTCACCGAAACAGGCCCACGCGTACCTGAACACGGTGCGGGACCGGGCCTTCGATGCACTCGACGCCCTGCACGACGAGGATCCCGGGTTCGCGTTCGGTCTGGTCGTCAGCCATGAGAACCAGCACGACGAGACCATGCTCCAGGCGCTGAACCTGCGGGCCGGCGCGCCGATCCTCGACGCGGGGCGCCGACTTCCCCACGGGCGGCCCGGTGTGGCCGGCACCGACATCGTGGTGCCCGGCGGGCCGTTCGTGCTCGGCGTCGACGCGGCGGATGAGCCGTACTCGTTGGACAACGAGCGTCCTGCTCACGTTGTGGACGTTCCCGCCTTCCGGATCGGCCGGGTGCCGGTGACGAATCACGAGTGGCGCCAGTTCATCGACGACGGCGGGTACCGCGAACGGCGCTGGTGGTCGGTCCGGGGATGGGCGCACCGCAGCGAGGCCGGACTGAGCGCCCCGAAGTTCTGGAACCCGGACGGGACCCGCACCAGATTCGGCCACGTCGAATCCATCCCGGACGACGAACCGGTCCAGCACGTCACGTATTTCGAGGCCGAGGCGTATGCGGCCTGGGCAGGTGCCCGTCTGCCGACCGAGGTGGAATGGGAGAAGGCCTGCGCATGGGATCCCCGTACGCAGCGGCGGCGCCGGTACCCCTGGGGTGACGCCGCCCCCGACGCCACGCGGGCCAACCTCGGTGGGGCCGCACGCCGACCGGCGGAGGTGGGCGCGTACCCGGACGGAGCGTCGGCTTACGGCGTCGAGCAGATGCTCGGGGACGTGTGGGAGTGGACCAGTTCGGCGCTGCGCCCGTGGCCGGGGTTCACTCCGATGATCTACGAGCGCTACACCGTGCCCTTCTTCGACGGTGACTACCGTGTGCTGCGCGGTGGGTCGTGGGCGGTGTCCGCCGATATTCTGCGGCCCAGTTTCCGCAACTGGGACCATCCGATCCGGCGGCAGATCTTCTCCGGTGTCCGCCTGGCCTGGGACATCTGATGTGCCGGCATCTGGGGTGGCTCGGAGCGCCGGTGTCGGTGGCCTCACTGGTCCTCGAGCCTCCGAACAGTCTTGTGGTGCAATCCTATTCACCGCGACGTCAGAAGCACGGGCTGATGAACGCCGACGGCTGGGGGCTGGGCTTCTACTCGCCCGCCCTGCCCGACGGGCGTCCGGCCCGGTGGCGAAGTTCCGCGCCCATCTGGGGCGACGCATCTCTGGCGTCCGTGGCACCCACCCTGGTCAGCGGCTGCGTGCTCGCCGCAGTGCGGTCCGCCACGGTCGGCATGCCGATCGAGTCCACCGCATCGGCACCCTTCACCGACGGGACCGCACTGCTGTCCCACAACGGCATCGTCAACCGGGCCGCGCTGCCCCCGGCCCCGGACGCCGAGTCGACGGTCGACAGCGCGATCCTGGCCGCCCACATCTTCGCTCGCGGACTGGACAACCTCGGTGACACCGTGGCCCGCGTCGGCGCCGAGGATCCCACTGCGCGCCTGAACATCCTGGTCGCGGATGGGACTCGACTGCTGGCCACCACCTGGGGTGACACCCTGTCGGTGCTGCGTCGGCCAGACGGCGTGGTGCTCGCCAGCGAACCCTACGACGACCACCCGGACTGGGAGGACCTCCCGGACCGTCATCTCGTCGAGGTCGGCGCCAACGGCGTGACCCTGACCGCACTGAAAGGACTGTGACGGTGCTGCTCTCGAATCTGCTGCCCGCCGACCACGCCGCGCGCGAACTGCGCAACGATGTCCGCGACGGTTTGACCAGAACGCCGAAGTCGTTGCCGCCCAAATGGTTCTACGATGCGGAGGGCAGTGCTCTGTTCGACCGGATCACCCGTCTTCCGGAGTACTACCCGACCCGCGCTGAGGCCGCGATCCTGGCCGAGCGTGCCCAGGAGATCGCTGAGGCCAGCTCCGCCGACACGCTCGTCGAGCTGGGCAGCGGCACGTCGGAGAAGACCCGAAGGCTGCTCGACGCGCTGCGAGCGCAGGGGACACTGCGACGGTTCGTGCCGTTCGACGTGGACGCGTCGGTGCTGGCGCAGGCAGGCGCCGAACTGCAGTGCGAATACCCGGGTCTCGACATCGACGCGGTGTGTGGGGACTTCGAGCGCCACCTCGGTGAGATCCCCACCGGCGGGAGTCGTCTCATCGCCTTCCTGGGCTCGACCATCGGAAATCTGACCCCTGCACCGCGATCGGCGTTCCTGTCGGCGCTGGCCGAGGCCCTGCACCCCGGAGACATGCTGCTGCTGGGCACCGACCTGGTCAAGGACACTGGCCGCCTGATCCGAGCCTATGACGACAGCGCCGGCGTCACGGCGGCGTTCAATCGCAACGTGCTGGCCGTGATCAACCGGGAGCTGCGTGCCGACTTCGACATCACCGCATTCGAGCATGTCGCCAAATGGAATTCGACGGAACAGCGGATCGAGATGTGGTTGCGCTCCGTGGCCGATCAGCGCGTCGTGATCGCCGATCTGGGTCTGACGGTCGACTTCGGCGTCGGTGAGGAGATGCTGACCGAGGTCTCCTGCAAGTTCACCGAGGCCGGCATCGGCGAGGAGCTGGCCGCGGCCGGTCTGCGCCGGACGCACTGGTGGACCGATCCGGCCGGCGACTTCGGACTGTCCCTGGCGGTCAAATGATCGCCGACGCCGTGCTGGCCGAGAAATGGCGCGCCGCCCGGCCCCCGATGGCGGGAGTGCATGTGGACTCCGCGGCGTGCTCGCGGCAGTCGTTCGCGGTGCTCGACGCCACGGCGCGGCATGCCCGCCACGAAGCCGAACTCGGCGGGTACGTGGCCGCCCAAGCCGCTGCTCCGACCCTGGACGCCGGACGTGCGGCGATCGCGACCCTGACGGGCCTGGCCTCCGCTGACGTCGCGTTCACCACAGGAGCGCAACACTCCCTGGACCTGCTGCTGGGCGCGTGGGCGGGACAACGCAGTCTGGTGTGCGTACCGGGTGAGTTCGGGCCCAATCTGGCGGTCATGGCCGCCCACGGTTTCGACGTTCAAGCGTTGCCGGTCGATGACGACGGCCGCGTGCGCCTCGACGACCTCGCGTCGTTTCTGCGGGCCACCAGACCGGGACTGGTGCATCTGACCGGGGTGCCGAGTCACCGTGGCATCGCCCAACCCCTGCGGGACATCGCGCAGCTGTGTGACGACGTGGGTGTGCCCATGGTGCTCGACGCCGCGCAGGCGCTGGGGCAGGTGGACTGTGCCGTAGGCGCGTCCGCGGTCTACTCGACGTCGCGCAAGTGGCTGGCGGGCCCGCGCGGCGTGGGCTTCGTGGCGGTTCGCTCCGACTTCGGCGAGCGCCTGGCTCGCCGCGTGCCACCCGCCGATTGGGGAATGCCGCTGTCGGTGCTGCAGAGCTTCGAGAATGTCGAGGCGAACATCGCAGCGCGGCTGGGGTTCTCCGTCGCGCTGGGAGAGCATCTGGCGGCGGGCCCGGAGTCAGTTCGGACCGCGCTGGCGACCGTCGGCCGCGCCACGCGGCAGCGGTTGGACGCTGTGGCGGGCTGGCGGGTGGTCGAGGCGCCGGACGAGCCGACGGCCATCACCACGCTGACACCGCCCGACGGTGCTGATCCCGTCGCGGTGCGGACGGCGCTGATCGCCGACTACGGCGTCGTCACCACAGCGGCCGAAACTGCCAGGGCGCCATTCGAATTGACCACACCTGTACTGCGGGTGGCACCCCACATCGATGTCTCCGCCGAGGACCTCGACCACGTGGCGGAGGCGCTGCTCAGAGTGACTGCGCGACAGTCGGCCTGAGGTCGGCCGCCACCACCAGGCCCGCCATCACCACGGCTGCCAGGATCAGTGCGGCGACGTCACCCCACAGATGGCCCATGTGGTGGCCGTCGTCGCCGAATGACTGCACGGCCATGATCGCGGCATGCACGACGCTGGAGCACACCGCGAACCAGATCAGGCTCACATTGGCCTCAGGACGTCGCGCCGCGTTGCAGAGAAACAGCCCCAGCGTCACGTACAGGCCGACGATCATCATGAAGTAGTTGGACGTGTAGGGCGCCCCGGGATGCCAGGCCCACCCCGATGGCCACACCACCGCGAGCGGGTACAGCAGAATCATCACCACGCCGAAGACGACGAGTGCGATCTGAAGAAGTCGGTAGCTTCGTGACCTTGCCATGGTGACCCCCTTCACCGGCGGCGGCGCTACTCCTTGTGTGCGCTCAACAGAAACGCCGGAAACTTGAGGCGGCCCTTCGCGTCGCGCGGATGGGGCGGCGCGGGCACACCGGGGATCTGCAGATCATTGGCGTGGATGAACGCCGGGCGCACGTCGTCGATCACCCAGTATCTGCCGACCGCTTCACGCAACTCGTCCTCGTCGACCTCATTGGGCTTGACCTCGAGATCGGGTGGGAAGGCGCCCTTGGCGAAAACCAGGATGTAGTAGTGGGCTCCCGGTGCGGCGGAGCGGAACACCGCCCGCTGATAGCCGTCGCGGGCCTCGACCGGCAGTGAGTGGAACAGAGTGCTGTCGAGGACGGTGTTGAACTGCCCGTCGAACCCGGTGAAGGTCGTGATGTCGTCCTCGACGAATGTCGCTGTGGTCAACCCTCGTTCCTCGGCGGCCCTGCGCGCCGCGGACACGGCTGTGGGCACCAGGTCGATACCGACGACCGTGAACCCCTTGGCAGCCAGTGCCAGCGACAACTCGGCGAGCCCGCACCCGGCGTCGAGCACTGTGCCTGTGACTCTGCCCGCGTCGATGAGCGCCGCGAGCTCGGGTTGCGGTTCCCCGATGTTCCACGGCGGCGGACCCTCGAACTTGCCTTCACCCCGGTATGCGTCGTCCCAGTCCATGACCTCAGAACTCATGAGGTCACGGTACGCCCGCGGGCTGACGGTTTGTTGTGGGTCGGTCAGTCACACGCGGCGGCGACGCTGTCGGCGGCGTCGTCGATCTGGTTCTCCTGGCCGTCCATCTGTGCATCACTGGCCACCCCGTGCCCGGCCGAGTACTCCAGCAGCGCGCCGGTGTAACTGCGGATCGCCTGCGCGACGTCGGCAGGGGTGTTGGGCGGGATCAGACTCTCGAGTTGGGCGGCGATCGCGCTCTCGGTCTGCATGAACCGATTGGTGGCGGACTTCACGGCCCGGTCACCCCACTGCCAGTGGGGTCCGGTCACCACGGGCAGCCACTCGGCGTACGCCTGCTGCCATTGGCGGCTGGCCACGCGGTAAGCGTTGCAGGCCTGATCGCGAGCCTGCTCCTCGGTGAGCGAGTGCGACGCGACCGGTGCGGGACGATGCTGCGCGGTGATCAGACCCGACATCACCCAACCGGCCAGCGCGGAGAACACCACGAGCACGAACAGGCCTACGGTGAACAGCAGCCAGTGCCGGCGCGGCGAACCGGCGGACGTCTCGTCTCGGGTCACGCGGCGGGGCCGTCCCACGAGTGGACAGGCTCGTTGCTGTGCATCCGCTCGCAGTACAGGCGCAGCATGTCGGCCAGGGCCTGCGGCCGTGTCGCTCCGTGTTCCTGCAGTGCGTGCACGGTGTCCACCTGCCACGCCGCCCCGGTGCGACCGGACTTCGCGCGGTGCTCGATGACACCGAGATAGCGGTCCCGAACCTCGCCGGCCACACCGCGGCGTGCCAGCCCCTCGTGCGCCAGGGGCAGCAGGTGCCGCAGCACCAGTTCCTGAGGAGTCACGGAACCCATTCCCGGCCAGTAGAGTTCGGCCTCCATCCCGTGCCGGGCCGCGTTGTGGAAATTCTGCTCTGCCGCAGCGAAACTCATCTTGGTCCAGACGGGGCGGTCGTCGTCGGAGAGCATGCGCATCATTCCGTGGTAGAACGCGGCGTTGGCCATCATGTCGATGACCGTCGGACCCGCGGGCAGCACGCGGTTCTCCACCCGCAGGTGGGGGCGTCCGCCGACGACGTCGTACACCGGACGGTTCCATCGATAGACCGTGCCGTTGTGCAGACGCAGTTCGGACAGTGTGGGGGTGCGACCGGCGGCGAGCTCGGCCTGCGGATCCTCGTCGGACAGTTCGGGAAGCAGCGACGGAAAGAAGCGCACGTTCTCCTCGAACAGATCGAAGATCGAGGTGATCCACCGCTCGCCGAACCAGACGCGGGGCCGAACACCCTGTGCCTTCAACTCATCAGGGCGCGTGTCGGTGGCCTGGGCGAAGAGTTCGATGCGCGTCTCTGCCCACAGCTGGTGGCCGAAGAAGAAGGGGGAGTTGGCGCCGAGAGCCAACTGTGGGCCGGCCAGCGCCTGGGCGGCATTCCAACTGGCGGCGAAATCCGCCGGGGACACCTGGGAGTGCAGTTGCATGCTGGTGCAGGCTGATTCGGGGGCGATGGTCTCGGCGAGCATCGACAACCGCTCCGGTCCGTCGATGTCGATCACGATGTCCTCACCGCGCGCCGTGAAGATCGAATCATTGAGGGCCCGGTAGCGGGTCGACTCGCTCATCCAGTTCTGCGCGAGGTGCTCGGGCATCAGGGTCGGAAGGATGCCGATCATCACGATGTGGGCACCGCTGCGGTTGGCCTTCTCCTCCGCGGCGTTGAGGCTGGCCCGGACCTCGCCTTCGAGTTCCAGCGCCGAGCGGCCCGGCAGCGCTCGTGGCGGGACGTTGAATTCGATGTTGTAGGCACCCAATTCGGTCTGATAGGCCGGGTCGGCGATCGAGGCGAGCACATCCGTGTTGCTCATCGCCGGCTGGTAGTCACCGTCGACGAGGTTGCACTCGATCTCCATGCCGGTCAGCGGGCGGTCCATGTCGAAGCTGGACTGCGCCAGCATGGTTTCGAAAACGTCCAGGCACAGCTGAACCTTTCGGCGGTACTCCTGGCGATGTGCGCGGGTGTAGTGCGTCGCCTTGACCTCTTCGCCCACACCGCGATGCTAACGACGCTCCGGCGTCTGGGGTGGCGTTCGCGCAGAGTCGCCGGCGCCAGCTGCACTTCCGCTAACCGGACATCAGGCACGCGGAATCACAGGAGGGGGCGGCGGACCTGCTCAAAAAACCCTCCAGATATTCACGCGTGAGTTTATATTCCGTTGCGTTCGCAAGTACCCCTGTCAGGTGCCGGAAAGGTTACGAAATGGGTCAAGAGCCGACGATGCCGTCGCACACCCAACCACATTCAGGCAAGCGCGGAGGCCGCCGCCGACGGCATCGTCGCATCGAGCCCTATGCCTGGCTGGGTGCGGGCGCGGTGACCCTGGGCGTCGGGGCGGCCGCCCTGACGCTGGGCACCGGAGTCGCCTACGCCGACACTGACGGGGACTCGTCGTCGGCGCCGACAACGCAGCGCGGAACCAGCGACTCAGACTCGGCCACCGACGGCACGCGCAGCCGGACCACCAGAGCGTCGACCGTGCGGTCGACGCTTGTCGGTGACTCCGAGCTGTCGAGCCGGGTGGCGAAGCGTCTTGCCGCACTGGAGAAGTCGGCTTCGGACTCGGATGACGACTCAGCAACCGCGGTGGGTAAGCGGGTGGCCGCACGGCCCAGCCGCCTCGGCGACAGTGAGTTGTCGAACCGGATGGCGAAGCGGCTCGCGGCCCTGGACAAATCGGGTTCAGAACGACTCTTCGACTCCGTCGCCGAGTCGGGCAGAGCGGTCTCGGTGAGTGCCCTTGTCTCGTCATCCGCGCCGGCGGCTGCGCTCAAACCGCCAGCCCTGCCGACTCCCGAGGACGTCGTCGCCTTCTTCTTCGGCGACGGCACGGCCACGCGCCCCAACGGCGGCATCATCATCGGCAACGGCTACTCCTGGACCGCCGAGACCTGCCCGACCACGGCCTGCAACGGCGGTAACGGCGGGCTGTTCGGCAACGGCGGTGCCGGGTTCAATGGCGGAAACGGCGGTAATGCCGGGTTGTTCGGCAACGGCGGAGACGGCGGCGCCGGCGTGGCGTGGATCAACGACGGCGCCGGTGGAAACGGTGGCCGCGCGATCCTGTGGGGCAACGGCGGTGCCGGCGGTGCGGCGACCACAGGTGCGACCGGTGGACGCGGCGGCACCGGCGGCCTGCTCCACGGCGACGGCGGTGATGGTGGCCGCGGTGGCAACTCGGTGCCCGAGGGTTCCACCGGCGGACGCGGCGGCAATGGCGGTGACACCGGACTCTTTTCGTGGTGGGGTGCCGCCGGAAACGGCGGCGCCGGTGGTGACGCGACCTACGGTGGGGCCGGTGGTGACGGCGGCAGCGGCGGCCTGTTCTCGCTGTTCGCCAACGGCGGCGCCGGCGGTGTGGGCGGCGTCGGACCCAATGGTGGCGCCGGGGGTGATGGCGGCAACGGTGGGCTCTGGTTCGGTGACGGCGGCGACGGCGGTGACGGCGGCTACGGCGGCGGCAACGGCGGGAACGGCGGCAGCGTCGGAATGCTCTCGCTCCTCGGCCGCGGCGGTGACGGCGGCGCCGGTGGCTTCGGCCACATCGGCCGCGTCGGGCTCAACGGCGGCACTCCCGGCGAGAATGGCGGCGACGGCCTGCCCGGCGGACCGGGCGGAACCGGCGGCAACGGCGGCAACGGCAGCTGGTTCCTCGGCATGGGCGGGCACGGGGGCCCGGGCGGTGGCGGCGGGACCGGCGGCAACGGCGGCAAAGGCGCAAACGGCACGAGCGTCAGCCTCGGTGACGGTGGCCCAGGCGGGGACGGTGGTACGGGCGGTGAGGGTGGCGCCGGCGGCGCGCAGGGCGGCGAGGCCGGCGTCGGACGCTACTTCTTCGTGCTCGAGTCGAACGGCCGGGTCGGCGCCAGCGGCGCAGGCGGCGCGGGAGGCGCTGGCGGCACCGGCGGCGAGGGCGGCGACACCACAGACGTCGACGGGCGGGGTGGCGCGGGCGGTGACGGCGGCCGAGGCGGCCGCGGCGGCAGCGGCGGTGCGGCGACCGCGATCTCGGCGGCCGGGGCCGGTGGCGCAGGAGGTCAGGGTGGCACCGCCGGCGGGGGCGGCTTCAGCGATACCGGGCTCGGCGGGGCCGCTGGCCTCGGCGGAGTGGGCGGTCTCGGCGGTGTCGGAGGGGCGGGGTCAGCCACCCAGCCCAGCGGCGACGGGGGCAGCGGCGGTGCCGGCGGCCGCGGCGGAATCGGTGGGGCAGGCACCACGGGTGCCGACGGCGGGACCGGCGGTGATGGTGGCGACGGCGCGGCCGCTGGTGCTGACGGCGGAGCAGGCGTGGGTGACGCCGGTTACGGCGGCTCCGGTGGCGTAGGGGGCGCTGGCGGCACCGGATCGTCGACCGACGGCGACCCCGGCGAAGACGGCCGTAACGGCGCGCCCGGACCCAGCGGCACGGCCACCGCGCTGCGCGCCACGACGCCGGGTGCGCTCTTCGCCGGCCTGGTGAACCAGCTCAACTACATCCTGTTCAACCGGCCGCCCACCGTGGACGGCACCCAGGGCCCCGCCAACGGCCCCGACAAGGAGATCTCGGGTGACCTGAATGGCAGCTCCAACAACGGATTCGCCCCCACCTACACCCTTGGAGAGGGGCCCAGGTACGGCACCGTGGAGCTGGATCCGGACACCGGAAAGTACACCTATACGCCCGACCCGACACTGGTTCAGCCCGGCATCACCGACAGCTTCACCGTCGTGATCAACAACGGGGCCGCGGCCCGGCTGCCCGGCCTGCTGGGTGGGGTGCAGCAGTGGCTGCACTCTCTGGCGATCAGGATCGGACTCGCCTCCCCCGACACCGTGGAGGAGAAGGTGGTCCTGGTCGTGGGCGGTGACGGCAGGTATGGAGACCTGAGCAACAGCGTGTTCTGGGTGAAGCAGAGCTACTTCAACTGCATGCTGATGGCGTCGGCGATGGCGGTGGCCCAGGTCACCGGCAAACCGACCCCTGACGAGGCGCTGATGGTGGAGATCGCGAAAACCTCTGACAGCGTGGCGAATCCGGGCCAGAAGATGTATCTGCACGAGAACATCGAAGACGGTGTCGCCGAGGCCGACGCGGTGGTGCTGATGGAGACCAACTTCGGTGTCAAGGCCACCCTCACCAAGTACAACACCGTCGACGACGACGGCAACGTGACCGCGGCCACGCTGGCGGACGGGCAGCGCGCTCTCAGCGATGCCGAGGCGGCGTTGCAGCAGGGCAAGGCCGTCATCGCCCTCGTCAACAGTTCCGTGATCTGGAACGCCGCACATGGTGAAGAGGCTTCGGGTACACCGAACTACTTCGACTTCGACCACGCGGTGGTGGTGATCGCAGTCGACCTGAAGAAGGGTCTGGTGTACCTCAACGACAGCGGTCCGTCGTTCGGCAAGGGCATGGCGGTGCCGATCGGCGCGTTCATGAATGCCTGGCAGAGCAACGATTACGAGACCATCGTGGTCGAGAACGCCGGGGCCCCGTCGGGCACCGTGGCGGCCTGACCCAGAGGCGGACAGCGCTGGGGGGCCTCCTCCGGGCGCTGTCCGCCCCGCAGTTCGACGTCTGTGGCGGGTGGCCGCGTTCGCGGGCCCGCGGCAGGCGGTACAGGCACGACGCGTCGGCGCCGCCCGGGGCATCGTGCCAATGTCGGTCATGTCTGCCTGGCTGCGGCCCGGGTGGTCCATCATGGACGGTCGGAAGTGAATCCAGAGGAGACACCTTGGCTGACTTTGTGGCGGCGATCGACCAGGGCACCACCAGCACGCGCGCGATGATCTTCGACCACGCGGGTCGTGAGATCGGACGGCACCAGCTCGAACACGAGCAGATCCTGCCGCGGGCCGGGTGGGTCGAACACAATCCCGTCGAGATCTGGGAGCGCACCGCGTCGGTGCTGATGTCGGTGCTCAACAACACCGGGCTTCGCCCGTCGGATCTGGTGGCACTGGGCATCACCAACCAACGGGAGACGGCGCTGGTCTGGGATCGCCGGACAGGGCGGCCCTACTACAACGCGATCGTCTGGCAGGACACCCGCACCGACCGCATCGCGTCGGCGTTGGACCGGGACGGGCGCGGTGACGTCATCCGCAGCAAGGCCGGCCTGCCCCCGGCCACCTACTTCTCCGCGGGCAAGGTGCAGTGGATCCTGGAGAACGTGGACGGTGTCCGCGAGGCCGCCGAACGCGGTGATGCGATCTTCGGCACCGCCGACAGCTGGGTGCTGTGGAACCTCACCGGCGGTACGCGCGGCGGCGTGCACGTCACCGATGTCACCAACGCCAGTCGCACCATGCTGATGAACCTGGAGACGCTCGACTGGGACGACGAACTGTTGTCGTTCTTCGGGATTCCCCGGCAGATGCTGCCGCGCATCGCGTCATCCTCGGTGTCCGAGCCGTACGGCGTGGCGTTCGACAGCGGTCCGATCCGGGCCGAGATCCCGGTGACCGGAATCCTCGGCGACCAGCAGGCGGCGATGGTCGGGCAGGTGTGCCTGTCGGCCGGCGAGGCCAAGAACACCTACGGCACAGGCAATTTCCTGCTGCTCAACACCGGCGAGAAGATCGTGCGCTCGGGCAACGGCCTGCTCACCACGGTGTGCTATCGGTTCGGGGACGCCAAACCCGTGTACGCCCTGGAGGGCTCGATCGCGGTGACCGGTTCTGCGATCCAGTGGCTGCGGGATCAGCTCGGGATCATCAGCGGGGCCGCTCAGAGTGAGGCGCTGGCGCGGCAGGTGGAGGACAACGGCGGCGTGTACTTCGTGCCGGCATTCTCGGGGCTGTTCGCGCCGTACTGGCGCTCGGATGCCCGCGGCGCGATCGTCGGGCTGTCCCGGTTCAACACCAACGCGCACCTGGCTCGCGCCGCACTGGAGGCGATCTGCTATCAGAGCCGCGATGTCGTGGACGCCATGGAGGCCGACTCCGGCGTGCATCTGGCGGTGCTCAAGGTGGACGGCGGCATCACCGCGAACGAGTTGTGCATGCAGATCCAGTCCGATGTGCTGGGCGTCGATGTGGTCAAACCCGTGGTGGCCGAGACAACCGCGCTGGGCGCCGCTTACGCGGCCGGTCTGGGTATCGGGTTCTGGTCGGATCCCGAAGAGTTGCGGGCCAATTGGCACGAGGACCGGCGGTGGTCGCCGGCGTGGACCGACGACCAGCGGGCCAAGGGCTATGCGGGCTGGCAGAAGGCCGTGCAGCGCACGCTGGACTGGGTGGACGTGGAGTGATTTCGGCGCGGTACCCAGCGGTGAGCGCCGGGTACCGCGCCGAAATCCCTAGTCCTCGCCGAGGATCTGATAGATCTCGCGGCGGGCGGTGTTGACGATGTCGACGATGCGCTGCTGCTGATCGGCAGAGGCGGCATGTGTCGACTGCGCGACCGCGGCGGCAAGCTGTCCGAGTGCCGCGCTGAGGTTCATCTGCCCCGGATCGGCATCCTCGGTGATCTCGTCCCACGGTGCGGTCTCGATCTTGTCGGCCGCCTCGCGGCCCTGGTCGGTGAGCTCGAAGAGCTTCCTGCCGCCACCCTGTTCGGCGGCGGCCACGATCAGACCCTCGTCCTCGAGCATCTGCAGGGTGGGATACACCGAGCCGGGGCTGGGCTTCCACAGCTGCTGAGTGCGGCCGGCGATCTCCTGGATCATCTCGTAGCCGTGCATGGGGCGTTCGGCGAGCAGTTTGAGGATCGCGACGCGGACGTCGCCGCGCCTGCCGCGACCTCGGCCACCGTGGCGACCCCCGCGACCACGGCCGCCGGCGCCGAACGCCGGGCCGAAGCCTGGACCGAAGGGCAGCACGTAGCCGCTGAGCCCGCCGGGGCCGTTGAAGCCGGGACCGAACGGGCCGCCGCGGTGTTCCCGGAGGTGATCCCGGAATTCGCGGCGGGCCTCACGTCGGGCCTCGCGGAAGTCCCGACGGCCCGCGCCGAAGGGGGGTTGGCCGGGCGCAAAGGGCCCCTGGGGTGGGGTGAATGGGGTGTTCATGACGTCTTCTCCTGGAAGTGGTGGGAACGCCTCCCGCGTTCCGATGCATTAACGATATATCGACAACCTGTCGCGATGCAACCAGTTGGCCGTGGACGATCGACTGTCAGCCTGCTGACGGCCGACTACCGTCTGCGAATGTGGCGGATTTCGGATTCGACGACCTGGCCCTGCTGACGGCGATCGGCCTGGCCGGACCGCTGTTGGCCGCCACCCCGGGTCTTCGACTGCCGGTGATCGTCGGTGAACTCGTGGCCGGCCTCATCGTCGGCAACACCGGACTGCGCATCCTCGATCCGGGCGAGCCGACGTTCGCCCTGCTGGCCGCGGTCGGTTTCGCGCTGGTGATGTTCGTGGTGGGCACGCATGTCCCGATCCACGAGATGGGTGTGCGCGGTGCGGTGCCCGCCGCGGCTGCACGCGCGGCACTGGTCGGGGCGGTGGCCGCGGGCTTCGCGGTGCTGTTGAACGCCGTCTTCGGCGGAGGTCACACCCTTCTGTTCGCGGTGCTGATGGCCTCCTCCTCAGCGGCGCTCGCCCTGCCGGTGATGCAGTCGCTTGGGCTGGACGGCCAACCGGTGCTGTCGGTCACCGCGCAGATAGCCATCGCCGACACCGCTGCGATCGTGTTGGTGCCGTTGGTGATTGAGACCGACCGTGCGGTGCGGACGGCCATCGGGGCCGTCGTCGTCGCCGGGGCGGCCGCAGTGATCTACGCGGTGTTGAGGCTGGCGGACCGCCGCAGGCTGCGCAGGTTCCACAAGTATTCCGAACGCCATCGATTCGCCCTCGAACTCAGGATCAGCCTGCTGCTGCTGTTCGCCCTGGCGGCCATCGCCACGACTACGCACGTCTCGACGATGCTGGCGGGCTTCACGCTGGGCCTCGCCGTCGGTGCGGTCGGGCAGCCCCGGCGGCTGGCCCGGCAGTTGTTCGGCATCACCGAGGGGTTCTTCGCCCCGGTCTTCTTCGTGTGGCTCGGGGCCTCACTGGACGTCCGCGAACTCGCGCACCATCCACAGTTGATCGTCTTGGGGCTGGCCCTGGGGCTGGGCGCCGTCGTCGCGCACGCCGTCGCGACCTTCACCGGTCAGCCGCTCACGCTCGCCGTGCTGGCGTCAGGTCAGCTGGGGGTGCCCATCGCGGCGGCCACCCTGGGCACCGAGTACCAGCTGCTGGCTCCAGGGGAGCCGGCGGCGCTGATGCTCGGCGCCCTGGTCACGATTGCCGCGGTGTCGGTCGCTGGTCGCGTGGCGCGGCACCGACGTCGTGTCCACGAAACGCCCGGGCCACCAGAACCGCAGCCGTCAGCGTGAGGGCAGCGGCGATCGCCGCCGTGGGAGCGATGCCCGAGTCGAATGCCGTGCGCGCCGAGTCCATCAGGTGCTCAGCCACTGCCGGAGACGTCTCCCGCGCGACGGAGGCGGCCCCGCCGATGCTCTCGGCGGCGTCGGCTGCGGCCTGACCCGACAACTGTGCCGGGACCTCGACGTTGGCCCGGTAGAAGGCCGTGAAGATCGTGCCCAGTGTCGCGGTTCCGACCACAGCTCCCAGTTCGTACGCGGTCTCCGAGACAGCGGATGCCGCACCCGATTTCGCGGGCGGGACCGACGCCACGATGGTGTCGTTGGACACCGTCTGCGACACGCCGACGCCGAGCTCGAGGACCACGAACGACGCGATCACCGCCGCGATGGTGAGGTCGTGGCGGAACAGCAGGATCAGGCCGAAGCCGGCCGACACCAGCAGCAGTCCCGCCACGATCAGGGTCTGCGGGGCAAAGCGTTTCGCGAGCCGGACCACGCCCATCCCGCCGGCGATCGACATCAGCGCACCCGGCAGCGTGACCAGTCCGGCCATCAGCGGTGACAGGCCGAGCACCAGCTGCAGGTGCTGGGAGATGAAGAACAGGAAACCGATCAGGCCGACGATGGACAGGAAGTTCGCCAATACCGAGGAACTGAACGGTCCGTAGGTGAACAGGCTCATATCGAGCATCGGTGTGCGGCTTCGGTTCTGGCGGCGGACGAACCACACGCCCGACGCGATGCCGACGATGGCGGCGGCGCCGGCGGTCACCGACAACCCGTCGTGTGCCGCGCTCTTGATGGCCCACACGATGGGCAGCATCGTGGCGAACGCCAGCGCGATGCTCAGCATGTCCAGTGGGCCCGGGTTCGGATCCCTCGACTCAGGAACCAGTTTCGGCGCGAGCACCAGCATCGGCAGCAGGATCGGCACAGCGATCAGAAACACCGAGCCCCAGTGGAAGTGCTCGAGCAGCACACCGCCGACGATGGGTCCCAGCGCGGTGCCCGCGGTGAAACACGAGGCCCAGATCGCGATGGCCAATCGGCGCGCCGAGTGGTCCGGGAAGATGTTGCGGATCAGCGACAACGTCGACGGCATGAGCATCGCGCCGAACACGCCGAGCAGCGCCCGCGCGCCAACCAGTGCCTGCGCGCTCGGGGCGAACGCCGCCGCGGCCGACACCACCGCGAACCCCGTCGCCCCGATCATCAGCAGGCGGCGGCGCCCCAGTCGGTCGCCGAGGCTGCCCATCGGCACCAGCAGAGCGGCGAGCACCAGCGAATAGACGTCGACGATCCACAACTGGGTGGCCGCCGCGGGTCGGAAGTCCTCGGCGATCGACGGCAGCGCGAAGGCCAGCACGGTGTTGTCGATGGAGATCAACAGCACCGGCAGCGTGAGCACTGCCAGCGCGAACCACGCGGTGCGTGGGGTGGACTGCGACGACGCCGCAGTGTCCGCCGAATCGAGGCGGGTGGACATGGAAACTACTCCTGAGAACGAAGGCCCGGTCAGGCCGAAGGGGAAGAGATGGTGGCTTCGGTGAGGCTGGTCATGATCGCGTCGGTGACCTGGTGCCGTGGCATGCCGTCGAACTTCATGGCGTCGAAACCGGCTCCCAGCAGCGCCCAGAACACGCGGCGGGCCCACCCGGGCGGGATATTGGGCCGATCCACCGAGACCCGGTCGAGGATCTCCACGATGGCCTCGTCGCCCGTTTCCATGTGGGCCACCAGGTCGGGATCGGCCAACACCGTGGGGTCGTTGTAGATGAAGCACACGATGGGCCCGATCTCGAGTTGAGATTCGACGACTCGGCGCAGGGCTGGCACCGGGGGCCCGCACATCGGTTCAGCCGCGGTGATGGCCTCCGAGCTGAGCGCGTGGACGTGCAGTGCGAGGGCCCGGATCAGGTCGGTCCGCTCCGGAAAATACCTGTGCAGGGTGCTTCGGCCCACGTCGGCGGCGTCAGCGACGTCGGCCAGCGGGGCGCCGGGGCGGTCGGACAGCACAGACACCGCGGCGTCGAGAATCGCTCTCCTCGTCCGCGCCCGTGCACCGCTCTCCGACTCATCCATGCTTCAAAAAGTAGCACAGATGGACCAAAATGGGACAGCGGTGTCTCATTCGAGGGATCGGGGTCACGGGATTGCACTGCCGCGCCGCCGGCATGCGCCGAGAGTCGACTTGTTTACAACCTCACCTGCGGAAACGCGTCAATAAGTCGCCTCTCGGCGACGGGACTGGGGGATCAGGCGGGTGGGACGAAGCCCGTGCTGGGCGGAGGTG
>NZ_LZHW01000085.1 GCF_001667265.1 Mycobacterium sp. ACS4331 | reverse complement strand
AGTGTCACCACCAAGACCATCCGAACCGTCACCGATGTCCTGATGCAGAACTGTCACCGATGTCTTGGGAGATGACAGATCGAACCGGCAAGCTCCGCGGGTTAGCGGTCGATCGGCCCGCCACTAGACTGAACCGGTGGATTCGCAGTCGTCAGCCGCCGCCCGCCCCGTTCTCGTGATCGACTTCGGCGCCCAGTACGCCCAGTTGATCGCCCGCCGGGTTCGCGAGGCGCGGGTGTTCTCCGAGGTCGTCCCGCACACCGCGTCCGTCGACGAGATCAAGGCCAAGGATCCGCGGGCCATCGTGCTCTCCGGTGGGCCGTCCAGCGTGTACGCCGATGGCGCGCCCCGGCTGGATCCGGCCCTGTTCGACCTCGACGTGCCGGTGTTCGGCATCTGTTACGGCTTCCAGGCCATGGCGCAGGCCCTGGGTGGCACCGTGGCGCACACCGGCACCAGTGAGTACGGCCGCACCGAACTGAAAGTCGCTGGCGGTGAGCTGCATTCGGGCCTGCCCGAGACGCAGCCGGTGTGGATGAGCCACGGGGACGCCGTGACTCATCCGCCCGAGGGTTTCGATGTGGTGGCCACCAGTGCCGGTGCGCCCGTTGCGGCGTTCGAGAACCGTTCGCGCAGGCTTGCCGGGGTGCAGTACCACCCCGAGGTGCTGCACTCGCCGCACGGCCAGCAGGTGCTCAGCCGCTTCCTGCACGACTTCGCGGGCATCGACGCCACCTGGACTGCGGCCAACATCGCCGACAGCCTGGTCGCGCAGGTCCGAGAGCAGATCGGCGACGGACGCGCGATCTGCGGTCTGTCCGGGGGAGTGGACTCCGCGGTGGCCGCGGCACTCGTGCAGCGCGCCATCGGTGACCGCCTGACGTGTGTGTTCGTCGACCACGGTCTGCTGCGGGAGGGGGAGCGGGCGCAGGTGCAGCGCGACTTCGTCGCCGCCACCGGAGCCAAGCTGGTGACCGTCGATGCCGAGGCCACGTTCCTGGAGAAGCTGTCGGGGGTCACCAACCCCGAGGGCAAGCGCAAGATCATCGGCCGTGAGTTCATCCGGGCGTTCGAGGGTGCGGTGCGCGACCTGGTCGAGGGTGACGACGAGATCGACTTCCTGGTCCAGGGCACGCTCTACCCCGACGTGGTGGAGTCCGGCGGCGGGACCGGCACCGCGAACATCAAGAGCCACCACAATGTCGGTGGCCTGCCCGAGGACCTGAAGTTCACGCTCGTCGAACCCCTGCGACTGCTGTTCAAGGACGAGGTGCGGGCGGTCGGGCGCGAACTGGGCCTGCCCGAGGAGATCGTCGCGCGTCAGCCGTTCCCGGGCCCGGGCTTGGGCATCCGGATCATCGGCGAGGTCACCGCGGAGCGTCTGGACACGCTGCGGCGCGCGGACTCGATCGCGCGGGAGGAGTTGACGGCGGCGGGCCAGGATCACCACATCTGGCAGTGCCCCGTGGTGCTGCTGGCCGACGTCCGGTCGGTCGGTGTGCAGGGCGACGGCCGCACCTACGGTCATCCGGTGGTGCTGCGTCCGGTCTCCAGCGAGGACGCCATGACGGCAGACTGGACGCGGCTGCCGTATGAGGTGCTGGAGCGCATCTCGACGCGGATCACCAATGAGGTGCCGGAGGTCAACCGCGTGGTGCTCGACGTGACGAGCAAGCCGCCGGGCACCATCGAATGGGAGTGATCCCGGGGTCACCCTCAGGCCCGTAGTTTCACCGCTCTCGGCGCCGGAACTCCGGCGCCGAGTTCACTTGCGCACCGTGCGCCTCTGACATCGCAGCCCGCTTGACGCTTGTCGGTGGGTGGGTGTTTACTCGCTCCATCGAACATATTTTCGAAGATGTGGTGTTCGAGGGATTGCGAGAGGTGGGCGATGACGGCGGCACTTTCCCGGCAGGATCGCCTGGAAAATCGTTCTGAACAGGTGGAACGCCTGCGAAGGCAGATTGCGGCGGTGTCCGGGAAAGTCGGTGCTCCCCGCCGCGGCGTGAACCCTCCGAATCAGCCCGTCGAAGCGCCGGAAACTTTGCTGCCGGTGCCGGAATCGCTGGCCGAACTGCTGCCTCGCGGGTTGCCCAGAGGGGTCGTCGGGGTGCTGACCGGGGCGCGTTCCCTCCCCCTGAGCATGGTCGCCGCGGTGACGGCCGGAGGCGGTTTCGCGGCCCTGGTGGGCATGCCTCGGGCCGGCCTGCTGGCCGCGGCGGAGATGGGCGCCACGCTCGACCGGGTGGCGGTGATCCCCGACCCCGGGGCGGATCCGCTCGAGGTGGCCGCGGTGCTGATGGACGGTATGGATCTGGTGGTGCTCGACCTGACCGGGCGTTCGGTCCCGCCCGCGCGGGCGCGCACGCTGACGGCCCGAGCCCGGCACAAGGGGTGCACCCTGCTGGTCACCGGTATCGACTGGCAGGGGGCGTCGGTACGGTTGGATGCCCGGGTCCGCGGTTACGACCTCACGGGCGGGTGCGAGTCCGGCTACGGCCGGGTCGGCCGGGTTCAC
The DNA here is from genome assembly GCF_001667265.1 of Mycobacterium sp. ACS4331. Classification (GTDB taxonomy): domain Bacteria; phylum Actinomycetota; class Actinomycetes; order Mycobacteriales; family Mycobacteriaceae; genus Mycobacterium. Next base: position 24,873 of record NZ_LZHW01000085.1, on the reverse strand, counting down.
CTGGCGCTGCGGGCCCGCGGCAGATGCGCCACCCGGGTGAGTTGAGATGACGCGATCGAGGGTTCTGGCGCTGTGGTGCATGGACTGGCCCGCCGTCGCGGCGGCGCAGGCCATGGGGCTTTCGGCCACGGCGCCGGTGGCGGTGACGTTGGCCAACCGTGTGGTCGCGTGCTCCTCGGCGGCGCGTGCCGTCGGGGTGCGGCGTGGGCTGCGCCGCCGGGAAGCGCAGGCCAGGTGTCCGCAGTTGGCGGTGGTGGCCGCCGATCCGGCCCGGGACGCCAGGTTCTTCGAATCGGTCATCGTGGCCGTCGACGACCTGGTGCCGCGGGCCGAAGTGCTGCGACCGGGCCTTCTGGTGCTCTCGGTGCGGGGTGCCGCGCGGTACTTCGGGTCCGAGCAGGCTGCCGGGGAACGGTTGGTGGACGCGGTGGCCGCCTCGGGCGCCGAATGTCAGGTGGGAGTGGCCGACCAGTTGGCCTCCGCGGTCTTCGCGGCGCGGGCGGGGCGCGTCGTCGCGCCGGGGGAGGACGCCGATTTCCTGTCCACGTTGTCGATTCGCCAGTTGGCCGCCGAGCCGAGCCTGTCCGCGCCGGGGCGGGAGGACCTGGCTGATCTGTTGTGGCGATTGGGTGTTCGCACCTTCGGCCAGTTCGCCGCACTGCCGCGTACGGATGTGTCGTCGCGGTTCGGTGCGGATGCGGTGGCCGCACACCGGATGGTGCGCGCCGAGGAGGTCCGTGGGCCCTCGGGACGTGAGCTGCCGCCGGAGCGGGATGCCGTGCTGGACTGCGATCCGCCCATCGACCGGGTGGATGCCGCCGCGTTCGCGGGTCGCACTCTTGCGGGTCAGCTGCACCGAAGCCTGGAGTCGGCGGGGGTGGGCTGCACTCGGTTGGCCATCCATGCCGTCACCAGCAACGGTGAAGAGCTGACTCGGGTGTGGCGATGCGCCGAACCGTTGACCGAGGACGCCACCGCGGACCGGATCCGCTGGCAGTTGGACGGCTGGCTCAACCGGCGTCATGCCGCCGACCGGCCCAGTGGACCCATCGTGGTGCTGCGTCTGCATCCGGTCGAGGTGGTCTCCGCCGGGGCGCTGCAGCTGCCGCTGTGGGGCGGGGTCGGTGACGAGGATCGGCTGCGGGCCCGTCGCGCGCTGGTCCGGGTTCAGGGTCTGCTGGGCCCCGAGGCGGTTCAGGTGCCGGTGCTCAGCGGTGGGCGTGGCCCCTCCGAACGCATCACCTTCACCCCGCTCGGTGATGAACTGGTGCCGAGGGCCGATCCGGATCGACCCTGGCCGGGATCGCTGCCGGAACCCGCGCCCGCGGTGCTTCTCGACGATCCAGTGGAACTCCTTGATGAGCAAGGAAATTCGGTGCGGGTGACATCGAGGGGGCTGTTCTCGGCCGAGCCTGCCCGGCTGGACGCCCCCCACCGGGAGCACTGCGGGCGGTTGCGCTGGTGGACGGGGCCGTGGCCGGTCGACGAACGGTGGTGGGATCAGGACGCCCCCGGCCGCACTGCGCGGGCCCAGGTGCTTCTCGAGGACGGCTCGTCGGCGACGGAGTCCGGTCCGGCGCTGCTGCTGTGCTACCGGAAGAGGCGCTGGTATGTGGAGGGGGTCTACGAGTAACCGGGTCCGGGAGCGGAGGCCAACCCGCGGGCGAACGGGCCCACCCGAGAGATGAAGCGGTCGAAGAACACGTCGGCCAACGGTGCGGACTGTTCCGGCGTGCCACCGACGACGATCGCGGCGTTCGGCGGCCGATTCCAGTGCGCGCCGAAGTCGGCGACCGTCATACCCCGGGTCAGCGTGCCGTGCAGTTCCACATCGACGGTCGCGGTGCGGGTGCGCACCAGGCCCGGGTCCAGCGCCACGGCCGCGGCGAACGGATCGTGCAGATGGGCCAGATAGCCCTCGCCCTGATCGAAGTGGAACTCGAAGTAGAACCGCATCGCGTCCTCGAGCACGCGGATCAGCGGGTTGGCGGCCGTCGACCGTGTGCCCCGCCGATCGTGCGGGGTCATCACCGATGTCGGGGACCCCGCCGCATCGGCGAGGTGGGCCAGGATCTGCGGGGTCGCCATGATGCTCTCGGTGACGTTGAGGCCGCAGACCAGTGGCAGCTCACCGCTTTGGGCGCCGAAGGCCGTGAACACCTCCGCGGCGGCCTCGGGATCGACCGCGATGTTCCACTCGGACACCGGCGTGGTGTTGCCCCGGTACTCGAAGGACCCGCCCATGATGACCAGCCGGCGCAGCAGGCGCGGCAGTTCGGGATCGGCGCGCAGCGCCAGTGCCAGGTTGGTCAGCGGTCCGGTGGCCAGGCCGATGAGTTCGCCGGGGTGCGCGTGGGCCGCGGAAATCCATGCCTCCGCGGCGTCGAAACCGCTGGGTTGCGTTGTCGGAGTGGGCAACTCGGCATAGCCCAGGCCCGTCGGGCCGTGCGTGTCCTCCGCCGTGCGCAGCGGAATACTCAGGGGCAGAGCCGAACCCACCGAGACCGGGATTCCGGTGGCTCCGCACAACTCGAGCAGAGCCAGATTGTTCCGGCAGACCTGTTGCACACCAGTGTTTCCCGCCGTCGAGGCGATGCCGACGAGATCGACGTCGGCGCTGGCCAGCAGATACGCCAGCGCGAAAGCGTCGTCGACGCCGGTGTCAACGTCGGCGAAGACGACAGGCATGAGCCAATGCTATCGGGCCGGTCACCAGTGCACGCCGGGCACGAGTCGCACGGCCCGCTTGACCGGACGGGGCACCCGCGGCACGGGCAGGGTGTGGGCTGTCCGGGCTGCGCGGGCCGGTGGTCGTTCGCGCACAGACGCCACCCCTCGGGCCGCGGCCGAGTCGGGGAATCCCAGGTAAAGCTGATGCAGCACCCGTCGACTCAACCGCGGGGTGAAGTACAGCCCCACGTCGGCCAGGGTGCCCAGCGGCGTGTCGATCCGCACCGGTTTGTCGACCAGGCCGCGCACCACCATGGCCGCGGCGTGTTCTGCACTGATCGCAGGCACCGGGTTCAGCCGCTTCGACGGCGTGATCATCGGTGTCCGCACCAACGGCATGTGGATCGTGGTGAAGGTGATGTGATCCGACAGCGTTTCGGTCGACACCACCTCGGCGAACGCGTCGAGTGCGGCCTTGCTCGGCAGGTATGCCGAGTACCTCGGGGTCGAGGCCTGCACCCCGGCACTCGAGACGTTGACCACGTGGCCGAAGCGGCGTTCGCGCCAGTGCGGCAGCAGGGCGAGCACCATGCGCACGGCGCCGAAGTAGTTGACCGCCATCACCCTCTCGTAGTCATGCAGCCGATCGGTCGACGCCGCGACCGATCGCCGGATGGAGCGACCCGCATTGTTCACGAGGTAGTCGACGTGCCCGAACGTGGCGAGGATGTCCTTCACGCACGCGTCGACGGACGCCGAATCCGTGACATCACATGTGAACGCGTGCGCCTGACCGCCCGCGGCGCGGATCTCGTCGACCAGTTCGTCGAGGGCCGCGCCGTTGCGTGCCACCGCGAACACCGTGGCGCCCCGCGCCGCGACCGCGATCGCCGAGGCGCGTCCGATACCGCTCGAGGCGCCGGTGATGACGACGTGGCGCCCGGCCAGGGGTGCGTCGGAGCCGACACGCCTGGCTCGGTCGGGGTCCAGGTTCGCGGCCCAGTACCGCCACAGTCTGCCTGCGTAGGAACCGAACTCGGGGACCTCGATTCCGGTGCCGCGCAGTGCTTCCCGGGTGTTGTCGGAGGTGAACGTCGTGGGCAGGTCGACGACGTCGAGCACCGCTGGGGGCACCCCCAACTGGGCGGCCACCATGTTGCGCCCGGCCTTGACCAGGCCGCGGGGGTGCAGTGCCGGGGAGGCGACCGCCCGCGGCAGCCGACCGCGCAGCGGCGGCAGACCGGCGGCGGGGGCCAGTGCGCGGTAGATGCCGCGCAGGCCGATCGACGTGGGTGCGGTGAGGTGAAACGTGGTGCCGTCGTCGACCTCGGCGCTCAGCAGGGCCACCAGGGCGTCGGCGACGTAGTCGACCGGGACGATGTTGGTGCGTCCGGTGTCGGGCAGGGCGACGGGGGTGAAGCGGGGCAGCGCGGCGAACCGGGCCAGCAGGCCGAAGAAGTAGTACGGGCCGTCGATCTTGTCCATCTCACCGGTGACCGAGTCGCCGACCACCACCGCCGGGCGGTACACCCGAAAGCGCAGACCGTCCGCCTCGCGCACCAGCTGTTCGGCCTCGAACTTGGTCTGGTGATAGGCCGTGGGCAGGTTCTGGGCGACGTCGAAGTCGGCCTCGGTGTATGTACCCGCGAAGTCGCCGGCCACCGCAATCGAGGACACGTGATGCAGGGTCGCGCCCAGGCGCTGGGTCAGCTCGATGACCGCGCGGGTGCCGTCGACGTTGGCCGCTCGTTGGTCCGCGTCGCCGGCGGTGATGTCGTAGACCGCGCCGCAGTGTACGACGTGGGTGACGCCGTCGAGGTCGGCCACTGACTGTTCGGGAAGGCCCAGGTCGGGTGCGGTCAGGTCGCCGACCAGGGGATGTGCGCGCTCGCCCCAGTCGGTCGCCAGCCGTTCGAACCGCGCCAGTGACTCGCGGCGCACCAGCACCCACACCTGCGCCGTCGGGTCGGCGGCCAGCAGTCGGGTCACGACGCGCCGTCCGATGAACCCGGTACCGCCGGTAACGACATAGTTCATGCAGTGCATCGTGGCGCGTCACGCGCTGTCTGTCAATGAAGGTTGACAGTCCTACGGTCCGAAGTCGGTGATCCCGTCCCAGTTGACCAGCTGCCACCCGGTCACGGGGTTGCCCTCGATCACCACCCGGCCGGTGTTGGGCAGCGGACGGTTCAGCAGCAGACCGTCGTTGGGGTTCGCCACGTTCAACAGCGTCCACAGCATGATCGACCCCGAGTGCGCGAAGGCCACCGGATTCTTGTCGCCGCTGTCGTAGATCTCGGCGACGGCGGCCGTGAACCGATCGTTGAACTCCTTGCCGGTGACCGAACCTGGGATCGCGGCGGAGAGGTTGCCGTCCAGCCACTGCTCCGGTGCCAGGAAGTACGTGCTCGCCACCTGGGATTCTGGCTTGTCCTCGAACCAGCCGGCCTCGATCTCGCGCAGGCCCGGCAACACCTCCACCTGCTCGTCCAAGTCGGCCGCCAACGGGGCGGCGGTCTGCTGCGTTCGCACCATGTTGGAGGCGTAGACGCCGTCGAATTCCTTGCCGCGCAGTGCATCCGCGGCGGCCTGGGCCTGCCTGCGGCCCTCTTCACTGAGACCGGGGCCGGGCACCGAGGTGTCGATGAGACCGGATGCGTTGCCCTGCGACTGGGCATGCCGCACGAAGGTGAGCGTGATCGACTCTGGCGCAGGGGGTCCAGAGCCGCATCCGGCGACCAGCAGGACCACCGCGATCACGCACGCGAGCACCCTCATTCAGCGTCGCCTCCCTACGAAGCCCTCCTGCGTCACGGTACAGACCAGGGTGCCGTCGGCGTTGAAGATTGCCCCATTGCCCAACCCCAGGCCACCGCCGGCGGTGCTGGAACGCTGGTCGTACAACAGCCAATCGGAGAAGTCGACGGGTCGGTGCCACCACATGGCGTGATCCACCGAAGCCATCACGTCCAGGTCCTGCCAGGTCCGGCCGATCGCGGCCTGCAGGGGATCCAGGATCGTCCAGTCGCTGATGTAGGCAAGCATGCAGGTTCCCAGCAATGGGTCGAGCAGCAGTTCGGCGGGAGGATCGTCCCGCAGTCGCAGCCACAGCCGGCTCACCGTCTCATCCCCGGTGGGTGCGTCGATCGCGATCCGCGGCGGTGGGTCGACATACCGCATTTCGGCGATGCGGAACCGCATGAGCGTGACGTACCGCTCGTCGCCACCGGTCTTGGCGAGATGGCTTCGCAGTTGTTCCTCCACGTCGGCCAGGTGTTCGGGGCCCGGCACATCCGGCATCGGAATCTGGTGTTCGTAGCCGTCAATGTCGACGATGAAGGACACCAGGGCCTCCATGATCGCCACGTCACCCTGCAGCGCGGTGACCCGTCGGGTCGAGAACGTCCGGCCCTCACGCAGCGTCGTGACCTCGTACCGCAGCGGCCGGGTCGTGTCGCCGGGGCGCAGGAACGCCAGATGCAGGCTGTGCGGGCGACGGTCGGTCACGGTGCGCCCGGCCGCAGCGACGGCCTGCGCGGCCACCTGCCCGCCGTAGACCCGGCTCCGTTCGATGTCGTCGTCCGGTTGCGGTCCCAGGAAAACCCCGTCACCGACTTCGTCGAGCGCGAACAGATCCAGGATGTCTTTCAGTCTCTCCGGCACGCCTCTAATAGAGCCATGCCGACTCCCACGCCGTGCACCCGGGTCAGCGGCAGACGTCCGGAGCCAGCCAGAGCAGCGGCCACAGTGCGGTGGTGTGGCCGAACGCCACCAGGTCGGCCCCGGCGGGCAGCTGGTACTGCAGCCGGCTGGCGAACACATCCACCCGATCCGCGTTGAGGAACGTGAAACCGATGCCGACCACGAGGTAGGGGATCGCCAGCCACAGCGCGAGCTCAATCAGCTGTTCGACGCTGATTCGGTGGTTGAGCACCCGGCGCAACACCGTGAGCATGTGGCGAGCATCGCACACGGTCGGTGCTCAAGCACGGCAATTTCAACGAACAGGCGACACCCCGGTGTCGGGGTTGTCAGGATTACATCCGCGAGCGCCGAACACCTCGGCGCGGGATCGGTGGTGGCGGCTCGATGAAGTTGGTGGTCGGTTATCTTGCGACGCCAGGCGGCGCTGACGCCCTGGCCCTGGGCGTCCGGCTGGCGCGCAGTCTCGGTGCGCAACTGGAGATCTGCCTGATCCTTCCGCCCGGCAAGCTGCCCGCCCTCGGCGGGGCACCGGCCAGCTACGACCAACTGGTCGCCGAACAGGCCGATGAATGGTTGTCCGAGGCCGTGGCGCAGGTGCCGCCGGGCCTGGTCGCCCATGGACACCGGCTGTTCTCGGAGTCGTTCGCTCAGGGTCTGATCGACGAGGTCGGTCGCCTGGAGGCCGACGTGCTCGTGGTCGGCGGCGCCGGCGGCGGCCTGGCCGGCAGCTTCTCGCTGGGGTCGGTGGTCAACGAACTCCTCTACAGCTCACCCGTGCCCGTCGCGGTAGCACCGCGCGGCATCCGGGAGTCCAGGGTCGACTCCGTCCGGGAGGTCACCTGCGCCGTCGGCGAACGAGCCGGCGCGGACCTGCTGCTGCAGACGGCCGTGCGCTTCTGCGCCGTTGCCGGAACTCCGCTCCGGTTGGCCTCGCTGGTGACGCTCGACCCGGTGTTCGGGTCGCTGCGGGGTGACAGCGACGCCATCCGCGAGTACGCGCTCAACCATGCTCGCCTCACCCTCGAATCAGCTAAAAATGAACTTCCTGAAGGGTTTCCGGTCAGCGCCACGGTGGCCGACGCGGCCTCGATCGAGGAGGCGGTCAGCAGGCTGGAATGGCACGACGGCGACCTGATCATGGTCGGCTCGAGCCGGCTCAGTGCCCCCCGGCGGTTGTTCCTCGGCTCGACGGCGGCCAAGATGTTGCGCGTGCTGGACGTGCCGATGATCGTCGTCCCCCGAGACCAGCTCAGTGAAGAGGATCTGCCGTGAACGAATCACTGCACGCTGTCGAGGAGCGCAGCGGGCTTCAGGCCAAAGGCCTGGCCGAGGGCAAGGTCGGGACCTTCTCCGGGGCGATCCTTGGAATCTCCTGTGTCGCCCCCGGTTACACCCTGACCGCCAGCATCGGCCTGATCGTCGCGGCCGTCGGCCTCAAGATGCCCGCCATCTTCATCGCGGGCTTCATCCCGATGTTCCTGACCGCGTACGCCTATCGCGAACTCAACTCGCGGGCACCCGACTGCGGCGCCTCGTTCACGTGGTCCACCAAGGCGTTCGGACCCTACGTCGGGTGGATGTGCGGGTGGGGCATGGTGATCGCCTCGATCATCGTGCTGTCGAACCTGGCGGCGATCGCCGTCGAGTTCCTCTATCTGTTCATCGCGCAGGTGACCAACAGACCGGCGATCGCCGACCTGGCCGGCAACACCGCCATCAACATCCTCACAACGTTGGCGTTCCTGGCGCTGGCGACCTGGATCGCCTGCCGTGGCATCACGACCAGTGAGCGGGTGCAGTTCGTCCTCGTCGGCTTCCAGATGGTGGTGCTGATCACCTTCGCGATCGTCGCGGTGGTCCACGTGGCCAAAGGCGATGCCCCGGCCGGGCTCAGCTTCGATCTGGACTGGTTCAACCCGTTCTCCGGTCTGGCGTTGGGCGCCTTCGTCATCGGGGTCACCGGGTCGATCTTCGCGTTCTGGGGCTGGGACACCTGTCTGACCCTGGGCGAGGAGTCCAAGGACCCCACCAAGACCCCGGGACGGGCCGGGCTGCTGTGCGTGATCTCCATCCTGCTTACCTACCTGCTGGTGGCGGTGGCCGTCATGATGTACGCCGGGGTGGGGGACACCGGCCTCGGGCTGGGCAATGAGGAGAACTCCGCCAACGTGTTCGGGGCGCTGGCCGAACCGGTGCTCGGCGGCGCGGGCGGTCTGCTGCTGTTCCTGGCGGTGTTCGCGTCGTCGGTGGCGAGCCTGCAGACCACCTTCCTGCCGGTGGCACGCGCGATGCTGGCGATGGGGGCCTACGGCGCGTTCCCGAAGCGGTTCGCCGAGGTGCACCCGCGCTTTCTGGTCCCGGTGTTCGCCACGGTGACAGCGGGTGTGGTGACCGGTGTGTTCTACACGGTCGTGAGCCTGCTGTCGGAGTCGACGCTGTTGGACACCATCGCCGCGCTGGGCATCATGATCTGCTGGTACTACGGCATCACCGCGTTCGCCTGCATCTGGTACTTCCGTCGCGAACTGTTCAGCAGCGTGCACAACGCGGTGTTCAAGTTCCTGTTCCCACTGCTGGGCGGTCTGATCCTGGCGGCGGTGTTCGTCATCTCGATCTACGAGAGCATGAACCCGGAGAACGGCAGCGGCGCCGCGATCGGCGGCATCGGCCTGGTGTTCTTCATGGGATTCGGCATCCTCGCCCTCGGCGTGGTGTTGATGTTCGTCATGCGGATGCGCAGTCCGGCCTTCTTCCAGGGCGAGACGCTGCGACGCGACACCCCCGCACTTCGCGAGACCGCCGTCTAACGCTGGAACCGCAGGATGTCGGTGAGCTGACGTCGCGGCGTCGCGGCGCCCGCGCTGTGCCGCGGGGGCGCGGTTCCGACCCGGATCAGGACCTGCGGGGCACTCGTACCCGAGATCAGCGAGGACAGCAGTGCGCGGCCGGATTCCAGTTCGGTCAGGTGAGTGACCGTGCAGGTGGCCAGTCCTGCCACCGTGCACTCCAGCAGCACCGTCGAGAGCGCTTCGCCCGCCGCCAGCGCGTCCGAGGGCGTGTCGGCCGGGGTCGACAGCATCAGGATCGTGGCGTGGTCGCGGGACACCGCTGAGCGCCGGTCGCCGTGGCGGCTGACCGGAAACGCCCGGTTCATCTCCACGTGGTCGGCCTCCGCCGCCGACACCAGCACCCGTCGCGGTATGCCCTCATCGAGTTCGAAAGGTCCTGTCCACCATTCGAGTTCGGCGGTGTAGTCGGCGTCGTTGCGACGGATCGCCGCATCGAGGCGGGATGCCGCCACCAGTTCGGGCCGCAGTTCGTCGTCGATCACATCCAGGCGCACGGCGTCACCGTCGACGAGCTCACGCAGCACGGACTCGAGCACGGCCCAGTCGCTGGGGGCCAGCAGGGGCAGCCGGTCGGTGCGCCGCCGCAGAATCGCATTGGCCCGGTCTCGTGTGGCCGGCGCCACGGACTCGGCGCGACGGAAGTCCAAGGACGCCAGGTGCGTCGGCCGGCTGGGGTTGGGCAGCCGCTCGACGAAGGACTGCCAGCCCGCCGCGGCCATCGCGATCCGCAGGTGGTCCAGGACCGCGCCGCAGCTGATCAGTGCCTCGCGGGCGCCGCGGTCGGTGTGCCGGATGATGCGGCTGCGGTCGAGGTGCAACTGCAGTTCGGCTCCATCGGCGATCCACAGCCAGGGCTGACTGTTGTGCAGCGACGGCGCCCGAGAGGCGACCGTGACGGCCTGCTTGATCAGATCGGTGTCCACCGAATCCCGGTTCATGTCACCACCGCTTTCCTCGCGCTGCCATCGTCGCCGCCGGGGGACGTCGACGACCAGAGTCGTTGGTCCCTGGCGCCGGTGCCGGACGGCAGTTGGGCGTGGCCGCCGGAAGGGGCCATGATCGGATTATGAACGTTGTGCCCGAGACCGCCGCTGCCGTCCGCGAGACACATTCCGGCATGGTGGTCCTGGTCGGTGACCGGGCCTACAAGTGCAAACGCCCGATCGCCACCGACTTCCTGGACTTCAGCACCGTCGCGCTGCGGGAACAGGCGTTGGCCCGTGAGTGGGAGCTGAACCGGAGGCTGGCCCCGCAGGCCTACCTGGGCATCGCCCATCTCGAGGGGCCCGACGCCGGCGAGCGGGAGCCCATCCTGGTGATGCGGCGTTATCCCGAAACGACCCGGCTCAGTACGCGGGTGCGCGCCGATGCACCCGATCTGGCCGCTGACCTGCGCGCCGTGGCTGGCGTTCTGGCGCGGTTCCATGCCCGTGCGGACCGCAGCCGCGTGATCGACTCGGCTGCCAAAGTGCCCGCCGTGGCGGCGCGTTGGACCGACAACCTCGACGAGATGGCGGTGTTCGCCGACGAGGTGGTCGACGCGTCGGTGCTGCAGCGCGTGCGGGAACTGTCGAGCGGGTTCATCTCCGGACGGGCCGTGCTGTTCGCGGACCGGATCACCCTGCGGCGCATCGTCGACGGCCACGCCGATCTGCTGGCCGACGACATCTTCTGTGTCGACGACGGCCCGGTGCTGCTGGACTGTCTCGACTTCGACGACAAGCTTCGCCACGTCGACGGAGTCGACGACGCGGCGTTCCTGGCGATGGATCTCGAGTTCCTGGGCCGACCCGACCTGGCCACCGACTTCCTCGACGAATACTGCCTGCGCGCAGGCGACTCGGCCCCGCAGTCGCTGCGCCACTTCTACATCGCCTACCGGGCGCTCGTTCGGTCCAAGGTCGACTGCATCCGGTTCGGCCAGGGTGTGGCTGGGGCCCGTGAGGACGCCGTGCGGCACCTCGAGATGTGTCTGTCGCACCTGCGCGCCGCGATCCCGCAGCTGATCCTGGTGGGCGGTGGCCCCGGCACGGGCAAGACGACGTTGGCCCGGTCGCTGGCCGAACAGCTGGGTGCGCAGGTGATCTCCACCGACGACGTGCGTAAGGACTTGGTGCGCGACGGGGTGATCGAGGGCGCTGCCGGCGCGATCGACGCCGGCTTGTACACACCGGAGAACACCGCCGCGGTCTACCGGGTGGTGCTTCGTCGAGCCCACAGCGTGCTGGCGGCCGGCGGCTCGGTGATCCTGGACGGCACCTGGCTCGATGCGCAGGAACGCGACCGGGCCCGTGCGCTGGCCGCCGGTGCGCATGCGGCGATGTTCGAGTTCGCCTGCACGGTGCCGCTGGCCGAGGCGCAGGCACGCATCCAGAACCGGATCGGTTCGACCTCCGATGCCACGCCCGAGGTCGCGGCGGCCTTCGAGGGTCGAACCGACGTGGTGTGGCAGGGCGCGCACGTCATCGACACGGCGAAACCACTCTCCGATGCGGTGGCGCGCGCGGCCGATCTGTGCTGCGTCGCGATCTGAGGACCGACGGCCTCCCGGCCGGGTGACCAGGTGCCCTTTCGGCCGGGCCCCGCCCTGCAATAACGTCGTGGACAGTGCCGGACGACGGAGTCCGGCCCGAGATTGAAGAGGTGCGACATGGCCGGCGTTCGGGGAATTCTGGTGGGGGCCGACGGATCGGCTCCATCGAAGGTCGCCATTGACTGGGCCGCGCGCGAGGCGGCGTCCCGCAACGTGCCGTTGACCCTGGTCCACGTGCTGACACCGGCCATGATGATGATGTGGCCCGAGGTCGCGATGCCGCCGGACTACACGCGCTGGCAGGAGGAACAGGGGCAGGAGATCCTGCATGCCGCGGCCAAGGTCGCCGAGGAGGCCGCTCCGGGACTGCAGGTCCGCAGCGAGATGCCGACCGGGCCCACCCTGGCCACCATGATCGAACTCACCGCCGACGCCGACCTCATGGTGGTCGGCTCCCGCGGTCGCGGCGCCCTGGCCCGCGGACTGCTGGGGTCGGTGAGTTCGGGCCTGGTGCGGCATGCGCACTGCCCGGTGGCGGTCATCCACGACGAGGATCCGTTGCCGCTGCGGCCTGCCGATGCCCCGATCGTGGTCGGCATCGACGGATCTCCAGCGTCCGAGGAGGCGACGGCCATCGCGTTCGACCTCGCGTCCCGACGCGGCGTTGAACTCGTGGCGGTGCACGCCATCAGCGACTCCGATCTGATCGAGAGCCCGCGCGTCGACTACGCGACTCTGGAGCAGAAGGCGAACGAGATTCTCAGCGAGCGGTTGGCCGGGTGGGGCGAGCGCTACCCCGACGTGCGGGTGCGGCGGGTCGTGGAGTGGGCCAGGCCGGCCAACATGCTGGTCAGGGAGGGTGAGAAGGCGCAGGTCCTGGTGATCGGCAGTCATGGCCGCGGAGGGTTCGCCGGCATGCTGCTGGGTTCGGTGGCCTCCTCGGTGGCCCAGGCCGCCCGGATGCCGGTGATCGTCGCCCGCAAGCCCTGACACTCACGAGATCATGTCATCGAACTGATGTTCGATAGACTGGTGCGGTGGGATGGCACAACGGACCGCCGAGCTGGACGGAGATGCAGCGCGTCCTGAACAGCAAGCCGCGCCGGGCCGGCATGCCGTTGGGTGAACCCGTGCTCGACGGCGGTGACAGTCCCGCGTGGTCGGCCAAGCGCGACGAGTATCAGCGTCCCGTTGGCGCGCGGCAGGTGCGGTCCCGGGTTCCGTACGCCGAACTGCACGCGCACTCGGCCTACAGCTTCCTCGACGGGGCGAGCACCCCGGAGGAGCTGGTCGAGGAGGCGGCCAGGCTCGATCTGCGGGCGATTGCGCTGACCGATCACGACGGCCTCTACGGAGTCGTGCGCTTCGCCGCGGCCGCCGCCGAACTCGACGTGCGCACGGTGTTCGGTGCCGAACTGTCGCTGGGCAACTGCGCGCGCACCGATTCCCCCGACCCTGCTGGTCCGCATCTGTTGGTGCTGGCGCGTGGGCCCGAGGGATATCGCAGGCTGTCCCGGCAGTTGTCGCGGGCACACCTCGCCGGTGGTGAGAAGGGCAGGCCGCGGTACGACTTCGATGCGCTCACCGAGGCCGCGGGCGGGCACTGGCAGATCCTCACCGGATGCCGCAAAGGTCATGTGCGCCAAGCGCTGTCCCGGGGCGGCCCCGAGGCCGCTGCCCTCGCGCTGGCCGACCTGGTGGACCGGTTCGGCCGCGAGCGGGTCAGCGTCGAACTCTCCCGGCACGGCCACCCCGACGAAGATCAGCGCAACACCGATCTGGTGGCGCTGGCCGGCCGGTTCGGTTTGACGGTGGTGGCGACGACGGGTGCGCATTTCGCCGGCCCATCCCGCGGCCGGCTCGCGATGGCGATGGGTGCGATCCGGGCCCGCAAGTCCCTCGACGAGGCCGAGGGGTGGTTGGCACCGCTGGGCGGCGCGCACCTGCGGTCCGGGGACGAGATGGCGGAGTTGTTCGCACACCTGCCCCAATCCGTCACGGCGGCTGCGGAACTGGGGGAGCAGTGTGCGTTCGGGCTGTCGCTGATCGCGCCTCAACTGCCGCCGTTCGACGTGCCGGACGGTCACACCGAGGACAGTTGGCTGCGCCATCTGGTGATGCGCGGCGCCGCCGACCGCTATGGGTCGCCCGAGTCGGCCCGCAGTGCCTATGCGCAGATCGAACACGAGTTGGCCGTCATCGCCGAGCTGAAGTTCCCGGGCTATTTCCTTGTGGTCCATGACATCACCAGGTTCTGCCGGGAGAACGGAATCCTCTGTCAGGGAAGGGGCTCGGCGGCCAACTCGGCGGTCTGTTTCGCCCTGGGAGTCACCGCCGTCGACCCGATCGCCAACGAACTGCTCTTCGAGCGGTTCCTGTCACCGGCGCGGGACGGGCCACCCGACATCGACATCGACATCGAATCGGACCTGCGCGAGAACGTGATCCAGTACGTCTACGAACGCTACGGGCGTGACTACGCCGCCCAGGTCGCCAACGTCATCACCTATCGCGGCCGCAGCGCGGTCCGCGACATGGCCCGCGCGTTGGGCTTCTCGCAGGGTCAGCAGGACGCGTGGAGCAGGCAGATCAGCCGCTGGAACGGAGCGGCGGACTCGCCGGAGGTCGCCGAGATCCCGGCGCAGGTTCTGGAGCTCGCCGCCGAGATCAAGAACCTGCCGCGGCACATGGGCATCCACTCCGGCGGCATGGTGATCTGCGATCGGCCCATCGCCGACGTGTGCCCCGTCGAATGGGCCCGCATGGAGAACCGCAGCGTCCTGCAGTGGGACAAAGACGACTGTGCGGCAATAGGTCTGGTGAAGTTCGATCTGCTTGGCCTCGGCATGCTCTCGGCGCTGCACTACGCGCGGGATCTGCTTGCCGAGCACAAGGGCATCGACCTGGACTTCGCCAAGCTGGACCTGTCCGAGGCGGCGGTCTACGAGATGCTGCAGCGCGCGGATTCGGTCGGGGTCTTCCAGGTGGAGTCGCGCGCCCAGATGGCCACGCTGCCCCGGTTGAAGCCCCGGGTGTTCTACGACCTCGTGGTCGAGGTGGCCCTGATCCGGCCCGGCCCCATCCAGGGCGGTTCGGTGCACCCCTACATTCGACGCCGCAACGGGCTGGATCCGGTGGCCTACGACCACCCCTCGATGGAGCCCGCGCTGCGAAAGACGTTGGGGGTGCCCCTGTTCCAGGAGCAGCTCATGCAGTTGGCCGTGGACTGCGCGGGGTTCTCCGCGGCCGAGGCCGATCAGCTGCGCAGGGCCATGGGGTCCAAGCGGTCGACCGAGAAGATGCGCCGGCTGCGTGGCAGGTTCTACGAGGGCATGCGGCAGCGGCACGGCATCACCGGGGCGCTGGCCGACCGCATCTACGAAAAGCTGGAGGCCTTCGCCAACTTCGGCTTCCCGGAGAGCCACGCGTTGAGTTTCGCGTCGCTGGTGTTCTATTCGTCGTGGCTCAAGCTGCACCATCCCGCCGTGTTCTGCGCGGCACTGCTGCGCGCCCAGCCGATGGGGTTCTATTCACCGCAGTCGCTGGTCGCCGATGCGCGCCGTCATGGCGTGGAGGTGCTCGGCCCCTGCGTCAACGCCAGCCTGCCGCACGCGACGTTGGAGAACCGCGGCCTCGTGGTGCGTCTCGGCCTGGGGTCGGTGCGCACCATCGGCGATGATCTGGCCACCCGGATCGTCGAGGAACGAAAGGCCAACGGACCCTTCGCCTCCCTGGTCGATCTGACCGGGCGGGTGCAGTTGACGGTGCCTCAGACCGAGGCGCTGGCGACCGCCGGTGCGCTGAGCTGTTTCGAGATCACCCGTCGTACGGCACTGTGGGCGGCCGGGGCCGCCGCCAACGAACGGCCCGACCGCCTGCCCGGTGTGGGGACGTCGTCGCATGTGCCGACCCTGCCGGGGATGAGCGATGTCGAGTTGGCGGCCGCCGACGTCTGGGCGACCGGAATCTCGCCGGACAGTTTCCCCACCCAGTTCCTGCGCGCAGACCTCGACGCGCTCGGGGTCGTGCCCGCACAGGATCTGCTGTCGGTTCCCGACGGCACGCGAGTCCTGGTGGCGGGAGCGGTGACCCATCGCCAGCGTCCCGGCACGGCACAGGGCGTGACCTTCATGAACATCGAAGACGAGACCGGGATGGTCAACATCCTGTGTGCGCCCGGGCTGTGGTCGCGATATCGGAAACTGGCGCAGACCGCACCGGCCCTGGTGATTCGCGGCATCGTGCAGAACGCCACCGGCGCGGTCACCGTGGTGGCCGACAGGATGAGTCCCATCGATATGAAGGTCGGGTCGCGTTCGCGCGATTTCCGCTGAAGGTGGTCTCCCGCTGCCCTTAGGCTGAATTGGCGAAAGGGGGCCCGATGAAGCCTCATGTGTTGCTGACGCTGGCGACAACACTTCTCATGGTCATCACCGGGTGCGGCAGCACTGTTGCGGGCCAGGGGGTCTCACCGCTGTACGACCCCTTCAAGGTCGGCGGCATGCCCGCGGTCACCGGCCCCAGCGGCATCCGCGACAACGCGCCGCCCACCACAGGCACCGTGCTCAACACCGACGACGGGCCCGTCGACCGGCTCGCCCTGCTCGCGGTCAACGACATCGCCGAGTACTGGGGGCAGAACTACTCTCCGGCCCTGGAAGGCGAGTTCATCCCGGTCAAGCGTCTGGTGTCCTACGACTCCACGGACCGCTCCAGCCCGCGCATCTGCGGCGGCTCGACCTACGAGATGGTCAACGCGTTCTACTGCCCACCGATGCACCTGATGGCCTGGGACCGGGGTGTGATGGTGCCCGTCGGCCAGAAGTTCTTCGGCGACATGTCGATCGCCGCGCTGATGGCCCACGAGTACGGGCACGCGGTGCAGCGGATGGCCGACATGATGGACCGGCGCACGCCCTCGCTTGTGGTCGAACTCCAGGCGGACTGCCTGGCCGGTGACTACCTGCGCTGGGTGGCCGACGGGAGTTCGCCGCGCTTCACGATGGACACCGGCGACGGCCTCAACCATGTGCTGGCCGGCGTGATCACGATCCGGGATCCGCTGCTGACCGACGACCTCGAGTCCCTGCTCAAACAGCAGGAGCACGGGACGGCACTGGACCGCGTCGGGGCCTTCCAGATGGGCTTCATCTCCGGCACCTCGGCGTGCCGGACGCTGGACGAGGCCGAGGTGGACAAGCTGCGCGGCGACCTGCCGATCATGTTGGACACCGACGACGGCGGTCAGGTCCAGACCGGGGAGGTCCCGCTCGATGAGGATGTGCTCGGCATGCTCATGGACGATCTGGGTGCCATCTACTCACCGTCGGAGGCCCCCACACTCTCGTTCGATCCGGGTGAGTGTGAGAACCCGCAGCCGGGGTCACCCGTGGCGTACTGTGCGGACCGCAACACCATCGCGGTGGATCTGCCTGCGCTGCAGAAGTTCTCGGCCCCGGCCGACGAACGGCGCGATCTGATGCTGCTGCAGGGCGACAACACCGGCATCTCGGCGGTGACGTCGCGGTACGCCCTCGCGGTGCAGAAGCAGCGCGGCCTCGCCGTCGACTCCCCGACGTCGGCGCTGCGCACCGCGTGCCTGACCGGTGTCGCGCAGCGGGCGATGATCGATCCGTCCGCCGACCGCAGGCTGAAGCTGACCGCCGGTGACATCGATGAGGCCGTGGCCGGCCTGCTGGTCAACGGCATCGCCGCCAGCAACGTCGAGGGGGCGACGGTCCCCGCCGGGTTCACCCGCATCGTCGCCTACCGGTCAGGCCTCGAGGGCGACGCTGAGCTGTGCTATCAGCGTTTCCCCTGATTCGCAGACGACGTGGGTAGTCTCCGATCATGACCCTGAACCTGTCTGCCGACGAAGTCCTGACCACCACGCGCTCGGTGCGCAAGCGGTTGGATTTCGACAAGCCCGTCTCGCGCGACGTCATCCTGGAATGCCTCGACATCGCGCTGCAGGCGCCGACCGGGTCCAATGCGCAGGGCTGGCAGTGGATGTTCGTCGAGGACGCCGGCCAGAAGAAGGCGCTGGCCGACATCTACGCCAAGAACTTCGCCTGGTACCGGACCATGGATCGGCCCACGTACGCCGAGGGTGACGTGCGCGCCGAACGCGCCGACGCCGTCGTCGACTCCGCGCAGTACCTGGCCGACCACTTCCACGAGGCGCCGGTGCTGCTCGTACCGTGCATCGAAGGTCGTTGCGACGGTGCGCCCGGCGGGATGAGCGCCTCGTTCTGGGGCTCGCTGCTTCCCGCGGTCTGGAGTTTCATGCTGGCGCTGCGGTCCCGCGGGCTCGGCTCCGCCTGGACCACGCTGCACCTGATCGGCGACGGGGAGAAGGAGGCCGCCGAGGTCCTGGGCATCCCCTTCGACCAGTACTCGCAGGCCGGGCTGTTCCCGATCGCCTACACCAAGGGCACCGACTTCAAGCGGGCCAAGCGTCTGCCCGCCGAGCAGTTGGCGCACTGGAACACCTGGTAGTCCCCCGAATCACACCGCGCCGTCGAAGCCGTGCTGCCGCCACGCCTCATACACCGCGACCGCGGCCGCGTTCGACAGGTTCAGTGACCGGCGCCCGGCGAGCATCGGAATCCGCACCCGCTCGGTGATGTGGGGGTCGGCCAATGTCTGTTCGTCCAATCCGGTGGGTTCGGGGCCGAACATCAACACATCTCCGGATCGGTAGCCAACATCGGCGAACGACGTCGTCGAGTGCGCGGTGAAGGCAAAGACCCGCGCGGGCATCAGGGCCGCCCAGGCGGCGTCCAGGCTGCTGTGCACGGTAACCGACGCCAGGTCGTGGTAGTCCAGCCCGGCGCGCCTCAACTTGGGTTCGGACAGGTCAAAGCCCAACGGCTCGACGAGGTGCAGTTCGGCGCCGGTCGCGGCGACCATGCGGATCGCGTTGCCGGTGTTGGGGGCGATCCGCGGGGAGAAGAACAACAGCCGAAACATCGGACGATCTTCGCAGGTGCGTGGTGAAATTTGCTGAACCGCGTCAATTAGGCCTGTTCAGGGGCTCGGCAGGCTCTGAGCGTTCGTCGAGAATTGTGGAACGGTCACGTTCGTACTGTCATACTTCATCAATTGCCATGCGATTTGCGCCCGCTCTGACGTGCAGTCGGGTCGAAATGAGCAGGAAGTTGTATGAAGGCGGAGACACTGAGTAGAAGCGGTGCGATCGCAGAAGCGGTAAACCCGGGGCCGGCAGGGGGAGCCGTCAGTTGACCATGTTCGACAAGCCCTCCGGACTGGATCAGTCCGCGGGGTTGCGTCCCGACGCGGACCTCGTTGATACGCCTGAGGCGCCTGTTGCGCCCGCGGTGGTCAAGCGCCCGAAACGCTGGTCGCTGACCAACTGGCCGGTGCGCTGGAAAGTTCTCGCCATCGCCCTCGTGCCGTTGGTGCTGGCGGCCGGTTTCGGCGGCCTGCGCATCTACGCCAGTGTGACCGAGGCCCGCGATCTGCGCCTGGCCGCCGACCGCGTCGCGATGGTCCCGGTCATCAGCGACTACGTGGACGCCCTCGGCGACGTCCTGTTGGCGAAGGCCACCGACGGGGGCGTCGATGAGGCGGCCCAGCGGCTCGATGCGGCCCGGGCGGCCATGCTCAGCACGCGCGACGGCAACGACGTGCAAGCCGACGTCCGCAATGCCGTCGAGAACCTCGCCGTCATGGGCAGCCAGCTGCAGGCGGGTGTGCTCGGTGGATCCGTGCCGCTCGACCGTCAGGTGACGGGCTTCGGCGATCTTCTGCTGACCGCCGAGAACGCCATCTCCGGTTCGGTGCGGGTGGACGACGAGGTGCTGCGCAACCAGGCCGTCGGCCTGTCCCGGGCGGTCGGCGCGCACGGCCAGATGACACTGCAGAAGCTGATGATCGAGGCAGGCGGCAGCCTGCCCGAGCCCTTCCTGCGCAATGCGATGACCACGCTGGCGGGCACCGAACCCCAGACCATCCTCGGCATGGGCCAACTGCTCGGCGGCGCCTCGGAGGAGGCGACCACGCTGCGGTCGCAGATGGTGCAGCGACTGCGCCTGCTCGCCGATCCGAGCACGCCGCTCGTCGGTAATGAGCAGCTGCTCAAGTCCGTCCAGACCACCGACGAGATCGCGTCGGAACTGATCTCCAAGACCACGTCCAACGTCGTGGGCACGGTCGGCGACGAGGCCAACGACGCGCGCAATGACGCCATCCGCGACGCCGCCCTGGTTCTCGTGGCGTTCCTGGTCGCGCTGGGCGTCGTGTGGTGGGTCGCCCGGACCCTGACCAGGCCGCTGCGCACGCTGCGTGACGGAGCCCTGACGATCGCCCACGAGGAGTTGGCCCAGGGCGTCGAGCGGGTCAAGGCCGGTGACGAGAGCGAACCCGAGCCACTGCCGATCTACACCACCGAGGAGATCGGCCAGGTCGCGCACGCCGTCGACCAGCTGCATGCTCAGGCGCTGCTGCTCGCCGGTGATGAGGCCCGACTGCGGGTCATGGTCAACGACATGTTCGAGACGCTGTCGCGCCGCAATAAGACGCTTGTCGACCAACAGCTTTCGTTGATCGACAGGCTGGAGCGCAACGAAGAGGACCCGGATCGCCTCGACAGCCTGTTCCGCCTCGACCACCTGGCCACCCGGATGCGTCGAAACGGCGCGAACCTGCTGGTGCTGGCCGGTGCGCAGGTCACCCGTGAGCAGGGCCCGCCAGTGCCCTTGGCCTCGCTGGTCAACGCGGCCGCCTCCGAGGTGGAGGACTATCAGCGGGTCGAGACCGGCATGGTGCCCGACTGCTCGCTGCGGTCGTCGGCCGCCGGGGACTCGGTGCACCTGCTCGCCGAACTCATCGACAACGCGCTGCGCTACTCACCGCCGTTCTCGCCGGTGCGCGTGACCGCAGTGCACACCAGCGACAACGGTGTGCTGATCGACATCAACGACGCGGGCCTGGGCATGACCGATTCGGATCTGCGCATCGCCAACATGCGACTGAACGCCGGCGGTGAGGTCAGCCCCGACAACACCCGGCATATGGGCCTGTTCGTGGTGGGCAGACTGGCACGCCAGCACGGCATGACCGTGCAACTGCTGCCGGGCCCCAGCGGCCAGGGCACCGTCGCCCAGGTGTACCTGCCCCCGAGCGTGCTCGACGGTTTCGAGCCCGCCGCGCCGCTCGCGTGGTCGCCGGCGGCCGAGCCTGAGCCGCCCTTCTACGACGAACCCGAGGGCCCTGCCGACGCCACTGCGGCCGACGAGGCAT
The DNA here is from genome assembly GCF_001667265.1 of Mycobacterium sp. ACS4331. Classification (GTDB taxonomy): domain Bacteria; phylum Actinomycetota; class Actinomycetes; order Mycobacteriales; family Mycobacteriaceae; genus Mycobacterium. Next base: position 3,852 of record NZ_LZHW01000085.1, on the reverse strand, counting down.
TCGCGGTGCCGGAGGTGGCTGAGGCCCCTGAGGGTGCGGAGGCTGAGGCTGAGGCTGCTGAGATCGATGAGGCCGTGCCGGTGGATGACTTCGACATCCGGTACGAGCCGGAGAGCGAACCCGAGCTGACCGAGGCGTCCGTGTCGGTGCTTCCGCGTCGCAGCCCGGGGTCCAGCGGCATCGCCGCACCGTCGGCGGAGGAGCCCGAACCGAGCCCGGAGCCCAGCACCTGGTGGTCGCCGGCCGAGTCGGAGTCGCCGGAGACGGGGGAGCCGGTCGCCGAGGCGCCGTCGAACACCGCGGGGTTCTTCTCCTCGCGCCGGCGGGCCCGTCGTGACGCCGGGGCGCCCGCGCCGATCGACGAGCCCGTTCTCGAAGAACCCGCCGTCGAGGAGCCGGAGCCCGAGGTTGCTGAGGCGCCCGAGCCTGAGTTCGAGGAGTATCCCGCCGACACCGGCGAGATCGATCTGTCCGATATGGACCGCCTCGCGCACGAAATGTCCCCGCAGCAGACCCACTCCGGCATCGACCTGATCTACCAGAACATGGTCACGGAATGGCTGGATCCGCAGGAGGTTCAACAGCTCGCCGTGCCCCAGGACTGGAAGTCGGTGTGGGACAACGGATGGGCCGCCGCGGCCGATGCGGACAACGTGCCGATCGATGAACGCACCGACCATGGTCTGCCGGTGCGGGCACCCGGCGCCCGACTGATCCCCGGCGGCGCATCGCTGTTCGAGAAGCAGCCCCCAGTCGGGGACGACGCCGACCAGCCTTCCGGGGCCGACGAGGGCGAGGTGGGCTCGAGCGGCGGCCGCCCGGAGCGGGATCCCGATGCGATCCGCGCGTCGATGAGCAATCATTTTGGTGGAGTGCGCGCGGCACGCCTGCACGCCCGTAACACAACCCAAGGACTCGATGACGAATGAGCTACGCGCAAGGTTCGCAGCGGGAGAATCCGTTGGACTGGCTGGTCTCCAAGTTCGCCAGGGACGTTCCGGGGGTCGCGCACGCGGTGCTGGTGTCCGTCGACGGGCTGTTGATCGCCGCAAGTGAGCACCTGCCGCCGGAGCGGGCGGATCAACTCGCCGCGGTCACGTCCGGGCTGGCGAGCCTGTCGGCCGGTGCCGCACAGCTTTTCGACGGTGGCCGAGTGCTGCAGTCGGTCGTGGAGATGGACCACGGCTACGTGTTGATCATGCAGGTGGGGGACGGAAGTCAGCTGGCCACCCTGGCGTCGAAGTCATGTGACATCGGCCAGGTCGGCTACGAGATGGCCATTCTCGTGGAACGGGTTGCGAGCACGGTGCAGTCGACCCGTCGCCGCGCGGCCCAACACATGTGACGGGGCACGGATGAGTATGTTCGATCGGGCTGTGCCACCACGGGAGGCGAACCTTGTTCGCCCCTACATGCTGACGGCCGGTCGCACGGACACCACGGTCCATCTGCCGATGGAGGCGCCCCTGCGCACCGTCGAGTCGGCGATGTTCCACCGCTGGCCGCCCAATGACATGCGGGGCCGGATCATCCAGTTGTGCACCAGGAGTCCCTCGGTGGCCGAGGTCTCAGCGCTGCTGGACGTTCCCCTGGGTGTGGCCCGTGTCCTGGTCGGCGATCTGGTCACATCGGGTTACCTTCAGGTGCACACGACGATCACCGAACGCTCCACGACAGACGAGCGACGCGAACTCATAGGAAGGACGCTCCGTGGCCTACGCGCACTCTGAGAGGCGTGACGCTGCATCGACCAAGATCGTCATCGCGGGGGGATTCGGCGTCGGCAAGACGACCTTCGTGGGTTCGGTGTCGGAGATCATGCCCCTGCGCACCGAGGCCATGGTGACCAACGCCTCGGAGGGCGTGGACGGACTCGCGGAGACCCCGTCGAAGTCGACGACGACGGTCGCCATGGACTTCGGCCGCATCACTCTCGGTGAGGATCTGGTGCTGTACCTGTTCGGCACCCCGGGTCAGCGCAGGTTCTGGTTCATGTGGGATGACCTCGTGCACGGCGCGATCGGCGCGATCGTGCTCGTCGACACCCGCCGCCTGCAGGACAGCTTCGCCGCTGTTGACTTCTTCGAGAATCGCAAGATCCCGTTCATCATCGCCGTCAACGAGTTCGACGATGCGCAGCGGTTCCCGGCCGAGGAGGTGCGGCAGGCCCTCGCGCTGTCTGAGGGCGTGCCGGTGATCTCCGTCGACGCCCGAGATCGCAACTCCGCCAAGGAGGCTCTGATCGCGGTGAGCGAGTATGCCCTGGAATCCCTTTCGGCTGCTGGGTGAACTGGTCAGATCAGGAGTTCAGCGGGCACGACTTCAGGGATGAGGACCTCGTCGGCCTGACCACCGAGCGCGTGGTGTTCGACGACTGTGATTTCAGCGGCGTCAACCTGTCCGAGTCGGTGCATGCGGGGACTGCTTTCCGCAACTGCCGCTTCCGGCGAGCAACCCTGTGGCACAGCACATTCCGTAACTGCAGCATGATGGGATCGACGTTCGTCGAATGCCGGTTGCGGCCGGCGACCTTCGACGAGGTGGACTTCTCGCTCGCGGCGCTCGGTGGGGCGGACCTGCGTGGTGTCGACCTGAGCGGGTGTCGTCTGCGCGAGGCCTCACTGGTGGACGCGGACCTGCGTAAGGCCGTGCTGCGGGGTGCGGACCTGTCGGGGGCGCGGGTGGTCAATGCGCGGTTCGACGAGGCCGATCTTCGGGGTGCCCGGATCGACCCGACTCTGTGGACCACAGCGAGCCTGCGCGGCGCGAAGATCGACATCCACCAGGGGTTGGCCTTTGCGGCCGCCCATGGGCTGGACGTGCACGGGGAGTAGCTCGCCGAATCCGGCCGCGGACAGGGTGAATACCGTTCGCCGGCAATCTGCGTCACGATCGCGACGTGCGTAACCTCATCGTCGGCACCGAAGCCCTTGCATCTGGCAGGCTGACCCGACGCGAACTGCGTCGCGATTACACAATGGTGTACCGGAATGTGTACCTGCCGCGTGGCGCCGAGTTCACCGCCAGGCAGCGAGCGGTGGCGGCCTGGCTCTGGTCCAATCGGATGGCCACCATTGTCGGATTGTCGGCCGCGGCCATGCACGGCAGCAGGTGGATTCCGGTTGACGCGCCCGCAGAGCTGGCACGAACACAGCACAAGTCAGCGCGGGGGATCGTCATCAGGAAGGACACCCTGGCCGATGACGAAGTTGAGTGGATTGCTGGCGTCAACTGCACGACGGTGCAGCGCACGGCCTTCGACCTCGGGCGTCGGCTTCATGGCGAGGAGCCGGTGATCCGAATCGATGCACTGCTGAATGCCAGTGGTGTGCCCGTGCAGGAGGTTTCGGCATTGTCTGAAAGATATCCCGGTGCCCGCAACATCCGGCAGTTCCGCAGGGTGCTCCAACTGGTCGATGGCGGAGCCGAATCCCCGCAGGAGACCAGGCTTCGCTCCTCCTGGTGAAGGCCGGTCTGCCACGGCCCGAGACGCAGATCCGACTGGGCCGCCGTCGCGTGGACATGGGCTGGCGCGAATACCAGGTGGGCGTCGAATACGACGGTGAGCAGCACTGGACTGATCCCCGCGAGCACGCCGGAGACATCGGCCGGCTGGAATACCTTGCGGGGCTGGGCTGGACCATCGTACGGGTGTCGGCCTGGCATCTGCGCTGCGACCGCGACGGCATTGTGCACCGCGCGGAGGCCGCGCTGAGGGCGGCGGGATGGGCGGGCACACTGTCGCCGAAAGTTGACTTGTTGACGGCCCTTCCAGCTCAGACTCAAGTGGTCGCTGCAGCACCTGACTGCTTGGAGGGTGTTGTTCGATGGCGTTTCGTTCGCGGGGTACGC
>NZ_LZHW01000084.1 GCF_001667265.1 Mycobacterium sp. ACS4331 | reverse complement strand
CCCCCCGCCGCCCCCCCCCCCCCCCCCCCCCCCCCCCCCCCCCCCCCCCCGCCCCCCCCCCCCCCCCGCCGGCCCCCTGGCGCCCCCGCCGCGCCCCCCCCCCCCCCCCCCCCCCCCCCCCCCCCCCCCCCCCCCCACTCGCGGCTTCAGCGCAGCAAAAAGCCGATGTCCGCCGCGAAGCGGGCATCGGCTTTTTCGGTGGCTGGCACAGGCCGGTCACGTCACCGCGGAGGCGACGTGAACCGAATCAGCTGGCCAGGGGATGGAGTTCGTCGAACTGTTCCGAAGTCTCACCCTCGACGAGGAAGTCGCCGTGGTAGAGCGCGTCGAAATCAATCTTGATGACATCAGCGTTGGTGTCGTCGATCCACATGACACTGAGCGTATGGGTCACTCTTAAGGATTCATTGAGTCACAGTTCGGAAAACGGTGGCAATTATTACTTCGAAGTAGGGTTACCGACAGGTCACCCTCAGGCCGCGGGCGATGTGAAGTGGATGGGGTTGGTGCCGTTGAGCGCCACCCAGGTCACCACGGCCGCTGCGATCGCCACGACCAGCAAAGTCACCGAGACCAGCCGCGGCCAGGTCGCGCGCCCCCACAGGCGCTCGTCGAGCGAGTAGACGCCGGCGCCGGTGAACAGCAGCGCAATCGCCCCGAGCCCGATCATGAACGGCATGTTGAAGGGTTCGGACCAGAACGCCGCGCCCGACACATTGACGGCCCACGCGTCGATCATCGCGGCGGTCACGGCCATCGCTGCCAGCGGAGTGACGATTCCGAGCAGCAGGCCGATTCCGCCGAGGGTCTCCGCGGCGGTGACCATGAAGGCCGCCAGCTGCGGCATCCTCCACCCGCTCTGGCCCATGCTGTCGACCACCATCTGGAAGTCGAACGCCTTCAGCAGTCCCGCCTGCAGGATGGCGGCGCCGACGGCAAACCGCAGCACCAGAAGGCCGAGATCCCGCCCGGACGTCGTGAAACGAATATCGGATCCAGTCGCCATAGATCACCACCCTAGGTGGACGGCCCCAGAAGGTAAGGCTCGTTAAGACTGGCCACAGGTGCCGGGTGAACGATGAGGATCTGCTCGACGTGTCCCCTGTGCGGCGTGTTCGGCCCGCGTCGGACAAGCGTTGACCGCGATAACTTAACGCTGATAAGTTCGTGCCGATTCTCGGCTTGAATCGAGGGCGGGTGGCGGGACGGCCATCGGTGAGGGGGACGCACGTGCTGCAACGGATCGCGCTATTGGCCATCGCGGCGCCGCGCCGCATCATCGCGCTTGCGGTGCTGACCATGATCGCCTGCGCGGCGTTCGGCCTCCCGGTCGCCAAGAGCCTGTCCGCCGGAGGATTCCAGGATCCGGGGTCGCAGTCCACACAGGCCTCCGAACTGCTCGCGGAGAAGTTCGACCAGGGCGATATGCAGCTGGTCTTCGCCGTCACCGCGCCCGAGGGCGTCAAGAGTCCCGAGGCCGCCGCCGCAGCGCGGGACATCATCGACCAGATCAAGACCTCCGAGCACGTCGCCAGCGTCACCTCGGCCTGGACCTCGCCTCCGGCGGCCGCCGCCGAGCTGGCCAGCCGGGACGGCAAGACCGGTCTGATCGTCGCCGGAGTGAACGGCGGTGAGAGCAGGGCCCAGAAGTACGCCCAGGAAGTCGTGGATTCCGTCACGGAGACGATCCCGGCCAAGCACGCGGATGTCACGATCGTCACCGGCGGGCAGGCCCTGGTCTACTCGCAGATCTCCAAGCAGTCCGAACATGATCTGCTGCTCATGGAGTCGATCGCCATCCCACTGAGCTTCCTGGTGCTCGTGTGGGTGTTCGGCGGACTGCTGGCGGCGGCGCTGCCGATGGCGGTCGGCGCGCTGGCGATCGTGGGTGCCATGACGGTGCTCCGGTTGATCACGTTCGCGACCGACGTGTCGATTTTCGCCCTCAATCTCTCCACGGCGATGGGGCTGGCGCTCGCGATCGACTACACGCTGCTGATCATCAGCCGCTACCGCGACGAACTGGCGAAGGGCTCGAGCCGCGATGAGGCCGTGGTGCGCACCATGGTCACCGCGGGCCGCACAGTGCTGTTCTCCGCCACGACGGTCGCGCTGTCGATGGTCGCGATGATCCTGTTCCCGATGTACTTCCTGAAGTCCTTCGCCTATGCGGGCATCGCAACGGTGGCGTTCGCGTCGTTCGCGGCCGTCATCATCACCCCCGCGGCGATCGTGCTGCTGGGCCCCCGCCTTGACGCGCTTGATGTGCGCAGGCTCGCGCGCAGGCTCACCGGACGGCCCGAACCGCAGCCCAAACCCGTCGAGCAGCTGTTCTGGTATCGCTCCACCAAGGCCGTGATGCGCCGGGCCCTGCCCATCGGCCTGGCCGGCGTCATCCTGCTGTTGGTGCTCGGCACCCCGTTCCTGGGAATCAAGTGGGGATTCCCGGACGACCGCGTCCTGCCGGCGAGCGCGTCGGCGCATCAACTCGGCGACCAGCTTCGCACCGAGTTCGCCGATAACTCCAACACCGCCGTGACCGTCGTCGTCCCCGACGCCGACGGGTTGACGCCCGCCGACTTCGACCGGTACGCCGCCGAGGTGTCCAAGGTGGCCGACGTGTCCGCGGTGACCGCGCCGACCGGCACGTTCGTCGGGGGCAACCGAGTCGGGCCGCCCGCGGCGGCCACTGGAATCGCCCAGGGCAGCGCGTTTCTGACCGTCGGCAGCGCCGCGCCGCTGTTCTCCGACGCCTCGGAGAACCAGCTCGACGCGCTGCACAGTGTGCAGGGCCCCGGCGGTCGCGACGTCCAGTTGACCGGTATCGCGCAGATCAATCGGGACAGCGTCGACGCCATCACGTCCCGGCTGCCGCTCGTGCTCGGCGTGATCGCGGTGATCACCTTCATCCTGCTGTTCCTGTTGACCGGCAGCGTGGTGCTTCCGCTGAAAGCCCTTGTGCTCAATGTGCTTTCATTGACCGCGGCGTTCGGCGCGCTGGTCTGGATCTTCCAGGACGGGCACCTCGGTGCGTTCGGGACCACGCCCACCGGGACGCTGGTCGCCAACATGCCGGTGCTGCTGTTCTGTATCGCGTTCGGCCTGTCGATGGACTACGAGGTCTTTCTGGTCTCGCGCATCCGCGAGTTCTGGCTCGAAAGCGGAAGGACCCGCGCCGACAACGACGAGAGTGTCGCCCTCGGACTGGCCCGCACGGGGCGGGTGATCACCGCTGCGGCGCTGGTCATGTCGATCTCGTTCGCGGCATTGATCGCCGCGCAGGTGTCGTTCATGCGGATGTTCGGGCTCGGGCTGACCTTGGCCGTCCTCGTCGACGCCACCCTCGTGCGCATGGTCCTGGTCCCGGCGTTCATGCACGTGCTCGGCAGGTGGAACTGGTGGGCGCCCAAACCGCTGGCGCGCCTGCATGAGCGGATCGGGATCAGCGAATCGGGACCGGACCACCCCCGGCCGGGAGCGGACGCGCCCGCTGGCGCCCGGGTCGGTGTGACGGAGACCGGTTGATGAACCCACGGTCGTTGGAGGGACGCCGACGGCGGGCCCCACGTGGGTCTGGCGAGCAGTTGCGCGACGAGATCCTGGATGCCGCAACCGATCTGCTCCTGGAGACCGGCAGCGTCAAAGACGTGTCGATCCGCTCGGTGGCCGAACGGGTCGGTGTCACGCCGCCGTCGATCTATCTGCACTTCACCGACAAGGACGCGCTGCTGGACGCGGTGTGCGCGCGCTACTACGAGAGCCTGCACGCGAAGATGAAGCAGGCGGCTGATGGCCAGTCGACCACGTTGGACGTGCTGCGTGCGCAGGGGCTGGCCTACGTCCGGTTCGCCATCGACACCCCGGAGCTGTACCGCATCGCCACCATGGGCGAGGGACGTCCCGGCAGTGATGTGGACGCCACGTTGGCCTCGTCGGCGTTCATGCATCTGCGGGAGACCGTGCAGACGTTGATGGACGAGGGGATCTATCCGCCCGGAGACCCCACGGCCGTCACCCTTCAGCTGTGGTCGACGGCGCACGGGATCGCGGCCCTGCTGGTGGCCAAGCCGTACCTGCCGTTCGGCGACCCACTCGACTTCGCCGACAACGTGATGCGGGCGTTCTGCACGGGACAGATCGTGATCGGGATCATCGGTGCAGAGGCCACGGTGCAGGACACCCTGGACTGGGTTCTCGAGAACAAGGGAGTGCGTCAATGAGCGAGGTGTCGAACCCATTCTTCGCCCGGGTGTGGACCGTGATGTCGGCCCATGAGACCGAGGAGTTGACCAGGCTGCGGCGCGAGAACCTGGCGGGGCTGTCCGGGCGGGTGCTCGAGGTGGGCGCGGGCACCGGCACGAACTTCGCGCACTATCCGGCCGAGGTGAGCCAGGTCGTCGCCGTCGAACCCGAGGCCCTGCTGTTGCGACACGCGCAGGTCGCCGCCGCGGCGGCGCCCGTCCCGGTGACGGTGACTGGTCAGACCGTGGAGGAGTTCACCGACGCCGAACCCTTCGACGCCGTGGTGTGCTCGCTGGTGCTGTGCACGGTCGATGAACCTGCCCCGGTGCTGCGTCAGCTGTTCACGGCCCTGCGGCCCGGCGGCCAACTGCGCTACCTCGAGCACGTCGCGAGCGCGGGGTGGCGGGGCCGGCTGCAGAGCGCGGCCGACGCCACGGTGTGGCCGAGACTGTTCGGCGGGTGCCACACGCACCGGGAGACCGAACGCGGGCTGACCGAGGTCGGGTTCACGATCGACACCGCACGCAGGCAGTGGACACTGCCGCGGTGGCTGCCGCTGCCCGTTGCGGAGTTCGCGCTGGGCCGCGCCGTCAAACCCGCCTGAGCAGCGAGGGAAGCTGTTGCAGCAGGTGTGGCAGCGCGTCGCTGGCGCTCTGCCGCACCGCCAGAGTCGCTGACGCGGACAGCGGGGTCTCCTCGGGGTTGACCTCCACCACCACGGTGCCCTGCGCCAACGCCATCTCCGGCAGGCCCGCGGCGGGGTAGACGATGCCGGAGGTCCCCACCACGATCAGCAGATCCGCGCGCTGGACGGCCTCGACCGAGGCCTGCCAGGGCCCCTCGGGCAGCGGCTCGCCGAACCACACGATGTCCGGGCGGATCAGCCCACCGCACGCGCACTGCGGCGGTTCGGCTTCCAGCTCGGGCTCCAGCATCTCGGGCAGCTCGCCGAGGTAAGCGGAATCGCATTTGTCGCAACGGAATTCGAACAGGCTTCCGTGCAGGTGGTGCACCGCGGTGCTGCCGGCGCGCTCATGCAGGTTGTCGACGTTCTGCGTGATGACCGTGACGTCCTCGATCCCGGCGATCTTCTCCCACGCCGCCACGGTGTGGTGACCCTCGTTGGGGTCGACGCGCTGGACCAGGTGATGGCGCCACAGGTACCACGCCCACACCCGCTCGGGGTGGTCCTGCCAGCCCTGCGTGCTGGACAGTTCGTAGGGATCGAAGCGCGCCCACAGGCCGTTCCTGTCGTCACGAAAGGTGGGCACGCCGCTTTCCGCGGAGATGCCCGCGCCGCTGAGGACCACGATGCGCACCCCACCAAAATAGCGGGCCTGATGGATACTGGGACACGTGGAGTTGGGGGAGTGGTTGCAGGTTGATCCGAGCGCGCCGAAGCCGCTGTTCGACCAGTTGCGGAGCCAGATCATCGAGGCCGTGCGGGACGGACGTCTTCCGCCCGGCACTCGGCTGCCCACGGTGCGGGAACTGGCGGGCAAGCTCGGTTTGGCGGTCAACACCGTGGCGCGGGCCTACCGCGAGTTGGAGGCCTCGGGAATGCTCGAAACGCGCGGGCGCTTCGGTACTTTCGTGGCCCGTGCCGATCCGGCGGATGCGGCGATGGCCGCCGCGGCGCACACCTACGCGCAGGCCGCGCGGGCGCTCGGCGTGGATCGGGCCGCCGCGCTGCGCTACATCGAGGCCGCGTTCGCCTGACGCCGGGCTCAGCCGAACTCGAGCAGCGCGGTGATCCCTCGGACCGATTTCAGCAGGTCGATCCGGTACAGCAGCCCGATGGCCTGGTTGAACAGCCAACCCCGGCCGGATTCCAGCGGCAGGTCGTGCACCGCCGTGACCCCGGGGACGGCGCTCAGCTGGGTCACCGCCTCATCGGGGGTCAGCGCGAAGGGCATGGTGGGCACGGTGTAGCGGCGGGACGGGCGCAGCCGGCCCCGCTGGGCGAGCCCGGCGAACCACTTCGGGGTCAGGTCGAACATCATGCGGCCGCCGGGGAAGCGTCGGGCGCATTCGCCGATCAGTGCGAAGGCCTCCTCGGGCTGCAGGTACATCAGCAGCCCCTCGGCGGTGATGAAGACCCCGCGCGAGGCGTCGACGGCATCGGCCCAGCTGTAGTCCAGTGCGGACTGGGCGCGGTACTCGATGCGCGGTGACTCGGGCAGCAGAGCGCGCCGGATGTCGACGACCGGTGGCAGATCGACCGTCAGCCAACGGAATCGAGGCGCGGGAAGTGTCGCGTCCAGACGCCAGAAGCTGGTCTGCAGACCCTCCGCGAGCGCGACGACGGTGGCCTCGGGGTGGCTGCGCAGGTACCGCGCGGTGTGCAGGTCGAACGTCTTGGACCGCACGGCCATGTCCTGGCGCGTCGAACCGAACCTGGTGAAGTCGTAGTCGATGGAGTCGACGAGGCGGATGGCCATCGGGTCAGAGATCACCGCATCGGCCCTGCGGGCCTCGCGTGCCCGGCTGCACAGCGTCATCAGCGCGGTTTCGGAGACACCGGTCAGGTCGGCCCTGTGCTTGGCCGTGGCGTCGGTCCCGTTCTCGAGAGCGTCGTCAGGTGAGGCAGTCATCGAGTTCGACCCTACCGGCGCAGCACCTTCTCCAGCGTGCGCAGGTTGCGGGTGGTCGTCGACGCTTTGTAGCGCTTCTTGCCCATGGTTTTGCCGATCGTCGAGTCCAGCGTCCCGGCGCGTGGCACCTGCCAGTACAGGACGCCGACTCCGCGCGCGATCCTCTCCTCTGGGCCTGCGGGCAGGGCGGCGAGTTCCTCGAGCACCTCGGGGTCGGTGACGAAGGTGACGTAGGAGTGGTGGCCCTCGACCTCGCGTTCGAACGGAAAGGCGTCATCGATCGCCGCGACGGTGTCCATGTCATAGGCGAGCACCCACGCCTCGTAGCCGAACTTCTCCCGCAGCGTGTCCTCGGCCTTCTTCCGCACCCCATCGGTCTTGGCCTTGGCGTCGAACACGACGTTGCCACTGGCCAGCACGGTCTTGACGTTGCCGAACCCCGCGTCGGAGAAGGCTTTGGCCACATCGGCCATCTTGAGGTTCACGCCGCCGACGTTCACTCCGCGCAGGAAGGCCACGTAGCGGGTCATCGGCTCGACTCCGAAAACCTTGGCCTGACAATGGTCATACTTGCAATGGTAGGCACGAGGGGGCCCTGTCAGTAGGCTCACAAGATGACTCGGCAGGTATTCGACGACAAGCTCCTGGCCGTGATCCGCGGCAACTCTCTTGGGGTGCTGGCCACACTCAAGCGGGACGGCCGTCCGCAGTTGTCCAACGTCTCCTACCACTTCGACCCCCGGCAGGTCGCGATCCAGGTGTCGATCACCGAACCGCGCGCCAAGACCCGCAATCTGCGCCGGGATCCGCGCGCGTCCATCCTGGTCAGCTCCGACGACGGATGGTCCTATGCGGTGGCCGAGGGCACCGCGAGCCTCACGCCGCCGGCCGCCGATCCGCATGACGAGACTGTCGAGGCGCTCGTCGAGTTGTACCGCAACATCGCGGGTGAGCATCCGGACTGGGACGAGTATCGGCAGGCGATGGTCACCGACCGGCGTGTGGTGCTCACCCTGCCGATCTCGCACGTCTATGGCAGCCCTCCGGGCAGGCGCTGACGGTAGGCTGCCGTCCATGGGTAAGGACGAGGCTCCGGAGGACGAGAACAAGAAGAAGTTCCGTGAGGCATTGGAGCGCAAGAACGCCAGATCCGCCGCCGGGACCTCCCACGCGGACGGCGGCGCCAAGCAGCCCAAGGCTCATGGCCCGGTCGAGGGCCGTCGCGAATTCCGGCGTAAGAGCGGATAACTCAACGCTCGAGGACACGCGTGTCCGACGGGTTCCGCTGAGAGGTTCGGCGCCGCCGACGACGGGACAGTGCCCACCCCTGAGCGACGCCGGGTCACTCAGGGGTGAGCGGGAGAGTGGTCTCAGCGGATCGCGGTGCGCGCTTCGGCGGCCGCCTCGACTGAGGCACTGCTGAGCACCCGGGCCGCGATGAGCGCCGCAAGCATGACGGCGACGCAGGCGATGCCGTAGTCCTTCAGACCCCACTTCACGGCCGCGAGCGTCGCGGCTCCGGCCACACACAACAGCGTGCCCACCGCGGCACTGCGCGGTCCCGGTGACATCGCGATGGCCGCGTCCCAGCCCGGCAGCGGGGTGTTCTCCAGCGGGCGCAGCACCATGAACAGCACGCCGACCACCACCGTCATGATCATCAGTTGAATCACGCTGAGCGCCAGGAAGTTCGGCTGACCCGGGTAGCGATCCAGGCCCGCGTAGTCGAACGCGAGATGCATCAGCAGCAGGGCGGGCATGTGCCAGAGGTAGAGCGTCATCGCGCCCGAGTTGCCGATCGCGGCCAGCCACCACACCCGGGGCCGCTGCGCCCAGCGGTTGATCGCCGGGGCCGCGGCAATCGCGAACGCGCACATCATGATCGCGTGTCCGGCCAGCAGCAGTGACGGTGGCGTCATGTTCGCCAACCGCTGGCCCTCGATACCAACCAGGCTCAGCTCATACGGCCCGAACACCAGCAGTCCCACGTTGACCGCGAACATGCCCAGACCCACGCGCAGTGCCGTGACCCCGTCGAGCAGGCGACGTCGGTGGGCCACACCGAACATGCCGGGGATGACCCACACCGCCATGTTGGCGTAACCCAGCAGCGCCAGATCCGGATCGTGCAGGCGGATCGCATCGACGGCGGCGACCAGGACGTACACGCCGAGGACACCGGCGAACAGGTGGCCCGCGGTCCTGATCCGGTCAAGCAGCGGCATCGCGGCCAGCATCAGCACGTAGGCGCCGAGGAACCACAGCAGTTGGATGCTGATCCCCGCGACCGGCTCGTAGACATGGATGGGCAGCAGCGGTTGCAGCGCCACCAGGGCGACGGCCCAGAAGGCCAGATACCAGAACACCGGCCGGAACAGCCTGGCGCAGCGCTTCATCAGCCATCCGCCCCATGAGGTGCCGGGCCGCCACGAGCCGGCGCTGGCGGCGGCACCGGCGAAGAAGAACAGCGGCATGATCTGCAGCACCCAGGTCAGCGCCTGGAAGACCACCGATGTGGTCAGCAGGTTGTCCCAGATGAAGACGTCGTCGCGGATGGTGCTGGTGGCCATCACAGTGTGGCCGGCGACCACCCCGACCAGCGCCGAGATGCGGATGACGTCGATGGCGCGGTCACGGTCGGCGGGCGTCTGCTCGGCGACCTGTGCGGGCGTCGGAAACATCGGCAGAAATGGCATGGGGAAAACCTAAGCCGCGCCGGCCTAGGTAGAAGTCACTAATTCTGCGACTGGCGCCGCTCCTGCAGCAGCACCGCGACCAGGCACACCGCCGACAGTGCGGCGACGGCGATGGAGAACGCCTCACCCGCGGTCTTCAGCCCCCAGGTCTGGGCGGCCAGCCCGACACCGATCACCGGAATGGAGATCGCGACGTAGGCGACCACGAAGTACGTCGAACTGACCTCGGCGCGCCGCTCGGCAGGGGTGCGCTCGGACACCGCGGCCAGGCCGCGCGCGAAGCTCATGCCCTGACCGGCGCCGGCGATCACCGCGGACACGATCAGCCCCGGCAGCGAGGCGGCGTGCAGGGACACCGCGAGCATGAGCATCGCGGCCACCAGGATCGCGCAGCCCAACGCGACGGCCCGGGCCGGCGGGATCCGGCCGGCGAACAGCTGCGCCCCCGCGGATCCCGCGAACACCACGCTCGCCGTCGCACCCGCCACGGCGAGGTTGTCGATGCCCAACAGCCCGGAGACGAACGACGGCGCGACGGCTGCGAACAGTCCCGTCACCGCGAAGCCCGCGAACGCCGCGGTGGACGCGAGGACGAACACGGCGCGGGTCTGCGGAGGCACCGACAGGCGCTGCACGCTGATACGGCCGGTCCGGGCCGAGGTCTCCGGCGCGGCGAGCACGGCCGCGACCGCGATCACGGTCAGCACGATGTGGACGATGAAGCTCAACTGCAGGGGGTGCGGCGCGTACTGCACCAGCACGCCGGCCACCAGCGGTCCCAACCCCAGGCCACCCATGTTGGCGACGGTCGCGATCGCCGCGGCGCGGCCGCGTGCCGCAGGCGGGGCGGCCTCGATGATCGCGGCCGTCGCGGTCCCGGTGAACACACCGGCCGACAGGCCCGACAGCACACGGGCGATCATCAGGACCGGAATGGAGTCGGCGACCAGGAAGACCGCGGCGCTGGCCAGTGCGGACGCCGCGCCCGCCAGGAGCACCGGACGCCGGCCGACCGCGTCGGACCAGCGGCCGAACAGCAGCAGCGCCGCGAGCACGCCCACCACGTACGTCGCGTAGATGACCGTCGTGGTCAGGACTGAGAAGCGCATGTCCTCGGCGTAGAGCGCGTACATCGGTGTCGGCATCGTGGTGCCGACCATGATGGCGGCGAATGCGTAGGCCAGGAGACCTATGCCGAACCGGTGTCGGGGCGGGCTGGTCGCGTCGAGCACCTGAGGAGTCTGCGTCACCTGGCGGACAACGCTCGACGCGGGTCCCCCCATTCCGCGAACAGGCCCCAGAGGATCTCTCTGGGGCCTGCTCACCGGGTTGAGGGGCAGTGCGTCAGTGCGCGACCGCCTTCTCGGCGCCCACCCCGGTCAGCGAGCGGACCTCCATCTCGGCGTTCTTCTCGTCGTCACCGGTGTCGGGCGAGGTCAGCGTGCCGACGATGCCCAGGATGAAAGCCAGCGGGATCGAGATGATGCCGGGATTGGCCAGGGGGAACCACGCGAAGTCCGCGCCGGGGATCATCGAGGTCTTGGTGCCCGAGACCGCCGGTGAGAACACGATCAGCACGATGGTCGAGATCAGGCCGCCGTACATGCTCCACAGCGCGCCCCGGGTGTTGAACCGCTTCCAGTACAGCGAGTACACGATGGTCGGCAGGTTGGCCGCCGCGGCGACCGCGAACGCCAACGCCACCAGGAAGGCGATGTTCTGCCCGTTGGCCAGGATGCCCAACCCGATCGCGAACACGCCGAGCACCACCGCGGTGATGCGGGAGACGCGCACCTGCTCGTCCTCGGTGACGTTGTGCGACTTCAGCACGCTGGCGTACACGTCGTGCGCGAAGGATGCCGACGCCGTGATGGTCAGGCCCGCGACCACCGCGAGGATGGTCGCGAACGCGACCGCCGAGATGATCCCGAGCAGGACCACGCCGCCGAGTTCGAACGCCAGCAGCGGGGCCGCGGAGTTGACGCCGCCCGCCGCGCCCAGGATCCGGTCGGGGCCGACGAGTGCCGCCGCGCCGTAGCCGAGCACGAGGGTGAACAGGTAGAACGCGCCGATCAGCGCGATGGCCCAGACGACGGACCGGCGGGCCTCCTTGGCGGTCGGCACGGTGTAGAAGCGCATCAGCACGTGCGGCAGACCAGCGGTGCCCAGCACCAGCGCCAGGGCCAGCGAGATGAAGTTGATCTGCGACGTCAGCGACCCGCCGTACTGCGCGCCGGGGGCGAGCACGTCGCGACTGGCGACACCCGGAGTCGTCGAGCCCGAGATCGCGGCCTGCGCGGTGCCGAGGATCTCAGAGAAGTTGAGCCCGAACTTGCCCAGCACCATGACCGTCATGAGGCCCGCACCCGCGATCAGCAGCACGGCCTTGATGATCTGCACCCAGGTGGTGCCCTTCATGCCGCCCACGAGGACGTAGACGATCATCAGGATGCCGACGATGGCGATGACGAGGGATTGCCCTGCGCGACTGTTGATGTCGAGCAGCAGCGCCACCAGACCGCCCGCCCCGGCCATCTGGGCCAGCAGGTAGAACAGCGACACCGTCAGCGTCGAGGTGGCGGCGGCCAACCGGACCGGCTTCTGCTTGAGGCGGAAGCTCAGCACGTCGGCCATGGTGAATCTGCCTGTGTTGCGCAGGAGTTCGGCGACCAGCAGCAGGGCGACGAGCCAGGCCACCAGGAAGCCGATCGAGTAGAGGAAGCCGTCGTAGCCGTAGACCGCGATGGCGCCGGCGATGCCCAGGAAGCTGGCCGCCGACAGGTAGTCGCCGGCGATCGCGATGCCGTTCTGCGGGCCGGAGAAGCCGCGGCCGCCGGTGAAGAACTCGTCGGCCGTGGCGTTGCGCTTGCTGGCCCGGATCACCACGACCATGGTGACCGCGACGAACACGCCGAAGATGGCGATGTTGGCGACGGGGTTGCCCACACCGTCGGCGGCGAGAAGGGTGGTGGTCACAGCGCGTCACCTTCCAGTTCGGCGCGGATCGCCTCGGCCCGCGGATCGAGTTCGCGGTTGGCGAAGCGTACGTAGAGCCCGGTGATGACGAACGTCGTCAGGAACTGGCCCAGGCCGATGAGCAGGCCGAGGTTGACGTTGCCGAACACGCGGATGGCCATGAAGTCGTGGGCGAAGGCGCCGAGGGCGACGTACAGGGCATACCAGAGCAGAAAGAACACGGTCATCGGAAAGACGAAGCGGCGCAGCCGAGTCCGCAGTTCCTGGAACTCTGGGCTGGCCTGGGTCTCGAGGAACTGAGCGCCGGTGGGCGCTGGTGGACTGTCGGTGGTGGGCACGGCGGGTCTCCTGACGTCGATGTGGTGCTGCACTGGAGGTCAGGGTATTGAGACTCACATCACATCCGAAGGGCTTCAGCGCCGCTGCTCGCCGAAGCCCGCCCCTCATGCGGTGAACGGTCGGCGGTGACCGCTGAACGGTCGTGGTCAACCGCGCGGGACACGCTCGATTCCCATGCCCAGACGTTCCGGGACATGCATGCGCGCGAAGATCCGGGCGACGTCGCGTGGCGCGCTGCCCGCCGTCAGCCGGCTCACCACCACCGTCGTCACGAAGGCGATGGGCACCGTGACGGCGGCCGGGTAACCCACGATGGCCGCGGGCCATCCGGCGAACGCGTCGGTGTCGATCACACCGGTGACGGTCAGGGCCACCGCGGTGCCGGACAGCAGACCGCCGGTGGCCAGGCCGGCGATCGCGCCCGCCGCGGTCAGGCCGCGCCACCAGATGCCCAGCACCAGCAGCGGGCACAGTGTCGATGCCGCGACCGCGAACACCAGTCCGACGTTGCGGGACAGGTCGAGTGCGGAGGCCGCCAGTGCCAGGGGGATCGGCACCAGGCCGCCGATGACCGCGGCCAACCGGAAGTCGCGCACCCGGCCCTTGAGCACGTCGGTCGACAGCGCACCGGCGATGCTGACCAGCAGCCCGGACGAGGTGGCGAGGAATGCCGCGATGGCACCCGCGGCGACCAGTGCCGCGAGGCCGGCGCCCACGGGTCCGCCGATCGCCGCCCCCGGCAGCAGCAGCACCGCCGCGTCGGCCGTGCCGGTGATCAGCAGTTGCGGCACGTAAAGCCGGGCGAACACCCCGAGGATCGTCGGGAACAGATAGAACAGCGACAGCAGCGCGATGACCGCCACCACCGTGCGGCGCGCCGCACGACCGTCGGGATTGGTGTAGAACCGCACCAGGACGTGGGGCAGCCCCATGGTGCCCAGGAAGGTCGCGACGATCACCGAAAGGACTTGGTACAGAGGGTGTTCGCCGCCCAGGCCGGAACCCGAGGAGAGCCACTGCTCACCGCTGACGGGCGCGCCGTCGACCACGGGGGTGGCGGCGCCCGCGGCCAGGGTCAGGGTGCTGCCGGTGTGCAGTGTGTATCGGCCCGGCCCGTGCAGGGGTGCGCCGTCGATCGAGACGCCGTCGGGTTGCGCGACCTGCACCACGACGTCGGTCTCGATCGCGACCGTGGTGGTGTCGGCGACGACGGGCGGCAGCGGACCCCCGAGGGCGGGACGGTCGGTGAGGAACAGCATCGTCAGGGCCAGAGCCGGAATGGCGATGGCCGTGAGCTTGAGCCAGTACTGGAAGGCCTGGACGAACGTGATGGAGCGCATGCCGCCGCCGACGACGTTGGCGATCACGATGGTCCCCACGGCCACCGGGCCGATCCAGACCGGCACGCCCAGAAGGATCTTCAGGGTCAGTCCGGCCCCCTGATACTGCGGCACCAGGTAGAGCACACAGATCACCACGACCACGAGCATCGCGATGGTGCGCACCCGCGCCGACCCCAGGCGGAATTCGGCGAAGTCCGGCACGGTGTAGGCGCCCGAGCGGCGCAGCGGCGCGGAGGCGAAGAGCAGCAGCCCGAGGTAGCCGGCGGTGAACCCGACGGGGTACCACAGCGCGTCGGCGCCGTACTTGGCCACCAGCCCCGCGACGCCGAGAAAGGATGCGGCCGAGAGGTATTCACCCGATATCGCTGCGGCGTTCCAGTGCGGCCCGACGGTGCGGGAGGCCACCAGGAAGTCGGATGTGGTGCGGGACAGCCGCCCCCCGTAGGCGCCCACCAGTATCGTCGCCAGCGCCGCGAGCACCAGAGCGGCCGCGGTCACGGGTCCTCACCCTCCTCCCGGCCGCCCTCGTTCACGATGCGCATGAAATCGCCTTCGGCCTGTTCGGCGAGGCGCACGTAGAGGCGACCGAGCCCGTAGATCAGCGGGTAGAGGCAGACACCCAGCACCAGCCAGTTGAGCCGGATCCCGAGCACGCTCAGCGCCGTGACTTCGGGAAAGGCGTTGCCGATCAGGGGGATCGCGATCGCGATGCCGGCGACGACGACGGCCAGGCGCAGTGCCAGGCCCAGTTGGGCCCGCACCAGTCCGCGGACCAGGGCGTCGCCCACCTCGGTCTGCTCCTGGACCTCGACGCGCGTGCGAACCATGCGGGCGCCGCGCCGGTGCGCCAGCACGACCCGCTGGCGACGTGGGGCGTCGAGGCGCTCGGGGCGCGGCCGTCGGGGCGGATCGGGGCGATTCACGGTTCGACCGGGCGATAACTGCGCATGGGTTCGCGGACCAGTCGGTCGCGCAGTTCCCGGGTCTGGCGCCGGCTCACCGGAAGCTCGACCGCGGGGGAGGCGCCGTTCTCCTGGATCCGCACCAGCACCCCGCTGTCGGTGCTGCGCAACCCGGTGACCATGCCGAGTGCCACCAGGTAGGAGCGATGCACGCGCTGGAAACCCGAATTGCGCCAACGCGTTTCCAGGGTCGACAGGGGTATGCGGACCAGGTGCGAGCCCGACGATGAGTGCAGGCGCGCGTAGTCACCGTCGGCCTCGACCCAACCGATGGTGTCGCGACGCACCAGAGACGTGATGCCGGCGAGTTCGACGGGGACCACTTCGTCGTCGCCGCCGGTCTGCGGTTCCGTGGTCCGGGCCGCGACGACGCGGCGCACCGCCTCGTCGAGCCGCTCACGGCGCAATGGTTTCAACAGGTAGTCGAGCGCCCCGACCTCGAAGGCCGCGACAGCCTTGTCCTCGTGCGCCGTCACGAAGACGACGGCGGGAGGATGGGAGAAGTTGCCCAGCACCGCGGCCAGTTCGAGACCCGACAGGCCGGGCATGTTGATGTCGAGGAAGATCGCGTCGATGCTGTGCTCGGACAGTTCGCGCAGGGCGGCGTTGGCGTCACTGACCCCGTGCACCTCGCCGACGGAGGCGTTGTTGGTCAGCAGGTAGGTCAGCTCGTCGAGGGCGGGAGCCTCGTCATCGACCGCGAGCACGGTCAGTTGGCGGGTCATACGCGTACTCCTGCGGCGAATTTGGGAACCCGCATGATCACCTTCGTGCCTGCCCCGAGCGCTGTTTCGACAATGAGACCGTAGTCGTTGCCGAATGCGGCGCGCAGGCGATGGTCGACATTGGCCAGTCCGACGCTCGCGGAGTCGTCTCCGCCGTCCCTGTCCAGCGCGTCGGCGTGCGCGGTGCGCAGAGCCTCCGGGTCCATGCCGACGCCGTCGTCCTCGACGCTGATGACACAGTCATTGCCCTCGTCACGGGCGGTGAGGGTGATGACGCCGTCGCGACGGCCCGCGAGGCCGTGCCGAATCGCGTTCTCCACCAAGGGCTGCAGGGCCAGGAACGGCACCACCACACCCAACACTTCGGGGGCGACCTGAAGCCTGACATCCAGGGCGGGCCCGAATCGGGCGCGTTCGAGGGTGACGTAGCGGTCGATGTTCTTGAGTTCGTCGGACAGCAGCGTGTACGGACCCGCGGCCCGGAACGAGTAGCGAGTGAAATCGGCGAAGTCGAGGATCAGCTCACGGGCCCGGTCGGGGTCGGTGCGGACGAACGAGGCGATGGTGTTGAGGGCGTTGTAGACGAAGTGCGGGCTGATCTGGGCGCGCAGCGCCAGCACCTCCGCGCGGTCGAGGCGGGCCCGCGAGGCGTCGAGTTCGGCCAGTTCGAGTTGGCTCGAGGCGTACCGGGCGACTTCCCCGACCGCGCCGAGCATCCCGGGACCAGGCCGGGCGTGGGTGAGGACCACCAGGACGCCGAGCACGTCGTGCGCGTCGGGCAGCAGAGGCTGGGCGATCACCGCGGGACTGGTGCCGGCCAGCACGCGCCTGCCCTCCTCGGCGGCGGTGCGGGCCGCGCGGGCGCATTCGGCCAGCATGTTCGTGGTCCACATGAGCGTGTCGTCGGGATCGTGTGCCAGCAGGTGGCCGTCGGCGTCGTACAGCGCGACGCCCTGGGCGCCGGTGAGATCCCGCAGGTGCGGCACCGCGTCCCGCGCCGATTCGGCGTCGAGGCCCTGGCGCAGCGCCCGCGCCGACAGTGCGGCGGTGTGCAGGGCCGCGTGCACGGCGATCTCGGTGGGGGTGGCCACGACCCGTCGGGTGCGCACCACGGTGATCGCCGCGATCAGGGCGACGACGAGCAGTGCGGCGACCAGCGCAGCCGCCATCTCGCCGGACATGATGCTGACCCTAGCGACTCAGTGTGTGCGTGATCCGAGATTCCCGGGCCGTCACTGAACCGGGCAGGCGTACTTGCGTGCCACGTCGAACACTCGATCCTGGGCTCCGGGACCGATGACCCCCTGCGCGGCCAGTTCGAGACCGATGTATCCCGGGATGCCGCCGATGCAGGCCTGATGGGCGACGCGCCAGGCGGTGTCGGGGTTGAGGTTGTAGCCGTTGCGCTGCAGGCCCTGCAGGTATTCGTCGAAGGCTGGGGTGCCCTGGTCGGGGATGGCCGCCGCCGGGCCGGCCAGGGCGAGCGCGGCGACGACTGCCGCGACAAGAGGTGTCACCACGCGTCTCATGTCCATCTCCTAGGGGCATATCCAGGGTTATTGCGTCTACGTTCGCACACTTGGCCGACACCGGCGTCTGAACGGGTGGACACCGGTGCCCGTGCTGATCGCCGCCCTCGATCCGGCCTAAACTGGCTCGGTGCCCACCTTGCAGCTGGTTCAAGATCCGGATGCCGACGCGCTGCTGGAGTCCAGCCCGCTGGCGCTGCTGATCGGGATGCTTCTCGATCAGCAAGCCTAGATTCGATTGCGAGCAGACGAAGCAAGCGCTCTCCGCGCCCTCATCGGGGTTCGGCTATCGGTAGCCCAAGGGCGGCAAAAGGGTTTCCTATCTCGCCCAGATCGATACTGCCACCAAGTGGGCAGAGGCCAAGGGATACGAAATCGTTGGGTCGTTTCAGGATCTCGGCGTCTCGGCTGAGAAGTGACCAGGCCCAAGCATCCGACGTAGCCGTGCGCCTGGCACGAGAACTCACGACCGAGGAGACGGGTCTAATCTCCCGTCGACTCGCCTGGGTCGAGCAGGAACTCCGACTGACGAGCGCGGATCCGCGCTCGTCAGTCGCTTTTCATCAGTTGGATCACCCAGCGCAGGTGAAACCAGTGTGAAACGATTCTGCGAGTCTGCTGGCAAACGAGGGGTCTTGATATGGGTGGCTTACAACCTTGGCATTGGCTGGTTCTTCTGCTGGTGGTTGTTCCTTTGGTATGCGGTTGGATCTCGTCCAACATTGCCAAGAAGAAGGACCGCAGCGCCGGGGGTTTCTTCGCCCTCGGATTCTTCTTCGGAGTAATCGGAATCATTGTTGCTGCTGTCGTCTCGCCTGGACAGCCAGGACCGCCCTCGGGGATGAGGGGCGTGGCGTGCCCGCGGTGCAATGCCCGGCAGAACGTCGCACTGGGTGCTTCCCACTTCGAATGCTGGCAGTGCAAGACGACGGCCACAGTGCCCGCCTAGCGCGGACGTTGGACTCCGTAGTTCGCCGGAGGGGACTGCCCCGAGTTCTAGACTGACTGCGTGCCCACATTGCAGCTGGTTCAAGATCCGGATGCCGACGCGCTGCTGGAGTCCAGCCCGCTGGCGCTGCTGATCGGGATGCTTCTCGATCAGCAGATTCCGATGGAGGTGGCCTTCGCCGGGCCCAAGAAACTCGCCGATCGCCTCGGCGGCCTGGATGCCCGCGTGATCGCCGAGTACGACCCGGACAAGTTCGCCGCCCTGTTCGCCGAAACGCCTGCCGTGCACCGGTTCCCGGGCTCGATGGCCAAGCGTGTGCAGGACTTGGCGCGCATCATCGTCGACGAGTACGACGGTGACGCCGCGGCGGTGTGGACCGAGGGCAACCCCAACGGGCGCGAGGTGCTCCTGCGGATCAAGCGACTGCCCGGGTTCGGTGACCAGAAGGCCAAGATCTTCCTCGCCCTGCTGGGCAAGCAGTACGGCCTGACCGCCGAGGGTTGGCAGGCCGCCGCCGGCGACTACGGCAAGGACGGCGTGCACATGTCGGTTGCCGATGTGCGTGACGCCGAGTCATTGGGCAGGGTGCGCAGCTACAAGAAGCAGATGAAGGCCGCCGCCAAGGAGGCCAAAGCCGCGAAGGGCTGAGCCCCACGCGCGCCGAGCGACCACCTGGGGAGCGACCACCTGGGTACGCGACACGCAGTGTCTGGACGTACGTAAGTGGTCGCTCGCGGGCGACCCAACGGGCGCCGCGCCCCCAACCCAGCGAGTGGCCGTGTTGGTACGCGCACACCCGGCTGGGGTCCCCCGCGTGCAGGGGCGTCCCGTACCAACGCCCCGCAAGCGGGGACCCCAGCCCGCTCGCGGGAAAAAGAAGGGGCTCAGGGCACGACGGTGGAACCGATGGTGGGCATGAACTGGCACTGCTTCTCGGTCGTGGTGACCTGCCCGAAGATCGTGGACATGATGCTGCCCGAGCCGGTGTCGACGATCGCGGTCAGCGTCGTCGGCCCTTCGGGGTTGATGTCAGGGCGCGGCTTGAGCGTCGCGCTGCCGGACTTCCCGGTGGTCAGGTTCACCCAGGTGACGTTGAGCGGCAGCTTCTGCTCGGCGGCCGGCGCCGAGGTCCCGACGGCGGTGAACACGTAGGCGGTCTGTCCTGCGCCGGGGCCCGGGAGCGGGATGGTGGCCGGGCCAGCGACCGAGATCGCGGTCGCGATGGAGTTGCCGCCGTCGGCCAGGCACCCGTTGCCGATCGACGGGTACATGAAGTCCTGCGTCACCGGCGCGTCGGGCCCGAAACCCGGGGCGGCGGCGTCGGGAACAGGCGCAGGCGCGGCCTCGGGAGCGGGAGCAGCATCCAGAACGGACACAGGCACCGCCTCGGGAGCGGGTGCAGGCGCCGCCTCGGGGGCCGGTGCAGGTGCCGCCTCGGGGGCAGGCGCCGCGAGCGGAGCAGCCTCAGGTTCGGGACCCGCGACATGCGCGGGATTGATGCCCGGAGGCAGGTGCGCCTCGGCGCCGGGCACCACGCCGGCGGGCGGGTTGTGCGCGGTGGCGGCCACCGGTGCCGGGATGGACGTCGGAGGATCGGACACGAACTGGCTGACCGCGGCCGCGAGATGATGTGAATCGTCGGCCGCGGCGGTGTTCTGGGTGAACGCCGCCGCGGCTGCCATCAGCATCGACGCGGCATTGGAAGGGTCACCGGCGGCCTGTTGGATCACCGGGCTCAGGTTCTGCACCGCCGACAGTCCCGGTGCCTGCACACCTTCGATCGGCGACGGGGCCGGTGCCGGCGGTTCGGCGGCGGCAACACCACCGAACGTCATTGCGACCGACGAGCCGACGACCAAGGCCGTGCTGGACAGCAGGATCCGGGACATGCGGAAGCTCCTCACGTGGGGTCGGTGTGGATCAGGGCAGGGCGCTGGTGGGGAACAGCGACAGCAGAGCCGGCTCGGTTCCCGGGTATGCGGCCGACGGGGCGCCGGACGCGGTCGCCGCCGCCTGCGCGGGGGTCATGCTCGTGCCGCCCAGGAACGACGTCAGCTCGGTGGGCAGCGTGAGGTTCTGCGGCAGCGGCACGGGCAGGCCGGGCACCTGGGGCAGGGTCAGCTGAGCGCCGGGCTGGGCAGCGCCGGGCACGCTGGCGGGTACGGCCGGGGTTGCGGCGGGCATGCCGGGCAGAGCGGCGGGCATGCCGGGCAGGGCGGCGGGCACGGCCGGGATTGCGCCGGGCATGCCGGGAAGAGCGGCGGGCATGCCGGGCAGCGTCGGCTGCGGCACGTTGAGTGACGCGCTGGCCACCGGCGGCGGGGTCAGGGGCAGGGCCGGTGTGGCCGGCGCGGTCTGCGTGCCGCCCAGGATCGACGCCGCGCTCTGCAGCAGTTGGGGTGCCTTGGACGGGTCGACGAACTGCTCGACGACGCTCAGTCCGGGCACACTGGGTGCCGGCACGGCGGGGGCCGCCGGGTCGGCCTTGGCGATTCCTCCGGTCAACAGGGCAAGGCCGCCTCCGGCGATGATCGCTGAGGTGGACAGCACGCTTCTGATCCCTGACATGGCTCTTCCAATCCCTTGTAGGTGGTATGAACCCGAAGCTACGGTGTTACTGGTGGTACTCAAGTGACACGTGTGGCATTTATGCGACCGTTACCGAAGCGAGTGGCGACGGTGACCGGAGAGGCGGCCCATTAACCTTTCGCGTATCGACACAAAGAACACGGCCCTGCGATACGCCCCAGTGCTGCTGGTGCTCAGCGTCGCGGCGCGACTGGCCTGGACCTACCTGGTCCCCACGGGCGCGAACTTCGTCGATCTGCACGTCTACATCGGCGGCGCGGAGGCGCTGAACCGGCCGGGCACGCTCTACAGCTACGTCTACGCCGACCAGACGCCGGACTTCCCGCTGCCGTTCACCTATCCGCCGTTCGCGGCCGTCCTGTTCTATCCCTTGACGCTGCTGCCGTTCGGTCTGGTGGCACTGCTGTGGACGCTCGGCGTGATGGGTGCGCTCTACGGTGTCGTGCGCCTGTCCCAGCGCCTGCTCGGCATCACGGGAGGGGCGCGGACCGCGATGTTGTGGACCGCCGTGGGCATCTGGACCGAGCCTCTGCGCAGCACCTTCGACTATGGCCAGGTCAACGTGCTGCTCGTGCTGGCGGTGCTGGCCGCGGTCCACAGCACCAGATGGTGGCTGTCTGGCCTGCTGCTCGGACTCGCCGCCGGGATCAAGCTCACGCCGGCGGTCGGCGGCCTGTACTTCGTGGGCGTCCGACGGTGGGGCGCGGCGGTGTTCTCGGCGGTCGTGTTCGCCGCGACGGTCGCGCTGTCCCTGCTGGTCGTGGGTGACCAGGCGCGGCACTACTTCACCGACCTGCTGGGTGACGCCGACCGTGTCGGACCGATCGGCACATCGTTCAACCAGTCGTGGCGTGGCGGAATCTCGCGCATCCTGGGATATGACGCGGAGTACAACTGGCTGGTCGTGACGGCCATCGCCGCGACGGCGGTGCTGGCCTGGCTGGCATGGCGCGCGGTGCAGACCGCACCCGGCGAGCAGGACCGGCTCGGCCTGATCCTGGTGGTGCAGCTGTTCGGTCTGCTGTTGTCGCCCATTTCCTGGACGCACCACTGGGTTTGGCTGATACCGCTGATGATCTGGCTGTTCCACGGGCCCTACCGGTACCTGCGCGAGGCACGCGTGCTGGGCTGGGGCTGGCTGGTGTTGGTCCTGGTCGGCGTGCCGTGGCTGCTGAGCTTCGCCCAACCCAGCATCTGGGAGATCAGCCGGCCGTGGCCGCTGGCATGGGCGGGACTGATCTACATCGTCGCCACCGTGGTGACCCTGGCCTGGATCGCGGCGCTGCGGATCAGGTGTCCCGGCGCCCGACGATCGAGTCGATATCGCGCGCCATAGCCACGTCCTTCTCTGTGATGCCGCCAGCGGAGTGCGTCACCAACGCGAATGTGACTGTCCGCCAACGGATGTCGATATCAGGATGGTGATCCTGCGCTTCGGCGCGCTCGGCGACGCGGCGCACGGCGTCGATGCCGTCCAGGAAGGTGTCGAATTTGATCGACCGCCGCAACGCCCCATCGGAGCGCTGCCATCCGTCCAGTTCCGCGGCGGCCGCGTCCACCTGTTCATCGGTCAACACAGACATGCTTCGATCTCCTCACCGAGTTGAGAGCATGTAGGGCCGATCTTATGTGAGAAGTCGCGGCCACGGTCCCCGCCGACAATGAAAGAATCCGCGCTGTGGAGTCCAGAGTCGTCACCGTTGCCGGCGTCCGTTCGCCCGTGCTGGTGGGGGGTGAGGAGAGGGCTCCAGGCGAAGCCGTGGTGTTCGTCCACGGCAACAACGCCGGCGCGCCGTGGACCGCGCTCATGACTCCCGTCGCCGACTTCGCGCGCGTGGTGGCGCCGGAGATGCCCGGATTCGGTGCCGCGGACAAACCGGCCGAATTCCCTACACCGTCGACGGCTACGCGCGTCACCTCGACGGCGTGCTGACCGAACTCGGTGTCGCGCGTGCGCATCTGGTGGCGCACGACTTCGGGGGGCCGTGGGCATTGGCGTGGGCCGCCGACCATCTGGATCGCGTCGCGAGCATCACGCTGATCAACACTCCGGTCGACATCAACCACACCGCCGCGAAGATCTGGCGCACCCCGGTGCTGGCCGAGGTGCTGGGCGCAGCCCTGGGGGCCTGGTTCACCGCGGCCCTGCTGCGTCGCACCGACCCGAACGTCCCCGCGTCGGACCTCGACGAGATCGCCCGGCACGCAACGGTTCCCGGTACCCGTCGCGCCGTCCACCGCCTCTACCGGGCAACGGGGCGGAACGCGCTCGGGCCGTATCTGGCGCGACTCCGAGGCTTTTCGGGCAACGTCCTGATCATCTGGGGTGACAGCGACGCCTACCTGGGGACCGACCAGGCCCGGGCCCAGCAGGAGTTGTTCACGCATGCGCGGCTCAGAATCGTCCCAGGAGCCGGTCACTGGCCGTGGCTCGCTGAACCCGAGGTGGTCAGCGGCCACCTGACGGCCTTCCTTCGCGAGCAGTGACCATGCCGGTGCAGGTGGTCGTCGCGGGTGCGCTCATCGTCGACCGTGCGCTGCTGGTCGCCCAGCGGGAGCGCCCACCCGCGCTGGCCGGGATGTGGGAACTGCCCGGCGGCAAGGTGGCGCCGGGGGAGTCCGACGAGCAGGCACTGGCCCGCGAGCTGCGGGAGGAGCTCGGGATCGACGTGACGGTCGGTGCGCGCCTGGGCGCCGACGTCGCGCTCAACGAGAACACCATGCTGCGTGCCTACGTCGTCACGCTGACCGACGGCGAACCGCACCCGCACGATCACCGCGAACTGCGCTGGGTGCGCAGCGGTGAACTGCACGACCTCCCCTGGGTGCCCGCCGACACCGCATGGTTACCGGATCTGACGGTGGCGCTGGCCGAGTAGCGCCACTCGACTTCGGGTGCGCAGACAGGTCAGTAGTGCAGCGAGTCCGCGAGCACCCGCACCGGCGCGCGACGATGGTGCGCGGCGTACAGCGGGTGCATCAGCACCGGGTGCCTGCAGTGCGGGCACGAGGTCGGCGGGGAATTGACCGACGATCCGGTGAGGTGATGACACTCACTGCAGTGCACCACGTAGAACCCGCCCATCCAATTGAGCAGACCCAGATAAATGGCCAATGTTGCGGCGAATCCGACGAACGCGATGATCGCGAGCGCTACAGCCGTGACGACCATGTCGGCACCTCCAAACCAGCCCTGAGAGACCTTCCGACGGTGATTCCACGGTACGCCGCCAGACTGCGCAGTGGGACCGCAATCAGGGCGCCGAAGTGCGAGAACGGCGTTCTGCAGGGGCGGTCTGAGCCACCTGATCAGGCCTTCCGCGCGCGCTTGTAGACCTTCTCGAGTTCCTTTCCGCGAAGGCCCGTCAATTCGGCCTTGTGGACCTTGTTCAGCACCAGTGGGCAACGCTTGCAGCGGGGCTTGCTGCGGCAGCATTTCTTCTTCGGTTTGAGGTCGGCGTACTTGCTGGACTTCACAGGCTGGCTGTTCTCGTTTTCGTGATCGGGGTCTGCACTGCAACAATCTGTAGGTGGAATCTCGCCCCAACTTTAGAAACGTCGCGATCGTCGCCCACGTCGACCACGGCAAGACGACCCTGGTCGACGCGATGCTGCGGCAGTCAGGGGCCTTGACGCACCGTGGTGACGACGCCACCGAGCGCATCATGGACTCCGGTGACCTTGAGAAGGAAAAGGGCATCACGATCCTGGCCAAGAACACCGCGGTGCACCGGCACAACGCGGACGGCACGGTCACGGTGATCAACGTGATCGACACCCCCGGACACGCCGACTTCGGCGGTGAGGTCGAGCGCGGCCTGTCCATGGTCGACGGCGTCGTGCTGCTCGTGGACGCATCCGAGGGGCCGCTGCCGCAGACCCGCTTCGTGTTGCGCAAGGCGCTGGCCGCGCACCTGCCGGTGATCCTGGTGGTCAACAAGACCGACCGGCCCGACGCCCGCATCGCCGAGGTCGTCGAGGAGAGCCACGACCTGCTGCTCGATGTCGCGTCCGACCTCGATGAGGAGGCCCAGGCCGCAGCGGAGAAGGCCCTGGACCTGCCGACTCTGTACGCCTCGGGCCGCGCCGGCATCGCCAGCACCACCCAGCCCGCCAACGGAGAGAACCCGGACGGGGAGAACCTCGACCCGCTGTTCGACGTGCTGCTCGAGCACATCCCGCCGCCGCAGGGCGATCCGGAGGCCCCGCTGCAGGCGCTGGTGACCAACCTCGACGCCTCGGCGTTCCTGGGCCGTCTCGCTCTGATCCGGATCTACAAGGGCCGGATCCGCAAGGGCCAGCAGGTGGCCTGGATGCGCGAGGTCGACGGGCACCCCGTCGTCACGAACGCCAAGATCACCGAACTGCTGGGCACCGTCGGCGTCGAGCGCACGCCGACCGAGGAGGCCGTCGCCGGTGACATCGTCGCGATCGCCGGCATTCCCGACATCATGATCGGCGACACCCTGGCCGACCCGGATCACGCGCACGCACTGCCGCGCATCACCGTCGACGAGCCGGCCATCTCGGTCACCATCGGCACCAACACCTCTCCGCTGGCCGGCAAGGTGTCCGGGCACAAGCTGACCGCGCGCATGGTGAAGAACCGGCTGGACGCTGAACTGGTCGGCAACGTGTCCCTCAAGGTCGTCGACATCGGGCGTCCCGACGCGTGGGAGGTGCAGGGCCGCGGTGAGCTGGCGCTGGCGATCCTGGTCGAGCAGATGCGCCGGGAGGGCTTCGAGCTCACCGTCGGCAAGCCGCAGGTGGTCACCCAGACCATCGACGGCAAGCTGCACGAGCCGTTCGAAGCGCTGACCATCGACTGCCCCGAGGAGTTCCTCGGCGCCGTCACCCAGCTGATGGCCGCCCGCAAGGGCCGGATGGAACAGATGGCCAACCATGCCGCCGGATGGGTGCGGATGGACTTCATCGTGCCCAGCCGCGGCCTGATCGGTTTCCGCACGGATTTCCTGACCCTGACCCGAGGCACCGGTATCGCCAACGCCGTGTTCGACGGATACCGGCCGTGGGCCGGTGAGATCCGCGCGCGCCACACCGGCTCGCTGGTGTCGGATCGCAGCGGCCAGATCACCCCGTTCGCGATGATCCAGCTCGCCGACCGCGGGCAGTTCTTCGTCGAGCCCGGCGAGGAGACCTACGAGGGGCAGGTCGTCGGCATCAACCCGCGCGCCGAGGATCTCGACATCAACATCACCCGCGAGAAGAAGCTGACCAATATGCGCAGCTCGACCGCCGACGTGATGGAGACGCTGGCCCGGCCGCTCGAACTCGACCTGGAGAAGGCCATGGAGTTCTGCGCCGAGGACGAGTGCGTCGAGGTCACGCCTGAGATCGTCCGGGTGCGCAAGGTGGAACTGACGGCCAGCCTGCGGGCCCGAGCCAAGGCTCGCGCCAAGCAGAACGCCAAAGTCTAGACAGCACGCTGGGCCCCTCCCAGCGGAGAGGCCCAGCGGGTTTCGCCGTCGTCACTCGGTGGCTGCGGTCTTCTGCGCCGTTGGCGCCAGGGCTTTCTTCGCCTTCGGTGACAGTGCCTTCTTGACCTTGGCCACCGCGGCCTTGATCTCGGTGCGCACCGACTTCGCCGCCTGACGCAGTGCCGCGCCGGGCTTGGCCTTGGTTGTGGTGGCCTTCACGCTGTCGGTCGTGACGCTGTCGGCCTTCCCCGTGACGGCGGCGTCGTCGACCAGCGCGGCCCGATCGGCCTTGACCATCTCGGCCGGCTCATCGGGTGTCTTCACCGGCCCCGGTTTGAGTGCTTCGGCGATGCTGCGCTGTGCGGTGCGCACCGTGCCCAGAATGCTGCGAGCCTTCAACTCCATCTTCGCGGCCTCATCGGCCTCGCGGCTGGAGGTGCCGATGGTGACCGCCCGCGTGACGTCGGCGACGTTGGCCGCGCCTGTCACCACGGCGTTGTAGGTCGCGGTGAGGTCGCGGGACTTGACCGCCTCGACGACACCGACGAATGCGGTGATCTGAGCGCGGGTGATCTCCCGGACGGCGTTCGCCGACGCCGCGAGGATGGCCCTGGCCGCCTCGGGCACGGCTTCGGACAGCCTGCCGAGGATGTCGGCCTGCATCCGCATGATCTGCTGGCCGGTTCGGATCAATCTGTCGGCCGCCTGGAGGGCGCGGCCTATGGTGCCATCCTCGAGGGCCGCGATGGCACCTTCGACGTCGCCACTGCGGACCAAATCCCTGGCGGAGCTCAATGTGGCGGGCAGGTCCCAGACGATGCTCGACAGCGTTGCGCCGGCCTCGACGGTCGCGTACGCGAGCCCGCCGGTGAAGTACACGCTGTTGGAGATCAGCTGCCGGGTGATCGGCATCGGGTCGGCGATGACGTCCATGGTCGCCAGCGTGAGATCCTGGATCGTGGCCTGCACGACGGGGGAGAACACCTCGATCGGGTTGACGGGCCCGGCGTCCATCGCGGTGGGCATGACCGCGAGATCGTGAACTGAGCGAATTTCTGGCCGCCGTGTCACCGGTGACACCAGCAGGGCGCCGACGCTGACAAGCGCGACCCCCGCGGCTAAATGACTTCGTAGTGCGATCGACATCTGGAGACCCTTTCCGATGGTGGTTGATGTGCGGAAACGTACCTGAGAGGAAGCTGAGAAGTTTGGCTTCAGCAAAAATTGACACTGCCGCCCACTCGGGTGGTTACCAATGCAAACAAATGTTTAACAGCGGTGAAATAGCTGATAGCATCTGTGCAGTTCAACCGCGGAAAACTGAGGTGTGGAAGGTGTGGGTAAGTGGTCACCCGCGCTGCAACTTCTGGCCGGATAGCGGCCCTGGTCAGCTAATTCAATTTCCCCTGGCCTGAATGGCCCGACTTTCTCGGCCGAAATTGCCGCAGGAAATGTGGCGACATCCTGGTGAGCGGCCGGCGGCACCCCGCCCGACCCCGTTGTTCGGGCGATGCGTGAGCCTGGGCAGGCGTTTGCTGGGCAACCGGTGTGCGCCCTGGTGTCGGCGATGACCGGCAGGAGGACATCGGGCCTGCCGATACGCTGATGTGCGTGCAGACCGCCCGCCGCCGCCTGATGACGACCGCGGCCGTACTGTCTGCGCTGGTCACCGGATCGTGCACGGTCAGCCCGCCCCCGGCCCCGCAGAGCACCGAGACCGTGGAGAGCACGCCTCCGCCGCCGCCGAAGGCGACTCAGATCATCATGGGCATCGACAACGTCGGCGCCGGGTTCAATCCGCATCTGCTGTCGGATCAGTCGCCGGTGAACGCCGCGATCAGCGCCCTGGTGCTGCCCAGTGCGTTCCGTCCCGTCGTCGACAACAAGAGTTCGACGGGATCGCGTTGGGAGATCGACAACACGCTTTTGGTGTCGGCCGAGGTGACCAGCGAGGACCCGTTCACGGTCACCTACAAGATCCGTCCCGAGGCGTCGTGGACCGACAACGCGCCGATCGCCGCGGACGACTTCTGGTACCTGTGGCGCCAGATGGTCAGCCAGCCCGGTGTGGTGGATCCCGCGGGCTATGACCTGATCACTGGTGTGCAGTCGATCGAAGGCGGCAAGACCGCCGTGGTGACCTTCTCGCAGCCGTACCCGGCCTGGCGGGAGCTCTTCACCGACATCCTGCCGGCCCACATCGTCAAGGACGTGCCCGGCGGATTCGGGGCCGGCCTGGCCCGCGCGCTGCCGGTGACGGGCGGACAGTTCCGGGTTGAGACCATCGATCCGCAGCGCGATGAGATCCTGCTGGCTCGCAACGACAGGTTCTGGGGTCCGCCCGCGGTGCCCGATCAGATCCTCTTCCGCCGGGCCGGAGCTCCTGCGGCACTTGCCGATTCGATCCGAAACGGTGACACTCAGGTGGCTCAAGTCCACGGCGGCGCGGCGGCGTTCGCGCAGCTGTCGGCGATTCCGGACGTGCGCACCGCGCGGATCGTGACCCCGCGCGTGATGCAGTTGACGCTGCGGGGGCAGCAGCCCCAGCTGGTCGATACGCAGGTGCGAAAGGCGATCCTCGGTCTGGTCGACGTCGACCTGTTGGCCGCTGTGGGTGCCGGCAGCGACAACACCGTGACATTGGCTCAGGCCCAGGTGCGGTCGCCGTCCGATCCCGGCTACGTGCCCACCGCGCCCACGGCGCTCACGCGGGATGCCGCGCTCGCCCTCCTCGAGGGGGCCGGTTACGTGTTCGAACCGGAGCGGACCACTCCGGAGCAGGAGCCGTCGCGGCCCCGTCTGGTCAAGGACGGCAAGCAGCTGTCGCTGGTGCTCGGGGTCGCGGCCAATGATCCGACGTCCGTGGCGGTGGCCAACACCGCCGCCGACCAACTGCGGAACGCGGGGATTGCCGCCTCCGTGCTGGCGTTGGACCCGGTGGCGCTGTATGGAGATGCCCTGGCCAACAACAAGGTCGACGCGATCGTCGGGTGGCATCGGGCCGGGGGAGACCTCGCGACGCTGTTGGCCTCGCGGTATGGCTGCCCGGCGCTGGAGGCGACTCCGGTGCCCACGTCGGGCGCCGGACCGACCACCACGCCTGCCTCCGCGGGGCCGACGACCGCGAGCCCGCCGCGATCTGCGCCGCCCACCGCGACGCCGACCACCACGACCGTGCCCCCGCCCCCCGTGGAGTCGGGCGAACTGGTGCAGGCGCCGTCCAACCTCACGCAGGTCTGCGACCGCAGCATTCAAGCCAATATCGATGCGGCCCTTGACGGTTCGAAAGACATCGACGCGGTGATCGATGCCGTCGAGCCCAAGCTCTGGAACATGTGGACCGTGCTGCCGATCCTGCAGGACACCACGATCGTCGCCGCGGGGCCCTCGGTGCAGAACGTCGCGCTGACGGGTGCTGTGCCGGTCGGCATCGTCGGTGATGCGGGGACGTGGACGAAGAAGCCCTGACACAGCGATGGGGCCCACCTCACGGTGAGCCCCATCGGTGTTGTTTCGGTCAGGCAGCGTCCTGAGCCGACGCGGACGGTGCCTCGGCGCCGCCGCTGTCGCGGTCCGCCTTGGCTGCGTCCCGCTTGGCCTGGCGCTCGGCCTTGGCCGCCTCACGCTGGGCCTGCCGTTCCGCCTTGGCCGCCGCGCGCTCGGCCTTGGCTTCGGCGCGCTTCTCCTTGATCTTCGACACCGCGTCGGAGATCTTGCCCGCCAGTCCGGCACCGGCCTGCGGCGCCGCGGAACCCGAATCACCATCGGTGCCCGAATCGTCCCCGGCTTCGAGGGCGGGCGTGGGCGCGGTACCGGTGTCGCCCGGAGTCTGGCCCTCCAGGCCGGCCCCGTCCCCTGCCGCGCCGGCGGCCCCGGACTCGACAGCCCCGGCCTCGGCGGGTTCTGACTGCGACACGTCGACGATGAAGGAGCGCTGCGTGACCGACTCGTCGGCCTCGACCTTGGCGGCCGCGGGGACCGCGCTCGGGTCGCCCGAGGCCGTCATCGCTTCGGCGATCTTCTTGCGGAGATCCAGGAGCGCCGCGATCGGGCCGCCGAACCCGAATTCACCTTCGGCCGGCGACGGCGTGAGAAGACCCGGGTTCGGGCCGAGGAGCTCGCCCGCACCGTTGAGCAGTGCATCGACCAGGCGGGCCGGTGCGTTGATCAAGGTGCTCGCCACTGCGGCGAAGTCGAGGTTGCGCAGTCCGTCCACGATCGCCTGGCCGGTCTGGCCGATTGTGTACATCACCGAGAAGATGGGTCCGCCCACGCCGAGCAGCACGGGGAGGATGTTGTCCACCTTGGTGACGACCTCGAATGCGGCTGCGAAGTTCTGCACGACGTTATTGGCGACCGCGCCCACTGCGAGTACCGGTGCGACCAGCCCGAGTCCCAGGGGGAGTACAGCGAAGGTGAGGGTCTGCACCGCACCGGCGATGTCACCGTCAGCCAGCTGGGTGACGAGGGTCTTCACCGTGTCGGGCAGCGCGCCGACCGTTGACAACATCAGGTCCACCGTCTGCTGCGCGGTGACGGCCAGGAACGCGGCGTTGCCGAGTTGATTGCGGATCGCCTGCGCCAGCACCGGGGCCGGTGCGGCGAGGAAGTCCTGGGCCAGAGCGCCCGCGTTGTCCGCGGACCTCTGCAGGACTTCAGCCCACACAGTGATGGGATTGGTGCTCGCGGTGAGCCCGACGTCGGCGAAATGAGCGGTCGACGGCGCCGCGATCTCAACGGAGGACACCGGAGGATGAATGGGCGCGAGCGCGATCGCGCCTGCTCCGACCATCGCGACACCTGCGGTGAGGTATGAACGTACAGCTATTTGCATTGCTTGCATCCCCTTCATGAAGCTGATGGCTTCTGACGGGCCGAAAGTACCTGAGAGGAAACTGAGTAAGTGGGTTTTTGTGCACATTTGAATTTCCCTCGAATTGCTCAGCTATGTACCTTTGGTAACGAAATCCTGCCGCATTCAGTGGAGGTCATTGCCCTCCGCTAACGACCTGGCCAGCAAGGTCGCTGCGGCGTGACCGGGCGAATCGCCGGGCGTATATTGGGCGTCGAGCTGCGAATCACTTCGCGTCCATCTGCTCCTTTTATTTTCGCCAACAATGGCACTCTCTGTGTAAATGCCAGATCACGGGATCTGATTTTCTGGATGGGGAAATTGCCGGTCGGAGGGTCGTCCGCACGGCGTCCGGTGCGAGTTTCCGGGGCATTGCGAATCGCATGTATGTCATCGGCCTGGGTGGCACACCGACTGGGTCGCGGGTTCGTGCGCTACCGCGGCTTGGGGCGGTTGGAGTGCCCCGGCAACCAAAAAAATGTCACGTCCTGACGCGATTTGATCGTCATCGTGTCGCGGAAAGCGACTGCACCCCGCCCAGCGCTCAGCGCCGAACGGGGTGCATGAGTGGCTCGAGTTCAGGCGCCCCACACCGCCCGAACCGTCATCCGAGCCGAGATCAGTCCGCGGATCCGGCCTCCGGGGCGCGATTGGCGCCGGTCACTCGCTTCACGAGGCGCTCCAGGCGCTTGACGGGAGCCTTCGCGTCCAGTCTGCGATCGGGTCTGGTCAGCGAGGTGGCCGGTGTGGTCCGCTTCGGCGCCGCGGACTCGCCCTTGCGGGCCGCGGCATCGTTGTCGCTGGCAGAAGGGAGCAGACTGCTGCGCGACTGCATGGTCGCGGTCGAGATCGGGGCACCGGTGTCGGGGTGAACGCCCAGGGTGTCGGCAACGGTGCTGCGCACCGAATCGCGGGCGCCGATGAGCACGTTGTTGCGGAACTGCATGAGCTGACCGTCGCCGGTCGGATCCGTCGGTTCACCGTTGGTGCCTCCGACGGGTGCGGGCAGCACCCGCGCCGCACCTTCGATGGCGGGATCGGCGATCCACTGTGGTGCATCGATGTACTCCCGCAGGGCCAGGTACAACGCGGTGTTGGGCCCGCCCGAGATCGAGGTGAGCGCACCTTCGGCGACCGGTACGACGCCAAGGGGTGCCAACGCGAGTCCTCTGACGAGGCGCTGCAGGGTCAGCGCCGCCCCCTCGGCGAGGTCGCCGGCGTCGTCACGCAGGTCGATCAGGACCGTGTTGCGGAACTGAAGAAGCGCCCCGTCGTCGACTCCGTCGGTGGATTCCTGGCCGGTGCCACCGCCCAGCTCGCCCGGAAGAATCTGCGCGAGGGCCTCCAGGGCCGGATCCATCACCCACAGTGGTGCACCGGTGGCATCGGCGACCACCTCGCGCAGCAGGTTCTCATCCCCTGCGATCACCGCGTACGCCGCGGCCAGTGGTGTCAGCGGAGCAGCTGCCGCCGTGGTGACGAGCCGCTCGCCCGACAGCGTCAACAGTTCACTCGGTGCCTGGTCGTAGATTGCTGCCAGCCCGAACGGCGCTTCGACCACCCGTGGCGCCGCCGCCGACGCAGGCGCCACAGGTGTCAGAGCGACGACGCTTGCACCAACGATCGCCACACCCGCTCCGAGACGGCATTGAACAGACTTCTTCATTTGCTGAACCCCCCAAGGTCCTCATTGATCCCCGACCCCGCGCAGGTTTTCCATGCGCCCCGCGTCGAGTATGGCTCAGGTTTCTCTCAGCTTTCGCCACGTCATTGCGAGCGCAAGCACTCGTGCGTCCCGGCGGGTAGCTGGCAGTGGCGACGGTCGCGCGAAGCAGCAGATCGGCACACCCGAGCCGGCTTTGCCAGTGGGTGGGACTGCGGCAAAAAGAAAGAGGGGCCCACTCCATGAGTGGGCCCCTCTTTCGTTGGGGTGTTACTCGGCGCTGGCGCTGCTCGAAGCGGAGTCGCGCTTGGCCGCACGCTCGGCCTTGGCGGAGTCACGCTTGGCCGCGCGCTCGGCCTTGGCGGCCGAACGCTGCTCGGCGCGCTCGGCCTTGGCTGCTTCGCGGTCGGCCTTGGCGGCCTCGCGCTTCTCCTTGGCCGTCTTCTTGGCCGGGGCTTCCGTGCCGGACCCACCGTCGGAGACTCCGGTCGACGGGGCGTCGGCCAGGTCCTTCGGGTCCGTCACGACCACCGAGGTCTCCTCACCGGAGGCGGAGTCGTCGACCGCGACGATCTCCTTGTCGGTGACGACCTCAGTCTCGACAACCTCGGTCTCGACGACGGTCTCGTTCTCGACGGCGACCAGGGCGGTGCGCAGTCCGGCGTCGCCGGCGGCCGGCGCCTCCGGGGTCAGGTCGGGCAGAGCTTCGCCGACGGTCGTCAGGGCACCGGTGATGGCGTCCTCGATGGCGTTCGAGACGGTGATGACGGTGCCCACACCGGTGTCGATCAGGCTGTCGACGGCAGCAAGACCGCCGAGGGCCAGGTCGCGGGCCTCGTTGACCACCGAGTTGATCGTCGCGGCCAGCGCGACCGGGAGGTCTGCGACCTCGGCGGGCAGACCCACGGCGGTGAGCAGACCGGAGACCGCGGTGGCCAGACCGCTGGTGAGATCGGTGATCAGGGCCGCGGCGGAGACCGTGAGGTTCGAGGCCAGGTTCACTGGAACCTTGGCCAGGTCGCCGGCGGTGAACACCGCGGTGTTGAAGACCCCGAACCCGCCGCTGATCAGCGAGGACAGTGCCGTGGTGTAGCTGGCGGGGTCCAGCGGTGCGTTGCCGATCGCGTCGAGTGCCCCGGTGATCGCGTATTCGACTTCGGCCACCGCGTACCAGGCACCGTCGGAGATGGTGAAGAAGCCGTCGCTGAGCGCGTTGACCACGCTGTTGGCGGCACCCGCCGAAGCGTTGACGACCGCAGAGATCGGAGCGATGGCCAGGCCCTGGACCGCCGCGACGACACCCTCCACGATCTGGCTGCCCGATGCCGTGGCGACACCGTCGAGCAGTGCGCTCAGGCCGCCCAGTGCGATGTTGAACTGGCCCTGGACGCCGTCGATGTTGATGCCGAGCAGGCCGGGAAGCTGAACTTCGCCGTCGTTGTAGCCGAACAGCGCGAAGCCGAACTCGTTCACCAGATCGATGCCGCCGTAGGCCACCCCTGCGGCGGTCTCCACGCCGGCGCCAAGCAGGCCGGTGTAGCTCGACAGGGCCAACGGGTTGTTGACCACGTCGGCGATGGCGTAGAGGGCCGTCGACAGCGTGCCGATCAGCGTCGATCCGATGATGTCGGTGACGGTGCCGGGCAGCAGCGAGATGATCTCATCGGTACCCCCGACGGTGACCAGCAGCTGGTCGAATCCGGCCTGGGAGGTGCCCGCCAGCAGGGTCAGCAGGCCCGACAGGGTCTGAGAACCGGAGGCGGCCTCGATCAGGGTGTCCCACAGAGCGGTGTTGAGGCTGGACGCCTCGTCCAGAACGCCGAGCAGAGTTTGCCCCGGAATCGCGGCAACCGCGTCGACGGTCGCGACCACGTCGGCGAGGCCGGCATTGAGCGCGGCGATGAACTCAGCGATCGCGGCATCGTCGATGGCCGCCGACAGCTGCACATCAGGTACCGAGACGCTCGGGATCGTCAGGTTCCGATCGTGCGTCGGCGTCACCACGACTGGCGTCAAAGCAATGGCGCTGGCTGCGGTGAGCGCCATGCCGGCCGTGAGGTACGAGCGGGCGGAGATCTCCATTTTGTTACTTCCCCTATCTGGTTGGGCTGAACCGGGTAGCTGAGAGCTTGGGCCAGTTTCTCAGGTTCTGCTCAGGGAATCACAGACCAAATCGGACAGTCTTTGCGGTTTCAAGAATGTTTGCTGGCTAACGCCGTGGAGGCGGGTGCGCCCGCATGCAAGAAGGGGTGAATAACGGAAACTCGTGGCACGGTGTGTCACTGTTTGCTGGATACGTGTGTGGCTGCTGTTGCTGCTGTTGGCAACCTTCAAGATCGCGTCCAGCCGCCGTAACTGTTAGCTGAGTCACCTCAGCTCCGGTTAAGTTCTGGTAACGACAGGGCGGGTTAGCGGCGCTGCAGGTTTCGTTCGCACACGTGAACGAAATTTGGTCTCAGAACAGTCTCGATGGGAGGTGTGACACCTCTTGGTGGACGTGCCCAAAGGTGCTGACGGCGACGTAAAACCTTGCTGCCGACACCGGGAACCTGAGCTCAACCTGGGAAATCGTCGGTAGACGGAATTCGCCAGAGGGTCGCCGCTACGCTGGGTCGATGCAAGCTGAAAGGCCACGCCTTCTCTTTGTGCACGCGCACCCAGATGACGAGACCATCAATAACGGGGCCACCATCGCCCACTACGCAGCACTGGGCGCCGAGGTTCGAGTCGTCACCTGCACGCTCGGTGAAGAGGGGGAGGTGATCGGGGACCGCTGGGCACTGCTGGCAGCCGATCACGCCGATCAGTTGGGGGGATACCGCATCGCCGAACTCTGCTCGGCGCTGCACCTGCTCGGGATCGATGACCCGATATTCCTCGGAGGCGCCGGACGCTGGCGCGACTCGGGGATGGCGGGAACGCCTCCACGCGGTGAGCGGCAGCGCTTTGTCGATGCGGATGAGAGGGAGGCCGTCGGCGCTCTCGTGGAGATCATTCGCGATCTGCGTCCTCACGTCGTCGTCACCTACGACCCCAACGGCGGGTACGGGCACCCCGACCACATCCGGGCACACCAGGTCACCACGGCAGCGGTGGCCGCCGCGGCCACCACGGACTACCCCGGTGAGCCCTGGACGGTGTCCAAGTTCTATTGGACGGTCCTCTCCGGTCGCGCCGTCCAGGCCGCAGCCGCCGGCCTGGACTCCGCTGATCTGCTGCCGGGTTGGGTGCTGCCCCCGAGCGACATCGAGTTCGGCTACTCGGACGAGCAGATCACCACAATGATCGATGCCACCGATGGATTGACCGCCAAGATCGAAGCGCTCGCGGCCCACGCCACACAGGTCGTCGTCGGTCCCACCGGCCGCGCTGCGGCGCTCTCGAACAATCTCGCGCTGCCGATCTCGGGATACGAGCACTACGTCCTCGTATCGGGGGAGAGCGGCGCGCGCAACGAGCGTGGTTGGGAAACCGACCTGCTGGCAGGTCTGGACCTGCCGTAGAAAAGCCGGAATCGCCGGCGGGACTGCCCCCTCTGCAGTCCCGCCGGCGAAGTCACCGGGTCAGATGTTCGGTGAGCGTCGGAAACGGCGCGTCCGAGTCCTCTTCGCGCGGTTCCGTAGCGCTCGCGGCTGTGATTCACTGCGGCCCTGCGTGATCACGGCGGTGCAGACTCTGCTGCTCATCGGTCCCCCCTTGGTTCGACTCTGCGCAGAAAATTACGGAGATTCATAACGGTGCGATACGCCCTGCGCCGCACACGAGTAGCCATGGCAGCAGATTCGAGTAGTGACTACCCGTGTCGGGTAGGCTGCCGACAGCGGCGCATCGGAAGGGACGAACCATGGATCCGGATCTGGACCCCAACCAGCAGCATTGGCAGGACCGGCTGGACAACTTCCAGTGGGTCGTGGGCTCACTGACCGCGCTGCTCGACAGCGTCCCGACCTGACCGACGAGCGCGGAGTCGATTCCGCCAGTCGCGTCATCGT
This sequence comes from Mycobacterium sp. ACS4331, assembly GCF_001667265.1. Lineage (GTDB taxonomy): Bacteria > Actinomycetota > Actinomycetes > Mycobacteriales > Mycobacteriaceae > Mycobacterium. The sequence continues at coordinate 5,388 of NZ_LZHW01000084.1, read as the reverse complement.
CCTGACTCTTCTCGCCGTCGACGGCGTCATCTGCGCCGTGATGTCTGCGCTCCTGTTGCCGCTCTACATCGGCGTCGTTCCGTTCCCCGTCAGTGCCCTTGTCGCGGGCTTGGTCAACGTGGCGCTGGTGTGGGCCGCCAGCCAGTGGACGACGGAGACTCGAGTCGCGGCGCTCCCACTGTGGACGTGGCTGATCACCACCGGACTGCTGACGTTCGGGGGCCCCGGCGGGGACATCATGTTCGGCGGATCGGGTTGGCGTGCGTTCTATCCGATCCTGCTCATCGTGGTGGGAGCCGGACCGGCCGCGTGGTTCCTGATACGGCACAACGACGACAAGCTTCGCCGGGCGCAGGCCCACCGCTGACCGGTTGGGGCGGGTCGGTCAGAAGGCCTTGCACCGGGGCACGTCGGCCCCTCGGCCTCCCCTTCCGCCGGCCTTGTGCCTACTCCGCCGACTGAGCGGCTCGGCGGGCCGACGTGGACTTGGTGGCCCGCTCGGCGGCTTTCGCCAAGCGGGTCTTCACGCCGTCCACGACGCGGGTGCGCGGACTGTCCCCGGCCGCTGAGTCGGTCCTGGTGCCGGCCTTGGCGTCGTCTGCGGTGTCCGACTGCGCGGTTTCGGGTGCAGACCGCTCGGGTCTGGCGACCCTGTCGAGGTGTCTGACGGCCTTCTCTCTGGCCAGTTCCAGGCGTGACAAGGCGTTGTCGAGGGCAGACCGAGGACGCTCGACGGCCCCGTCGGCGGCTGTGGTGACGTCGACCGGGTCAGGTGCGGCGCCGGGGGCGGTGTTCGGCGTCGGCCCCGGGAGTGTCTCCTGGACCGCGGACTGTGTCTGGCCGTCGCCGGTGCCCACCACCTCAGTGGGCTGCACCGGCGATGGCGCCTTCTCCGAGCCGGCGATGTCGGCGGGGGCGATCCCGTCGGGCGCGGGAACCCACGTTGTGGGGTCGAGCGCCTGCGTCAGGTGGTCAATGCCGCGCTGGATCGCCGGCTGGATCTCGGCGTTCCATGCCTGTCCAAGTGATTCGGACAGTTCCGTGAGGGTCATCCCGGCTTTGAGGAGTGACTCTCCCTCTGTGGCGGCGGACGCGGACGCGACCGACGAGAGGCTGGGCCACCACGGCGGCAGCGGGGGCACGGGGAATGGCAGCCACTGCAGGCTCAGCACGTAATTGATCTCGCCGCGGATGCCGGCGACCACGCCGTTGATGGCCGCGTCGGCGATGGCACCGATTCCGGCTCCCCAGACCCCGAGGTTGAGGGGGTCGTTGACCACCGGGTCCAAGAAGTCATAGACGAACGCGTCGGTCACGGCGAGAACGAACGGTTCGTACCAGATGAAGATCTGGTCAGAGACCAGGTATCCGAACGGGACGAAGCTCAGCGCCCACGGTGCCAGGTCGAGGGAGGCGTAATTGGCCCAGCGTCGAGTGAACGCGTAGACGGTGTCGATGACGTTCGAGGCCGCGTTCATCGGGGTCACCACCGCGTCCTCCAGCGGCGGCGCGGGGAGGTCGAACAGATTGGGGGCCACGCTCGCGGTGTTCTGCACCGACCAGGTGACGGCGGGTGGCGCCGCAGGGACGGGCGGTGACACGATCGGGGCGGCCACGATCGCGGTGGCCGTGAGAGTGGTGACGCCGGTGGTCAGAACCGAGCGAACGGAAACACCCATACCAACTCCCTGACTCTGCATTTGGCCACCGTGGAATCTACGCCCTCGCCCGCTGATCTGTCGGTACTGTCGGACACAACCCAAGGGCGTGTTCACCGAAGCGATGGGCGCGGCTAGTGTGGGGGCGTCAGGGCAGGGACCGACGTTTCAGATAGTGAGACATGCGGATGAATCTCAACCATCGATGGGTTAACGAGGAGTGGCTCTGAACCCGCAGCACGTCGACCTGCCCACACCGGTCATGCCCGTGGATACGGCCGCCCCCAGCCAATCGGCGCTGCGGCGAGTCCTGCGGCGGGCCCGCGACGGGGTGATCCTGAATGTCGACGAGGCGGCCATCGCACTGGCCGCCCGTGGTGACGATTTGGCGGATCTGTGCGCGAGCGCCGCGAGGGTTCGTGATGCGGGCCTGGAGTCGACCGGACGACGCGGTCCGGAGGGGCGCCTGCCGATCAGCTATTCGCGCAAGGTGTTCATCCCCATCACCCACCTGTGCCGGGACACCTGCCACTACTGCACCTTCGTCACCGTCCCGGGGGCGCTGCGCAAGCAGGGTGTGGGCATGTACATGGAGCCCGACGAGATCCTCGAGGTCGCCCGTCAGGGTGCCGAATTGGGCTGCAAAGAGGCTCTGTTCACGCTCGGCGATCGCCCCGAAGCGCGTTGGCCGGAGGCGCGGCAGTGGCTCGACGAGCGCGGTTACGACTCGACGCTGGACTACGTGCGCGCCATGGCGATTCGTGTGCTTGAGGAGACCGGCCTGCTGCCGCACCTCAATCCCGGCGTGATGAGCTGGTCGGAGTTGTCGCGGCTCAAGCCCGTTGCGCCCTCGATGGGCATGATGCTGGAGACGACGTCGCGGCGGCTGTTCGAGACCAAGGGCGAGGCGCACTACGGCAGTCCGGACAAGGATCCCGCGGTTCGCCTGCGCACGCTGACCGACGCTGGTCGGCTCTCCATCCCGTTCACGACGGGCCTGCTGGTGGGGATCGGGGAGAACCTGACTGAGCGCGCCGAGACGATTCATGCGATTCGGAAGTCGCACAAGGAGTTCGGGCACATCCAGGAAGTGATCGTGCAGAACTTCCGAGCCAAGGACCACACCGCGATGGCGTCGACGCCGGATGCCGGACTCGATGACTTCCTGGCCACGATTGCGGTGGCCCGGCTGGTGCTCGGACCCGGCATGCGCATCCAGGCGCCCCCGAACCTCGTGTCGCGCGAGGAGTGCCTCGCACTGGTCGGCGCCGGCGTCGACGACTGGGGCGGCGTGTCCCCGTTGACTCCAGATCACGTCAATCCCGAACGGCCCTGGCCGGCATTGGATGACCTCGCCGACGTCACCGCCGAGGCCGGTTACGACCTGGTTCAGCGGCTGACGGCGCATCCCAAGTACATCCAGGCTGGTGCGGCGTGGATCGACCCGCGGGTGCGAACGCATGTCGACGCCCTTGCCGATCCCGAGACCGGTTGGGCCCGCGACGTCAATCCGACGGGACTGCCCTGGCAGGAACCGGACGAGGCCGCCGAGTCGCTGGGGCGCACTGACCTGCACACCGCGATCGACTCCGACGGCCGGCTGACGGAGACGCGCAGCGATCTGGACAGTGCGTTCGGGGACTGGGAGTCCATCCGCGCGCACGTCCACGAACTTGCGGCGCGTGCGCCCGAGCGGATCGACACCGACGTCCTGTCGGCGCTGCGGTCGGCCGAACGTGACCCCGCCGGCTGCAGCGACGACGAGTATCTGGCGCTGGCGACCGCGGACGGTCCCGCACTGGAGGCCGTGACCGCACTCGCTGACGCGCTGCGCCGCGACGTGGTCGGCGAGGACGTGACGTTCGTGGTGAACCGGAACATCAACTTCACCAACATCTGCTACACCGGTTGCCGGTTCTGTGCCTTCGCGCAGCGCAAGGGCGATGCCGACGCCTACTCCCTGTCGACCGACGAGGTTGCCGACCGAGCCTGGGAGGCGCACGTCGCGGGCGCGACCGAGGTGTGCATGCAGGGTGGCATCGATCCGGAACTGCCCGTGACGGGTTACGCCGATCTGGTGCGGGCCGTCAAGGCGCGGGTGCCTTCGATGCATGTGCATGCGTTCTCTCCCATGGAGATCGCCAACGGTGTGACGAAGAGTGGGTTGAGCATTCGTGAATGGCTGACTGCCCTGCGCGAGGCCGGGCTCGACACCATCCCGGGGACTGCCGCCGAGATCCTCGACGATGAGGTGCGCTGGGTCCTGACGAAGGGCAAGCTGCCGACCTCGATGTGGATTGAGGTGGTCAGCACCGCTCACGAGGTCGGGTTGCGGTCGAGTTCGACCATGATGTACGGGCACGTCGACACCCCGCGGCATTGGGTCGGTCACCTCAATGTGTTGCGTGAGATTCAGGACCGCACGGGCGGTTTCACCGAGTTTGTGCCATTGCCGTTCGTGCACCAGTCCTCGCCGCTGTACCTGGCGGGTGCCGCGCGGCCGGGACCCACGCACCGGGACAATCGCGCGGTGCATGCGCTGGCCCGGATCATGCTGCACGGCAGGATCTCTCAGATCCAGACCAGTTGGGTCAAGCTCGGCATCGAACGCACGCAGGTCATGCTGCGTGGTGGGGCCAACGATCTCGGCGGCACGTTGATGGAGGAGACCATCTCGCGGATGGCTGGTTCGGAGAACGGCTCGGCCAAGACCGTCGCCGAACTCGTCGAGATCGCCGCGGGTATTGGGCGGCCCGCGCGTCAGCGGACGACGACCTACGCCGAAATCGCGGCTTGAGTCCTTTCGTCCTGCGTGTCCGTGAGGCTCGATGTGCCACGCGCGCAGCGGGTTCGGTCAGGTCTCGATCAGCAGTCTTGGCCGCAGTCGGGTTGCGGTGATCTCGACGCCCGCGGCGACATCGGCGGCGAGGCTGTCGGCGTACGCGATCAACGCGTCACCGTCGATCCGATAGGGCAGAGGGCGAGTCACTTCGCCGATGCGTTCGGCCGCTCGACACAACAGTGCGGCAGCGCCTTTGGCGTTACCCCGTTGGACGTGGGTGATGCCGACCGCGAGTTGAGCCAACGCCTGCCACAAAGCGCGTTCCTCGGCGGGGCCGTTCTTCCAGGCGGCCTCGAAGACTTCGTGCGCGTGAAAGGCCATGCCGTCGTCGAGCAGCCGTTGTGTGTATCGCAGGGTCTCGTCCGGGGTGAGCCGCAGGTCGTCGCTGATGCGCGGGACGCCCTGACTGTCGGCGGGAAGTGGACGGCCGAGCGCATCGCGTGGCCGTGAGTTGCGGGGGCGGCCAGATTCATCGCGGTCGCGGTCAGATTCGCTCTTCACCTGCGTCCCCGTCCTGGTCGGCCTCGGCAATCCTGTCGGGCCCTCCGGTCCCATCGACTTCTCCAATCCTAGTGCCGGGCAGTTTCAGTCAATGCCGCCGACCAACAGCGACACGACTCTCTGTGCGCCCCCAGGTGGCCCCGGCTGTTCGGCCGGGGTCGGGGGGTCGCGTGCGCTGTCCACCTGTCAGCCGGGGTCGGGGCCGCCTTCGTCGTCCTCCTGGTGTGGGTTCAGGAGGTTTTCGGGGTGGTGGTGGTCGTTGACCCGTGGTCCACCGTTGTCGAGGTGGGGTGGTGGGATCTATTCACACCGCCCGCGGCGCATGCGGGTTCGCCATTTGGTGGGGCTGACTTTGCGGTTGTCGGGCCCGCACGCCAAAGCCAACTC
>NZ_LZHW01000083.1 GCF_001667265.1 Mycobacterium sp. ACS4331 | reverse complement strand
GTCAGCACCGTCACCACCGGCACCGCCCTGGCCACCATCGCCATGGGTGCCCGCATCACCACCGGCACCACCATGACCACCGGAACCACCCGGCACGACCGCATCCGCACCGTCACCACCGGCACCACCATGACCACCACCGATGTTGGACACACCATCGGAACCGCTTGCGCCCGTGGACGATCCGCCGCCACCGACACCACCAACACCACCAACACCGGCATCGCCACCGTCACCACCAGCACCACCATCGCCGGATGTTGTTCCAGCGCCGCCATTTCCGCCGCTGCCGCCGTCACCGGCACGACCGCCGTCGCCGCCGTCACCACCGTCGCCACCGGCACCGATGCTCCCGGCTCGGCTGAAGAACAGGCCGCCCCGTCCGCCGGTGCCGCCATTGCCACCCACGCCAGCCACTCCACCGACGCCGCCGTTGCCGCCGTTGCCACCGTTGCCGCCGTGACCGCCAGCCGCGACCGCAGAACTCAGTCCTGCGCCACCGGCCCCGCCGGATCCACCGGCGCCACCGTCACCACCGTCACCGCCGGCACCACCAACGCCACCGGCGCCGCCGGTACCGATCAACCAGCCGCCGGCACCGCCGGCTCCACCGTGACCACCTCGGCCGCCGGCTCCGCCGTCGAGGCCGTCACCGCCGTCCGTACCGTCCTGACCCGCGAGCCCATTCTCACCGGCTGCACCCTGATCACCGGCTTCACCCGCCTGGCCGTTTCCACCGGCGCCACCAGTGCCGCCGGCGCCGATCAGCCAGCCACCGTTACCGCCGTCGCCGCCGTCACCACCGAGTCCGCCGGCACCACCGTCACCGCCGCGTCCGCCGAGCATGCCCGCGTAGCCGCCGTCGCCACCGTTGCCGCCGTCGCCACCGATACCGCCGGCACCGCCGTAACCGAACACCCAGCCGCCATTGCCGCCGTCGCCGCCGTCAGCGCCGACACCGCCGGCACCACCCTTGCCGCCGTGCCCGACGAAGATGCCCGAGTTGCCGCCCCGGCCACCGGCCGCGCCCGCGCCACCCGCACCGGCGGCCCCGCCGTTGCCGATCAGGAATCCGCCTCGGCCACCGTCGCCACCGGCAATACCGGCGCTGCCTGAACCACCGATGCCGCCGTTGCCGATCAGGTAGGCGTTTCCACCGTTTCCACCGTTCGCGCCGTTGCCACCGTTTCCGAACAGCAGGCCGCCGTTGCCGCCGTTGCAGGCCGTGCCCACGCAGTCATCGGCGGCGTCCAACCCGTTGCCGATCAGCCAGCCGCCATTGCCGATGATCGGCCGCGATGCGATGGAGGCGAAGAACGGATCCACGGCACTCGTTGTGCTGGCGGTCCGTGCGGCCGCGGGAGTTGTCGTCGAGAGAGCATCCGCGACAGATTTCGCGATCCCGCTCAAGGACGCCTGCTGCCCCGACTGCAGCACATCCTGTCGGACGGATCCACGGGATGATCCGCCGCCAGCGTTGTTCCTGGTTCCCCCGAGCATCATGAGCGCCAACAGCGTGTCCGGAGCACCGGCCGGGATCACCGGCAGCTTGGGCAGCGAGGGCAGTGCCCTCAGGGATTCGGGGACAGACGGGCTGAGGGCGGGCGACTCCGGGGAGTCCTGCACGGAGAACGACACCGAGTTCGACGCACCCGAGGCCGTCACCGATTCGGCCGCCGCAGCGCCTGACGCGCTGCCCGAGAGGAGCCGGGTCGTCGCGGGGCGGCTGCCGAATGCCGCGCGGAGCCCCTGCGAATCCTTGGCGTCCAACTTGCGCGCCGCACGCCGGCCCGAGGTGGTCTCGCGCGCCGCCCCGTCACCCGGAGTCACGTTCGGCAGGGGTGCGCCGCCGGTCGACCCAAGCTGATCCGTGAGCTCGGCGATCGCATCCTGCACCTGCTTGGCGAGCTTCTTGGCGGCCGCACGACGGGCAGCAGTCGAGTCCTCGCCCGCCGACGATTCGGTGGAGGTCTCCGAGCCGGACGAGGAACCACCGCGCCGCGGTCCACGTTGTTCGGCACCGTCGGCGATCGCATCGCGCACCTGCCTGGCGGCATCCCTGCGCGCGGCGCGCCGACCGGCGGCCGTGGTCGCGTCCCCTCCACCGGCGGACGCGCCGGTACCCGAACCCGTGGCGCCGGACGCCTCAGAGGCGCCGCCGTCCGATGGTTCCGCTGCTGCCTCCGGCGATCCGGTAGCCGCTACCGCAGCCCCGATTCCCAACGCCACAGCAAGCGCTCCGACACGACCGACATAGTGCGAGGCACCCATCAACACTCCAATATCACGGGGTTCGGTAAGGGCCATCGGAGCCCGAACACACTTCACGACGCAAGGACCGGCAGGATGCTAACACCTCTAGAGGAAGAATTGACATAGACGTCACAGTGATTCCCGCTGAGTGATACTGGCAACATAAGCGGTGTTACATATTTGGAATGATTCGCGGGCTGGTACCGGCGATGAACACCTTATTTATCCAGACTGTCCGCCCGAACCCTCCACCGACGCCGGGCGACGGCAACCGCGATGAGCAGGCCGGGGAGTTAGCGGATGCCCAACTGTAACGCGTTCTATTTCCTACTCAACGCTAGGCAAGGTCGCACCGCGTGACCCCCCGACGGCGCATCCCCGCCCCTGGGGTCATCGCCCCCGAGGGCGCGTGCCCAAGGTTCAAAACAGAAACACGATCGTTCTCACAGCTAACAATCTGATGCAGGCCCTCACCCCCTGCGCACACTCCGAGATTCGCCGAGGAGAAGCACGCAGCGCCCGACCCCTCCAGCGGACCGGCATGGCGAGATCACGGCGCCGACCCCGGTGATCCGACGTTCACCAACCGACATGCGCGCCCAGCCCCGAAGTGCAGTCACAAGTCCACAGATCAAGAGAGGTCAGCCGCCGACCTACGGCGGGAGTACCACACACACTCCCGCAACTTCAGGTCAAGACAGCCTCAAATCTGCGTTCGCCAAACAACTGTCGACGGCGTCAATCTCTCTGGTTGCCCACTGGAGAGCGGGAACGCGTGCCAGTCGCGGTCACACGAACGGAGCGGCGAAGCCTGGGTGGCAAGGAGTTTCGCGTTGAGCCCACGCGCGAAGCGCTCCGCGCTGCAAGATCCCTCGACTGCGTCCTTCGGCGCCTGGGCGCGACCACACCACAACTGTCCGCCCGCCGGAATGCCTTTGGGCTGGCATCGGTCTCCCGGCGGAATCGTCCAGCAGCGGGAAGAACGGCACCCCTTATGGTTTCGCGATACAGGCGCGACTTGTGCACGCGTCGACGAAGCCGAACTCTCCGCAGCACTCGATGAAGCCGAGGATCTCGACGCACATCTGACGCCACAGACCGCGGACGTCCCAGAGACAGCGCGCCCGAATCCGTCAGGCGTTGGTCAGTGCCTCATCGTCGTCAGCCTCAGCGGCCACCGGAACCTGCACGCTGCCCGCGATCGGCGGCACCCGGGTCGCCCGCACGTAGACAGTGTCCCCGTCCTTGATGCCGAGCGCCTCGGCGTCACCGCGGGTGATCTGGGCGGTGAACTGCGAGTGCGTCGTCGCGCTGGTCAACTCGACCCGAACCTCGAACCCGAGGTACACCACGCGGTCCACGGTCGCCCGTGTGACACCCGTGGTCTCGGCGGTGCCGTCCCCGGCCGCGATGGCCATCTCCGGGTTACGCCCAACACGAATGTCATGCGGGCGCACCAGGATTCCATTCAGCGAGGACACTGTTCCCAGGAAGGACATCACGAAGGGGTTGGCCGGCGAGTCGTACACCTCGGTGGGCGAACCGACCTGCTCGACGCGCCCCTTGTTCAGCACCGCGATCCGATCGGCGACATCGAGGGCCTCGGCCTGATCGTGCGTCACGAGCACTGTTGTGACATGAACCTCGTCGTGCAGGCGGCGCAGCCAGGACCGCAGGTCGTCCCGCACCTTGGCGTCCAGCGCACCGAACGGCTCGTCGAGCAGGAGCACTTCGGGGTCAACGGCCAGAGCGCGTGCCAACGCCATGCGCTGACGCTGACCACCTGAGAGCTGATTGGGATACCGGCTCTGGAAACCCGCCAACCCGACCACCTCGAGCAGGTTGTCGACCTTCTCGTTGATCTCGGCCTTGGGACGCTTGCGGATCTTGAGCCCGAAAGCCACGTTGTCGCGCACCGTGAGGTGCTTGAACGCCGCGTAGTGCTGGAACACAAAGCCGATGCCGCGCTTCTGCGGGGGCACCCGCGTCACGTCGCGACCGTTGATCGTGATGGTGCCGGTGTCGGGTTCGTCGAGGCCGGCGATGGCGCGCAGCAGCGTCGACTTGCCTGATCCGGACGGCCCCAGCAGCGCGGTCAACGACCCCGCCGGCACCACGAAGTCGACGTTGTCCAGGGCGGCGAAGTCGCCGTAGTGCTTGTTGGCACCGGTGACGGTGATCGCGTTCGTCATTCGTGTCTCGTTTCGGTGGTTAGGCCTATTTTGCTGCCTGAGTGCGCCGCGCGTCGAGTACGACCTGGACGACGAGCACCAGCACGGCGACGGCCATCAGAACGGTCGATATCGCGTAGGCGCCGTACTCGTTGGCGCGGTTGTAACGGTCGGCAACCAGGAGCGTGAGGGTCTGAGAGGTGCCCGGAAGGTTCGACGACACCATGATCACCGCGCCGAACTCACCCAGGGTGCGGGCGATGGTCAGCACGACGCCGTAAGTCAATCCCCACCGGATCGACGGCAGCGTGATCCGCCAGAACGTCTGCCACCACTGCGCCCCCAGGGTCGAGGCGGCCTCCTCCTGGTCCGTGCCGATCTCGTGCAGCACCGGTTCCACTTCGCGGATGACGAACGGCACGGTGACGAAGATGCTGGCCAGGACGATGCCCGGGAAGCTGAAGATGATCTTGAATCCGAAGTCGTTCTCAACGAATCCGAACAGCCCTGCCGAACCCCACAGCAGGATCAGGGCCACACCGACCACCACAGGCGACACCGCGAAGGGCAGGTCGATGACGGCCTGCAGGATGCTCTTGCCGCGGAACTTGTTGCGCGCCAACACCAAGGCGGTGGGCACACCGAACAGGACGTTGAGCGGCACCACGATCGCCACCACCAGCAGCGACAGCTGCAGCGCGGACACCGCCGCGGGTGTGGAGATCGACGCGAAGAACTCACCGATCCCGGGTTGCAGCGTGCGCCAAAGGATCAGACCCACGGGCACTACGACCAGGATGCCGATGTAGGCCAGCGCAACGAACCGCAGCAGGTAGCGGACCGCCGGTGACAGAGTCATCGCGACATCTCCTCCCGGCGTGCGGCCCGTGAACCGATGGCCCGCAGGATGAACAGCACCACGAACGAGATCGCCAGCAGCACAATCGAGATGGCGGCCGCACCGGTGCGGTCGTCGTTCTCGATCAGCGTGCGGATCCACTGTGATGAGACCTCCGTCTCACCGGGAACCGCACCGCCGATCAGCACCACCGATCCGAACTCACCGATGGCCCGGGAGAAGGCCAGCCCCGCACCGGACAGCAGCGCAGGCATCAGCGCGGGCAGGATCACGTGTGTGAAGATCACCCGGTTGCTCGCACCCAACGACGCCGCGGCCTGTTCGACCTCGTGGTCGAGTTCGAGCAGCACCGGTTGTACCGACCGCACGACGAAGGGCAGCGTCACGAACAGCAGGGCGATGCCGACGCCCCACCTGGTGTGCTGCAGGTGCAGGCCCACCGGACTCGCCGGTCCGTACAGCGCCAGCATCACCAGGCTCGCGACGATCGTCGGCAGCGCGAAGGGCAGGTCGATGACGGCGTCGACCAGGCGTTTCCCGGGAAAGTCGTCGCGCGTGAGCACCCAGGCCACCAACAGGCCGAAGAAGGCGTTGACGATCGTCACGCCGATCGAGATGCCGATGGTCACCTTGAACGACTCGATGGCCGCGTTCGAGGTGACGGCCGCGTAGAACGCAGCCCAGCCCCCCTTGGCCGACTGCCACAGGATCGCGGCCAGCGGCAGGAGCACGATCACCGACAGCCACAGCGTGGCGGCACCCACCCGCAGTGACGTGCTGCCGTACCGGTTCCCCGATCCCGGAATCCGGAGACGGGACCGGCCCGACTCACCAGGGGTGAGTTCGGGCCGGATCGCCTCCGGATTGTCCAGAGTGGTCATCCGGTGGCCTTGGTGTAGATCTTGGTGATCGAACCGTTCTCCTTGTCGAACAGCGCGGGATCGACCTCATCCCAGCCGCCCAGGTCGGCGACGGTCCACAGTTTGGCCGGGGCGGGGAACTTGTCCTTGAACTCGGCGGCCACGGCCGGGTCGACGGGCCGGAATCCGGCCTCGGCCCACAGCTTCTGTGCTTCGGCGGTGTAGAGGAAGTTCTTCAGTGCGTTGGCCTGCTCCTGATGGGCACTGGTGGTGACGACGGCGACCGGGTTCTCGATCTTGAAGGTCTCCGGCGGGTTGACGTGCTCGAGGTCGAAGTTCAGCGCCTCGTTCTCGTAGGCCAGCAGCACGTCGCCGCTGCCCTGACGGAACACGTCGGTGGCCTCGCGACCGGAGCCGGGACGCAGCTTGATGTGGTCGTTGACCAGTTCGGTGACGTAGTCCAGGCCGGCCTGCGGGTCCTGGCCGCCCTTGCTGGCCCACGCGTACGGCGCCAGCAGGTTCCACTTCGCCGCACCCGAGCTCAGCGGGCTGGGGGTGATGACCTCGACACCGGGCTTGAGCAGGTCGGGCCAGTCCTTGATGCCCTTGGGGTTGCCGGGCCGCACCGCGAAGGTGACCAGTGAGCCGAACGGAATTCCCTTGGTGGCGTCGGCATTCCAGTCCTTGGCCACCTTGTCGGCCTTCACCAGGCGGGTGACGTCGGGCTCGACGGAGAAGTTGACGATGTCGGCGGGCTTGCCGTCGACGACGGCGCGGGACTGGTCACCCGAGGCGCCGTACGACGTCGTCACCGCGACGCCCTTGCCGTCCGGGGTGGCCGCGAAGGCGGGGATGACCTTGCTCCAGCCCGGCTCCGGCACCGCGTACGCCACCAGGGTCAGGGTGGTGTCGGCGTCGGATGCTCCGCTCTCCCCGACGACGTCGCTGGAACCGCCGCCACAGGCCGCGAGCAACGAGGCGGTCATGGCCAGACCGGCCACCTTCAAAGAGGCTTTCACTGAGATCACTGGGGCCTTTCAGAGTTGTTCGACATTGGTCGGTACTTCGACCCGTCGTGACCACGGTGGACGGTCAGAACTCAGGCACTCAAACGTGGCTGTCCCGACACCAAAACCACAGACGGGTATTGGATCAGCGACAACAACAGACATCAGCGACGGCGGAGAAACCCACGGCAAGCAGGGCCAAGACATGGCCACAGCTGGTGCCGGTCACCGAACGCATGGCGCGAAGCCTAACAGAACGATCAAAGATTGCTCATCGACGGCGTCTCGCGCCTCACCGCGTCAGCAACCACATCACGACAACCAGCACCAGCAGTGCCACCAAAGCCAACGTCACACGGGATCTCGGCACGCCAGTCAGTCCTTAGTCTCGACACGGCCGCGGACGGCTGCCGTGATCCGGTTCCGCACTCGAATGGTGTTGCCCAAAACGGCGTCCAACAGCTGCGCCAAGCCGTACGCGAGGGCCAGGACCACGGGCATCACCACAAGTGTCTGCAGCACGAAGCCCAGCCCCGACAACCACAGCTCGACGCCGTCCCACCAACTCAGGAACCCATCCATCGCCACCACCCTACGATCAAACGGTGGCCGACCGAAGCGAGGTCCCGGCGCGGGCGGCGACCGGGTGCCTGATCGCCGGGGGTGGTCCGGCGGGGATGATGCTGGGCCTGCTGCTCGCGCGCGCCGGCGTGGACGTCACGGTGATGGAGAAACACCAGGACTTTCTGCGGGATTTCCGGGGCGACACCGTGCACGCCAGCACGCTGCGTCTGCTCGACGAGTTGGGCCTGGCCGAGGACTTCGCGGCCCTGCCGCATCGAATGATCGAGGGTTTGACGTTCCGGGCCGGCGAGTCGCCGGTGCACGTCGACCTGACCACGCTGCCGGGCCCGCACAAGCACATCGCCCTGGTGCCGCAGTGGGACTTCCTGGAGATGCTGGCGCGGGCGGCCGCGAAGGAGCCCACGTTCACCCTGCTTCGCCGCAGTGAGGTCGTCGCGCCGCTGACCGACGGCGGCCGGGTGAGCGGCGTGGTTTACCGCAGGTCCGATGGGACCACGGCCACGATGCGCGCGGAGTTGACGGTGGCCTGCGACGGCCGGGCCTCGACCCTGCGCCGGGCGGCGGGCGTCCCCACCCGCAGCTTCGGCGCGCCGATGGACGTGTGGTGGTTCCGGCTGCCGCGGGCGGAGGCCGATCCCGCGGGGCTCAACGGCGTGTTCAACGCTGGCCGCGGCATGGCCCTGATCGACCGCGGCGACTACTACCAGATCGCGTTCCTGATCCAGAAGGGCAGCGACGCGGTGCTGCGCGCCGAGGGCATCGAGGCTTTCCGGCACCGCGTGACGACGCTGGCTCCGTGGCTTGCCCCCAAGCTCGACGCGCTGACGTCGTTCGACGACGTCAAACTGCTCGACGTCCAGCTCAACCGCGTGCGCAGGTGGTACCGCGACGGCCTGCTGCTCATCGGCGACGCGGCCCACGCGATGTCGCCGATCGGCGGGGTGGGCATCAACCTCGCCGTCGCGGATGCGGTCGCGGCGGGCCGGATCCTTGCGGAGCCGCTGCGGACCCACTCGGTAACCACACGCGACCTCGCACGGGTGCAGGCGCGGCGCTGGCTGCCCACGGCCCTGATCCAGGGCGGGCAGCGCATCATTCAGAACCGGGTGATCGCCGGTGCCATCGCCGACGACGCGCCCATCGTCGGGACGCCACGCGCGGTGCGGGTGGTCAACCGGCTGCCACTGCTGCGCCGCATCGGCGCCTACGCCGTGGCGGTCGGGCCGCTGCCCGAGCACGCGCCGGACTTTGCTCGCCGATGAGTGGACGGCATGGCGGAACACCGTCGATGATGGGCGGATGGCAATCGACACCGAGAGCGGGGCGACACCACCCTTCACTGTGACGGCCCCGGTGCCCTACGTGCCGTCGAGTCCGCTGCGCAACACTTTCCCCCCGATCGCTGACTACGGCTTCCTCTCGGACTGCGAGAACACGTGCCTGATCAGCTCGGCGGGCTCGGTGGAGTGGCTGTGTGTGCCACGGCCGGATTCGCCCAGTGTGTTCGGCGCGATCCTGGATCGCGGCGCCGGGCATTTCCGGCTCGGTCCGTACGGCGTCTCGGTGCCCGCCGCCCGACGCTATCTGCCCGGCAGCCTGATCCTGGAGACCACCTGGCAGACCCATACGGGGTGGCTGATCGTGCGCGAGGCACTCGTCATGGGTCCGTGGCACGACCTGGAGACGCGGTCCCGCACCCACCGCCGCACGCCCATGGACTGGGACGCCGAGCACATCCTGCTGCGCACGGTGCGCTGTGTGTCCGGGACGGTCGAGCTGGTGATGAGCTGTGAACCGTCGTTCGACTACCACCGAATCCCGGCGACCTGGGAGTACTCGGCGGCCGCGTACGGCGAGGCGATCGCCCGCGCCAGCCGCAATCCCGACGCCCACCCGACGCTGCGCCTGACCACCAATCTGCGGTTGGGGCTGGAGGGCCACGAGGCGCGGGCCCGGACGCGAATGAAGGAGGGCGACAACGCCTTCGTCGCACTGTCCTGGTCCAAGCATCCGGCGCCTCAGACGTTCGAGGAGGCGTCGGACAAGATGTGGCAGACCAGCGAGTGCTGGCGGCAGTGGATCAACATCGGCGACTTCCCGGACCACCCGTGGCGCTCTTACCTGCAGCGCAGTGCGCTGACCCTCAAGGGCCTGACGTACTCCCCGACCGGTGCGCTGCTCGCCGCGAGCACCACGTCGCTGCCCGAGACCCCGCAGGGCGAACGCAACTGGGACTACCGCTACGCCTGGGTGCGCGACTCGACGTTCGCGTTGTGGGGCCTCTACACGCTGGGCCTCGACCGCGAGGCCGACGACTTCTTCGCGTTCATCGCCGACGTGTCGGGAGCCAACAACGGTGAACGGCACCCGCTGCAGGTGATGTACGGCGTGGGCGGCGAGCGCAGCCTGGTCGAAGAGGAGCTGCTGCACCTGTCGGGTTACGACAACTCCCGGCCCGTGCGCATCGGCAACGGCGCCTACGACCAGATGCAGCACGACATCTGGGGCACCATGCTCGACTCGGTCTACCTGCACACCAAGTCGCGGGAGCAGATCCCCGAGACGCTCTGGCCGGTGCTCAAGGAACAGGTCGAAGAGGCCATCAAGCACTGGAAGCAGCCCGACCGCGGTATCTGGGAGGTGCGCGGCGAGCCGCAGCACTTCACGTCCAGCAAGATCATGTGCTGGGTCGCGCTCGACCGTGGTTCCAAGTTGGCCGAGCTGATGGGCGAGAAGAGCTACGCCCAGCAGTGGCGGGCCATCGCCGAGGAGATCAAGGCCGACGTCCTGGCCCATGGCGTCGACAAGCGGGGGGTGCTGACCCAGCGCTACGGCGACGACGCACTGGACGCGTCCCTGCTGCTGGCGGTGCTGACGCGGTTCCTGCCGCCCGACGACCCGCGGATCCGGGCCACGGTGCTGGCCATCGCCGACGAGCTCACCGACGACGGTCTGGTGCTGCGCTACCGCGTCGAGGAGACCGACGACGGTCTGGCCGGCGAGGAGGGCACCTTCACGATCTGCTCATTCTGGCTGGTGTCGGCGCTGGTCGAAATCGGTGAGATCCACCGGGCCCGGCACCTGTGTGAGCGTCTGTTGTCGTTCGCCAGTCCCCTGCACCTCTACGCGGAGGAGATCGAACCGCGCACCGGACGCCATCTGGGCAACTTCCCGCAGGCGTTCACCCACCTGGCGTTGATCAACGCCGTGGTGCACGTGATCCGCGCTGAGGAGGAGGCCGACAGTTCAGGGGTGTTCCAGCCCGCGAACGCGCCCATGTGACGTGGGCCGGGCCCTCGCGTGCGCTGTCGCGCGAGAGGTCCGGATCGGCAGCCGGACAGCATGATTGACGCCGCCGCCCGTTCAGGGCATCGAGCAGAGTGCGGGTCCGTCGTCAGTTGCGGGACGCACCGAGGCCGGCGGGTCGGTGGCGGTCACCGCGGCAGCCCGTCCCTCTCGGCGTCGGCGTGGTAACGCTCGACCCATTCGTCGGAACGCTGATCGGCCTGTCGTTCCAACACCGGCGCGGGTGCCAGCCGGGGGTCGAGGCCCAGGTGTTCGAGGACCGTGCCGACCACCTGAGTCAGGTTGCGCCACAACACCGGATAGGGCACGTCGAGCGGTTCGACGCCCTCCTCGGCGAACCAGTTCCGCCAGCCCTCCTCCTGATCGCGCAGCATCTTCACGACGTGCGCGATGGCGCCCGCGTGATATTCGGCGCGGGCGTCGCGGACCGGATCAGGCCTGCCGCGCCAGACCCGGGTCTGCACGGCCCGCCAGAACGACACCGCCTGCGACACCACGTCGGGCCGGTGGACGTGGATGAGCACCGGATCCGAGCCGACGACATCGCTGATCGCGGCCAGCAGTCCCTCGCCGGACCGGTCGGGAAGATCCTTGGCACGCTGCAGCAGCAGTGGCGTCTGGTTCCACATGAGCTTGCCGCCCCACACGCCGTTGGGTGTGCGCCCGACGGTGCGGATGTAGTCCCGCCAGATCTCGGCCGGGGCGAGATCGGGTTTGC
The DNA here is from genome assembly GCF_001667265.1 of Mycobacterium sp. ACS4331. Classification (GTDB taxonomy): domain Bacteria; phylum Actinomycetota; class Actinomycetes; order Mycobacteriales; family Mycobacteriaceae; genus Mycobacterium. The sequence goes on along the minus strand of NZ_LZHW01000083.1, from coordinate 28,135 downwards.
CCTCGACGAGCGGGTCGAGCAGACGCAGGATCGACTCGTCGTGCACACCCGCGAACCATTCGCGCGGTTGGGGGGACATGCTGGTGTCCGGCAGGTACTGGAAGAACTCCTGCGGTTCACCGGCCATGCCGGTGGCCCGCAGCGACTCCACGAGCAGGGTGCTGCCACTGCGCTGGGACGCCAGAACGAGATAGGCAGTGGGATTCTGCGACATGGTCAGCAAGCGTAATACCCGCGTATCAAGAATGCATTCGCAGACATTTCACTCATGCTGAGTCAATTCATTGCGACCGCGCGCCTTTAATGCCGCGCTCGGAGGCGACCGCGGATCGACTCGGGTAGGGAATTCCCTGGATGTGCGCATACGTCTGCGTGTACCGCTCGGAGATGCGAGTGCCGGCGAACTCGGAGGGGATGACGTCGTTGGTCTTCTCCCGCCACTCGTTGAGCAGCATCGCCAACTCCTGCGCGACAGGTTCCATGTCAGCCTCGTCGGCGCTGGTGAGCAGGTTGTGCTGCTCCCCCGGGTCATTGACCAGATCGTAGAGTTCCCGGCGTGGACGGGGCGCGTTCACCTGCGCCGCCACGGCCTGTCCCGGTGCGCTCTCCTCGATGTCCCAGGGCAGATCGAGCAGCGGCCGGTCCGCATAATTCTCGATATAGCTGAATTTCTTTGTCCGAATGGCTCGGATCGGATCAAAAGAATCGTGATAGGTCTTCGTCGTGTAGACCGCAGACCGAATTTCTGCAGCACCGGCCAGCAACGCATTTGCGTGCGACAGTCCGTCGACGTCGGCCGGGATCTCGACGCCGAGCAGGTCCAGCAGTGTGGGCAGCAGATCCACCCCGCTGAACAGCTCGTCGTAGACCCGCGGCTCCAGGTTGCGGGACTTCGGCGGGCGCACGATGAGCGCGATTCCGGTGCCCGCGTCATACAGCGTCGACTTGGCTCGCGGCAGTGCCGGACCGTGGTCGGTGACGAACACGACCCAGGTGTTGTCGTCCAACCCGTTTGCCGTCACCGCCTCCAGCAGGCGACCGACGGCGGCGTCGGCAACCGTGATCGATCCGTGGAAGTCGGCCAGATCCTGCCGGACCTCGGGGGTGTCGGGCAGGTAGTCGGGCAGCTCCACTCCTGCCGGATCGGCCGGCGCGTAGCGGTCGTGCGGATACGGCCTGTGCGTTTCGAAGAACCCCGCGGTCAACAGGAACGGTTGTGACGGTGCGTGTTCAAGCCATTCGATGGCGCGGGGCACCACGTACTCACAGTAGGAGTTGGAGACGTCATAGGAGTCGAACCCCAACCGGGGCGGAAAGCTCGTCTCATGCTGCATCCCGAAAAGCGCAGTGCGCCAACCGGACTCCGAGAGGACCGCCGGCAGCGTCCGCACTCCGGCCCGATACTCCCAGCCGTGGTGCGCCAACCCGACCAGACCATTGGTCTGTGGGTAACGCCCCGTGAACAGCGAACCGCGCGACGGCGAGCACAGCGGTGCGGTGGCATGCGCCTGGGTGAACAGGATGCCCTCGGCAGCCAGCCGGTCGAGATTGGGACTGACCACATCCGCGTGCCCATAGGCACCGAGGTGTCGGCCCAGGTCATGCCAGTGCACAAGCAGGACGTTCTCCGCCACGTTCATTCCCCCAGCCTGCCTGATGATCGCGCGGCGCTCAGCGCTGGGCGGCGTGCTGCCGCTCCCGGGCTGTGGTGGCGCCCCAGACCCCATAGCGCTCCGGCGTGCTCAGCGCGTACTCGCGGCAGGTCTTCAGCACCGGGCAGGTGCGGCAGATCCGCTTCGCCTGCTCTTCGCGTTCGCGCCGGGCCCGGCGTGACGCATGATCCTCGGGGAAGAAGATCTCCGATGACACCGTCAGACACCGGCCCCGCAGCTGCCAACTCCACTCCGAGGAGGCATCAGGGGCGTCCTGCTGCTGTGCTGTTGTCACACACCGATACTTGCGTTCAAGCTCCGGATCGGACCAGATATCCGATCGCGGTGAGCGTTTCACCGCCTCCCACCGTCCCGAGGGGCACTGTGTTCACCGGCCATACATTCGCACTGATTTGAACTCTCCGTCCCCGTCGGGCCGCGACGTACTTTGTGGTGGCTTCCGCGACGGACCGTGTGGTGCCGTCGCGCCAACCCAAGGGGACGATCAATGGCGAACCAACTCGAGGATCCGAACGCGGTCCAGGAATCCGACCGCCCACACCGCAGGCTCCGAGGCTCGCTGGGTGTCTGGGGCATCGTCTTCGTCGTCGTGGCGGCGGCCTCGCCACTCGGCGTCATCGGCGGTCCCGTGCCGTTGGGCATCGCCAGCGGCAACGGCATCGGCTTCCCGGCGATCTACATCGTCAGCACGCTGATCGTGCTGCTGTTCGCCGTCGGCTTCACGGCGTTGACACCCCACGTTCCCGACGCCGGGGCGTTCTACTCCTACATCGGCAAGGGGCTGGGCCGGACCACCGGCTTCGGTTTCGCCCTGGTGGCGCTTGTGTCCTACCTGGCGTTGGAGATCGGCGTCTACGGCCTGATCGGCCAGGGCGCACAAGCCCTGTTCGCCTCCTATGGTCTTCCCGACATTCATTGGGGCTTCTGGGCTTTGGCCGCTTTCGCGGTGGTCACGATTCTGGGGCATCGCAACATCGACCTGTCCCGCGATGTGCTGGGCATCCTGCTGATCGCCGAGGTGGCGATCGTCGTGGTCCTCGACGCCGTCGTCATCGTCACGGGCGGCTATGAGGGTCTGTCCACCGGCATCATCACGCCGTCGGAGATCGTCTCCGGCGCACCCGGTATCGCACTGCTGTTCGCGATCCTGAGCTTCATCGGCTTCGAGGCCACCGCGGTGTTCCGCGACGAGGCGCGCGATCCCGTCCGGACCATCCCGCGTGCGACCTACCTGTCGCTCATCCTGATCGGCGTGTTCTACGCCGTCTCCACGTGGGCCCTGATCACGGCCTGGGGCGACAGCCGGTGGAACAGGCCCAGGCCGACCCCTCGGGTCTGCTGCCGGGAGCCACCGAGCAGTACCTGGGCACCGTCGGCCTGCACATCATCCAGGTGCTCTTCGTGACCAGCCTGTTCGCGTGCATCCTGTCGTTCCACAACATCGTCTCGCGCTACGTGTTCACGCTGTCCAACCGCAGGCTGTTCCCGGGCACGCTCGGTGAGGCCCACGCCAACCACGCCTCGCCGCACCTGGCCTCAGGCGCGGACTCGATCGTGGTGGGGCTGTTCATCATCGGCGGCGCGCTGATCGGCCTGGACCCGGTGACCGAGTTCTACACCTGGTTGGCGGGCATCTCGACGGTCGGCATCGTGGTCCTTCTCATCGCCACCACCGTGGCGGTGCTGGCGTTCTTCGCCCGGCGCAGGCAGGCACTGGAGGTGTCGCCGTGGCGGGCCTTCGTCGCACCAGGTGCCGCCCTGCTGGGCCTGGTCGTCATCTTCGCGTTGATTCTGCAGAATCTGCCGGATCTGGTCGGCGGTTCGACGCCCATCGCTGTCGGTGTTCTCGTCCTGCTGGTGGCGCTCTTCGCGACCGGCGCGGGCCTGGCCGCCAAGCGCCCGGACGTCACCCTGGAGTAGCCCCTCCGGGAGCCTTCCGCGAGCGGGCCGGGGGCTCCCCCGGCCCACGAGCGGGCTGGGGATCTCCCGCGAGCGGGCTGGGGATCTCCCGCGAGCGGGGCGTCTGTACGTCACCCCTCGGCGTGTTGCGTACAAGACCGGCCGCTCGTCGGGTTTCAGCATCACGGTGCGTCGATGTCTTACGCGCGCCGATTCTCCCACGCACACTGAGAAACACAGGGAGGGAGACCCATGCACCACATCAGCACCGGGCCGACAGTTGGCTCCTCGCGCCGTGACATCGACATCGCCACAGGCATTCTCATGGCCGTCCGCGGTTACACCGAGCGCGACGCCTTCGACGAACTCGTGTCCGCAACGCGGCGCACCGGCGATGGAATAACTTCTGTTGCAAGGGCTCTCATCGCACTAGCGCGCGATCGCGGATCGGCGTATCCCGCTGAGGCTCTGCGCGCATGGGGCGAGTTCGTGCTCGACCCACTCCCCCGTCCCGCAAGCGACCAGTGTGGCACTCCCAGCGTCGGGATGCTGCGTACCTGACCGGTCACTCGCGGGACTCCACCGACCAGCGAGCGGCCTGGTTGGTACGCCAAACCCCGGCGTGTTGCGTACAGACATGCACGCTCGCGGGAATGCTGGTCGCTCGCGAGAAAGAGGAAAGAGGGCCCTAACCCACCCGTGCGGCGATGCGCTCCGCGAGCTCCTCGGCCTCACCCTGCACGGACTCACCGCACACCGAGGCCTCGATGACGACGTCGCCCTTCGACCGCATCACGTGCCGGCAGCGCCAGACCTCGCCGCCCTCAGTCCGCGCCGTCTGCGCGATGCTGTCGCCCTCGATCGTGACGCCCTCGAACCGCCAGGTCGCCGCACCCGCGTCGTCGTCGATGACGACGTCCTCGCCAATGCAGTTGGACCAGTCCACCTTGGCCTGGTTGACGAAATCGTCGGCCCTGCCCGCCGAGGACAACCGCACCACCGTCTGCTCGACCCAGTGCTCACCGTCGTCGTCGGGCTCGGTGATGATCTGGTCCAGGACGCCCACGACATCGCTGTCGTCGTAGACGGTGATCTCCGAGTGGTACAGGGCCCCAAGGCACTCCAGCTCCGAGGCGTACATGCTGTTGTCGGTCAGTTCCTCGACGCTCTCGACGATCTCCAAATCGGAGGTGCCGACGATGTCGTTGACCTCATCCACGGGCAGCAGCATGTCGGCCAGCGAGCTCCCAGCCCCAGAGGCCGCGGACTGCGGTGTGCCGGAGAGAGTTCGGCTGCACCCCGCTGACAGCAGCGCGCTCACGATGCATGCGATCGCCAGCGCGGCCCGCATGTCGTCTACTTCTTCGCGGCCTTGTCGGCAGCGGCGTCGGTCGACAGGGCGGCCACGAAGGCCTCCTGCGGAACCTCGACGCGGCCAATCGTCTTCATCCGCTTCTTGCCTTCCTTCTGCTTCTCGAGCAGTTTGCGCTTGCGGGTGATGTCACCGCCGTAGCACTTGCTGAGCACATCCTTGCGGATGGCCCGAATGTTCTCGCGGGCAATGATCTTCGAGCCGACCGCGGCCTGCACCGGCACCTCGAACTGCTGCCGTGGGATCAGCTCTTTGAGCTTGGTGGTCATCTTGTTGCCGTAGGCGAACGCCGAGTCCTTGTGCACGATCGCCGAGAACGCGTCGACGGCTTCCCCCTGCAGCAGGATGTCGACCTTGACCAGCGACGCCTCCTGCTCGCCGGCCTCCTCGTAGTCGAGGCTGGCGTACCCGCGGGTGCGGGATTTCAGCGAGTCGAAGAAGTCGAAGATGATCTCGCCCAACGGCATGGTGTAGCGCAGTTCCACACGCTCGGGAGACAGGTAGTCCATCCCGCCGAGCTCGCCGCGGCGAGACTGGCACAACTCCATGATGGTGCCGATGAACTCGCTGGGGGCGATGATGGTCGTCTTCACGACGGGTTCGTAGACCGTGCGGATCTTGCCCTCGGGCCAGTCCGACGGGTTGGTCACCGTCATCTCGGTGCCGTCGTCCTTCTCGACCCGGTACACCACGTTGGGTGAGGTCGAGATCAGATCCAGGTCGAACTCACGCTCGAGCCGTTCCCGGGTGATCTCCATGTGCAGCAGTCCGAGGAACCCGCAGCGGAAGCCGAAGCCCAGCGCCACCGAGGTCTCGGGCTCATAGGTCAGGGCCGCGTCGTTCAGCTGCAGCTTGTCGAGGGCGTCACGCAGGTTCGGGTAGTCCGAGCCGTCAACGGGATACAGCCCCGAGTAGACCATCGGCTTGGGTTCGCGGTACCCGGTCAGTGCCTCGGTGGCACCGCGCCGTGCGGTGGTCACGGTGTCACCGACCTTCGACTGGCGGACGTCCTTCACACCGGTGATGAGGTAACCCACCTCGCCGACGCCCAGGCCCTCGGTCGCTTTCGGCTCCGGCGAGACGATGCCGACCTCGAGCAGTTCGTGGGTGGCGCCCGTCGACATCATCGCGATGCGTTCGCGCGGGGTGATCTTGCCGTCCACCACACGCACATAGGTGACGACGCCGCGGTAGATGTCGTAGACCGAGTCGAAGATCATCGCCCGCGCGGGCGCATCGGCGTCGCCCTGCGGCGCGGGCACCTGCCGGACCACCTCGTCGAGCAGTTCGGCCACCCCGACACCGGTCTTGCCCGACACCCGCAGCACGTCCGACGGATCGCAGCCGATGATGTGGGCCAGTTCGCCGGCGTAGCGGTCGGGGTCCGCGGCGGGCAGATCGATCTTGTTGAGCACCGGGATGATCGTCAGGTCCCGGTCGAGCGCGAGGTAGAGGTTCGCCAGCGTCTGCGCCTCGATTCCCTGAGCGGCGTCGACCAGCAGCACCGCCCCCTCGCAGGCCTCCAGGGCGCGGGACACCTCGTAGGTGAAGTCCACGTGACCGGGGGTGTCGATGAGATGGAGCACGAACTGCTCGCCGGCCCGGTCGCCCTCCCGGACGGTCCAGGGCAGCCGCACGTTCTGCGCCTTGATCGTGATGCCACGCTCACGCTCGATGTCCATCCGGTCGAGGTACTGCGCGCGCATCGAGCGCTCGTCGACCACGCCGGTGAGCTGCAGCATCCGGTCGGCCAGGGTGGACTTGCCGTGGTCGATGTGGGCGATGATGCAGAAGTTCCGTATCTGCGCCGGCGCAGTGAACGTCTTGTCGGCGAAGCTGCTGATGGGAATCTCCTGGTAAGCGCGGTGTCGATGAGCCTGTGGGCCTGTCCAGAGTATCGACCCCGGGTGGTTGCGACACAATCGAGCATCGCCGCGACCGCCTATGCTTGGCGGCTATGGCGTCCCAATGGAAGACATTCCAGAAGTTCGCAGAGCAGCTTGTGTTCAAGGAAGCGCCGCGGCTGATCAGAAATCTGCAGAATCCCCAGGCTGTTCAGCGCTCGATTCAGCAGGGCATCCAGCAGGGCCTCAAGGTGGGCATCGACGCGCTCGCGGGTGCCGGCGCTGAGGCTCCCGCGGCCATCACCGCCGGTCGTCCGGTGACCAGCAGCTTCGTCCCGACGGCGCATCGCGCCCGTCGTGTGACCTACGCCCCTGACCTCGACGGCAAGGCCGACCCCGGTGAGATCGTGTGGACCTGGGTCGTCTTCGAGGACGACCCGACCCGTGGCAAGGATCGGCCCGTCCTGGTGGTGGGACGTGACGGCACCATGCTGCTCGGCCTGATGCTCTCCAGCCAGAACCACCACTCCGATGACCGCAACTGGGTCGGGATCGGCGCCGGAAGCTGGGACTACGACGGGCGGCCCAGCTGGGTCCGCCTCGACCGAGTTCTCGACGTGCCCGAGGAGGGCATCCGTCGCGAAGGGGCGATCCTTGAGCGCACCCGGTTCGAGGTCGTGGCCGCGCGCCTGCGCAGCGAGTACTCCTGGAGCTAGGCGCCCAGAAGAGGCTGCCGGACTCAAAACCCCAGGACAGCCGGAATCCCGGCTCTTCTCGGGGGTGTCAGCGCGGCGCTCGCCACATCTGCCACAGCGTCGGACCGCCGTCGGGCAGGGTGAGCTCACCGGTGACGACGAACCCGAACCGCTCGTAGTAGGGGACGTTGTCGGCCTTGCTGGACTCCAGGTAGGCCGGAGCGGCTTCGGCGTCGCACTGGGCCAGCCGGGAGTCCATCAGGGCGCGCCCGTAGCCCGCCCCACGGAACGTGGGGTCGCTGCCGAGCACCCCGAGATACCAGTGCGGCTCCTCGGGATGGTTCTCCTTCATCAGCTCGTCGGCCTGCCGGGCCCGCGAGACCTGCGTGCCGACGGCCCGGATGAAGCTCGGGAGCATCCGGAGCTCCTGACCGCGGGTCGTCCGCCAGCCACCGGGCGGCGACCACAGCGCCGCCGCGGCGACGTGCATGCCGTCGGTCGCGACGTCGAGCCCACCGCCGGGCAGATAGTGATGACGAGCCATCGCCCCGAAGCTGATCGGCAGTGCTCGGGCCCGCCGTCCGGAGTCGGGAATCATCCACATCGCGACGGGGTCATCGAAGAACGCACGACCGAGGGTGTGCGCCAATTCGCGGACATCGGCCTTGCGGGCCGGGGCGACCTGGGGGTCGGCGTCAGGGAAGTTCATCTCGTCCAGCTTGGCACAGCAAACAGGACGTTTCAGCCCTGGGTGATGTAGGCCTGCAACTGCTCCTGTTCAGCCTTGAGCTCCTCGAGGCGGGTCTTGACGATGTCACCGATGCTCACGATGCCGGCCAGGCGCCCCTCCACCAGCACCGGAATGTGGCGAACCCGGTTGTGCGTCATCATCTCCGACAGATCGTCCACCGACGAGTCCATCCCGCAGGTGGCCACCGCGGGCGTCATGATTTGCGAGACCGGCAACTCCAGAACGTCGGGCCCGTGCTCGTACAGCCTGCGGACGACATCGCGTTCGGACACGATTCCGGCGATCACGCCGGCCGATCCGACCACCACCATGGCACCGATGTTGTGGCTCGCCAGACCGGCCAACAGTTCGCGCACCGTCGCCTCCGGGCGCATCGTCGCGACATCGGACCCCTTGTTGCGCAGTACGTCGGCGATCCGCATGACAGCCTCCACTGTGATCCAGTTCACACCAGATTAAATCCGATTCGGCGACGGCGGTAGCGGTTCGGCTCCAACACTGCCGAATTCCCCGCGTCGAGCGTCGGGGTGCGATAGGAGAACACCCATGACGATTGAGATCACCCTGCTCGGCACCGGCAGCCCCATTCCCGATCCACTCCGCGCGGGCCCCTCGACGTTGGTGCGCGCCGGCGGGCAGACGCTGTTGGTGGACTGCGGTCGCGGTGTGCTGCAACGCGCCGCCGCGCTCGGAGTCGGCCCCAACGCCTTCGACGCACTGCTGCTCACGCACCTGCACAGTGACCACATCGCGGATCTGGGCGACGTCATCATCACGCGGTGGGTGACCACCTTCACCGAACAGGTGCCGTTGCCGATCATCGGTCCGCCCGGCACCGCCGAAGTGGTCTCGGCGACACTGAAGGCATTCGGGTTCGACATCGGGTACCGCATCGCGCATCACGCTGACCTCAATGAGCCTCCGCCGGTGGAGGTCTCCGAGCACGTCGACGGTCCGGTGTGGGACCGTGACGGGGTCAACATCACCGTGGGCCCCACCGACCACCGCCCCGTCGAACCGACGATCGGGTTCCGGGTGTCCTTCGCGGGCAACTCCGTGGTGCTCGCGGGTGACACTGTGCCGTGCCAAGGCCTTGATGACCTGGCCCGGGGCGCGGACGCTCTGGTGCACACCGTGATTCGCCAGGAACTGGTCGATCTGATGCCCATGCAGCGGATCCGGGACATCTGCGATTACCACTCCACGGTGCAGCAGGCCGCGGCCACCGCCAAGCGCGCCGGTGTCGGCACGCTTGTGCTGACCCACTACGTGCCCGGCCTCGTCCCCGGGCAGGAGGAACAGTGGCGGGCGCTGGCTGCCGAGGAGTTCGACGGCCGCATCGAACTGGGTGACGACCTGCACCAGGTCACGGTCGGCTGAGCCTTCTCGACGCCGAGACTGCGGGGAGTGCGACGAACGCGGCACCTCTTCGCAGCCACCGCAGTCTCGGCGCAGGTGAGCTCACGCCAGGCGCGTGATCTCCACGATCACGTCGAGGTCGGTCGACCCCTCCCCCGAGTAGATGCCCTTGAGCGGGGTGACGTCGGAGTAGTTCCGGCCGACACCGACACTGATGTACTGCTCGTTGATGTGCGAATCGTTCGTCGGGTCGTAGTGCCACCACTCCCCGGTCCAGGCCTGAATCCAGGCGTGGCTCTGCCCGTCGACCGTGTCGCCGATCTTGGCGTTGCGCTTGGGATGCAGATAACCCGACACGTATCGGGCCGGGATCCCCATGCCGCGCAACAGGATCAGCGTCAGGTGCGCGAAATCCTGACACACGCCCCGGCCCTCACGCAGCGCGTCGAGGCCCGAGGAGTGCACACCCGTGGTGCCGGGCACGTACTTGAGCTCCCCCTGCACCCAGCGGGCGGCCTCGATGACAGCCTGCTGCGGGTCGTGGTTCTTGGCGATCCCCCGGCCGACGCGTTCGATGCGCCTGCTCGCGGGGGTGTAGTGCGTGGGGCTGAGCAGTTCGTCGAAGCGGTCGATGGCCGCCTCGGAGGCCAGGTCCTCCCACGTGACGGTGGTCTCGGGCGGGTCGGGCCGTTCGGTCTCGACCACCGAGGACGCCGTCACCTCGAGTTCGGTGTGCGGTGCGTGCAGATCGAAGGCCGTCACCGCGGTGCCCCAGTAGTCGACGTAGCGGTAGGACCGGGTGGCCGGCACCGTCTCGACCCGGTTGAGGATCACGTTCTGCCGCGAATCCGACCGCGGCGTCAGCCGGGCCTCGTTGAACGACGCCGTGACCGCGGATTTGTACGCATACCCGGTTGAATGCACCACGCGCATGCGCCACATCAGATTTCACCCTCTTCGATGACCAGTGAGTCGTGTCCGGCGTCGGTCCACGCCACCCAGGGCGCGGAGTGGAAGTACTGCGTCGCGAGGGCCTCGCCGACGTCGAAACAGGTCTTCTGCAACCCGGCCAACCGGGTCTCGAGCGACTCCAGCAGCATGCCGGGACGCAGGAACTCCAATTCACTGCGCGCCCTGCCGAGCAGGCGCTGAGCCTCGGCGGTCGCGCCGAGGCGGCTGTGCGGCCGGTTGAGCAGTTCGTCGAGGCTGTGCTCTGCCAGCCGCAGCGAGTAGAACACCGACCGCGGGAAAAGTCGGTCCAGCAGCATGAATTCGACGACCCGGCCGGCGTCGAGCACCCCACGGTAGGTGCGCAGGTAGGTGTCGTGGGCACCGGCGGACCGCAGCACCGTGACCCACGCGGGTGAGGACGCGCTGTCGCCGACACGGGACAGCAGCATCCGCACCGTCATGTCGACGCGCTCGATCGCCCGGCCCAGCACCATGAACCGGTAGCCGTCGTCGCGCGAGAGCGTCGAGTCGGCCAGTCCCGCGAACATCGCCGCACGCCCCTCGACGTAGCCGAGGAACTCATGCGGGCCCAGCCGGCGTGCCGCGCGCTCACGTTCGGCCAGGGCGTTGTAGGTGGTGTTGAGGCACTCCCACATCTCGGTCGAGGTCACTTCGCGTGCGCCCCGGGCATTCTCGCGGGCGGCGGAGATCGCGTCGACGATGGAGCAGCCGCCCTCGAGGTTGCGGCTGAACGCCACGAGGTCGGTCAACGACCACACGTCCAGCTGTTCGTCGGGTGGCTCGATGCCCAGCACCTTCAGCAGCACCCGCGACGTCTCGTCGGGGTCGACGCTGGAGTCCTCCAGCAGCTGGTGCACGGTGACGTCCAGGATGCGCGCGGTGTCATCGGCCCGTTCGACATACCGCCCAATCCAGTACAGCGACTCGGCGTTGCGTGCCAGCATCAGCGCATCACCTCCTGCTGCTGCTGTTGCTGCTGCTGGTGGGTGCCCGCGCCGGACTGTTGTTGCTGCTGCTGTTGCTGATTGGATTCCTTTGTGCTGGAGGCCTTCCCGTTCTTGGACGCCCGGTCGGTGGAGCGCGGCGAGGTGGGCAGTTTGCGGACGACCTCGGCGGCGGCCAGTTCACGGTCTGCCGACGACGTGCGCGACGCGAGCACCCAGGTGTCCTTCGAGCCGCCGCCCTGGCTGGAGTTGACCACCAGCGATCCCTCGGGCAGCGCCACCCGGGTCAACCCGCCCGGGAGCACCCAGACCTCGTCGCCGTCGTTGACCGCGAAGGGGCGCAGGTCGACGTGACGCGGAGCCAGCGCGTCGTCGATCTGGGTGGGCACGGTGGACAGCTGCACCACGGGCTGGGCGATCCACCCGCGCGGATCCGACTGCACCTTCTTGCGGATGGTCGCCAGTTCCTTCTCCGAGGCGTCGGGGCCGAAGACGATGCCGTAGCCGCCGGAGCCCTCGACGGGCTTGATCACCAACTCATCGATGCGGTCCAACACCTCCTCACGCTCGTCGTCGAGCCAGCACCGGAAGGTGTCGACATTGGCCAGCAGCGGCTTCTCCCCCAGGTAGTAGTCGATGATGGTCGGCACGTAGGTGTAGACCAGCTTGTCGTCGCCGACTCCGTTGCCGATCGCCGAGGAGATGACGACATTGCCGGCCCGGGCCGCATTGAGGATGCCGGCCACCCCGAGCACCGAGTCGGGCCGGAAGTGCATCGGGTCGAGGAACTCGTCATCGATGCGCCGGTAGATGACGTCCACCTGGCGTTCACCCTCGGTGGTGCGCATATAGACGGTGTTGTCCCGGCAGAAGAGGTCACGCCCCTCGACCAGTTCGACGCCCATCTGCCGGGCCAGCAGCGAATGCTCGAAGTAGGCGGAGTTGTAGACCCCGGGCGTGAGCACGACGACGGTCGGGTCGGCCTCGTTGGTGGCGGCGGCCTTGCGCAGTGCCCGCAGCAGGTGCGACGAGTAGTCACCGACCGCGCGGACGCGATGGGTGGCGAACAGGTCCGGGAACACCCGCGCCATGGTGCGGCGGTTCTCCATCACATAGGAGACTCCCGACGGCGAGCGGAGGTTGTCCTCGAGCACACGGAACGTGCCCTGGCCGTCACGGACCAGATCGATGCCCGCGACGTGGATGCGCACCCCATTGGGCGGCACGATGCCGGCGGCCTCGCGGTGGAAGTGTTCACACGAGGTCACCAGGCGACGCGGGATGACACCGTCCCGGAGAATCTCCTGGTCGCCGTAGATGTCGTCGAGATACATCTCCAGCGCGGTGACCCGCTGTTTGATGCCCTTCTCGAGGCGCGACCACTCGGCCGCCGAGATCACCCGCGGCACCAGGTCCAGCGGGAACGGCCGCTCCTGGCCGGACAGCGAGAAGGTGATGCCCTGGTCGATGAAGGCGCGCCCCAGCGCCTCCGACCGCGCCGCCAACTCGGAGGCGTCCGACGGCGACAGTTCGGCATAGATGCCGCGGTACGGGCCCCGCACGTTGCCGTCGGCGTCGAACATCTCGTCGAACGCCTGGGCGTATGAACCGAGCTTGTTGTACCCGTCGAAGATCTGCTCATATTTACGGGCGGAACGCGATTTCTGGGACTGGCGTCCGCCCTCGCTCGGCAACGTTCGGAGACTCACCCGTCACATGCTGCCCCACGTTCGCCATTTCGGCAGGCCAGCTGATTGATCGCAGCGTCACTCCGTGCGCTTTGGGGAATCCGCAGCCCAGCTGGTAACCTGAACAGTCGCTGCCCGCAGCCGGGCACTGGACACTGCTCCAGCAATCACACCCAGCTCGAGAACTCGAAGGACTTACACGCGTGGCCAACATCAAGTCGCAGGAAAAGCGCATCCGCACCAACGAGCGCGCCCGTCTGCGCAACCAGTCGGTGAAGTCGTCGCTTCGCACGGCTGTCCGCGGGTTCCGTGAGGCCGTCGAGGCCGGTGACAAGGAGAAGGCCACCGAGCTGCTGACCGCGACCTCGCGCAAGCTCGACAAGGCCGCCAGCGCCGGTGTGATCCACAAGAACCAGGCCGCCAACAAGAAGTCGGCGCTCGCCCTGGCGCTCAACAAGCTCTGAGCACCACTTTCTCTCTGATCTAACCCTGGTCGGCCAGTTCGGCGACCTTTCGAACGGCCGCCTCCAGCGCATAGTCTGCGTCGGCGGCCGCTCCTTTTACGTCGGCGTTCAGGTCCGCCACCAATCGCAGCGCGGTGGCGACCCGATCGCGCGACCATCTGCGCGCCTGCTTCTGCGCCTTCTGAATGCGCCACGGCGGCATACCCAGTTCTCCGGCCAGCCGGTACGGATCCCCTGACAACGGGGCCACCCTGGCGATGGTGTGCACGGCCTCGGCGAGCGCATCCGCCAGCACCACCCGCGGTTCACCGGACAGCATCGCCCAGCGCAACGCCTCGGCCGCACCCTCGACGTCCCCCGCCACGGCCTTGTCGGCGATGTCGAACCCCTTCACCTCGGCCTTACCGCTGTGATAGCGGCGCACCGCGGCGGCGTCGACCTGACCGTCGGTGTCGGCGACCAGCTGGGAGCACGCCGCGGCCAGTTCCCGGATGTCGGAGCCGACGGCGTCGAGCAGCGCCGTGATGGTCTCCTCGCTGGCCTTGATCTTGAGCGCCCGGAATTCGGCGCGGACGAAGTCGGCGCGCTCGGAGGCCTTGGTGATCTTGGCGCACTGGTGCACTGTGGCGCCGAGGTCACGCAGTTGGGTGGCCAGCGCCTTGGCCCGGCCGCCGCCGGAGTGCACGACCACCAGTTCGGTGCCCGACGGCAGATCCGCGGCCGCGTCCGCGATCAGGGCCACCGCGTCCTTGCCGGCCTCACCGGCCGACTCCAACACCACGATGCGTTCATCGGCGAACAGCGACGGGCTCAGAAGCTCGGCCAACTCACTGGTGCTGACCTCCCCTGCGCGCAGGCGGTCCACCGGGATGTCACCGACGCCGGTGCCCGCGCGACGACGGGCGTCCCGCAGCACCGCCGTGATGGCGCGTTCGACGAGCAGTTCTTCTTCACCGAGCACGAGGTGCAGGCCCGGAACCTGTTGGCTCACGCGGAAGATCGTTTCACACCGCGGCGACATCCCCGAGAACGCCTAGCCGAACCCGGCCAGCACCCAGGCCACCGCGAGCACACCCCCACAGCCGGCGCCGATCCGGAACCAGCGGACCCGCCACAGCAGCACGGTCGCCACCGCACCGAGCGCCACGAGGGCGACGCCTGCGAACCCCGAGGGCACCGACACCGCGGCGTGCGGCGACCCGCCGGCCCAGCCCGCGACGTGCAGCAGCCACCACAGCTGGGGACCGGTGAATCGGATCAGCAGGGTTGCCGCACCGGGCCACCACGGAGCCAACACCGCCGCCGCGGTACCGAGCACCGTGATGGGGGCGATGACGGCGCTGACCGCGAGATTGGCCAGGACGGCGACCAGGCTCAGCCTTCCCGAGATGCCTGCGATCAGGGGCGCGGTGACCAGGTTGGCGGCCAGGGCCAGACACACCGCGTCGGCCACCGGTTTGGGCCATCCCCGCGCGGTGAGTCGGCGTGACCACACGGGTGCGAGCACCACCAGTGCGGCCGTAGCCGCGACTGAGAGCGCGAAGCCGGCATCGACGGCGAGCTGCGGCGCGGCGATCATCAGGGCCAGCACCGAGGCCGCGAGCGCGGGGATCGCCTGCCTGCGCCGGGCGGTGAGCAGACCGAGCAGGGTGATCGCGCCCATCACGGCGGCCCGCAGCACGCTCGCGGTGGGCTGCACCACGATCACGAACGCGACCAGGGCCAGCGCCGCCAGACCGACCGCGGTGCGTGGGCCGATCAGGCTGCCGGCCAACAGGACCGCGCCGCACACGATGGTGACGTTGGCACCTGAGACCGCGGTCAGATGCGTCAGGCCGGCGGCCCGGAACTGCTCGGTCACAACGGGTGTGACAGCCGAGGTGTCGCCCAGCACCAGTGCGGGCAGCATCGCGGCCTGCCCGGAGGGCAGCACCTCCCGCGCCCGCAGCGCGAACCGGTCCCGCACCGCGCCCGCGGCGCGCTGGATTGCGGAGGTCCGGCCGAACTGCGGCGGCCCCGTCGCGTTGAGCGTCGCGACGGTCAGGTCGTGTCGGGTGGCGCGCCCGATGCGTGCGGGGAAGCGCATCGGCCGTCCCACCGCGGCGGCATGGAAATCGAGGACCGGGGCGAAGACCACCACCCGGCCCCGCGTGGGGTCCTGACCCACCTGCCGCAGGTCCGCCCTGATCAACAGCCGCCCCGAGCCCAGCGATCGCGGGGATTCCGTCGGGACGAGGGTGACGTCGGTGACCCGTCCGCTCTGCTGTGCGATCGGGTGGGCGCGGACGGCGTCGGCGCGCATCGTGACCGCGACCCCGAATCCGGCGCCCACGCACGCGACCCCGACGACGGCAGCCCCCACGACGCGCGGCCGCACCAGCAGCGTTGCCACCGCGAGCAGCAGACATCCCGCCGCGAGCACGGGACCGATCGGCCAGCGCACCCCCGCGGCGGTGATCGCCCACGCGACCGCCGCCGCGGGCACCAGACGGATGTCGAGGCGCTCATTCACACCCGCACCTGATCGCGCAGCTTGTCCAGCCGGGCCGGCCCGATCCCGTCGACCTCGCCCAGTTGGTCGACACTGCTGAACCCGCCGTGCTGGGCGCGCCAGGCGACGATCGCCTCCGCGGTGACAGGCCCCACACCCGGCAGCGCGTCGAGCTGTTCGACCGTGGCGGCGTTGAGGTCGATGGGGCCGGAAGCTGCACCCGGTGCCGGGCCGGGCGAATCATCCTGCGGCCCAGTGCCGCTGATCGAACTGCCCAATGCCGGCGGCGCGCCCGGCGCCGCCGTGACGCCGACGACCACCTGCTCGCCGTCGGCCAGCCGCCGCGCCATGTTCAGTCCGACCGTGTCGGCACCCACGAGTACGCCGCCCGCCTCGGCGATCGCCTCGGCCACCCGCGCGCCGGGCGTCATGGTCACCAGGCCGGGCGTCTGCACCAGCCCGACGACGCTGACCACCAGCGGACCGGGTGCGGCGGTGTGCGCAGCCGAGGGGGCCGCACTGCCCGTCCCGGCCATCTCGACGCTGGGCAGATTGGCCGAGGCCACCGGCGCGGGATCGTCGCGCATCAGCGTGATGATCGTGACCAGCACCGCGACGGCGGCGATGACGGCCAGCGCCACGGCACCGGTGCGGCCCGGGTCGGCCCGCAGGGCCGAGAGCTGTTCACGCAGCGATCGGTCACGGCCCACCTCGGCCTCGGGCAGCCACCGCGGCAACAGCGCCGCGGACGCATCGGACGCCCCGGGTTCGTCGGCGTGGTCGGCGTCACGCGCGTGGGGCTGCTCCCCCAGGCGGCGCAGCAGCTGGTCGACGGGTGGTTCGGTGCGCATGCCGCGACGTTAGATCCGTGCCGCGACCGATCGCGGGCATGTGCGTTCCGCAGAGTGGGACCTGTGGACGAAGACCGCACTGTGCACAACCACGCACCGGTAGCGTGCCAGCCGTGACGGGCCTCAACCGACCCCTGCGGGTGATCCAGTGGACCACGGGCAACATCGGCCGCCGATCGCTGCACGCGATCATCGGGCGCGACGATATGGAACTCGTCGGCGTCTACGCACACGGCGCCGACAAGGTGGGCAGGGACGCCGCCGAATTGGCGGGCCTCGACGAGCCCACCGGCGTCACGGCAACCAACGACATCGGCGCACTGCTGGCGCTGGGCGCCGACGCGTGCTGCTACAACCCGTTGTGGCCCAGCATCGATGAACTGGTGGCACTGCTCGAGTCCGGCGTCAACGTCTGCACCAGCGCGGCCTGGATCACCGGGGGCAAGCAGACTCCGGCTGACCGGGAACGGATCCTGGCGGCCTGTGCGGCGGGCAGATCCAGCATCTTCGGCAGCGGCGCCCATCCCGGCGTCACGAACATGGTCGGCATGGTGCTGTCGAGTTCCTGCGAGCGTGTGGACGAGATTCGGATCACCGAGTCGGTGGACTGCTCCACCTACGAGTCGGCGGGCACGCAGTCGGCCATGGGGTTCGGCCGCGATCCGAGCACGCCGGGTCTGGCCGAGAGTGTGCGCGTGGAGAGTGAGGTGTTCGCGGAGTCCGCCGCGATGATGGCCGATGCCATTGGGGCGCAACTGGACCGGATGACGTTCGACGTGGAGTTCACCGCCGCCACCGACGACACCGACCTGGGATTCATGACCATCCCGAAGGGCACCGTCGGCAGCGTGTACGGGTACCACCGGGGCTGGGTCGGTGATCGCAATGTCGTCTCCGTCGGATTCAACTGGACCATGGGGGATCACGTGACGCCGCCGAAGCCACTTGAGCATGGGCACGTCATCCAGGTCTTCGGGGTGCCGAACATGCGGACCGTGCTGCACTGCCTGCCGCCGGCGGACTGGCCCGAACCCGGATTCATGGGTCTCGGAATGATCTACACCGCAATGCCGGTCACCAATGCGGTGCCCGCGGTGGTGGCGGCGCAGCCGGGCATCGTGACGCTGGCCGACCTGCCTCCTGTGACAGGCCGGTTCGCCTAACCCGCGTCGGGCAGGTCGAGCACCACCGCGACGGCGCTCGCGCCGACGTGCAGGGCCAGCACGGGGCCCAACTCCGAGATCAGTGCGGGATCGCAGGCGGGCAGTCGCTCGGCCAGCGCGTCCGCGACCTCGGCGGCACCCTCGGGGTTGTCGACGTGATGCACCGCCAGCGCGGCCTTGCGGTCCCCCACGATCTCGGCGACGCGGTCGATCATGGTGGCGACGGCTTTGCTCGGCGTCCGGACCCGCTGCGCGAGAACAAGTTTCCCGTCGTCGATGCGCAACAACGGCTTGAGCGACAGTGCGGTGCCCAACCAGGCCGCGGCCCCGCCGATCCGGCCGCTGCGCCGCAGGTTGTCCAGGCGGTGCACCACGATGTACCCATGGCTGCGGGAGACCGCAGCCTGCGCGGCGGCGGCCGCGGCGACCAGGTCGGCGCCGTCGGCCGCCGCACGGGCCGCCGCCAGCGCGACGAAGCCGGTGCCCATCGCCGTCGAGCGGGAATCGACCACCCGCACCGGCGCATCGAGTTCGCGCGCGGCCTGCTCGGCCGCGCCGAAGGTGCCGGACAGGGCCGACGACAGGTGCACCGCCACGACACCGGCGCGGCCGCTGTCGGCCAACGCCGCCTCGTAGGCCGCCCGCAGTTCGGCCGGGCTCGCCGCCGCCGTGGTGGCCTGCCGGTCGTGGATGTCGAGGGGAACCTCGTCCACGCCGTCCCGGAGGTCATGACCGTCAACCAGAACGTGCAGGGGGACGACTCGAATGCCGTGTGCTGCAGCGAGTTCAGCGGGCAGTCGAGCGGAGGAATCAGTGACGACGACAGGCACCGCTCAGCCGCCGGCCTTCTCCAGCGCCGAACCGAGCGCTTTGAGCATCAATTCCGCCACCGCCTCGTGGCCCTCGAAGTTCCAGTGGATGCCGTCCGGGTTGCCACGACCTGCGAAGATGTGTTCGGCGACGGCCTCTTTGAGGTCCACCAGGGCGATGTCGTGCTGCTGCGCCCATTCGGTGATCGCGGCCACCGTGCCCGCCCGGCCGTGATGGGCCCGGCCGTAGGTGTCGGCAATGTGCACGCTGGGCAGCGACGCCACCATCGGGATACCCGGACGGTTGAAATCGATGGCACCGCGCGTCATCTCGAGGTACTCCACGGTCAGGTGCGGCGGCAGCGCTGAACGTGAGATCGGCGAGAGCCGCGGCTGCAGCCAGCCGTAGCCGTCCCGAACCCATCGGCGCAGAGTCGCCGGACGGACGTAGCGGATCCCCTCACGCAGCGCGGTCGGCAGCGGGGACGGCAGCGAGTCCATGCCGCTGGTCGCGAAGATCACCGCACCGGCGCGCGGCAGCGCAGCCCATGACCGGGGGTCCTGGGTGGCCGCCCACCACACGTCGCGGCATGTCCAGCCGATTCGGCCGATCAGCTCGAGGTCCCAACCAAGTTGGGAGGCAACGATATTGGGCCAGATCCGGGGATCGTCTGCGGGCAGTCCGCCGGTCGGGCCGTAATAGGACAGCGAGTCGGCGAAGACCAGCAGGGTCTTGCGATCGCCCGTCGGCTCAGAGGACATCGTTGGCCACCTGCGCAGAGGCGTTCCACACATCCAGCCGCCACCGGATGTCGGCGAAGTCGGCGTCGGGCGCCGAATGTCCCGCCAATTGGACCCAACTGGCGTTGCCCATCCCGCCGAGCACCGGCCAGTTGTCCACCGGGATGCCCAGCAGCGCCGCGGTCAGCGCGGCGATCAGCCCGCCGTGCGCCACCAGCACCACCGGCCGATCGGACTCCTCGACGCCCCACTCGGGGTTCGCCGCGGCGATCTCGGCCACCAACGGCACGCTGCGCTCGGCGACGTCGACCCTGCTCTCCCCACCGTGCGGTGCCCACCGCGCGTCGTCGCGCCAGGCCAGCCGGGCACCCGGTGCCAACGCGTCGACCTCGGTGTGGGTCAGACCCTGCCAGTCCCCCAGATGCGTCTCCCGCAGCCGGGGGTCGACCTCGACCGGCACCCCGGTCCGCTCGGCGAGTGTCACGGCGGTGTCGTAGGCGCGGCGCAGATCCGAGGACACGATCAGCAGCGGCTGGCGTTTGCCGAGCACCTCGGCGGCCGCGACGGCCTGGGCCCGGCCCAGGTCGGAGAGGTCCGTGTCCAGCTGGCCCTGCATCCGACTGCCCGCGTTGTACTCCGTCTGGCCGTGCCGCAGCATCACCAGACGACGGATCCTCATTCGGAGTCCTCCGCGGGCGCCTCGCCGAGGTCGACCGGCACCACCGGGCAGTCCTTCCACAACCGGTCCAGCGCATAGAAGTCGCGCTCGTCGCGGTGCTGGACGTGCACGACGATGTCGACGTAGTCCAGCAGCACCCAGCGGCCCTCGCGGGTGCCCTCACGGCGGGCCGGTTTGTGGCCGGCCAGGCGCATCTTCTCCTCGACCTCGTCGACGATCGCGTTGACCTGGCGGTCGTTGGACCCCGTCGCGATGACGAAGCAGTCCGTGATGACGAGCTGACCGGAGACATCGATGACGACCACATCTTCGGCCAGTTTCGCCGCGGCCGCGCGGGCGGCAACTCCTGCCATCTCGATTGCCTCGGCACTGGCGGTCATAGCGTCACCCCTGTTGGTTGGCCCGCGGTGGCAGGCGTGCGGTACAGACCGCGTTTCGACACGTACTGCACGACCCCGTCGGGCACCAGGTACCAGATCGGTCGTGACTCGGCCGCGCGTTGACGGCAGTCGGTGGATGATATGGCCAACGCCGGGATCTCCACCAAGCTCAGCGCGTCGTCCGGAAGTTCGGCCATGGCCGCCGAGATGTGCTTGCCGTCGAGTTCGAAACCCGGTCGGCTGACGCCGACGAAGCGGGCCATGGAGAACAGGTCCTCCCAGTTCTGCCACGACAGGATCGAGCCCAACGCGTCGGCGCCGGTGATGAAGTACAGGTCGGTGTCCGGGTTGGCGGCCTGCAGGTCACGCAGCGTGTCCTTGGTGTAGGTGGGGCCACCGCGGTCGATGTCCACCCGGCTGACCGAGAAGCGGGGATTGGACGCCGTCGCGATCACCGTCATGAGGTAACGATCCTCGGCGGGTGTGACGTGGCGCTTCTGCTTCTGCCACGGCTCACCGGTGGGGACGAACACCACCTCGTCGAGGTCGAACAGGTCCGCGACCTCGCTGGCGGCGACCAGGTGACCGTTGTGGATGGGATCGAATGTCCCACCCATCACGCCCAGCCGTCGCCTGGGCCGGTCGCTGGCCGGTTGCACGATAGGCCAGCTTACTGGAGGTATAGGCCGCGACCGGCGATGCGCTTGTCACTCGCTCAGGATCTCGGAGACCTCGAAGGCCGCGCGGTCGGCCCGGTAGATGTCGCGGGCGTATTCGACGCAGCGCCCCGCGGAGTCCTCCGTGCGCCGCGTGAGCAGCGTGCCCGCCGCACCGGCCCGTACGCCGAGCTGGCGGCTGGAGAGCTCGTCGAGCACGATCGACTCCAGCACCGCCGTGGAGCGGGTCAGGGTGATTCCGAACCGCTCCCGCAGCACCGCCCAGAGCGATCCCGACGAGGGTTCGTCGAGGATTCCGGGCGTGAGATCTGCGGGCAGATAGGTGGTCTCGAGCGCGAACGGCACGTCGTCCACGGTGCGCAGACGGTGGAAGACGTGCACGCGCGCGTCACCGGACAGCTGCAGCGCGCTGCGCACCGCCGGAGTGGGCTGCTGCTCCTCGGCCCACAGCAACCGGGCGTCCGGATGCCTGCCCAGGCGGGAGACCTCTTCGGAGAAGCTGCCGATGTGGAACCGCACCCGGGGCTCGGCCACGAAGGTTCCGCGCGGCGGGTTGCGGTAGACCACGCCCTCACTCTCGAGCAGCGACAGGGCCTGTCGTGCGGTCATCCGGCTGACCCCGTGCTGTTCCGCCAGCTCACGTTCCGAGGGCACCAGGACATGGGGTCCGAGCTGCTGGGACGAAATGCTCTCGCGGACGAGTTCGGCGATTGCGATGTACCGCGGAGACGTGTGGTTTCGCTGGGGCGCCGCCATCCCATGAGGGTATCGCGCCGCCCGGGACCACTTGGTCTATACCAAGACGCACCCAGTCCCAAGTAAAAAGTGCGTTTCTGGGGTTGACGGTGATCGCCCCCCTCTCCATACTCTGGTTCAACCAGTTGGTCTATACCACCACGGAGGAAGCATGGCAGGTTCTGATTCGGACGCCCGCGACGCCGCCGAACTCGCACAGTTCGGCTATTCGCCCGTGCTCGAGAGACACACCGGCAAGTTCGCGTCCTTCGCGGTCGCCTTCGCGTTCGTCTCGATCGCCACGGGCATCTTCACGACATACGGCTCAGTGTTGAATTCGTCTGGCCCCGTGGGCATCTGGACGTGGCCGATCGCCGTCGTCGGGCAGTTGGCGGTGGCGTTCGTACTCGGCGCGCTGGCGTCCCGGATGCCGGTGACGGGCTACCACTACCAGTGGATGTCCCGGTTGGCCAACCCCGTGCTGGGCTGGATCATCGGCTGGATCTCGTTCGCCTTCCTGGCCGTCGTCGTGGTGGCGGTCGACTACACGATCGCCTCGACGATCCTGCCTGTGCTGCTCAGCTACGAGGGCACCCCCACGATCGCCTGGGTGGTCACCGCACTGGTGCTGTTGGCGCAGTTCCTGCTGGTCGCGCTGTCCACGCCGTGGGCCGAGCGGGTCAACAACGGCTTCGTGACCCTCGAACTGATCGGCATGGTCGCGCTGACCGTCCTACTGTTCGTCGTCGCCGCGGTCCGCGGTCAAATGGACTTCTCCAACCTGATCAGCAAGGGCGCGGTCGCCACCGAGGGCTTCTGGAGCTTCGGCGACTGGACGTCGGCGGGCCCCTGGATGATGGGCTTCCTGCTCGGTGCCTTCACCATCGTCGGGTTCGAGTCCGCCGCCAACCTGGCCGAGGAGACCCACGATCCCGAGCGCGTGGTGCCCAGGGCCATGGTGCAGGCCGTGTTCGCCTCCGGCGTGCTGGGCTTCCTGTTCCTGCTCGCGGTGACGCTGGCCGTCGGGGACCCGGTCGCACTGGCGGAATCGGGCACCCCGATCGCCGACGTCATCCAGAACACCCTCGGATCGGCGGTGGCCACCCTGCTGCTCATCATGGTGGTGCTGGCGATCTTCGCGTGCGGCCTGGTCATCATGATCACCGGCGTCCGGGTGACCTGGGCGATGTCGCGCGACGAGCGCTTCCCGGGATGGCAGCAGTGGAGCCAGATCTCGCCGAGATTCCACACCCCGTTCAAGGCCACGGTGCTGTACTTCGTTCTGGCTCAGCTGATTCTGGCCGTGTTCTCGCATTCGGAGACCGCGCTGTTCACGCTCTTCGGCGCCGCCACCCTCCTGCCTGCGGTGATGTACGCCGCGGCCGTGGTGCTCTACCTCGTCAAGCGGAAGACGTTGCCGCAGAACGGGAAGTTCGACCTCGGTGTCTGGGAGATCCCGATCCTGGTGGTCGCGCTGGTGTGGCTGGTCTTCGAACTCGCACTGTTCCGCGATTCGAGCTTTGGGCAGGCCTGGGCCTATGTTCTGGTGATGGTCGCGATCGGCGCAGCGTATCTCGGATACCTGATGGCGACGCGGGGCCGGCACGGCCTGTCGATGCCGACGATGACCTCGATCGACGCCGAACTCGACGCCCAGGCGGAAAAAGGCTGACATGCCCCACCTTCTGGCCATCGACCAGGGCACCTCGGGAACGAAGGCCGTCGTCGTCGACGAGTTGGGTCGCGCGGTCGCCGTCGCCGAAGTCACCCTGCGGCCGGAGTATCTGCCCGACGGCGGAGTCGAACAGGACCCCAGGGCGCTGCTCGACTCCGTCGTCACCGCCGGGCGCCGCGCACTCGCCGAGGCGGGTGTGCCGGTGGCCGCGGTGGCGCTGGCCAACCAGGGCGAGACCGTTCTGGCATGGGATCGCCGAACCGGGGAACCCCTGACCCCCGCCGTCGTCTGGCAGGACCGGCGCGCCGAACCCCTGTGCGCGGCGAGAACTGATTCAGCGGCCTGGGTCGCCGCCCGCACCGGACTGGTGCTCGACCCGTACTTCTCCGCCCCGAAGATGATGTGGATCAGGGACAACCTGACCCGCGACGGCGTGGTGACGACGTCCGACACGTGGCTGCTGCACCAGCTGACCGGAGCGTTCGTCACCGACGTCTCGACCGCGAGCCGGTCCCTGCTGACCGATCTGGACTCCGGCAAGTGGGACGACGAACTTCTCGAACTGTTCGGACTCGGTGGCGAGCAGCTACCCGAGATCGTCGACTGTGACCAGATCGTCGGCGACACCGAGGTTTTCGGCGCCCGCCTGCCGGTGGCCGGGATCATCGTCGACCAGCAGGCGGCGCTGCTGGCCGAATCCTGCCTCGAGGCGGGCTCAGCCAAGTGCACGTTCGGCACCGGCGCATTCCTGCTGGCACAACTCGGTGCGCACGGCACCCGCTCCTCGGCGGGGCTCACCACATCAGTGGCATGGGGCCTGCGCGGACAGCGGTCCTACTGCGTCGACGGCCAGGTTTACACCGCGGCCTCGGCCGTGCGCTGGGCCGTCGACCTGGGACTGGTTTCGGGCGCCGATCAGCTGGATGCCGTCGCGGCCCACTCCAGCGACGGCGTGCTGTGTGTGCCCGCGCTGGCGGGCCTGGCCGCCCCCTGGTGGGACCCGAGGGCCACCGCCTCCTTCACCGGCATGACGCTGTCCAGCGGACGCGGGCACCTCGTGCGGGCGCTGCTGGAGGGCATCGCCGCACAGGTCGCCTCGCTGGCCGACGCCGTGGCGGCCGACATGGGGCAGCCCCTGACCCGCCTGCGGGTCGACGGCGGTCTGACCCGCTCGGCGGTGCTCATGCAGGCCCAGGCGGACCTGGCCCGCATCCCCGTCGACATCTACCCGTCACTGCACGCCACGGCCCTCGGCGCGGCGGCATGCGCACGCTTGGCACTGGACGACTCACTCACCGTCGCCGACGCCGTCGTCCCGTGGAGTCCCGCCCGTACCTTCGACCCCCAGTGGTCTGACGCACAGGCGCGCGACCACCTCGCCCGCTGGCGCCACAGTGCCACGGCCACCCAGTCCCCCGAACCGCCGACCCTCGACACCCCGGAGCACAACCCCTGATGAGCACACCAGACGATGTCAGCGACGTCATCGTGGTCGGAGGTGGAATCGTCGGCGCCGCGATCGCGCGTGCGCTGGCGGCCACGTCCCTGTCGGTGACCCTGGCCGAAGCCCGCCAGGACATCGGCGACGGCACCAGCAAGGCCAACACCGCGCTGCTGCACACCGGATTCGACGCGACCCCCGGGACGTTGGAGTCGCGCCTGGTGGCCCGCGGCTACGAGATGCTCGGTCAGTACGCCGAGCAGACCGGTATCGCCCTGGAACGCACCGGCGCGATGCTGGTCGCCTGGAACGATGAGGAGCGCGAGGCGCTTCCCGGGCTGAAGGACAAGGCCGAGCGCAACGGCTATCACCGATGCGAGATCGTCGACGCCGACGAGGTGTACCGGCGGGTGCCCGATCTGGGTCCCGGTGCGCTGGCGGGTCTGACGGTGCCGGACGAGTCCATCATCTGCACGTGGTCGACCAACCTGGCGCTGGCCACCGACGCGGTGCGCTTCGGCGCGCGCCTCGTCCGCAACGCGCGCGTGACGGCGGTGCACACCGACGCCGACGGCACCACGCTGACCACCTCGGCGGGCGACCACCGCGGCCGGTGGGTGATCAATGCCGCAGGCCTCGGCGCCGACCACCTCGACCGGGCGTTCGGCCACGACCGCTTCACGGTCACCCCCCGGCGCGGGGAACTCCTGGTGTTCGACAAGCTCTCCCGCCCGATGGTGCCGTGCATCGTGCTGGCCGTACCGTCCTCGAAAGGCAAGGGTGTTCTGGTCAGTCCCACCATCTACGGCAACGTGATGGTGGGCCCGACGTCGGAGAACCTGCAGGACCGTGGTGCCACCGGGACCTCCGAGGAGGGGTTCGACTTCCTCACGACCAAGGGGCGCGCACTGATGCCGAAGCTCTTCGAGGAGGAGGTCACGGCGAGCTATGCGGGACTGCGCGCGGCGATCGACCGCGACGACTACCTGATCGACGTCGACGAGAGCCGGCACTACGTGTTGGTCGGCGGGATCCGCTCCACGGGGCTGACCGCCGGCATGGCGATCGCCGAGTACGTCGTCGGCCTGCTCGCTGAGGTGGGAGTCGACGTCACCGAACGCACCGATCTGCCCGGCCCGGTGCAGGTGCCCAACCTCGGCGAGGCCGGCGTGCGCCCCTATCAGGACCAGGCGCGCATCGCTGCCGACCCCGAGTACGGCCGCATCGTGTGCTTCTGCGAGCGCGTCAGCGCGGGCGAGATCCGGGACACCTTCACCACCCCGATCCCCCCGGCGGATCTCAGCGGGCTGCGGCGCCGCACCCGGGTGATGAACGGACGCTGCCAGGGCTTCTACTGCGGCGCGCACACCCGAGAGTTGTTGGCCGCCAACGACAACGGTGGAGATGACAAGTGACGACACAGCTGGACAGGAAGGTGGCCGTCGCGGTCATCGGCGGCGGTCCTGCCGGCCTGACCGCGGCCACCGAACTCGCCCGCCGGGTGTCCGGCGATGTGCTGGTGATCGAACGTGAGGCCCAGACCGGCGGAATCCCCCGGCACAGCGATCATCTCGGGTACGGCATCCGGGATCTGCGCCGGTTCATCTCGGGCCCCGCCTATGCCCGTCGGCTCACCGACTCCGCGCGCGACGCGGGTGCGCTGTTGGCCACCGAGACCATGGTCACCGGGTGGAGCGGCGACCGGACGCTGCTGCTCACCTCTCCGCTCGGGGTTCAGACCGTCACGGCCGATGCCGTCGTCCTGGCGACCGGTGCCCGCGAGCGGCCACGGTCCGCCCGGATGATCCCCGGCGACCGCGCCGAGGGCGTGCTGACCACCGGTCAACTGCAGAACCTGGTGCATCTGCATCGCGCCGAGGTGGGCTCGCGGGCCCTGGTCATCGGCGCCGAGCTGGTCAGCTGGTCGGCGGTGGTGACCCTGCGCGAGGCCGGGTGCGCCTGCGTCGGAATGGTGACGCCCTACCCGCGGGCCGAGGCCTACCTCGCGTTCCGGGCACCCGGGCGCGCGCTGCTGAAGGGCCCCGTGCTGACCCGCTGTCGGCTGGTGTCGCTGCACGGCAGGGGCCGGGTGCACCACGCTGTGGTCGAGAACCTCGACACCGGTGAGCGCACCACCATCGAATGCGACACAGTGGTGTTCACCGGCGACTGGATCCCCGACCATGAGTTGGCCCGCTCCGCCGGCCTGGCGATGGACGCCGCGACACGCGGGCCGCTGGTGGACGCGCGCCTGGCGACCAGCCGACTGGGTGTGTTCGCCGCAGGCAACCTGCTGCACCCGGTGGACACCGCCGATGGAGCGGCCCTGGACGGCAGGCATGTCGCGGACTCGGTGAGCGAATACCTGCACGACCCCGCGCAGCGCGAGCGTCCAGCCGCCCGCATCCGGGCTGCCGCACCATTCCGTTGGGTCACACCGCAACTCGTGCGCGGCGACGGTTCGGTGGCCCCGCGTGGTGATCTGCTGCTGTGGGTCGACGAATTCCGGCGGCTGCCGAAACTGCGCGCCGCCCAGGACGGCCGCATCATCGGCACCGCACGCACACCGTGGCCGGCCGCGCCGGGCCGGGTCTATCGCGCACCGTGGTCGCTGGTGGCCAACGCCGACCCGAACGGCGGCGACGTCACGGTGAGCTTCGCCTGACGCGGGCCCCTCTCCCCCTCCCGCGAGTCCCCATCCCCCGGGGGGGGGGGCCGCGCGGCGCGGAGGGAGGGCCCCGCCCGGCCGGGTGGGGGGGGGGGGGGGGGGGGGGAAAAAAAACCCGCGCCCCCCCCCCGGCGCCCCCCGCCACCCCCCCCCCCCGCCCCCGG
>NZ_LZHW01000082.1 GCF_001667265.1 Mycobacterium sp. ACS4331 | reverse complement strand
CGGCCCGCGCCCCCCGCTCCCGCCGGGATCCGCCCCGCCCCCCCCCCCCGCGGGGGGGGGGGGGGGGGGGGGGGGGGGGGGGGGGCCCCCCCCCCCCCGCGCCGAGATCGCGAGGGAGGGAACCGTTCGGGCTGGGTTGTCAGTCCAACGATTGTGATTGATGACCATCTTCGACGACATGACGGAGTCATCACGCTGACGCAGGCCCGGCGGTGTGGGCTGAGCGAAGACGCGGTACGACGACGGGTGCGCACGAAAAGTTGGCGCAGATGTGGCCGGGGTGTCTACTTCGTCGACGATCGACCGTTCACGCCCGCGGCGCGGCTGCGTGCCGCCGTGTGGTCGTATGGGCCACGCGCCGCGGCCAGCGGGTTGGCCGCGGCGTGGTGGCATGGCCTGGTCAGTAAGCCACCCGGCATCGTAGAGGTGACGGTGCCGCGAAACTCGCGTGGGCGCTGTCATCCGGGCACCCGGGTCCGGCGTCGCGATCTCAAGCCAGTCGATCTCATCGAGCGGAACGGACTGCTGGTGACGGCCCTGCCGCTGACCGTGATCGAAGCGGCGGTCCGACCCGGCGGTGGGCCGGCTGTGATGGACAGTGCGCTGCAGCGGTGTACTGATCTCCCTCAACTGTGGCGAGCGCACTTGGACAACAAGGGGCGCTATGGATCTCCTCGCGCCCGCATGTTGCTGCGGGCCGCAGACGACGGTGCCCGATCACACGCCGAGCGATTGTTCATCGAACTGGTGACGCGGGCCGACATCACGGGTTGGGAAGCGAACGTTCCGGTCGGCGGTTACCTCGTCGACTTCTTGTTTCGCGGGAAGAAGCTGGCGGTGGAGATCGACGGGTGGGCGTTCCACAGTGACGCCGAGACCTTTCAGCGAGATCGGCGCAGGCAGAATCAGCTTGCGCTGCTCGATCTGCAGATCCTGCGGTTCACTTGGCAGGACCTGGTGGAGCGGCCCGAACACGTGATCGCCGCCCTCCGCCGCGCACTTTCGGCGCGCTGACCGGCGCTCAGCACCGGAAAGCGCGCCGAAATCGCGAGACTCAGGGGGCGACGGTCAGCCAGTCCGCGAACCCCGATGGGTCGTGCCGTCCCAGGGCGCCGTGCTCGAACAGCCCCCAGCCCTCGCTGGCGGTGCCGTCCGGGCCGTGGCAGACCGCTCGGCCGACGTGGTCGATGACGCCGAACCCGGCGCGTCCGATGATCGCGGGGTCGGTCATGTCATAGGTCAGGCGTTCGGTGAAGTTCTCGCCCTTCCACGTGCCGTGGATCCAGTCCGAGTCGCCGCCGTAGCCGCCGCCGACATGGATCGGGCAGGCCAGCTTGGACTCCACCTCGAAGCGAAGCGCGTCGCCGCGTGCGTCGGTGGCCTCGATGGTGGCGCCGGTCGGGATTCGGGTGCCCGACGTGTAGTGGATCTTCACGCGCGGCCAGCCGAGCTGCTCGATGCGGCCGTCCTTCCAGATGCGGGTGCAGTCGTTGAGGGACCGGAAGCCGTCGGGCTCCTCCTGGATGATCAGCACGATCGAGAAGTGCTCGAACGCCATCGGCACGTACAGCCACCACATGCCCTCGAACGGCGGGTCCGCGGGCCGGCCCGCGGGTTCGGCCTCGCCGATCGGCCGGATGCCCCAGGACCGGTCCCGGCTGCCGATCCAGGTCGCGGGGTCGACCGTGACGAGTTCGCCGTCGATCTCCAGATGTCCCTGCCAGGAACCCAATTGGGCGAACCGCTGGGCATCGAGGGTGACGCGGTTGCCCGTGCGCAGGATGTGGCGCTGCTCCTGCACGACATCGAACAGGCCCTGCCACGTGAGGTCGGCGGAGATCCCCTCGGTGTCTTCGAGGATGATCCGCAGGCGGTGCAGTGGCTCGTCCACCTCGACCCGGTAGGCGCCCACGTGCTGGTGCAGCCGATTCTGGTCGATGGCGTCTGAAAGGTGCACCGCGGTCTGCACGTCACCGCGCCGAACCAGCAGGAAGGCGTCCTTGACCCCGAGGTTGGGGTAGTAGCCGATGCCGGTGATGACGAAGATGTCCCCGGTGCGGTCGTGGGCGTTGAAGTACGAGCGGTCGTAGAAGTTGCGGTCGCTCGATCCCGGCCACGCGATCGGTTGGGGGAGTTGGTGTACCGGGAACTCGTCCATGGGCCCGAGCATCAGTGGCTCCCTTCGAGCAGCTTCTCCAGCAGGGATCGGTGGTAGAACAGCGATTCGACGTCCTCGGGCCGTTCGATCTCGCCGAAGTGCACTCGGCGCGCGCCGGTGCGCATGAACACACAGCACCACACGACCGCGGAGTACACGTAGAACCAGTGCAGATCACCCACCTCGACGCCGGTGTGGGCGCGGTACGTGGCCACCACGTCCTCCTCGCGCAGCACCTCGGGCAGGCCAGGCATCCCGGCGAGGCCGCAGAGTTCCTGGAAGACCATGTGCGCGAAGATGATCCATGAGACATCCAACTCGCGGGGGCCAACGGTGGCCATCTCCCAGTCGAGCACCGCGACCGGCGCGAAGTCGCGGTAGAGCACGTTGCCGATGCGCGAGTCGCCCCATGCGAGCACGGACGGCGCCGCCGCGACGTCGTCGGGGAAGTTGTCCTCGAGCCAGACCAGCGCGCGTTCCACCAGGGGCGAGCGGCCGATCCCGGGAACGGAGAAGTCGTACCAGTCCTTGAGCCAGGCGAAGTGGCGCCGCAGGGGACTGTCACCCGGCGGGTCGACCTCGGTGAGATAGGCGAACCGCTTCTCGGCGTCGGGGATCGAGTGCAGTTTGGCGATGACCTCGACGGTGCGGTCCTGCAGTGCGCGCTGCTGCTCCGCGCTGGCGTCGGCGAACCAGTTGTTGCCGAACGTGTAGGGCATGACGTCGGGCGGGACCACCCCGTCGACGTGGTCCATGAGGAAGAACGGGCGCCCCAGCACGGTGCCGGTGTTCTCCAGCCAGCGCACCCGGGGGACCGGGATGTCGGTGAGTTCGGCCGCGGCGCGCATGACCTCGAACTGGTGGTCAAGCCGGTACGACGAGAAGACGGGGACGTCGTCCTCGCCGGGTGCGACTCGGGCCACCCACTTCTGTTCGTGGGGCCCTCCATCGGAGATCCAGCGTCCCGTGAGAATGATGGTCTCCGAGGACATTCCGTTGGAGTCGACGCCGCTCTCCACGGTGATCTCGGGTGCGACGCCCCCCGGCATCACAGTCGAGAGCCACTGCGACAGCACCGCGGGCAGGGTGCTGACATCCCGGCTGGACCGCTGAAGATGGTCGATGTCGGTCTCGACGGTGGGATCACTCGGCACTGAGCACTTCCTTGTCGCCAGAATTACGATACGGTGGGTAGCGTTATGAAAGCAGACCCATCGGCGGTTGACAAGGGTTCCGGCGCCGGCCGTCCCCGCGATCCGCGTATCGACGCTGCCATACTCGAGGCCACCGCGGAGCTGGTTGTCGAGATCGGTTATTCGAACCTCACCATGGCGGCGATCGCCGAGCGGGCGGGCACCACCAAGACCGCGCTGTACCGACGCTGGTCCAGCAAGGTCGAACTCGTCCACGAGGCCACCTTTCCGGCTGCACCGACCGCGCTGGAGGCGTCGATCGGCGACATCGCCGCGGATGTCCGCGCCATGATCGCCGTTGCCCGCGACGTGTACACCACGCCCGTCGTGCGGGCCGCGCTGCCAGGGCTGATCGCCGACATGGTGGCCGATGAGCGCCTCAACGCTCGAATCAGGGACCGGTTCACCGAGACGTTCTCGGCCGTCCGCCAGCGGGTGCTGGAGGGGATTACGCGGGGTGAGGTGCATCCCGACATCGACCCCGACCGTCTGATCGAAGTGATCGGCGGTGCGACGATGCTGAGGTTGCTTTTCGATCCCGCCAGGCCGCTCGACGAGGACTGGGTGGATCAGACCACCGCGATCGTCGTGCACGGAGTGAGGAGATGACCATGGGACGCCTGGAGAACCGGACCGCGATCGTGACGGGGGCCAGTCGCGGGCTTGGGCGCGCGATCGCCCTGGCGCTGGCCTCAGAGGGCGCGGGGGTCGCCGTCGTCGCGCGCACCGAACAGGTCTGGGACGAACGCCTCCCCGGCACCATCGGTGCCACCGTCGCCGAGATCGAGGCCGCCGGCGGGAAAGCCGTCCCGATCCGCGCCGACCTGACCGACCGTGACGACCTGCCGCGTCTGGTGGAGGAGGCCCGTACAGCGCTCGGGCCGGTGAGCATCCTGGTCAACAACGCGGCGTTCACCGCTCCCGGTCGCCCGCCCAAAGCCGATGCCACGCCGGCAGCCAAACCGGCCAAGCCCGCCAGACCTGCAGGGCCGCAGGCGGATTGGCCGGCCTTCGTCGGCACGCCGGTGCATGCCTTCCGGCGGCACTTCGAGATCGCGGTGTTCGCGGCGTACGAGCTCATGCAGTTGGTGGTGCCGGACATGCTGACGCTGGGCGAAGGGGCGATCATCAACATCTCCTCGGTGGCCTCGCGCATCCCCGGAGACGGGCCCTACACCGATTTCACCGGCGGCATCCTGCCCGGCTACGGCGGATCCAAGGCGGCCCTGGAGCACCTGACCAGTTCGGCGGCCTACGAACTGCAGCGGCGCAACATCTCCGTCAACGCGCTGTCCCCGTCGCAGGCCATGATGACTCCCGGACTGTCCTACTACCGCACGGATTTCGATGACATCGGTTCGGAGGCCGACTTCGCCGAAGCGGTGGTGCGCCTGGCGGCGGTCGACCCCAACACGGTCACCGGCCGCACCATCGGACACCGCGAGGTGCTGGACGGGACCTTCGCCCCGTTTGCACCCTGACGCTCACTGCGACTCAGACGCCCTGATGAACTGTCGGGCGCCGAAGTGCGGGTTGGCGATCGCCGTGGTGACGCCGGTGCCGATCGGCCCGCGCGTGTCGAACAGGCCCGCGGTGCCAGTGGCCAACCCGGCGTCGCTGTAGTGGGTCAGTGCCGCCATCCCGATGTACGGGCCCTCGGGCAGGCGGCACAGTGTCAGCGTGTAGTCGGCGTTGATGAATCCCAAACCGGACGTGGAGAAGTTGGTCAGCGACGCCGTCACGTCCACCGCCAGGGCGGCCTGCACGAACGGCGAGTTCTTCTCCCCGGCAACCAGTTCGCGCACCTCCCGCAGCCATGCGTACCGCGGGCCGTCGTGCTGCCACACGATGCCCTGGCCGTCGGTGGCGGGATCCCGGCCGTACGGCTTGATGAACATCGGCATGGCGTCGTCGAACTCGGCCGGTTCGACGGGCAGCGGCGGCAACTGGATGGGCGTGCTCCAGGCGCGCTCCCCGGGTTGGTCGCCGCGCCGCAGATACAGCGCCGAGGCCCGTGCAACCACCTCGCCGTGCTGGATGACCTCGCCGTCGACGGCCTGCATCCGGCCGCCGACCCGCAACACCTTCGCCCTGACCTGAACCGGTTCGGTGGCCACCCGGCGCAGCATGTCCACGGTCAGCCGCGCCGGCACCAGGTCGGGGTCGGCCCGCAGCGCGTCGATTTCCCGGGCCAGCAGCCCGCCCAGCACATGCCCGCCCAGCGTCGGCCC
>NZ_LZHW01000081.1 GCF_001667265.1 Mycobacterium sp. ACS4331 | reverse complement strand
CCCCCCCCCCCCCCCCCCCCCCCCCCCCCCCCCCCCCCCCCCCCCCCCCCCCCCCCCCCCCCCCCCCCCCCCCCGCGGGCCCCCCCCCCCCCCCCCCCCCCCACTTCTCGTTTGCGGGGTCAGATGACGGCGCCGCCGTTGACGCCCAGGACCTGGCCGGTGATGAAGCCGGCCTCGTCCGAGCACAGGAATGCGACAGCGGCCGCGATGTCCTCGCCGGTGCCCATGTGCCCCACCGGAATCCGCTTGGCGAGGTCTTCGGGGTTGAACAGGTTTCCGGTCGCCTGAGACTGTCGGGCCATCGGGGTGTCGATGCTCGACGGTGGAATGTTGTTGACCGTGACGCCCTTCTTGGCATACTCATTGGCCAGCGACCGGGTCAGCGTGATCACCGCGCCCTTGGCCGCGGCGTAGTGCGCCATGTACGGCGAACCACGCTGCGCACTCGACGACGAGATCATCACGATGCGCCCCCATCCCGCCGCCACCATGTCCGGCAGGGCGACCTGACAGCAGTGGAAGGTGCCCGTGAGGTTGACGTCGATGATGTGGTTCCACGCCTCGACAGTGATCTCGGAGAACTTTCCGAAGCCGACCTTGCCCGCACTGGTCACCAGTATCGCGACCGGGCCCAGTTCGGCACGGACACGCTCGAATGCCGCCTCCACCATGAACCGATCGGCGACATCGACACCGACGCCGATCGCCGTCCCGCCCGCGGCCTTGATCTCGTCGGCAACCCGTTGTGCCGCTTCGACGTTGATGTCGAGCACGGCGATCGCATTGCCGCGCTTGGCGAGTTCATGACAGCTGGCCTCCCCCATGCCGGATCCGCCGCCGGTGACGACTGCCACCCGTGCACCGATCATCCGGTGTGACCGCCGTTGCCAGTGTTCGCCGGTATGTCGA
This sequence comes from Mycobacterium sp. ACS4331, assembly GCF_001667265.1. GTDB lineage: Bacteria > Actinomycetota > Actinomycetes > Mycobacteriales > Mycobacteriaceae > Mycobacterium. The sequence goes on along the minus strand of NZ_LZHW01000081.1, from coordinate 37,101 downwards.
CCTCCCGCGCAGCGTTGAGCTCGACGTCCCAGGGGTCGTGAAGATTCCCGGTCGGTCCTGCCGTCACTGCTTCAGCTCCGCCGTTCACAGCGTGAGGCTGTGCTTCTCGAAGTGCCGGGCCAGGGCCTGCATGTACTCGTCACCGTGGAACGGCCCGCGCGCGCCGATGGCCTTCTCGAGAAAAGGCCCGTACTCCTCGTCGTTGACGTAGGTGGACCAGTGGGTGATCTGGGCCTCGTCGTTGGTCTCAACGAAGCTGATCGAGTAGAAGCCCATGGTCTCGCCGTCGACGGAGGTGCCCTCCCACCGGTTGCGCATCACGAAGCCGTTGTCGGCCGGCCAGCACTTGAACTCGACAGGCTTCCAGTCCGGGAACACCACCGAGTACGCCTTGGCCTCGACTGTGGCGGCTGTGTCGAACGACGTCGCGACGTCCTTGAGCACCAGTTCCTGGTCGGCCACGAAGTAGGGTGAGGTGTACACCGCATCGTCGGTGAACTCCCACTCGTCGTACGAATCGCCTTCCTGCACCGTCTGGAGCACGTACTTGTCGCGATAGCTCTCAGCCATCCGACGGTGTTTGGCGATGCGGTCCACCAGTTCCATTGCGTTCCTTTCGCGGTGACGCGCAGCGCCCGCTGTGGCGCAGCGCACACCGTGAATATACAGAGATGTATCTTGGATACAAAGGTGGATTTGGCAACTCGCCAACCCGTGCGGCGCCTACGCCCCACCCGTCCTGGGAGGATGTCAACGTGGCGGAACGGTGGACACGGCAACGACGGGTCGAGCACACGCGCACTCTCCTGCTTGACGCCGCCGAGGAGGTGGTGGCGCGCGACGGATTCGGTGCGGCGGCGCTGGAGGTCATCGCCGACGCCGCGGGATACACCCGCGGTGCGATTTATGCGCACTTCGGCACCAAGGAGGAGCTCTTCCTCGCCGTGATGGAACGCCAACTGCAGCGGTTCCTCGACGGGTTCAACGACATTGTGGACTCCTTCGAGACACTGGGCGACTTCGATGCCGACAAGCTCTCGCAGCGATGGCGCGAGTTGACGATCGGCGCACCGAACCGCGCGGCACTCGGACACGAGTTCACGCTGTTCCTGCTGCGCAATCCCGAAGCCCGCGCGCGGGTCTCGGCGCAGCGACGCCAGACCGTGAGATCGCTGGCCGACTACATCGACGCCCACCTGGAGAAGATCGGCGGCCGCCTGCGGGTCCCGTCCGAAACCCTGGCCAAGGTGCTCATCGCCACCAACGAGGGCGTGACGCTGGCCAGCCATATCGATGACGAAGACCTCTACGGCCCCTTCCTCGGCATGGTGATGAGCCATGTCGAACCCCTTGACTGACTTCTGATCTCGCCCCGCGTGCGGGCGCTTCTTCGGCCACGAGTCCCCCAACAGGTGGGACCGGGGCTGAAATCTGCATGCTTGAATCTTATATACACCTATGTATATTAGTGATGCGAGTCACGTGCACGCGCACAGCCTGCGCGTGCTCACATTCGACGCACAGCCGCGACCAGGAGGTTGGCCAATGCAGACAGCACGACCCGGGGAATGGGTGGACCAGGACGGCACCGGCCTCGATGACATCGCGCCCGACCGCTACCGGATGCAGATCCCGACCGAACGCTATGTCTCACCGGAGTTCGTTGCCCGCGAGCGTGATTCGATCTGGATGAAGACCTGGCAGGTGGTCGGCCGGGTCGATGATCTGCCCAAGGTGGCCGACTGGAAGCAGTATCGGATCTTCGACCAGTCCTACATCGTGGTGCGCGGCAAGGACGACAAGATCCGTGGCTTCGTCAACGCCTGCCGACACCGCGGCAACGTGCTGTGCCGGGAGTCCACCGGGAATGCCAAGCGCGGCTTCCTGTGCCAGTACCACCTGTGGTCCTACGACCTGCAGGGCAACCTCAAGGGCATGCTGCGCGAGGCGCTCGCCGGCCCGATCGACAAGGCCACGCACGGCCTGATCGAGGTGCCGGTGGACACCTTCGCCGGCTTCATCTTCCTCAACCCAGACCCGAATGCCGAGGAGTTGTCGGAGTTCATCGGCGAGGAGGTTGCGACGCTGTTGGCGCCCTACCACCTCGACGAGATGGTCACCGTGATGGACGTGACCGAGGCCATCGACTGCAACTGGAAGGTCGTCATGGACGCCTTCCAGGAGGGGTACCACATCGACGGGATCCATCCGCAGCTGCTGCAGGTCATCAACATCGACCCCAAAACCAGCCGATACCGCTTCTTCGACAACCACTGCGTGTCCATGGCACCGTTCGATGTCGTCGGAGCCAGTCCGGAGTCCCAGGTCGACGGGATCATGGCACTGCCCGAAACCTTCCCCTCCACGGTCGCGGTGCTGCCCCGCTTCCAAGAACTCGTCGAGCAGTACCGCAACGACGACGGCACCCTGACCTTCCCGGAGGGGATCAAGGCCCGAAACATCCTGCAGCAGGCCACCCGCGACACCCTGACCGGTATGGGTCTGGACGTCAGCGGCCTGACCGATGCCCAGATGAGCGACAACCACGGGTGGGTGTTGTTCCCCAACTTCTTCATGACGATCCGCGCCGGCGAGGCCACCATCGTCATGTCGATGCCACATCCCGACGGCGACCCCAACCGCTGCATCTGGCACGTGGCGAGCTACATGTGGCTGCCCGACGAACACAAGGCCGCCTTCACCGCCGAGCCGATCGTGGTCGACGAGCCGGGCAGCTTCAAGTATTTCGAAGCCCTGCAACAGGATTACGTGCAGATGCCCCGCCAGCAGATCGGGCTGCGCAACTCAAGCCTCGAACACATGGCCCTGGTCAAGGAGGAGGTCGTGATCGCCCACTTCCACTCGGTGATCGACAAGTACCTGGCCGCCTCCCCCGCACGCTGAACTCACCCCGCCACCCCGAGAAGGATCTCCGTTGTCAGACATCGACGCGGCCGTTGCCGGCCATGAGGGCCGGTCACGCATCGCCCTGCAGTACACCCAGACCACCAAGCGCCTCAACGACGCCGCCAAACAACCCGGGTTCTCCAAGAACAGTTGGGGCCCGCTCGCGGAGTTGGTCGCCGTCGACGAGTTCGAGCGCGTCGGCAACTTCAAAGAGGTGATGAACTGGACCGAGTACATCGAGTTTCTGACCAACTGGGCGCCGTCGTCGGAGTGGGAAGGCTCGTTCAAACGCGTCAGCGAGGTCAACGGCGTAGTGTTCCTCGAACTGGAGGAGCGCAGCAGGGTCGGCGATTTCGAGTCGGTGGTCAACTCGCTGACGGTGTTCGAGTTCACCGAAGACGACAAGATCCGCCATCTGGACCTGTATCTGCAGATGGCACTGCCCAACCTCGACATGCTGGGCAGCTATGAGGGAGTGGAGATCTCGGAGTGACGACCCAGGCCGACCGAGCAGATGTCGAGGGACGCGACTTCTTCACCGACAACACGGTCCTGCACGATCCGTATGAGTTCTTGGCGGAGATGCGCAGCCGGTCTCCCCTGCTTCCCGAACCCCATCACGGCGTCGTGATGGTCACGGGGTACGACGAGGGCGTCTCGATCTACAACGACACCGAGAACTTCTCGGCGTGCCTGTCGGTCACCGGACCCTTCCCCGGATTCCCCGTGCCGCTGGAAGACCATGGCGACAGCGACATCTCGGGCCTCATCGAGGCCCACCGCGACGAACTGCCGTTCAACGATCAGCTGCCGACGTTCGACCCGCCCAAGCACACCGACCACCGCGCGATGCTGTCGCGGATGATCACGCCCAAACGGCTCAAGGAGAACGAGGAGTTCATCTGGAAGCTGGCCGACCGGCAGTACGACGAGGTGCTGGTCGACGGGCGCTGCGAGTACAACGACGGCTACGGCAGCCCGTTCGCGATGCTGGTGATCGCCGATCTGCTGGGTGTGCCGGAGAGCGACCACGACGAGTTCCGGCGGGCGCTGCTGGCGGGCCGCACCGGCACGATCGGCAGCAGCAGGGGTGACGCGCTGCAGCACTCACCGCTGGAGTACCTGTACGGCAAGTTCACCGAGTACATCAGTGATCGGCGGGCCAACCCGCGCGACGACGTGCTGACCGGAGTGGCTTCGGCCACGTTCCCCGACGGCAGCATGCCCGAGGTGATCGATGCGGTTCGGGTGGCGTCCAACCTCTTCGCCGCCGGGCAGGAGACCACCGTTCGGCTGCTGACCGCGGCCGTGCGGATCCTCGCCGAGGATCAGGAACTGCAGTCGAAGATGCGCGCCGACCACACCTTGCTGCCGAAGTTCGTCGAGGAGACGCTGCGCTACGAGAGTCCCGTCCGCGGTGACTTCCGGCTCTCCAAGGTGCCCGTGACCGTCGGCGGTGTGGACCTTCCGGCCGGCACCACCGTCATGCTCGTCAACGCGGCGATGAACCGCGATCCCCGCAAGTTCGAGCATCCGGACGTCTTCGATCCCGAGCGCGCCAATGCCCGCAACCATGTGGCCTTCGGCCGTGGCCCGCACAGTTGTCCCGGAGCGCCGCTGGCCCGCACCGAAGCGATCGTCAGCCTGAAGCGGCTGCTGGAGCGCACCTCGGAGTTCTGGATCGACGAGGAGGTGCACGGCCCTCCGGGAGACCGCCGGTACAAGTACCTGCCGACGTTCATCCTGCGCGGCCTGACCAACCTCAACATCCGGTTCAGCCCGGCGGACGGGCAGTGAAAGTCTCGGTCGATCCCGACCGGTGCGCAGGGCATGGAGTCTGTGTCGCGATCTGCGACACAGTCTTCACCCTCACCGAGGGCGGCTACGCTGAGGCGATCGCCGACGAGATCCCTTTGGAATCAGTGGAATCCGTTCGCGAGGCCGCTACGCAGTGTCCCGAGCACGCGATCAGCATCGACGAGGGCTGACTCAGCGCAGCGGCAGCCCGAGTCCGCGCGCGATGATGTTGCGCTGGATCTCCGACGTCCCGCCGGCGATGGTTCCCGCGAAGCTGCGGAAGTAGCGTTCGATCCAACTGGCCGACAGATAGTCCAGATCGTAGGGCCGGTACTGCGATGTCGTCGCCGGGTGACGCAATCCCTCCACGCCCGTGGCGTCCAGCGCGGCCTCGGTGGCATCGCGTTCGGCTTCTGAGCCGAGCACCTTGAGCACCGAGATCGTCGTCATGTCGGTCTCCCCGCGCGCGGCCTTGGCGATCGCGGCCGAGCCCAGCAGGCGCAGGGCCTGATAGTCCATGAGCAGCGTGGCGTAGCGGTCCCGGCCGAGGACGTCGGTGGGCCGGAAGTCCTCGATCAGGTTGTGCAGGCGATCGGCGTACTGCATCCACATCATGGTGCGCTCGTGACCCAAGGCACCGTTGGCCACGCCCCAGCCCCCGTTGAGCGGACCGACCAGGTTCTCCCGTGGGACCCGGACGTCGGTGAAGAACACCTCATTGAAGTCGAGGTCGTCGTGGTGGCACACCGTCGGGAACGGCCTGCGCACCAGGCCCGGGCTGTCGGTGGGGATCAAGAGCACCGAAAGCCCCTTGTGCTTGGGCACATCCGGATCGGTCCGGACGAACGTCAGCAGGACGTCGGCGTCGTGGGCGCCGGAGGTCCACACCTTCTGGCCGTTGACCACGAAGTCGTCGCCATCGAGCACGGCCTTGGTGCGCAGCGAGGCCAGATCCGACCCCGCGCCGGGTTCACTCATCCCGACCGAGGCCGTCATCTCCCCACGCAGGATCGGCACGGCCCACCGTCGCTTCTGCTCATCGCTGCCGAACGTCAGGATCGACGCCGCGACGATGCCGACGCCCTGCGGATTGAAGCTGTGGTAGATCCGGCGCTTCGACAGCTCCTCGCGGTGGACGTACTGCTGCACCACGCTCGCGTTGCGGCCACCGAACTCCGGTGGGTTGCCCGGCAGCAGCCAACCGTGGTCGAACTGGCAGGCCTGCCACCGCCGGGCCCATTCCGGGATGTGCGAGCACGTCTGAGAGCGCTCGGCGGTCTCCGCCTCGGGCGGCAGGTGTTCTTCGAGGAATCCGACGAATTCCGCCCGAAACTGCTCGACCTCGGTGTCGAATTCGAGTTGCACGCGTTCTCCCTCGGCCTGGTCTCCCACAGCGGGCTTCCTGCGAGAATATCATTCTAGTATCCTGGAATCGAAGTCTCCACGCGCGCGCCGAGGCCCAGCCCGGACCTCGGGAAACACACTCGATGTTAGCGAGAATTCGATTCTTGCCCTCGAAGAACGGGGTTGTACTATGAGTCACATGTCCGACGGTGGGCCACGATCATGATCCGAATCGGAGACGGCGCCGACGCCGTCGACACACCCTTGATCGACGCCAGCGTGCACATCTTCTTCGGGTCCAACAAGGACCTGCGGCAGAACTTCATGAACGAGCCGTTCCGCAGTCGCGGCTTTCCGGACTATGAGATGGACTGGTACGGCGCACCCGGGGGCGAGTACGCCAAGGGCACCAAGGGCCCGGACGGCCAGTACCCCGGATCCGACGTCGACGTGGTCGCCAAGCACCTGTTCGGTGACCGCGGCGTCGACGTCGCAGTGCTCCATCCCATGACGCGGGGCGTCATGCCCGATCGACACCTGGGCACCGCGATCGCCGCGGCGCACAACGACATGATGGTGACCCGCTGGCTCGAACATGACCAGTACGGTGAGCGGTTCCGCGGCACCATTCGGGTCAACCCCGACGACATCGTCGGGGCACTGCGCGAGATCGAGAAGTACCGGAACCATCCGCGCGTGGTGCAGATCGGCATCCCCCTGCAGTCGCGCGAGCTCTACGGCAAGCCGCAGTTCTGGCCCCTGTGGGAGGCCGCGGCCGACGCGGGCCTGCCCGTCGCGACCCACATCGAGGTCGGTGCCGGAATCGGCTTCCCGCCAACGCCGTCCGGACGCACCCGCACGTACGAGCAGTACCAGGGCTTCATGTCGCTGAACTACCTCTACCACCTGATGAACATGATCGCCGAGGGCGTCTTCGAGAAGTACGACGCACTGAAATTCGTCTTCGCCGACGGCGCCGGAGACTCAATGACCCCGTTCATCTGGCGGATGGACTGCTTCGGCCGCCCGCATCTCGAGCAGACCCCGTGGGCACCCAAGATGCCCAGCGAATATCTGCCCGGCCACGTGCATTTCGTCCAGGGTCCGTTCGACGGTCCGGGCGACGTCGAGTACGCCGGCGAATGGTTCGGATTCACCGGGAAAGACGACATGACCATGTTCGGGTCCAGCTATCCGCACTGGAATCTCGCCGAGGTGAAGGTGCCCAGCGCCTACAGCGCCGAGCAGCGCGAGAAGTACTGCTGGCGCAACGCCGCCCAGTTGTACGGCATCGACGTTCCCGCCCCGACGGTCACACAGTAAGGAGCACGCCATGACAACGACAGGGCCTGCCAAAGCCGTCACACAGACCGCCGAGCGAACCACACCCGTCGAACGCACAGCGATCCGCTGTGTGGATTCCGACGTGCATCCGGTGCCCAAGCGCGGGCAACTGCTGCCGCACATCCCGGAGCCGTGGCGCAGCAGGTACTTCCTGAGCCACCAGTTCGGCGAGCAGATCTACTACGACGCCCCCGACTACGCACACGCGTTCGCGATGCGCGTCGACTCGTTTCCCGACGACGGCGAGTTCGCCTGCAGTGATCCCGATCTCGCGTTCAAGCAGTTGATCATGGAGGCCGGGTCCGACATCGCGATCCTGGAGCCGGGAACCTACACGTGCCGTATTCCCGAGGCTGACCATGCCATGAGCCAGGCGCTGAACTCCTGGCAGGACGCCTGCTGGCTGGATTCACACAACAACTGGCACCAGCGCTGGCGCGGGTCCATCTGCGTCTCGATCGAAGCACCCGAACTCGCGGCCGCCGAGATCGAGAAGTGGGCCGGCCACCCCTACATGGCCCAAGTCCTGATCAAAGCCGAACGCAGACCCGCCTGGGGCGACCCGATGTACGACCCGGTCTGGGCCGCGGCCACCAAGCACGACATCACCGTGTCCTGCCACCTGTCCCGGGGTACCCACGACGAGCTGCCCATGCCGCCGGTCGGGTTCCCCAGCTACAACCACGACCTGATGGTCACCTACTCGCTGCTGGCCCACAACCAGATCATGAGCCTGATCTTCGACGGGGTCTTCGACCGCTTCCCCACCCTGCGCATCGTGTTCGTCGAACACGCCTTCACCTGGATCCTGCCGCTGATGTGGCGCATGGACGCCATCTATGAGGCCCGCAAGCAGTGGATGGACATCAAGCGCAAACCCAGCGACTACGTCAAGGACCACATCAAATTCACCACCCAGCCGCTGGACTACCCCGAGGACAAGACCGAACTGTCTCGGGCGTTGGAGTGGATGGAGTGCGAGAAGATCCTGCTCTACAGCAGCGACTACCCGCACTGGACCTTCGACGACCCGCGCTGGCTGGTCAAACACCTGCCCGAACACGCCCGCGAGGCCATCATGTTCCGCAACGGCATCGCCACCTACCACCTGCCCGACACCGTCCCCGCCCTCGAGGGACAGGTCCGGGTGTTCTGAAGCCATGGCAGACGAGACCAAGCCGCCCCGCCTTGCGCAGGGGCGTGAGCACGTCGTTGCGACGGTGGACGAAATCCCGCCGGGCACACACAAACTCGTGCCCATCGGCCGCCACGGGGTGGGGGTCTACAACGTCAACGGGACGTTCTATGCGATCGCGAACTACTGTCCGCACGAAGGGGGACCGCTGTGTTCCGGGCGGGCGCGGGGACGCAACATCGTCGACGAGAATGTGCCCGGTGACGCGGTGATGGTGCGCGATATGGAGTACATCTACTGTCCGTGGCACCAGTGGGGGTTCGAGTTGGCCACCGGCACCACTGCGGTCAAACCGGAGTGGAGCATCCGCACCTACCCCGTCCGGGTCGTCGGCAACGACGTCCTGGTACAGGCCTGACCCCGCATTGGAGCAGCGTTGCCCGACAAGAAGATCGAGATCAACGGCGGCAATGTCGTCTACGAGATCCTCGGCAAAGAGGGACCGTTCATCGCGCTGACCCCCGGCGGCCGGTTCAGCAAGGACATCCCCGGGCTCAAGCCGCTCGCACGCAAGCTCGTGGCAGGCGGATACCGGGTTCTGCTGTGGGACCGGCCCAACTGCGGCAAGTCCGATGTGCAGTTCTATGGGCAGAGCGAGTCGCATATGCGGGCCGAGACGCTGGCGCAGCTGATCACGCGTCTCGAGATCGGGCCGTGCATCATCGCCGGTGGATCCGGCGGCGCCCGGGACTCGATGATCACCACGATGCTCTACCCCGAACTGGTGACCAAACTGGTGGTGTGGAACATCGTCGGGGGTGTCTACGGATCGTTCGTCCTCGGCGGGCACTACATCGTCCCGAGCATCCTCGCGGTCCGCGGAATGGGCATCAAAGGTCTTCTGCACGTGCCAGAATGGAAGGAACGTATCGCAGACAACCCGGACAACCTGGACCGGTTCAACGCGCTCGACCCCGACGAGTTCCTCAAGGTGATGCTGCGCTGGCTCAACGCGTTCGTGTCCAAGCCCGGGCAGACCATCCCCGGCGTACCCGACGAGATGTTCGACAACATCACCGTCCCCACACTGATCATCCGCGGCGGTGAGAACGACTGGGACCACCCGAAGCGGACCTCGTTCGAGGTGAACTGTCTGATCAAGGGCTCCGAACTGATCGATCCGCCGTGGCCCGAGGACGCCTGGGAGCGGGCGGGTGAGAAGTTCGCCGCCAGTGGCGGAAAGAAGTTCTGCCTGTTCGACACCTGGGTCCAGGCGGCACCGGCGATCCTGGACTTCCTGGACCGGCCATGACCGACCGGTCACACCGTGTGGATTCGGACCTCGCAGTTCAGGGAGGCCTCGAGTGCCGTGTGGATTCGGCTCTCCGGCACGCGTTGCAGATCAGCCCTGGCCAGGGTCACGTCGACGATGTCCCAACCCTCGCCGCTGGGTGTCCGTTCGATCTGTCCGGTGAGGCCGAACCCGGCGAGCACGCCGTGCGCATCGTCGTCGGTACCGTGGCTGACGAAGGTCAGCACCCCAGCCACGGGCGTGGTTCCGAACGCCTTGCCGCACAGGGTGTTGGCGGTCTCCTGCAGTTCGGCGGGATCCGCGCCGGTCATCAGGAGCTCGACCTCACGCCGGCTCGGCGGCAGCGCAGTCAGGTCGTTCGGGATCAACTCCGCCCCCGCCGCGTCGGCCAGGCCGATCAGCGCCGCCATCCCCTCGGTCACTGCGCTCGCGGTCAGGCTCCCGTCGGGGTCGACCTTCACTCGCACCACTGCCGTCCGCATGTTCATGAGCCTAACCATCTTCGGCGCCACCCCGCCCAGCCCCCGGTTCGCAGGAGACAGCCATGAACACCACTCAGACAGCCGGCGCCGACATCGTCGTCGGCGCTTGGCCCTCACTCTCCCCGCGCCTGCTTCACACCCGCGACGGGGCCGAGACCGACAGCGATTACCGCAGCGATGGCGGCTACGCCCCGCTGTCGGACGTTGAGGCCCTGGTGGTCGAGGTCGGCAGGGCCGGGATCCGCGGTCGGGGCGGGGCGGCGTTCCCGATGGCGGTCAAGCTGCGGACCCTTCGCACGGCAGCAGCGGCCGGTCACGACACCGTGCTCGTGGCCAACGGCGAAGAGGGCGAACCATCCTCGATCAAGGACAGGTGGCTGCTGCGCAACCGACCCCACCTGGTCCTCGACGGAGTCCGCTTGGCCGCGCGGCTCATCGGCGCCAAGCATGCACACGTGTACGTATCGGATCCGCCGTCGGCGCAGAGTGTCTCGTCGGCGTTGGCACAGCTTCACCAGGCCGCGCCCGATGTCCTGGGTGACCTGACGGTCAGTGTGCGCGTCGTCGACCCCGGCTACGTCGCCGGGGAGGAGAGCGCGGCGGTGCGTGCCATCAACGGCGGGCCCGCCAAACCCACCGACAAGCCACCACGGGTCTTCGAGGAGGGTGTCGGCGGCCTGCCGACGCTGGTGAGCAACGTCGAGACCCTGGCGAATCTGCCCTTCGTCCAACGCCACGGCGCGGACGTCTACCGTGAAGTCGGCACCGCCGAGTCACCGGGCACCTTCCTGGCGACCATCACCGGCGGCGGACGCCCGCCCGGTCTGTACGAACTCCCACTGGGCGTCAGTGTCGCGGAACTGCTTGCCCTGCACGGTGTTCCGGCGGACCAGGTTCGCGGCGCATTGATGGGCGGCTACTTTGCCGGCCTGTTGGGCCGAAACGTCGTCGACACCACACTCGACCACGAGTCACTTCAGGCGCTGGGCAGCGGACTGGGCTGTGGCGCGGTCTCGGTACTCACCGACGAGTGCCCCGTCGCGGTCGCGGCCTCGGTGCTGTCCTACTTCGACCGGGAGAATGCCGGTCAGTGCGGATCATGTTTCAACGGCACCGCCGCGATGGCCGCCGCCGCGGGCGCACTGCGCGACGGCACCGCGACCGCCGACGATCTGGCGCGCCTGCAGCGGTGGTCGGTGGTGCTGCGCGGACGCGGGGCCTGCGCCACCCTCGACGCGGCCACCAACATCGCCGCGAGCCTGCTTGCGGTGTTCGGCGACGATGTCGAGCGACACCTGGCCGCAGACTGTGCGACCTGCCGCGCCGGCGCGTTCGTCGCACATCGCCCCTTTGAAGTGGAGGCGCTGGGATGAGCGACAACATGCGGATCAAGCTGGACCGGACACTGTGCGACGGGTTCGGCATCTGCGCCAAGCATGCGCCGGAGTACTTTTCGCTCGACGACTGGGGATACGCGGTGCTCGTCGGCGGCGGCGTGGTGCCCGAGCGTGACCGCGACGCCGTGATGCGCGCGCTCCTCGACTGCCCCGTGCACGCGATCATGGAGATCACCGAACGACGCCCCGGCGAACCGCCAGCCGCACCCCCGGTGCAGCATGACGAGGACCCAGGCGAACACCTGAAAACCGAAGACAACGAAGCGGAGTGGGGTTTCACCCGATGAGTTCCAACGACAGACCGTCGCGTCTGCCCCTGCCCCAGCTGACGCTGGACAACGAGTTCTTCTGGACCGCGGGCGGGGACGGGGTGCTGCGGATCTGCGAATGCCAGAGCTGCCACGCGCTGATCCATCCCCCGCAGCCGATCTGCCGGTACTGCCGCAGTCACGACATGGGCGTGCGCGACGTCTCGGGCCGAGGCGTGCTGGCCGGTTTCACCGTGAACCATCGCTTCAGCATCCCTGGACTGCCCGCCCCTTATGTGGTGGCGCAGGTCGCGATCGAAGAGGATCCGCGGGTTCGGCTGACCACCAACATCCTGGTCGACATCGACGAGAACGGCGGTGTCGACCTGGAACTCGGCCAGGTCGTCGAGGTGGAGTTCGAAAAGGTCGCCGACGTTCATCTGCCGCTGTTCCGGCCCGTGACACCCAAGCAGCTCGGAGAGCTTCCCGCCGACGAGATTGCTCCGGAGGAGTTCTCAAAGTTCGTCCGGCCCATGGTCAGACAGGACAAGTTCGAGGACAAGTCGGCGATCACGGGCATCGGCATGTCCCGGATCGGACGGCGGCTCATGGTGCCGCCGATCTCACTCACCATCGAGGCCTGTGAGGCGGCGGTCGCCGACGCCGGCCTGACCCTGGCCGACATCGACGGTCTGTCCACCTATCCCGGCCTCGATGTCGCCGGCATGGGCGAGGGTGGAGTCAACGTGCTCGAGGGCGCGCTGGGCATCCGGCCGACATGGATCAACGGCGGGATGGACACGTTCGGTCCCGGCGGTTCGGTGATCGCGGCGATGATGGCCGTCGCGACCGGGTTGGCGCGCCACGTGCTGTGCTTCCGCACGCTGTGGGAGGCCACCTACAACCAACTGCTCAAGGAGGGTAAGGCCGCCCCCGCCGGCGGAATGCGAACCACCAACTGGCAGGCACCGTTCGGCGCCACGTCGGCCGCGCACACCCTGGCGCTCAACGCGCAACGGCACTTCGCCCGCTACGGCACGACGCGGGAGACGCTGGGCTGGATCGCGTTGAACCAGCGGGCCAACGCGTCGATCAACCCCACCGCGATCTACCGCGACCCCATGACTATGGAGGACTACCTGTCGGCGCGGCCGATCACCACGCCGTTCGGCCTCTACGACTGCGACGTGCCGTGCGACGGCGCGGTCGCGGTGATCGTGTCCGCCGTCGATGCGGCCCGCGATCTTCCCAAGCCGCCGGTGTACTTCGAAGCGGTCGGCACGCAGATCATCGAACGCACCGACTGGGACCAGACCACCCTGACCCATGAGCCGCAGGTGCTCGGCCAGTCCGCACACCTGTGGAGCCGAACCTCACTGCGGCCCAGCGATGTCGACGTGGCCGAGCTGTACGACGGCTTCACGTTCAACTGCCTGTCGTGGCTTGAGGCGTTGGGGTTCTGCGGGATCGGCGAGGCCAAGGACTTCCTCGACGGCGGCGCGAACATCGCGCGCGACGGCGTGATCCCGCTGAACACCCACGGTGGCCAGCTGTCCCACGGCCGCACACACGGTATGGGCCTGATCCACGAGGCGGTCACCCAGCTGCGCGGGGAGGCCGGTGAGCGCCAAGTCGCCGATGCCCGCGTAGCCGTGGCCAGCAGTGGCGGGTTGACACCGAGTGGAGTGCTGCTGCTGCGGAACGACACCCCGTGAACGACGAACCCGAAGGCGCAGCCGAGGGGAAGGAGTCACGGAACTGAACACAGTGAACGACGAACCCGAAGGCGCAGCCGAGGGGAAGGAGTCACGGAATTGAGCCCAGTGACCGCCCCGACCGCGCGTGTGGTCCTCGTCGACGGCGTACCGATGTCCGGTCTGCTGGCCGAGGCCGAGAATCCGCGTGCGGTCGTCGTCGCCCTGCACGGCGGGGCGACCACCAGCGCGTACTTCGACTGCCCGGGGCATCCCGCGCTGTCGCTGGTCCGGTTCGGCCCGACACGCGGGTACACCGTGCTGGCGCTCGACCGGCCGGGATTCGGTGCCTCGGCGCTCTACGCCGAGGAGTTCACCGATCCGGCGCGGCGCACCGAGATGGCCTGGGCGGCAATCGACAAGATCCTTGGGGACCGGGACCGCGGCGCCGGGCTGTTCGTCCTGGCGCACTCCAACGGCACCGAACTCGCATTGCGCCTGGCGGCCCACGAGGAGCGCGGCCCGGCGCTTCTGGGCGTCGAGATCTCCGGCACCGGACTACGTCAACAGGACGCGGCCCGCGCTGTCCTCGCGGGCGCATCGGTGACCAACGTCCCCACCGGCCTGCGCGGCCTGCTGTGGGAGCCCGCCGAGCTCTATCCCGATGGCATCGCTTCGGCGATGCGCATCAAAACGGGGCCCATCTCCCCCGGCTACGAAGCCGACGTCGTCGCGACCTGGGCCGAGACCGTCACGGAACTGGCTGCGCGCGTTCGTGTTCCGGTGCGCTATGTGCTGGCCGAGCACGAGCGGGTATGGTCCACCGACGAAGCCGCGGTCCGCGAGGTCACGGCGTTGTTCACGGTCTCCCCCGATGTCACTGCCGTCCACCAGCCAAATGCCGGACACAACCTGAGCCTGGGACACGCGGCCACCGAGTACCACCACGGCGCAACCGCGTTCGTCGAGCACTGCCGAGTCCGCCGGAATTCGGCGGATGGGACCACTACCGATTTCACGATGGAGGCCAGTTGATGCGAGTCGGATTCATTGGATTGGGCAGCCAGGGCGGACCGATGGCGCGCGCCATCGTCGACTCCGGCATCACCACCACCCTCTGGGCGCGACGCCCCGCCTCGCTGGAACCGTACGCAGACACCGCGGCCAAGGTCGCCGGTACCCCCGCCGAACTGGCCGCCGCCAGTGACATCGTGTGCCTGTGTGTCATCGGCGACGACGACGTGCGCCAACTCGCCTACGGGGACGACGGACTGCTCGCCGGCCTGAAACCCGGCGGCATCATCGTCATCCACAGCACCGTGCACCCCGACACCTGCCGCGAACTGGCCGAAAAGGCCTCCGCACAGGGGGTTTCCGTCGTCGACGCGCCGGTCAGCGGCGGTGGCCCCGCGGTCGAGGCCAAGCAGCTGCTGGTGATGGTCGGCGGCGACGAGGCCGACATCGAGAAATGCCGCCCGGTGTTCGAGACCTACGCCGACCCGATCGTGCACCTTGGCCCACTGGGCGCCGGGCAGGTCAGCAAGATCCTGAACAACCTGCTGTTCAGCGCGAATCTGGGTGCCGCGATCAGCCTGCTCGAGTTGGGTGAGCAGTTGGGCGTCGCGCGCACGAAACTGGGCGAGGTGCTCACCCGCGGGTCGGGCACCAGCAAGGCGCTGAACAGCATCGCGACGTTCGGCGGCACCCTCGAGCATCTGGCTCCCATCGCGGGTGCGCTGCTGCAGAAGGATGTTCGCCTGGCCGCCGATCTGGCGTCCAAGGCCGGCGCGCAGGAGGGCACGGTGTTCGTCGCCGCCGACACCGCGCTGGATCGGATGGACTCCCGCCGATGAAAGTCGGCTTCGTCGGCGCAGGCCGGATGGGCGCCCCGATGGTGGTGCGGCTCATCGACGCCGGTCACGAGGTCGTCGTCCTGGGCCGCACCCCCGAAAGGCGCGACGAGCTGACGAGCCTCGGTGCCCGTGCGGTGGCCGAACCTCGTGAGGTCGCCGCCGGCGCCGACATCGTGGTGGTGTGTGTGTTCACCGACGGGCAGGTTCGGCAGCTGTGCCTGGGGTCCGAAGGCCTGGTCGCGGCGATGCGGTCCGGGTCGGTTCTGGTGCTGCACACCACGGGCAGTCCCCGCACCGCCGAGGCGCTGGCCGCCGAGGGCGAGCGCAACGGTGTCGCGGTCATCGACGCACCGGTCAGCGGCGGCCCGCACGACATCGCCGCTGGGAGCGTGACGCTGTTCGTGGGCGGCGCCGACGACGCCGTTTGCAGGGTTCGCCCGGCACTGGAGAGTTACGGCGACCCGATTGTGCACGTCGGCGGAGTCGGAACCGGACAGAAGATGAAGCTTGTCAACAACACGCTGTTCGCGGCCCAGGTCGGGCTGATCGCCGAGGCCGCACGGCTGGCGGGCACGCTCGGAATCGAGGAGTCGGCACTGCTCGAGGCGCTGCCCCACGGCAGCGGCGCCAGCAGGGCCGTCGGCAACGTCGCCCGCGCCGGGTCGTCGGCCGCATTCATCAGTGCTGTCGCCGAATTCATCGGCAAGGACGTCGCCGTCGTTCGGGAGACCGCCGCAGAACTCGGCGCCGATCTGGGCCGTCTCGACCAGTTGGTCGAGGCAGGTTTGGGGCGATGAAACCGGCGAATCCCGGGCCATCCCGCACCCATTACTGTTAACGTTACAGTTCAACTTCTGTCCGTAACTTTTCCGCCCCTCAGCCCGCGGAGGACCAATGACCAGACCCCAGGTCGTTTTCGATCCGTTCTCAGACGAGTACTTCAACGATCCCTATGAGATCTACCTGCGCATGCAGGACGAGGCACCGGTGTACTACAGCGAGGAGTTCGACTTCTATGCGCTGACCCGGCACGCCGACGTCGCCGCCGCCCTCAAGGATCACGAGACCTACTCCTCCACCCGCGGTTGCGATCTGGCCATGGTGCAGTCCGAGGAGGGACCGCAGAAGTCGATCATCTTCATGGATCCGCCGGAGCACCGCGTGATGCGGAGCCTGGTCAACAAGGCGTTCACGCCGCGCGCGATCCAGTCCCAGCGCCAGACGGTCGAGGAACTCGTCGACCATTACCTGTCTCAGGTCGACCCCGACAACTTCGACATCATTCAGGACTTCTCGGGCCCGTTCCCCGTCGAGGTCATCACCCGGATGGCGGGTGTGCCCGAGGACTACCGACAGATGGTGCGGCACTGGATCGACACGTCGCTGACGCGTGAACCCGGCAACATCGGCTACACCGAGGCCGGCATGGCCGCGGCCATCGAGTCCGGCATGTACTACTACAAGCTGGCCCAGGAACGGCGGGCGAATCCCCAGGATGACATGCTCAGCCGCCTCGTGGCGGCCGAGATCCTGACCGAGGACGGCCAGGTCCGCAAACTCGACGACGTCGAGATCGCGGGCTTCGCCTCACTGCTCGGCGGCGCGGGCGCGGAGACCGTCACCAAGCTCGTCGGCAGCGCGATGGTGACCTTCGCCAAGAATCCCGAGCAGTGGCAGAAGCTGCTGGACGACCGCAGCAAGATCCCCGCAGCGGTCGAGGAGATGCTGCGATTCGACGGACCAGTGCACTACAACGTGCGCTTCACGCTCAAGGAAGCACACCTGCACGGCACCACCATCCCCGCAGGCAAGCCGGTGTTCCTGATGAAGGCCGCCGCCAACCGGGACCCGCGCGCATTCACCGACGCCCACATCTTCGACATCGACCGTGACCGCACCGAGTCACAGAACCTCGGCTTCGGCTACGGCATCCACAGCTGCCTCGGCGCGGCCCTGGCGCGGCTGGAGACCACGATCGCGTTGGAGCGGCTCCTGGATTTCATGCCTCGCTACGAGGTCCAGTGGGACGGACTGGAGCGGGTGCACATGCAGAATGTCGCTGGTTTCCACCATGTTCCGGTGAAGGTGCTGCGCTGATGAGCGGAAAAGTGGAAGTCGACTTCGAACTCTGCGAGGCCAACGGGGTGTGCATGGGCATCATCCCCGAGGTCTTCGACCTCGACGACCAGGACTATCTGCACGTCCTCACGGATGAGGTGACGCCGGAGAATGAGGCGCAGATCCGTGAGGCCGTGCGGCAGTGCCCGCGGCAGGCGATCAGCATCCGGGAGTAGGACCGACACGCGAAAGCGGCCACTGAGTCACATGCTCAGTGGCCGCTTTCGCGTGTGGAATCAGCTGGCGGGCACGAGGTCTGCGGCCACCGGACACGACGCCGGGGTGCCGCTGCGGAACGTCTCGATCACCGAACCCGCGGGAACATCCCGGCAGTCGAGCGCGGCGAGCGCCTGCGCCTTGAACGCGCGGGCGGCGACACTGAGCCGATGCTCGACCGAGCCGACACCGCTGTGGTCCAACTCCGCCGGCCAGGACTCGCCCCACAGCGTCACCTCGGTCTGTCCGCTTTCGAGAGCCTGGCGCACGCCCTCCCGGATCCGCGAGTCGTGTTGGTACAAGTCGGCTGCGACCGCGAGCGCATGCGGCCGCAGCCCGTTGGGACCGGTGGCCAGTGCAGACTCGAGGTCACCGGTGTCAGCGCCGATGATCTGCAGTGCGCGATCGTCGGCCGCCTCGGCGCGGTGCAGCAGCACCCGGACGTCCCAGCCGGCCATCACACGATCGAACATCCACCCGCCGGCGGCTCGCACGGCCTCAGCCACCGTGGGCGCGACGACGTCGAGCCGGTACCTCATGATGTTGCCTCCGGCGCGAACTCCCGCGCCAGGGATTTCGCGTACTCGCGCAACGCTTCCTGCAGCGGGATCGAGGGATCGAGCAACCATGAGATTTCCATTCCGTTGACGAGGGACACAATCTGCACTGCTTTGAGGGCGGGGTCGAAGTCAGAGCGGTACCGGCCGGATTCCTGACCCCGACGGATGAGGTCGGCCACGATGTCGACAGCGGCACGCTGCCTGTTGAACATGCGATCGTGCAGCGGGGCGTCGGGCATCAGGTTCTCGACGAGCAGCACCGAGTAGGTGCCGACCAGTTCCGGGTTTCGGTCCACGCGAGCACCCACACGCGCGATCTGCTCCAGCAGGTCGCCGGAGCGGTCCGCATGAGCGTCGTCGTCGGCGTCGCGGGCGTCGACGACGGCGTGCAGCAACTGTTCCTTGGACTCGAAGTGGTGCAGCAGTCCCGCGGCGCTGACGCCCGCCTCTTTAGCGATCTGCGCCAGGGTGGTGTTGCGCCACCCGTTGCGGGTGAGCAGCCGCTGCGCTGCGGCGAGGATCCGGGCTTTGCGGTCCTCACCTTTGGCCAGCAACGTCGCATATGGCCTGGCAGAGGTCACGAAGAAGGACACTTCCTGATTGAGCGAACCAACTTACTGAACACACAGTAGGTCGGTTTCATCAGTGTGACAAGGGTCTCTTTTGACTTATTTTGTGCTACGCCACACCAGTCCCGCGCGTGTTTCGCCCATAACAACGTTTGGGCGCGAAAACCCCAGGTTTTCGCGCCCAAACGTTGTTATGGGCGAATATGTCGGGGCGCTATAGTCCCAGCGACTTGGCGATGATCACCTTCATCACCTCAGACGTCCCGGCGTAGATCCGTGCCACGCGCGCATCGGTGTACAGCCGCGCGATCGGATACTCCATCATGTAGCCGTAGCCGCCGAACAGCTGCAGGCAGCGGTCGATCACCCGGGCCTGCATCTCGGTGCAGAACAACTTGACCCGCGCGGCGTCGGCGCCGGACAGTTCACCCGCCACGTGCTCGGCGACAGCCTGGTCCAGCATCGCCTGGGCGGCCTCGACCTCCGTCGAGCACGCCGCCAGTTCGAACTTGGTGTTCTGGAAGGACGCCACAGGAGTGCCGAAGGCCTTGCGGGACTTGGTGTAGTCGATGGCCGCGGTGATCGCCGAGCGCGACTGCGCCACCGAGCCGACCGCGACGGTGAGCCGTTCCTGGGCGAGGTTGTGGCCGAGGTAGGAGAACGCCTCGCCCTCCTCCCCCAGTACGTTGGCAGCGGGCACCCGCACGTCGGTGAACGACAGTTCGGCGGTGTCCTGAACCTTGCAGCCCATCTTGTCCAGTTCACGGCCGCGCTCGAAGCCGGGCATACCGTCCTCCACCACCAGCAGCGTCAGCCCCCTGCGGCGGTTGTCGGGGTCGGTCGAGGTGCGCGCGACGACGATCACCAGGTCGGCCTGCATGCCGCCGGTGATGAACGTCTTGGCGCCGTTGAGGACGTACTCGTCGCCGTCCCGCACAGCCGTGGTGCGCACCCCGGCGAGGTCGGATCCGGTGCCCGGTTCGGTCATCGCGACCGCGGTCAGCAGGGTTCCGGCGGCCAGGCCCGGGAACCAGCGCTTGCGCTGCTCCTCGTTGGCGTAGTGCAGGAAGTACGGCAGGATCACCTCGAGTTGGGTGCGCACCGTGGAGAGCGTGACCAGCGCGCGGGCCGCCTCCTCCTGGAGCACCACGTTGTAGCGGTAGTCGGACTGCCCGCCGCCGCCGTACTCCTCGGGGATCGCGACACCCATGATCCCGGTCTCGCCGAGCTTGGCGAACGTCTCGCGCGGCATCCGGCCTGCCTTCTCCCAGTGCGGGTAGGCCGGCACGACCTCTTTCTCGATGAAGTCGCGGGCAAGTTCACGAAACGCCTCGTGATCCTCGGTGAACAGCGTCCGGCGCACAGTTGTCTCCTGATTCCCGCTAGACGAGCTCGACCACGGTGGCGTTGGCGGTGCCGCCGCCCTCGCACATGGTCTGCAGCCCGTATCGAATTCCGTTGTCACGCATGTGGTGGATCATCCGGGTCATCAGCACCGCACCCGAGGCGCCCAGCGGATGACCGAGTGCGATCGCACCGCCGAGTGGGTTGAGCCGGTCGGGATCCGCGCCGGTGTCGGCGAGCCACGCCATGGGTACGGGCGCGAAGGCCTCGTTCACCTCGAACACGCCGATGTCCCCGACACCCAGTCCCGCCCTGCGCAGCACCTTCTCGGTCGCTGGGATCGGTCCGGTGAGCATCAGCACCGGATCGGCGCCCGTGACCGCGCCTGCGACATAGCGCACCAACGGCGTCAGCCCGAGTTCGGCGGCCTTCTCGGCGGACGTCACGAGCAGCGCCGCGGCACCGTCGGAGATCTGCGAGGAGTTTCCGGCGTGGATCAGACCGTCCTCGGTGAACGCGGGCTTCAGTCCGGCGAGCTTCTCCGTGGTGGTTCCGCGCCGGATACCCTCGTCCGCGGTGACGGGCCCACCTTCGGTGGCCACCGGGACGATCTGGTCGGTGAATGCTCCGCGGTCCTGCGCGGCCGCCGCGAGTTCGTGTGAGCGCGCGGAGTACTCGTCGACCTGGGTCCGGTCGAATCCCCACTTCTGCGCGATCATCTCGGCCGAGATGCCCTGGTTGAACGAGAAGTCGTCGTACCGGGCGAAAACCTTGGGCCCGTATGGGGTTCCCGTCGAGCGGGCCGCACCCAGCGGAACTCGGCTCATCACCTCGACCCCACCGGCGACTACAACGTCCTGCTGGCCCGACATGACGGCCTGCACCGCGAAATCCAGCGCCTGCTGGCTTGATCCGCAGGCGCGGTTCACCGTGGTTCCCGGGATGTGCTCGGGCCACCCCGCGGCCAGCACCGAGTACCGGCCCAGGTTGCTGGACTGGTCACCGACCTGCGATACGCAGCCCCAGATCACGTCATCGATGATGCCGGGGTCGACGCCGGTGCGGTCCGCGAGTTCGTTGAGGACCAGTGCGGACAGGTCCGCCGCATGCTGGTCGGACAGGCCGCCGTTGCGCTTTCCGACGGGGGTGCGCACCGCGCCGACGATCACTGTTTCTCTCATGCCTGTTCCTCGATCCGTGTGTTCTGTGAGGCTGGGTCAGTGGGCTCGGTCAGTGGACTTCGGCCCGGTGGGCCGGCCCGATCGCGCCCTGGGCGCGCAGTGCGTCGATGTCGGCCGGCTGGTAGCCCAACTCGGCCAGCAGGGCGTCGGTGTGTTCCCCGAGTCCGGGCACCGCTCCCATGGGCTGTTCGAATCCGGCGATCACCGGGGGCGGCAGCAGCGCCTCGATCGGGCCCTTCGGCGTCGCCACCTCTCGCCATCGGTCGCGGGCCCGCAGGTGTGGGTGCGCGACGACCTCACTGGGCAGGTTGTATCGCGAGTTGCCGATCCCGGCCGCATCGGCGATCCGCTGGATGTCGACGAGATCGTTCTCCGCACACCAGGATCCGATCGCGGCGTTCAGCTCGTCGCGATGCGCGCAGCGGTCGCTGTTGGTGGCGAACTTCGGATCGTCGGCCAGGTCGGGCCGGTTGATGATCTCGCGGGCGACCCGCTGCCATTCCCGGTCGTTGGTGGTGCCCAGCACCACGGTCTGACCGTCCCGGGTGGGGAACGCCCCGTAGGGCGCCACCGCGGGGGAACTCATCCCCAACGGCTGCTGATCGATTCCGGAGTGCTGGGTGTAGGTCAGCTGGTAGCCCATGATGTCGGTCATGGTGTCGAACAGGCTCACGGCGACCGCGGGCATCGGCCCTTCAATGCGCCCCCGGGCGCGGCCGAGGAGCAGCGCCATGATCGACAGCGCGGAGTACAGACCTGTCGAGATGTCGGCGACGGGGGGACCCGGTTTAGCGGGCATCCCCGGATAGCCGGTCGCGGCACAGGTTCCGGACTCGGCCTGCACCAGGAGGTCATAGGCACGTTTGTGGGACAGCGGGCCGCCAGGCCCGTAACCGTCGATCTCGACGGGGATCACGTCGGGGTGCCGGTCGCGCAGGTCGGCGGCGGCCAAGCCCATCCGGGCCAGCGCGCCCGGCGCGAGATTGGACACCAGGGCATCGGCACGATCGAGGAGTTTGTGCAGGATCTCAATGCCCGCCGGGGATTTCAGGTCGAGGGTGATGGACTCCTTGCCCCGGTTGGCCCAGACGAAGTGTGCGGCGAGGCCCCCGGGTCCGTTGACGACGTCGTCGTAGTCGCGGGCGAAGTCACCGCCCTTGGGGTTCTCCACCTTGATGACGCGGGCACCGAAGTCGGCGAGCACCCGTGAGCACATGGGTGCGGACACGGCCTGTTCCATCGCGACGATCGTGATGCCGGCCAGCGGGCCCGATGCGGGCTGCGTGTCTGTCATGGCCTCACATAACCATGCCGCCATCGACCGGGAGCACCTGCCCGGTGATGTACGACGCCGCATCGGAGGCCAGGAAGACGAACGCACCGGCCACTTCGTCGGCCTGCGCCCAACGCTTCAGCGGGATGCGATTCATCATGTTGGCCGCGAACTTCTCATTGGTGCGGATGGTCTCGGTCATCGGCGTCGCGGCCAGCGGCGCCAAGGCGTTCACCAGGATGTTCTTGGGCGCCAGTTCACGCGCGAGTGACTTGGTGAAGCCGATGATGCCGGCCTTGGCCGCCGAATAGTTCACCTGCCCCAGGGTTCCGGTGATCCCCGCCGACGACGTCACGTTGATCACCCGGCCCGTGCCGTCGGTGGGGATGTGCGGCAGCGCGGCCTGGGTGACGTGAAAAGTCCCCATCACGTGGATGTCGAAGGTGAGCCGGAAGGTCTCATCCGTCAGCTTGGGGAACATCGCCGGGGACGTCACCCCGGCGTTGTTGACCACGATGTGCAGACTGCCCCCGCCAAGCGCGGCGGCCTGCCCCGCGGCGGCCACCGCGGCGTCGCGGTCACTGACATCCAGCGCTGCGCTGTCGGCTTTGCCGCCCGCGGTGTTGATCCGCTCGGCGACCCCGGCTGCGGCGTCGGCACTGATGTCGGTGACGAGCACGGTCGCGCCGGCGCCCGCGAGCGCCTCGGCCACCGCCGCGCCGATCCCGGCACCCGCGCCGGTCACCATTGCCGAACGTCCGGTCAGATCGAAATAGGTCCTCATCGAGGGGGGATTCTCCTAGTAGCTCTTGGGCAGGCCCAGGACGTTGGAGCCGAGGAAGTTCAGGATCATCTCCTGGCTCACGGGGGCGATCTTCATCAGCCTGGACTCGCGGAAGAACCGGGAGATGTTGTACTCCTCGGAGTAGCCCATGCCGCCGTGGGTCTGTAATGCGCGGTCCGCTGCATCGAACCCCGCGTCCGCGCACAGATACTTGGCCATGTTGGCTTCCCGGCCGCAGGACTTCCCGTTGTCGTAGAGCCAGGTCGCCTTGCGCAGGATGAGCTCTGCGGCGTCGAGTCGGGCCAGCGAGTCCGCCAGCGGGAACTGGATGCCCTGATTCATGCCGATCGGCCGGTCGAACACGACGCGCTCGTTGGCGTACTTCACCGCACGGTCCAATGCGACCCGTCCGATACCGAGCGCTTCGGCCGCGATCAGCATCCGCTCCGGGTTCAGGCCGTGCAGGATGTAGGAGAAGCCCTTGCCCTCCTCCCCGATACGGTCTTCGACGGGCACCCGCAGGTCGTCGATGAAGACCTCGTTCGAGCTGACGGCGTTGCGTCCCATCTTGGTGATGGGGCGGATGTCGATGTGGTCGCGGTCGATGTCGGTGAGGAACAGCGACAACCCGTCGGTGGGCTTGGCCACCTGATCGCGGGGTGTGGTGCGGGTCAGCAGCAGGATCTTCTCGGACTCCAAAGCCTTGGAGATCCAGACCTTTCGGCCGTTGACCACGTAATGGTCACCATCCCGTTTGGCGAAGGTGGTGATGCGGCTGGTGTCGAGGCCGGCGCCGGGTTCGGTGACTCCGAAGCACACGTGCAGGTCGCCGTTGACGATGCGTGGCAGCGTCGCCCTCTTCATCTCGTCGGAGCCGAACACGACGACGGGCTGCATGCCGAAGATCGACATGTGGATCGAACTCGCGGCGTTCATACCTCCGCCGGACCGCGCCACCTCCTCGGCCAGGATGGTGGCCTCGGTGATGCCCAAACCGTGGCCCCCGTACTCCTCCGGGATGGTCATGCCGAGCCAGCCGCCAGAGGCGATCGCGTCGTAGAACTCCTGCGGGAATTCGTGTGCCTGGTCCTTCTGCATCCAGTAGTGGTCGTCGAACTTGGACGCCAGTTCCGCGACCGACTTACGGATCAGCTCCTGATCCTCGGTCAGTTCGAAACTCATTCCGCCAGACATGTTCTGCCCTTCATCTGCACATGGTTGTCGACTCGCACCGTGCCCCTGGAACGGTGCGAGTCGGTCTGCCTCCGCGTTCGCGGCGGCGGACTACTGCTTGGCTCCGGAGATCTCGGTGGCCTTGGCCGCGAAATCCGCGAAAGTCGCCTTCTCACCATCGCGCTCGTGTGAGAGGGCGCGGATGGAGACGTCGTGGCCTTCGACGCTGGCGCGCAGGGCGCCGACGGTGGCCTGGTCTTTGGGGATGTGGGTGAACGGGTCGAAGTGGTAGAGCCGCATCGCGTTCTCGTGGGTGATCTTGTTGATCTCGTCATCGGCGACGTCGTAGGTGTCGAACACCGCCATCAGCTCCTCGGGGGCACCGGGCCACATCGAATCACTGTGCGGGTAGTCCATCTCCCAGCAGATGTTGTCCACCCCGATCAGATGCCGGTTCTTCACCCCGACCGGATCGGAGATGAAACAGGTCATGAAATGCTCCCGGAACACCTCCGAGGGCAACTTCCCCCCGAAGTCCTGATGCGTCCACGTCGAATGCATCTCAAAGGTGCGGTCCACCCGATCCAGGAAATACGGAATCCAACCCGTCCCACCCTCACTCAACGCGATCTTGAGATCCGGGAACTCCTTGATGGGTGCTGACCACAACAGATCCGCGGCGGCCTGCACGATGTTCATCGGCTGCAGCGTGATCATCACATCCATCGGCGCATCCGGAGCGGTGATCGCCAACTTCCCCGACGAGCCGATGTGCACGTTCATCACCGTGTCGGTCTCCACCAGCGCCTCCCACAACGGCCGCCAGTACTCCAGATCATGAAACGACGGATACCCCAGCGTCGACGGGTTCTCGGTGAACGTCAGCGAATGCACACCCTTCTTATTGACCCGGCGCACCTCATCGGCGCACAACTGCGGATCCCAGATCGCCGGGATCGCCATCGGAATGAACCGCCCCGGATGGCTGCCGCACCACTCGTCGATGTGCCAGTCGTTGTAGGCCCGCACCAACGCCATCGAGAACTCGACGTCCTCGGTGGCGAACAACCGCGCCGCGAACCCGGGAAACGACGGGAAGTTCATCGTGGCAAGCACCCCACCGGCAGACATGTCCTTGACCCGCTCGGCCGGGTCATAACAACCGGGCCGGATCTCATCGAGACCCTGCGGCTCCAGCCCGTACTCCTCCTTGGGCCGGCCCGCCACCGCATTCAACGCCACATTCGGAATCACCACATCCCGGAACTGCCAGGTGTCAGACCCATCGGCGTTGTGCACCAACCGCGGTGCCTCATCGACATACTTGGCCGGCAGATGATTGGCGAACATATCCGGCGGCTCAATGATGTGATCATCCACGCTGATCAGAATCATGTCGTCCTTGTTCATGGCATTCCTTCCATGCGGGCGCCCAATCCAAGGATCCTCGTCAGTCGACGGGGTGGCGACGACAGACGGCGGCGCGACGGCTCAATGCGTTCTCCCCACTAGGAAACTAGCTTCTCACTTCGAGAGAATCAACATCCGGAAGCGGCTTCGGTCGAGTTGCCGGAGGCGTAAGCGCAGGTGGGCGGGGTTGTCCGCGATTCGCGTCGGCCAGCCCGCCACGACACGCACGTTGACCAAACGGGAACTTCGTGGAAATCTGTTATCCGTATATGAGAATATGATTCTCGTGAGCGAGAGGAGACAGGCCCATGACGAGTACAGCCGCTGTGCCGGTCAACCGATCGCCCCTTGAACCCCTCGGCGTCACACCCCGCCCGATCACGGCCCCGAACGCCTGGAAGAACAGGAGAACTGACTGATGGCCCACTTTCCCAAACCGGCGGTAGGCAGCTGGACCGAGAACTGGCCCGAACTCGGCACCGCTCCCGTGGACTACACCGACTCCATCGATCCGGAGCAGTGGAAGCTCGAGCAGCAGGCGATCTTCCGCAAGACGTGGCTGCACGTCGGCCGCGTCGAGCGGCTGCCCAAGACCGGCAGCTACTTCACGCGCGAGATGCCGTCGGTCGGCGCCGGGACGTCGATCATCATCGTCAAGGACAAGGACGGCACCGTCCGTGCCTTCTACAACCTGTGCCGCCACCGCGGCAACAAGCTGGTGTGGAATGACTACCCCGGCGAAGAGGTCTCCGGCAGCTGCCGGCAGTTCACCTGCAAGTACCACGCCTGGCGCTACGGCCTCAACGGCGATCTGACCTTCGTGCAGCAGGAGGACGAGTTCTTCGACCTCGACAAGGCCGACTACCCGCTCAAGCCGGTCCGCTGCGAGGTGTGGGAGGGCTTCATCTTCGTCAACTTCGACGACGACGCCGAGCCGCTGGAGGACTACCTGGGTGAGTTCGGTCAGGGCCTCAAGGGGTATCCGTTCCACGAGATGACCGAGCACTACAGCTACCGCGCGGAGATCAAGTCCAACTGGAAGCTGTTCATCGACGCGTTCGTCGAGTTCTACCACGCGCCGATCCTGCACATGAAGCAGGCGACCAAGGAGGAGGCCGAGAAGCTGGCCAAGATCGGCTTCGAGGCGCTGCACTACGACATCAAGGATCAGCACTCGATGATCTCGTCCTGGGGGGGCATGAGCCCGCCCAAGGACCTCAACATGGTCAAACCGATCGAGCGCATCCTGCACTCCGGCCTGTTCGGCCCGTGGGACCGGCCCGACATCAAGGGCATCCTCCCCGACGAACTGCCCCCGGCCGTCAACCCGGCGCGTCAGCCCACATGGGGCCAGGACTCCTTCGAGTTCTTCCCCAACTGGACTCTGCTGCTGTGGGTTCCGGGCTGGTACCTGACCTACAACTACTGGCCCACCGGCGTGGACTCCCACATCTTCGAGGCCAACCTGTACTTCGTGCCGCCGAAGAACACCCGCCAGCGCCTCTCGCAGGAACTGGCCGCGGTGACATTCAAGGAGTACGCGCTGCAGGACGCCAACACCCTGGAGGCCACCCAGACCCAGATCGGCACCCGGGCAGTCACCGAATTCCCGCTGTGCGATCAGGAGATCCTGCTGCGCCACCTGCACCACACCGCGCACAAGTATGTCGACAGGTACAAAGAAGCCCAAGCAGAGCAGTCCGCCAAGACCAACGGGAGCCCCGCACATGTCTGACACCAAAGAGGCCCTTCTGCCCGCTGAGTTCGCCGACCTGGAGCGGTTCAGCGACTGGATCCTGGCCACCGAGCCCGAGCGCTACGCCAAACGGCTGGCCTCGACCATGGAGGAGATGCAGGATCTCTACGACGCGGGCACCGCTCGCCTCGAAGAGGTGATGGTCTACCTCGATGCGCGATTCCCGTTGCACGACATGCCCGACGACGCCAAGCGGCTCATGCACCTGATGCAGTCCGTGGTGATGGTGAGCTTCCCGGTCGAGGTGTGGAAGCAGCCGCGGGTGCTCGACAGCGGTGCCGCATGGGTCGAGATCGTCAAGGAGCCGGTGGTCTAAGCGTGCTTACGCTCAAAGCAGCCGGACTGCTTGACGTCGATGCCGGGGAGATCATTCGCCCCGGCATCGTCCGTGTCGACGGTGACCGCATTGTCGGTGTGGGCGGGCCGTTTCCGAACGACTCCGAGGTCATCGACCTTGGTGACTCGATCCTGCTGCCCGGCCTGATGGACATGGAGGTCAACCTGCTCATGGGTGGGCGCGGGGAGAACCCCGGTCTGTCCCAGGTGCAGGACGATCCCCCGACCCGGGTGCTGCGCGCGGTCGGCAACGCGCGCCGCACCCTGCGGGCGGGTTTCACGACGGTGCGCAACCTCGGCCTGTTCGTCAAGACCGGCGGGTACCTGCTCGACGTCGCGTTGGGCAAGGCCATCGACGCCGGCTGGATCGAGGGACCGCGTGTGGTTCCCGCAGGGCACGCGATCACGCCCACCGGTGGCCATCTGGATCCGACCATGTTCGCCGCGTTCATGCCGGGTGTTCTGGAACTGACGATCGAGGAGGGCATCGCCAACGGCGTCGACGAGATCCGCAAGGCCGTGCGCTACCAGATCAAGCATGGTGCCCAGCTGATCAAGGTGTGCTGTTCGGGCGGCGTCATGTCGTTGACCGGAGAGGCGGGCGCACAGCACTATTCGGATGAGGAACTGCGCGTCATCGTCGACGAGGCGCACCGTCGTGGGCTGCGAGTGGCGGCCCACACGCACGGCGCCGAGGCCGTCAAGCACGCGATCGACTGCGGGATCGACTGCATCGAACACGGGTTCCTGATGGACGACGAGGCCATCAAGTTGATGGTCGAGCATGACCGGTTCCTGGTCTCGACGCGCCGGCTCGCCGAGTACATGGATGTGTCGAAG
The DNA here is from genome assembly GCF_001667265.1 of Mycobacterium sp. ACS4331. Classification (GTDB taxonomy): domain Bacteria; phylum Actinomycetota; class Actinomycetes; order Mycobacteriales; family Mycobacteriaceae; genus Mycobacterium. Next base: position 8,028 of record NZ_LZHW01000081.1, on the reverse strand, counting down.
GCCCCGCCGGAGTTGCAGGCCAAGGCAGCCGAGATGTTCCCGAAGGCGCGCACATCCATCAAGGCAGCCTATGAGGCGGGGGTGAAGATCGCGGTGGGCACCGACGCTCCCGCGATCCCGCACGGCAAGAACGCCGACGAACTGGTGACCCTGGTCGAATGGGGCCTGCCGCCGGCCGCCGTGCTTCGAGCGGCCACCGTGGTGGCGGCCGACCTGATCAACGTCACCGACCGCGGCAGGCTGGCCGTGGATCAGGTTGCCGACATCATCGCGGTGCCGGGAGATCCGTTGGCCGACATACGCGTGACCCGAAACGTCAACTTCGTCATGAAAGGTGGCAAGGTCTTCAAAAATGAGATCAACAACTAAGCCCACCCGCATCGAGGATCTGGTCGAGATCCAGCAGATGCTCGCCAAGTACGCCGTCACCATCACCCAGGGTGACATCGACGGCCTGGTCAGTGTCTTCACGCCGGACGGCACGTACAGCGCATTCGGCGAGACCTACACCCTCAACCGGTTTCCGGTTCTCGTCGATGCCGCGCCCAAGGGTCTGTTCATGACCGGCACCGCGCTCATCGACCTCGACGAGGGCGCCGACACTGCCTCGGGTATCCAACCCCTGTGCTTCATCGAGCACTCCAAGCACGACATGCGCATCGGCTACTACCGCGACACCTACGTGCGTACCGAGGACGGGTGGCGCCTGCGGACCCGTGCCATGACGTTCATCCGGCGCAGCGGTGATCACGACCACGGCCGCCCGCACGCGATCGGCAGGCCCGAGGCCGGATGACCGATCTGCATCAGCCTGCCGAGTTCCGAAAGGCGTTGCGCGCCTGGCTGGACGAGTGTGACCTGACGCCGCCGGACGACCACTCGCTGGCCGGCCACATGACCCAGTTCCGGCGAGTGCAGCGGGCGCTGTACGACGCGGGGTGGGGCCGCTACGGCTGGCCTGAGCATGCGGGCGGCCTCGGTGGTCCCGCGATCCTGCGGGCCATCGTCGGCGAAGAGGTCGTCGGACGTCGACTGGCCGAACCGGGTCCGTACTCGATGCTCGAGGTGCTGACCCCGACCATGATCGACTACGCACCCACCGACCTCGCGGCCGAGATGGTGCCCAAGCTGCTGCGCGGTGAAGAGCAGTGGTGCCAGGGCTTTTCGGAGCCGGGCTCCGGCAGCGACCTGGCTTCGATCACGACTCGGGCGAGCCAGCAGGGCGACAAGTGGGTGATCAACGGCCAGAAGGTGTGGACGAGTTTTGCCCAGCACTCGCAGCGCTGCATCCTGCTGACCCGCACCGGCGACGCGGAGACCCCCAACCACCAGGCCATCACCGCGTTCTTCGTCGACGTCGACACCCCGGGCATCTCGGTACGCCCGCTGCGCACCATGCACGATGTCGACGAGTTCTGCGAGGTCTACTTCGACAACGTCGAGGTCGACGCCGGCCGCATGCTCGGAAAGCCCGGCGACGGCTGGCAACTCGCGATGGATCTGCTGCCGTATGAGCGCTCGACGTGCTTCTGGCAGCGCATCGCCTACCTGTATTCGCGGTTCGACGCCCTGGTCGCCGAGGTCAAGGGTGACGGGCAGGCCGTGGACAGTGATCTGGGCGCGGTCTACCTGGCGCTGCACACCCTGCGCTGCCGGTCGCGCGCCACGCAGCACCGGTTGGCGGAGGGCCACAGGCTCGGACCGGACACCTCGATCGACAAGGTCCTGTTGGCCGGCGCCGAGCAGTTGCTCTACGACACCGCACGGGATCTGATGCCCAGCGTGATCGAACTGGAGGACACCGACTGGCGCACCGAGTACCTGTACTCGCGGGCCGCCACGATCTACGGCGGCACGGCCGAGGTGCAGCGAAACATCATCTCCCGTCGGCTGTTGGATCTGGGGAAGGAGTGAGCATGGAGACCATGGACGCGGAATCGCTCGGACTGCTCGAGGACGCGCTGCGCAAGACCATGCTGACCACCTCCGGCACCAAGCTGGACGCCGCGCTCGCCGAACTGGGTTGGGCCGAGATGCTCTCGGATATGCCCGACGTGGCGATCCCGCTGGTGTTCCGACTGCTGGGCGAAACAGGTTCGCACGCTTCAGTTCTCAACGATGTGCTGCTGGAGACCATCGGTGGCCTGCCGGGCGGCACGCCCCCCGTGCCCTACACGGGCGGCGGTTGGGTGGTGTGGGCCCGGGCCGACGACGGCGATCAGACGCTGGGCGGTCTGCCGCTGCGCCGGGTGCCCGACGGTGAACTGATGCGGATGGGTGAGGCCCGCCGCGCGGTCGGGTGGTGGCTGGTCGGCTCGGCACGGGCGATGCTGTCGCTGGCCCGCCAACACGCCCTGGACCGGGTGCAGTTCGGCAAGCCCATCGCGTCGTTTCAGGCCGTCCGGCATCGTCTGGCCGAGACGCTGGTCGCGATCGAGGGCGCCGAGGCGACACTGGGACTGCCGGGCACCGAGAGCCCCGACTTGACCGCCATGCTGGCCAAGGCCGCGGCGGGCAGGGCCGCACTGACCGCGGCGAAGCACTGCCAGCAGGTGCTCGGCGGCATCGGTTTCACCGAGGAGCATGATCTGCACGTGCATGTGAAGCGGGTGCTGGTGCTCGACGGACTGCTCGGCAGCTCAAGGGAACTCACCCGCAAGGTCGGCGCGGGTCTGCGGGCCCGCGGGTCGGTGCCCAGACTGGCGGAACTCTAGCCCTCTCCCCTTTTTACCGCCGAGGGGTGACTTATTCACGGGCCTTCCTGGGAAAACCCGTGAACAAGTCACCTTTCGGCGTTCAGGCGAGCGTTCCGCGGAAACCCCGTGCGGGATGGCGCTCGTTGATGTGCGGGTGGTCGGTGTCGAAGATCTTCTGCCGCAATGTCCCTGGGCGGTACTCGGTCTGCATCAGGCCCTTCGCCTGCAGCACCGGCACGACGTGGTCGAAGAAGTCGTCGTAGCTCTCGGGCATCAGCATGTTCATCACCTGGAAGCCGTCGGAACCCGCAGCCTGGAACTCCATCAGCCGCGTCGCGATGGTCTCGGGTGAGCCGACCACCATCTGCGGCAGCGACATCGTCGTGAGGAAGTCCCGAATGGTGGGCCTGCTGCCCGCGGGCCAGGCGTTGATGAGCGACAGGAACGCGCCCTGGATGCCCGGCATCGACTCGAGGAGGTCCTCCAACGGGGTCTCGGGGTCATACTGGCCGAGGTCCATACCGGACAGGCTGGCGAAATAGGCCGCCTGCGCCTCCTGCGACCGCCACTCCTCGAGTTCCATCCACTTGCGGTTGGCCTCCTCGTCGGTGGAGCCCACCACGAACATCAGCCCCTGCAGGAAGACAATGTCCTCGTCGCAACGCCCGTGTTCGCGGGCCTTGGCCCGCACCGTGCCGACCTGTTGCGCGATGGCCTCGGGCGTGAACGCCGACAGGAACATGACCTCGGCGTGCCTGCTCGCGAAGTCGAGTCCCGCGGGTGATCCGCCGGCTTGTGCGAGCAGCGGCGTCCGCTGCGGCGAGGGCTCCATGAGGTTGTAGCCCTCGACGCGATAGCGGTCGCCGACGTGGTTGATGTCGTGCACCTTCGTAGGGTCGGTGTAGATCCCGCGGTCGGGATCGTCGACCACGGCGTCGACGTCCCACGATCCCTCCCACAGCTTGTAGACGACGTCGGTGTACTCCTGGGCCCACTCATAGCGCTGGTCGTGGGTCAGCCCGCCGGGCACGCCGAAGTTGGCGAAGGCGCGTTCGTTGGCCGAGGTGACGATGTTCCACCCGACCCGGCCGCCACTGAGCTGGTCCAGCGTCGACACCTGGCGCGCGAACGCGAACGGATGCTGCTGGATCACCGAACTCGTGTACATCAGTCCGATGTCGGTGGTCTCGTGCGCGAGCACCGGCAGCAGCATCGTGCAGTCGCCGATGGGTACGTTCATCGCCTGCTCGAAGACGATGTCCCGCGATCCGTTGTACTCCCCCTGCACTCCGAGGACGTCGGTGAAGAAGAAGGCGTCGAACTTGGCCCGCTCAGCCTTCTTCGCCAGATCGACCCACATGTCGAAGTTCTTGTACTCCCGGTTACGGGCCCGCGGATGCCGCCAGCCGCCCTGGAAGTTGTGTCCGACGGAGTTCATCACCAACAGCGTGAAGATCATGCGTTTGGGCACCGACATCCTCCGACCATCTCAGGGTGATCCCACGTCAAAAAGCGCCGTAGGCTATACACCCGTATAGCATAGCCGGGTCGCAGTGCGGCCCGCACAGTGCGTGTCAGACTGTAGGCAGTTCAAGAGGCGAGGAGATCATGGCTGCAGCACCGCGGCGCGTCGGCGCTGAGAACTCCAAGACGCGCGACGCCCTGCTCGACTGCGTCGAGCGGTTGTTGCTGGAGAAGGGCTACGCCAGCGTCACCTACCGCGCGCTGGCCTCGGAGGCCGGCGTCACCCCCAGCCTGGTGCAGTACTACTTCCCCACCCTCGATGAGATCTTCGTCGCCGCGATTCGTCGGTACTCCGAAGCCAATCTGGAGTACCTGACGAAGACGTTGGCGGCTCATCCCGACGAACCGCTTCGGACGCTGTGGCGCTACAACCAGCGTGAGGCGACGGGCGCCCTGATGACTGAGTTCATGGCCCTGGGCAACCACCGCAAGTCGATCCAGACCGAGATCGCCCAGGTGACCAAGCGCATGCGCAAGGTGCAGGTGGACGCGCTGGCGGCGAAGTTCGGCAAGGACGCCCGCCCGGGCGGCCACTTCTCGCTGGCCGCACTGCAACTGCTGATGTCGGGCATCCCGAAGTTCCTGAGCCTTGAAGAGGGTGTGGGGGTCAAGACCGCCCACAAAGAGGTGACGTCGGCTTTCGAGCAGTACCTGGAGTCACTCGAGGAGTCCTAGGTCTCGCCCGGCGCGCCCGGCGGTCGCGGGGTCACCGCAACTCGTCGACGAACTGCGCGCACCGGTCCAGAAATGGCAGCGTGGTCGCGGGATCAGCACCGCCGCGCCTTCCGCCACCGACGACCGCACGGTTGAATCCGAGGTCCCGATAGCCGGCCAGCACCTCGACCTTCGGCTCGCCCCACACCATGATCGTGAGGTCCAGTGCGGCCGGATCGCGACCGGCCTCCTCGGCCGCCCGGCGGAAGTCGGACAGCGCTCCGGCCACGTCACGCAGTGCGGCATCACCCGGCAGCCACCCGTCGGCCCATTTCGCGCAGGCCCGCACGGCCTTGGGCCCGGTCGCGGACGCCAGCAGGGGCGGACGCGGGCGCTGATGCGGTTTCGGGTAGGACCACACCGGATCGAAGTCGAAGAACTCGCCATGGTGCGACGACTCGTCCTGGGTCCACAGCGCGTCCAGCGCAGCCACCATGTCGGCGAGCGCCCGGTAGCGGTCGGACCACGCGATCGGCCTCGACGCCTCGAGTTCGGCGCGCATCCCCACTCCCACACCGAACAGCAGTCGCCCCCCGCTGAGGAGGTCCAGCGTGGCGACCTGCTTGGCGAGGGTGAACAGCTCGCGTTCGAGCGGCAGCGCGACCGCCGTGCCGAGGCGCAGCGTCGTGGTGGCCTGCGCCGCCATGGCCAGCGAGAGCAGCGGGTCGAGGATCTGCTTCTGGGACTCGAGCAGACTCTTGGGCAGCGCAGCACCGGCAGAGACCGGCACCTGCGGGTGTTCACCGACCCAAAGTGACTCGAAACCACGGGATTCCAGCTCCGCACCCAGCACCGCCACCGGTATGTCGCGGGGCGTGTTCAGCGAGACGTAGCCCAATTCCATCGCCGCTCCTTCAGTCCATCCGGCGGGTGCTGTACGATCGTACTGCATGCCAGGTCGGCTTCCGGCACAAGGACTTACACCAGGACCTAGGAGCACGATGCACGCCTTAGACGGTGACCAGTCACGGGCCGATCAGCTCTCGTACGATCCGTACGACATCGAGATCGACGTGGACCCCTACCCCACCTACCGCCGACTGCGGGACGAAGCCCCCGTGTACTACAACGAGCGGCTCGACTTCTGGGGGCTGAGCCGCTTCGCCGACGTCGAGGCCGGTCTGCGCGACATCGACAACCTGAGCTCTGCCAAAGGCGACATCCTCGAGGTGGTCAAGGCCGAACCCGTCATGCCGCTGGGCGTGTTCATCAACGAAGACCCTCCGCTGCACACCGTGCACAGGCTGCTGGTGTCACGCGCATTCACGCCGCGGAAGATGGCCGCCATCGAGGAGCATGTACGGGCATTCTGCGCGGCCTGCCTCGATCCCCTCACCGAGGGCGACCGCCTCGACTTCACCCTGGATCTCGGCGCCGAGCTGCCCATGCGCGTGATCGGCATGCTGGTCGGCATGCCCGACTCACTGCAGCGCAGCGTGCGGTCCATCGCGGGCCGCAGGCTGCGCAACGAACCCGGGAAGCCACTGAAGGTCAGCAAGACCAACTACTTCAACGGCAACATGTTCGCCGACTATGTGGCGTGGCGTGAGCAGAACCCCTCCGACGACCTGGTCACCGAACTGCTCAACGTCGAGTTCAAAGACGTGTCCGGCACCGTGCGCCGACTGAGCACCGACGAACTGCTCGTATTCCTCGGGGTGATCGCCAATGCCGGTACCGAGACCGTCGGCCGCCTCTTCGGCTGGCTGGGAAAGCTGCTGGGTGAGCACCCCGATCAGCGCCGCGAGCTGGTGGCCGACCCGTCGCTGATCCCGTTGGCCGTCGAGGAGGTGCTGCGCTACGAACCGCCGGTGCACCACATCGCGCGGTATGTGGCCAAGGACGTCGAGTTCCACGGTCAGACCATTCCGGCCGGCAGCGCGCTGCTGCTGATGGCAGGGGCCGCCAACCGCGACGAGCGCAAGTTCGACGACCCCGAACGATTCGACATCCACCGCAATGCCAATCACCTGTCATTCGGCCGCGGCACGCACTTCTGTCTGGGGGCGTCGTTGGCGCGCCTCGAAGGCCGAATCGCGCTGGAGGAGATCCTCAAGCGCTGGCCGGATTGGACGATCGATTCCGAGCACGCGGTCCGGGCCCCCACGGCCACGGTCCGGGGCTGGGACACCATGCCTGCGATCATCGGCTGACGATCGCAGGCATGTTCGGCTAGCGCCGCGCGATGGGCATGTTCAGACGGCTGTCGCGGCATTCGACGTCAGCGAATTCCATTGCCCATGCCGGCTTTCCGTGCTGCACCACCCAGCAGGACCCCGCCGCATCCAGCGGTGCGCCGGCGGCTGTCAGAACCGCGTCAGCGATGGCCTCGGGTTCCATCACGGGCACACCCAGGCGTTCGACGAGCGAACGCCGATCACCGAGCACGCCGGTCTCGGTGATGCCGGGGCAGATCGTGTGCGCGGCGATCCCCTCGGCGGCGAGGTTCGGCGCGATCGACCGCATGAACCCGACCACGCCGTGCTTGCCCAGGGAGTAGACCGGATCGGGATGCCAAGGCAGCAGGCCCGCCAGCGACGCGGTCGCCAGAATCAGACCTTCCGTGGCATTCTCGCGAGCCCGCATCGCACGGACGGCCGCCACCGCACCGAACACGACACCGTCCAGATTCACTCCAACGGAGCGCCGATACTGCGCCAGGTCGAGGGTCCCGATGTCACCGGTCCAGTGAATGGTGATGCCCGCGTTGAGGAATGCCAGATCCACGCTGCCGAGTTCCGCCCTGCAGGTGTCGAAGGCCCGCTCCACCTGCTCGGCGTCCGACACATCGCACCGCAGCCCAAGCCCACCGAGTGAGCTCGCCACCCCCTCGGCCGTGTCACCGTCGATGTCGAGCACGCACACCCGCATGCCCTCGGCCGCCAGTCGCTGTGCACTGGCCCGCCCGATCCCGGATCCGCCCCCAGTGATCAGGGCCACGCGATCTTTGAGCTCCATGAGTTCTCCCTAACGTGCGCGGGCCGGGGCCCCGGGGGGGGGGGGGGCGGGGGGTGAAAGGGGGGGGGGGTGTGGCAAACAAGAGACGGGGGGGGGGGGGGGCGGGGGCGGGGGGGGGGGTGGGGGGAGGGTGCGG
>NZ_LZHW01000080.1 GCF_001667265.1 Mycobacterium sp. ACS4331 | reverse complement strand
GGGTCGAACTACTGTTCGAGTATGACGTCAGTGGCCGCCCTGCTCTCTGAGCTTGAGGCCGTCCACGCCCGCCTTGCTGCCGCCAGCGTCGATGACCTCTCCGCCACGCAGGTGCTGACCGTGATGGAACGCCTCCAGAATGTCAGCTGGGCTGATGCGGCCGTCGACCACAGACTCATTGCGCGGTTGCAGGAGTGTGGGCCCGACGAACTCGGCGGCGACAAGGTCGCCAAGGTCCTGACGCACCGGCTGCGGATCCCGGCCGAAGAGGCACGCCTACGTGTCGCCGACTCCGAAGTCCTGGGACCCCGACGGGCGATGACCGGCGAGGTGTTGGAACCGGTCCTGCCCACCGTCGCCGCCGGTGTGGCTGAGGGACGGGTCGGACCCGCCCACGTCAAGAACATCCGCGAGTTCTTCACAGCTCTGCCCGACCACGTGGATCTCAGTGCTCGGGTGGAGGCTGAGCGGTTGGCCGCCGACCACGCTTCCACGATGGGGGTGCCCGACCTGCGGGCCGCACTGGACCGGATGCTGCTCTGGCTCGACCCCGACGGCTCCTTCAACGACGCCGACATCCAACGCCGCCGCGGTATCACCTTCGGCAAGCAGGGCCCGGACGGATTGACCGAACTCCGGGGACACCTCACCCCCGAAGCCCGCGCGGTGCTCGAACCGGTGATGGCCAAACTCGGCGCACCCGGGATGTGCAACCCCGACGACGAGAATCCCTGCGTGTCCGGGCGACCCACCGAAGACCAGATCCAGGCCGATCAGCGCACCACAGCCCAACGCCAGCACGACGCCCTGGTCACCGCCGGCCGCATGCTGCTGGCGTCGAAGAAGTTGGGCAAGCTCAACGGCCTGCCCGTCACCGTCATCGTCTCCACCACCCTGAAGGAACTGTCCACCGGGGCGGGGTTCGGGATCACCGCCGGCGGCTCGCTGCTGCCGATGCGGGATCTGATCCGGATGGCCACCCACGCCTTCCACTACCTGTCCGTCTTCGACGACGACGGCCAAGCCCTCTACCTGGGGCGGGCCAAGCGGATCGCCACCCCCGCCCAACGGATCGTGCTGCACGCCCGCGACCGGGGGTGCACCGCACCGGGATGCACCGCCTCGGCGTATCAATCCCAGGTTCACCACGCCACCCTCGATTGGGGCGAGGGCGGGGAAACGAATATCAACGAGTTGGCTTTGGCGTGCGGGCCCGACAACCGCAAAGTCGGCCCCACCAAATGGAGAACCCGCATGCGTCGCGGGCGGTGTGAATGGATTCCCCCACCGCACCTGGACAACGGTGGACCACGGGTCAACGACCACCACCACCCCGAAAACCTCCTCGCACCCCGCGAGGAGGAAGGTGGCGGCGGCCCCGACCCCGACCCAGGCTGACACGAAGACAGTGGAAGTGGCCCCGACTTCGGCCAACCCACCACCAACGGGCCAGACCCCGACTGCCGCTGAGCAGCCGGGGCGGCCAGGGTGGCGCACTCGGAAGTGGGGGCGGTGCGGCCGGGAGAGGCGCCCGCCTCAAGGCCCTGAAATCAGTTGAACGCCAACCAACTCGGAAGCGCGCGTTCACGGGAGTCGCACAACACCTGGAAGGTGTCACATGACCCCTTGGGCACACCGGCACCAGCCCACATGCCGCCGGTGTCGCGGCGCAGGACGATGGACGAGGACCCGCCTCCGTCAAGCAGGATGGCGGTGTCACTTCCCAACGCGCGGAACAGATCCTGGATCTGGTCCGGCGTATAACTGCCGCCCTGGAAGACGTAGAGTTCGTCCTTCTCGCGGGCGTAGGCGATTGCGGTGCGCGCGGCGGATGGACCACCGTCGTTCAATTGACCAGTGTCCCCGGGCGCAAGCAGGCCGATGCCGCTCACCGCCACGAATCGAACGCCCTTGTCCATCAGGCCCTGGATCACCGGCGTCGCGGCGTCGTAGTCCTCGGTGTTCTTCGGTGTCACCACGAACGGCGCGCCCGCCACCGGCAGGATCATGGTTGACAACGCGGTCCAATGCTCGTCACCGCCGGACAGTCCCTGCTTGCCGGCATAGGCGATGGTCCCGGTCACCGCGGCATTGGCGCGACCCTGGCCGCGGGTGTTGTCGACGTAGGCGCCCAGTGGAGAACTGCATCCGGTCTGCTTCCAGGACCCGCCGGTCTGTCCGCGGATGTCGAAGAAGTTGGCGTTGATCGCGATCGTGGGCTGGCCCAGCGCCTGCCAGGCCGCGATCGGGGTGTAGATCTCCGAGGCCTGCCACAGACCGTCACGAGTCCGAGCCCCCGGAGTGCGCTCACAGCGGGCCTGATAGCTCTGGTGGGAATCGACCAGCAGGCGTGGTGTGAGGCGCTGCGATGCGGCCTTGATGATCATCAGGTGGCCGCCATTGCTCATCTCGTACCAGCCGCCCCCGGCGTTGAGCATCGGGGCGGGAGCGCCGGCGCCGAAGTTGTAGACGAGGTAGGAGCCGCGTGTGTTGGCGATCGCACTCGCCAGCAGTTCGCGGCCGTCGGCAGCGGAGGCCACCGAGGCCGACAGCAACGCCGAGGAGGCGCACATGCCGGCCGTCGCGCACGAGGCGATGAGACGACGAAGGGCGGCAGGGGTCTTCACGGCGGCCCCTTTCGACATATCCAGCGCGGTACGACATTGGAAACAATATCCTCAGCAGCCACACTGTCAACTTTGGTAACAAGCTCACAACGGTTCGGGGCCGGCCGAATCACATTTCCCGCGTTGATGTTTGCCAGGAAACGCACAGCAGTTAGAACGGCGCGCTAAATCGAGTAGTCAGCGATCTTTCGCGGTTGCCGCCTCCGGGCGCACACTGCATGGGTCACCTCGGTGGCGAGGTGGAACAGGGGGTTGAACATGTCCAACGTCGATACCGCGCGAGCGGCGTACAACGCCTTCAACACGGGCGATCTGGCCACGCTGAAGGACATGTGGGCGGACGACATTCACTGGTGGAACTCCGACGCGGTGAAACCAGGCGGCGAGAAGAACGGCGTCGACGCCGTCATGCAGATGATGATGGAGGTGCCCGAGCACTGGAGCAGTCTGAAGGTCGAGCCCACGAAGTTCATCGAGGCCGGTGACTACGTCGTCGTGCTCGGGACAGAGCACCTCACCAATGACAAGGGCACAGCGGACGCCCGGTTCGCGCATGTCCTGAAGTTCGACGGCAACGGCAAGTGCGTCGAGTCCGAAATGCATGCCGACACCGCTCCGGCCGCCAAGCTGCAGGGCTAGGCAGGGGGAGCGACGCGATACACCGCGTCGGCGAGATCGTCGGTGACGTAGACCGCGCCGTCGGGTCCCAGCACTGCCGCGACCGGGCGGCCCCAGCGGAACTCGCCGGGGCCCTGAAACCCGCCGACGAGGGTCTGCTGGTTGCCCAGAAGCCCATCGCGCCAACTGAAGAACGCCACCTCGGGCGCCCGAGGCGGGGTGCGGTTCCACGAACCGTGTACCCCGACCAGCGCTCCGGTGCCGTATGGCTCGGGCAGGTCGGCGAAGCTCATTCCCAGCGGTGCGGAGTGCGCGCCGAGGCTCTGCTCGATGGGAGGCAGTGCGGCGCAGTCCATCCGGGAGCCGTCGGCATTGGTCTCGACATCGCGGATCAGAGGCAGATCGGCGGGGCCACCGTCGGGATTGCAGAAGGGCCAACCCAATTCGCGTCCCTCGAACAACCGCGCGACAGACTCCGGCGGATGATCGTTGACGTAACCGGTTCGGACCTGCCCGTCCTCGGGGCGGGCGACGTTGTCGCGGTTGTTCACCGCGGTCCACACCGCCCCATCGGGAGCGACGGCAAGGCCGGTGCCGTTGCGCACACCCGTGGCATAGGGCTGCGCGGCCCCACCGCCGGGTGGCACCCGCATGATCGTCGCGCGCGGGGGAGCGGCGTCACGGTCCTCGGCGGAGATGTTGCCGGTCGACCCGATCGAGAAGTACACCGCGCCGTCCTGGCCCAGCGCCACGCTCTTGAGGACGTGCGCATACGCACCGCGCAGGTCGTGACTGCTGGCGTTGGGCAGATCGTCGGCGATGACCTGAGGATCGGTCGCCTGCCCGTCGGAATGGCGGTACACCGACACCCGGTTGCTCTCCGCCACATACAGACGATCTCCGTCGAACGCGAGTCCGTGCGGCTGGGTCAACTCGCGCAGCAGCAGCGATCTTTCGCCGGAGGCGTTGAGCCTCAACACTTCACCTGTGAACGGCACCGACACGATGAGGGTGCCGTCGGGTGCCCATGCGGCCAGCCGCACACGTGGCACCCGGGCGAACACGGACATCGTCCACCCCGGCGGCACGAGGGCCTGGCGCGGCTCGTTGAACGGAGGCTGTGCCATGCCCTCTGGCACCTGCACCGTCACCGGCACCAGATCGGCCGGCGACGGTGCGGCCGGAGCGGGTGAACCGGTGTCTGCCGCCGGAGCCGGGCGGGACTCAGTGCCGCAGGCGGCGACGAGGACGACGGCCAGGACCGCCGCGCTACGCTGCAAGACCCGCATGCATCTCCCACACGAGGATTTCGGCGGGCGCGGTCGCGGTCACCCGCTGGCCACCGGTGGCGGTGAACCGCACGGCATCTCCCCCGTGAAGTGTCCCGGCACCTTCCAGGGTGACCTCGCCACGCGGGACGAACAGATGCAGATATGGGGCCTCGGGCAGCTGCACCGACTGGCCGGGCTGCAGCCGAGCCCCGTGCAGTGCGGCGTAGCGGTTGGCGATGCTGATCGCGGTCTCGCTCCGGTGGGCGTCCATGCCTGAGGCGATGGTCACCAGCCGGCCCTTGAGGAGTTCGTCGTCGATCTCCAGCTGCTGATAGCCCGGCGTGATGCCCGACTGGTCGGGGACCACCCACATCTGCACGAAATGCACTGGCTCGTCGTGGCTTTCGCCGCCCGTGAGTCGCCAGGAGTCGTTCTTCTCGGAATGCAGGATGCCGGTGCCGGCGGACATGCGCTGAGCGAGGCCGGGGTAGATGACGCCTGAGTTGCCGGTCGAGTCCTGGTGCACCAGCGAACCGCGCATCACCCAGGTCACGATCTCCATGTCGCGGTGCGGATGCGTGTCGAAGCCCAGGCCGGGGGCGACCTGGTCGTCGTTGTTGACCAGCAGCAGACCGTGGTGAGTGTTCGACGGGTCGTAATGGTGGCCGAACGAGAACGAATGCTTGGAGTCCAGCCATTCGATCTCGGTCCTGGCGCGGTCGTCTGCCCGTCGGATGTCGATCACGGGTCGAGTCGAGGAAGTCACGGCAATCTCTCCTTGGGCTTCGTGCCTGAGCCTACCGTCTGCGCAACATTCATGACGTATCATGTATTCCGTGTGGCTGGACGCTGACCAACAGCGGCTGTGGCGCGCCCATCTGGCCATGGGCGAGCGCCTGCGGACCGCGATGCACCGACAGCTGCAGGAGGCGTGCGGCCTGACGTTGGCCGACTACGACGTGCTGGTCGCGTTGTCCGAGCGAGGGTCGATGCGTGTCAACGAACTCGGCGAGGCGCTGGCCTGGGAGCAGAGCCGCCTCTCGCATCAACTGCGCCGGATGCGGGACCGGGGACTGGTCGAGCGACAGGACAGTACCGACGACCGTCGCGGCGCATTCGTCACCCTGACCGAGGCCGGTCGAGAGCACCTGCGCACCGCCGCCCCGAGTCATGCCGAACTGGTCCGCTCAGTGGTGTTCGAGGGGATGACGGCCGACGAGGTCCGAGCGCTGACCGCCTGGACGTCGAGGGTGTTGCATCGGCTCGGGGGCTGACTCGTAGGCTCATACCCGTGGATATCAATGGAGCTAGCGCCATCGTCACAGGTGGCGCGTCCGGAATCGGTGCGGCCGCCGCTCGTCAGCTGGCCGACAAGGGGGCCAGGGTCGTCGTTGCCGACCTGCAGGCTGACCGCGGGCAGGCACTCGCGGAGGAGATCGGCGGCGTGTTCGTCACCGTCGACGTCACCAACACCGAGCAGATCGAGGACGCGGTCAACACCGCCGTCGACCTGGGCCCGCTGCGTGCCCTGGTGAACTCGGCCGGCATCGGTTGGGCGCAGCGCACGATCGGCAAGGACGGCGAGTTCGCGTCGGCGCACAGCCTCGACGCCTACAAGAAGGTGCTCGCGATCAACCTGGTCGGCACGTTCGACTGCATTCGACTCGCGGCGACGGCCATGAGCCGCCTCGACCCGACCGACACCGGCGAGCGTGGCGCGATCGTCAACCTCACCAGCGTCGCGGCCTTCGACGGCCAGATCGGCCAGGCCGCCTACTCGTCCTCGAAGGGTGGCGTCGTCGGCCTGACCCTGCCCGTCGCTCGCGACTTGGCGGCGGTCGGCATTCGGGTCAACACCGTGGCCCCCGGCCTGATCGACACGCCGATCTACGGCGAGGGCGAGGCCTCCGAGGCGTTCAAGGCCAAGCTCGGGGAATCGGTGCTGTTCCCGCACCGCCTGGGCAAGCCCGAGGAACTGGCGTCGATGGTCCTCGAGTTGATCACCAACTCCTACATGAACGCCGAGGTTGTGCGCGTCGACGGCGGCATCCGGATGCCACCGAAGTAGCACTGGAGTACAACGACGAATCGCCCCGGTTCCCAACGGAACCGGGGCGACGTCGTTCCACGGATCAGAGTGGCCGTCGGCGGCGACGCCACAGCAGCATGCCGCCGAATCCGATCCACGCCGCGACCGGCAGTGCCACCGCCACGTGGAACAGGGGGTTCGACGTGGCCGGGGCCGCCAGCACGTACGGAGTCCAGGGGCGTTTCCTGTCCGGCCAGATCTGTTCCAGGGGAACAGAACTGATGACATCGCCCATCCAGACCTCGGTGCCCGACTCCGATGTGATCGGGCCGACCAGCGAGGGCGCGGCGGTCCTCATCGCCGGCGCATACTTCTTCTCGAACTCCTCGGCGCCGATGTCGGTGATCTCGACCCTGCTGAAGTCGACGCCGCCGACTGTCGAGGTCCACATGGTGCCGTCGGGTGACGTCCACTTCAGCGTCGCCTCCGGCGGATTCATGTTGAAGCTGCGCACGTAGTCGTCGAACACTCCGCGCGGGCTCCACCGCTGCGCCCACCTGTCGATGTTGTCCGAGTTGATCACCGAAGCGAACTGCCCGCCCGGGTTGGCGGCATTGCGCTTCCGGAGCCATTCGGCGACAACGCGACTGGTGTAGACGCGTCGCAGGTCGGCGTACTTCGGCGAATTCGCGATCAGTTCGTTGAGCGCGGGGATGATCATCTTCTGGTACACCTCGAGGTTGGCCCTGGTGATGTCCGGGCTCTGACCGCGTTGGGCGCAGGTTTCGCCGGGAGAGATGTCACTGTCCTCGACACCGAGTTTGGCAATCAGCGGAGCATCGATGATGTACAACTGGTCGCCGTCCTCACGGACGGTGGCCGGCAGAGGTTCGATCCAGTGGCGTCGACCATCGGTGCACTTGGACTCGCCCTGCAGCGCAGCGACATAGCGGCGGCCCAAGTCGGTTTCGGTGCTCTGCAGCCTGGCGGCGTCGCGCTTCATCTCCAGGTCGGCCTCGAGCAGCACCCTCCCGGCCTCGGTGCGGCCGAAGCCCGAATCGATGATCCGGTCCGGCTCTGTCGGGTTGAGGTTGACCCAGAACTTCTCAGGCGACAACGCGAGCCAGACGAACAGCGCGTCCCGTGACATCTGCGCGCTGCGGGATCCGCCGACTGGCGTGCCGGTGCCGGGGCGGCCGTTCGCGCGGTACCCGATCTGCATCGCGGGCTTGCCTCCGACGTTGTCGGACACGTACCGGATCTCCATCGTCGTGAAGTCGATGCCGCCCAGGTTCGGATTCGGGGGCGAGTACCCCGGCGCCGGCGGGCCCAGCGGCGCGGTCTGCGGCACGTACTGCGGTGCGGGTGCCTGCGGTGCGGGCGCCTGCGGCACGTACTGCGGGGCGGGTGCCGGTGCCGGTGCCGGTGCGGGTACCGGCGCGGGCGCGGGGCGGACCACGATCGGTGGTGGCGGCGGGGGTCACGACTGCGACCCGGCCCTCCAAC
>NZ_LZHW01000079.1 GCF_001667265.1 Mycobacterium sp. ACS4331 | reverse complement strand
TAAGCAGTCGGCGGAGAAGGCCAAGGAGAAGCGGGCCGAGAAGGAACAGAGGCGGACTCCGAAGAGAGAGCTGGCCGCAGCCGGCTGACCCCTTCCGCGACCCCGTTCCGCGGCGCGGGGCCCCCCCCCCCGGGGGGGGCCCATCGTCGTCTGTGCCACGGCTCCTGTCACACAGAAACGATTGGCATAAGTTGACCTTTTGTTGCTGGTGTTGTCGCAAGGTGTTGATCTTGATGTGTTCAGGGCGACGTGATGATTCGTTACCGTAGGTAAAGAACGTATGTGGCCTGCAATTTCCGTCCAGATATGGGCGAGCTGGCAAAGAACTTCGAAAAACCTGAAGTAGTTTGCTACAGTTTCGCCACCCTGTAAGCCAGATCACAAATCGACGGGAGAGTCGACGATGACTTCAGCCCCCACCCCACCGAGGCTGGCCATGGCGAAGACCGCAGCGGTCACCGTTGCGGCGATGGCCACAACCGCGGCGCTCACCGTCGGCGGCACGTATGTTGCGTCGAACGTGGTGCGCGCGGACCGGGACCACACGGTGGCGGCGACGCTGGCGGAGGACGTCGCACTCTCCGCTTCCATCGGGATCTTCCCGGTGGGCCCGGGCGCGCAGATCGCGAAGGCGCTGGGCGCCGGCACCCCGGAGGGAGCGCTGCGAACGCTGGGCGCGCTCGCCGCATTGATCCCGGGTGCACAGGGTGAGGCGTTCCGCGCCAGCCTGGACTCACTGGCGGCGGCGTTCGAGGCGGCGCAGGGCGGGCTTGAGATCCTGCCGCCGGGGGTCCTGCCGGACATCGACTTGCCGGAATGGCTCCAGGACTGGCTGGGTCTGGACATTCCGGCGCTGGGCCTGTCGGCCGGATTGACCCTCGCGTTCCCGGAGATCGCCGTTCCCGCGCTCGGGCCCGCCGGAACCTACGATGCCGTCGCCGGCCTCGAAGGAGATGTCGGCACCCAACTGCTGCTGACGGTGCTGAAATCCGTGATGGCGAACACGGATCTGATTCCGGGCGGGGTGTTGCCCGAGGACCTCGACGCGATTCTTAATCTGGTCAAGAGTCTCCCGCTGAATGTGCCGGGCGCAGAAGATGAAATCAACGTCAGTCTCCCAGGCATCCCGTGGCTCGGAATCCCGCCCACGACCCTGCTGGACATCGACCTGTTCTTCTCGTCCGCCGACCGCATCGCGATCATCCCCACCTTCGGCCTCGGCGGCACCAACGCGGCCATCGCCGCGCCGTCGTTCCTGAAGGAAGAACAGTTCGCGAAGACCGTCGTCCTGATCATTCCGATCCGGAACACCTCGCGCCCTGGCGGCGGCATCTTGGCGATGCTCACGCCGCTGTCGAGCCTGGTCGGCATCAACATGTCCAACGTCGACGGCCGCGGGGGCAACGGCAACGTCACCTTCTGGGACATCACCGCGGCCTACGACATCATGTCCGACGCGCCCTCGACGATCTTCAGCCCGGCGGCCTGGGCGAACTCGGTGACCGGCGCGCTGATGCCGACCTATCTGATTCCTCAGAACGTCGAGCAGCTGGCCGGAGTGGTGGAGGACATCGCCAGCGGCAACATCAGTGTGGACACGGTGCTGCAGCTGTTGGCGTCGGGAGACATCACCGATCTGTTCCACGCCAACGTCGGGCAGGACGGCAACCTCTACATCACCTACGACTCCGGACACCTACCGCTGCTCGAGCCGTTCCAGTTCCTGCCCCGCACCATCAGCTATCTCCCCGGTTTCGACATCTCAACTCCTGGCAGCGAATCGTTCAACGACTTCCTGACTCAGCTGGTGGCGATGGGCTACCAGGATGTGAACCTGAGCGGCGCAGGTGTCGGTCAGATCCCCACATTCGTCCGTGGTTTCGACGAGGGCGGCACTCAAGCGAAGTTCTGGACCAACCCGGTCAGCTTCGAAGCGGGACTGCAGGCGCCGCAGGCGCTGTTCAATGCCCTGATCGGCGACGGTGTTTCGACGGGCCTCACCGGGAATCTGCTGAATCCGGAGGCCCAGCAGCTCACGCTGTTCGGCAATTCGGCGATCGGCGACGCGGTCTATCGAAACGCGCTGACCGTGGCCGTCGCCGGATTTGTTCGCGAGGCCCTGCTGGAACTGAAGAACCAACTGAATCCGCTGTTCGACGCGGTCGACAGCAATGCTGCTGTGGTGGCGTTCGCCAAGCAGCTCGATGCGGCAGCCGCGCAGGCCGACAGCCTGATCTCGAGCGGCGGTGACGAGATCCGCGGCCTCGGCATCGATCTGTCCGGTCCGCTCATGGACGGCAACCGCGCCTTCAACCGACTCGTCGGCGGAGACGCTGGGGGAGCGGCTGAGCTCCTTACGACAAATGCGGTGCAGGACAACGGGTTCTCGGCGGCCGCGCGGTCCGAATCCCCGCAGGACGTCGTAGGCGCGGGCGAGAACAAGCTGCTGCCAGAGGACATCGTCGTGGACGATCTCTTCACGAACCCCGAAGGTGTCGAGCGAGCCGCCAAGGTCGCCGACGCACTCAACCCGCGAAAAGCGCTGCAGGCCGCCGCGGCCGAGGCGGGGGAGCGCATTGAGAAGCAGGTGACCAAGACGCAGAACAGCCTCCGTAAGGCCACCGAGCGCGCGGATCTGGTCCGCGACAAGCTCACGGAAGGTGACATCGCCGGAGCCGCGAAACAGGTTGGTGCCAATGTCCACAACCGCGTCGAGCGGTTGCAGAAGGACATCGACAACGGCGTCAACAAACTGCGCGGAGACAAGAACGACAAGAAGAGCGACGCCGCGTAACGCACACGTGGTTTGGGAGACCGCCTTCGGCATCGCCGGGGGCGGTTCCCTCTTTCGCGACCACTGACGCGGGCAGTGGCCATGAGCCAGCGTCGTACGGTGGCACTGCAGTGGGGTCGCTGGGAGACGGGCTGTTCGAGCTGAGGCGCTTCCCCGCTGAACAGCGGACGCGGTGAGCGCCCGTTGGTGGACATGCAGCAAAGTCATAAACAACCAAAGAGGCGGCTCTCGTAAATTTTTGAGGACGCTGGGCGGTGGACCGCGCCTGATCACTTGGCCAACTCGGGGGATTTTCAAGATCATTTCTCCTGGGACTTCGTCCGGGCCATGAAAGCGCTGAATCTCGGGCATCGAGGTGAGATTCTGTCGACGTTTATCGGGAGGGAAATTCGACACAGCTGTCCTTGATTCTGTATGGATTCCCCAAACTGGATTTGCGCCTTCACCTGCCATAATCGCGGCTCTCCGCGGCATCTGGCGACCCGAAGGGGGATTCGTCAGTTATTGCGCGAACAAGTAAATGGGAAGACGGTCGACCGAGTTGTTGCCCACACGTCAATTCCGATGTTAAGTTCCTGGGAATTCGCTGAATGCGTATTGGGGGGAATATGTCTGGCAGGCATTCCGCATCTACTCGGTCGCATGGACGACGTAGACGTGCGATTCGGGCAAAGAAACTGACTCTCATCGGTGTATCAACAGCAACTGCGGTGTCTGTTGGCCTGACGCCCGCGGTGGCCAATGCTGCGATCAGTGAGACCTACGTGGTGGGCATCCCTGGGTGGCTACCGATCCAGGGTCTGCTCGGGCCGATCCAAACGCTTCCGTCGAACCCCGACGCGATCTCCGAGGCGCTCGTCGGTGCACAGGACGATCTGTTCTACACGGGTCTGCCGACCGAGCTTCTCGGTCTCGACCACACGCCACCGGTGAAGGTCGAGCCGGTATGGCGCAAGTCGGCTGGGGACT
Source organism: Mycobacterium sp. ACS4331 (assembly GCF_001667265.1). Taxonomy (GTDB): domain Bacteria; phylum Actinomycetota; class Actinomycetes; order Mycobacteriales; family Mycobacteriaceae; genus Mycobacterium. The sequence continues at coordinate 9,524 of NZ_LZHW01000079.1, read as the reverse complement.
GGTACACGACGGGAAATTGGTGGGACGGCACCCTGCGGACTTGGACCCCGCTCCGGGGTCAGTGGGTCGATCCCCGTTCTTACGCTCTGGAGTTTCCGGAGGAGGCGCTCGCCGCGAACGTGGCGGCCGCGCTCACGAACTGGACCTGGTACCTGCAGAACGTCAACCTCGTCGGTCTTGGCGAAGGGGCCATCGCGACGGGAGCGGCATATCAGGCTTTCATCGACGCGGTACGCGCCGGCGACATCGAGGCGGGAGCGCCCCACACTGACCCCAGGGAGATCAGCGTTCCCGGCCAGCCGAGCAATCCGGTGTACCAGGAGATTCGGGAAGGCCTGTATCTCCAGACGCCGTTCGGTGTCGATGTCCCCTCCTGGTACATGCCGCCTCAGGGGTCTCCGGTCTACGACATCGTCAAACCCGGTGGCGTCGTTGACATCACGCTGTTGTCGCTCATCCTGCTGCGAAATCCGGGTCGGGCCAACGGCGGCCTGTTCGCTCGGTTCGCGCCGATCTACGAGGCGGTCACCGGAGTCAACCCGGTAACGCCGGACCGCCAGGACGTGCTGCCGATCGGCGTCGACCCGGAACTGATCACCAAGATCCTCACCGGTGACGTCAGCGACGTCGATGTCCAGGACCTCCTGGATCTGCTGAATGCACTCACGAATGACGGGGATGGCAAGAAGACGATCGTCACCCTCAAGGCGGACGTCACCTGGGAGTACGACCTGCTGTCGGACGCCCCGGCCACTGCCAATCCCATCGCGTGGGCCAACGCGATCGCCTCGTCGTTCCTGATCGCGAACCTAGTGGGCCTTGATCTCAATGACCTTGGCGGGGGAGGGTTCATCGACCCTCGCGACGGCACCATCTACTACACACTTTCGGCCGGTCAACTGCCGCTGCTGGCCCCGCTCCGTCTGCCGGCTCAGCTGCTGAGCGTGGTCACCGGGCAGAACATCAACACCCCGTTCTCCGATGCGATCGAACCGTTCCTGCGAATCCTGACCGACATCGCCTACACAGACGTCGTCCGCAACCCGGACGGGACCTGGGACCGGACATTGGACCAGTTCGGCAACCCAGCACTGTTCGGAACCCGCACTCTGACAAAGGATCAGGCGCTGTATCTGCCCGGCGATCTGATCGCTGCGTTGGGGCGGGGGGTGGGAGACGAGCTCACCGATGTGCTCACACGTGTGCTCGGCGGTGTTGTCCAACTCCTCGGAGCGGTGGGAATCCAGGTACCGCAGCAACAGGTGCAACAGCTGGGGCAACTGCTGGGATTGCCGGGCGAAGCCATCACCACAATCAGCCGAGGGATTGGCAACGGTGTGTCGGACTTCCTGCACGCCATCGGGCCGGTGCTCCCAGAATTGCCTGACCCCAGCCAGTCTGAGCTCCGCAAGCGCCAGGAGGTGGTCGCTCCCGTCGTCGCTCCAATCATTCAGGCCGCCGACAAGGTCGCCTCCCCGATCGTCGATGCGGCTGAGGGGGCCGTGGGGGAGCTGATCGGCAGCGTGCTTGAAGCGACGAGTGCGGGTTCGGGCTCGCAGTCGGTGAATGCCGCCGGGACCACCGAGTCGTTCGATGAGGAGTCATCGGGCTTGCGGGCTGCTGCGATCGAGCGGGCGGACTTCGGCTCAGATCCCGCCGAGCCGGACTCGGCCGTCACAGCCGGCAGTCTGCCTGCAGGCGGCCCGGAGACTGGCCAGACCGTGAGTAAGCGGCCAACGGTATGGGAGCTGAAGCGGAAGCTGGAGCGCGAAAGAGTGAGCGCTGCCGGTGAATTGTCAGCTCCGGACCGCATCGGTGCTCACCGAGAAGGCGGCGTGGACTTCAACCGTGTCAATATCAACAACGAAACGCCCTCTGGCGGAACAACCCTCATGCATGAGGATCGCGACCAGTCGAACGATGGTGGCACGGGTGATGACAGCGGGCCGAACAAGGCACCTGCGAATGACGCCGACTAGCCAGGCTTCGTTTCGCGCCCACGGGGGAGTGGTCTCAGCGACGCAGTGACCATGGCGGCAATCGCTTGGGAGTCGCAGGCACTGATGGAGATCTGGGTCCGCGAACGCCGCGAGGTGGAGGTTGAAGTGAGTGTGCGCCGGCCGCGGCGCCACCTCCGTGATGGCGTGACCCCTGATGTGCTGCATCGACGTCAAAGCCGCGGCCGGCCCGTGGGCACCAACTTACCATGAACATCTGAACAGGTGGACAGATATTGGCGGCCGTCCTCCTGTTACGCGACCCTGGGCGTTCGCCCCCACCTGGGTCGCTCCCACAGCAACAACTTTTCAGCGAGCCCATGGCGTGCCTGCTCAGGCCGAGTGTGTGCGGTCGGCCGCGACGTCGGGTTCACGCAGATTCCCCGTTCGGGCAGGCGGCAAATCAGTTCTGCGGCCAATTCTGATGCCTGAATTTGGCGTCCACCACACATGATTCGGGGCGGGTAGACCCAATCCTCCCCTTATGGCAATGGCCGGCGGGTTCGCGGTTTCCGCGCCTCGCCGTGGCACCGACGTAACTTCAGTTATGGAGCGGCGGCAGATTCGCTCCGCAAAATAGTTGAATGTGCAATGAGTGACCTAGGCCATGCCGCTTCAGGCTCGCTTCATGCAGCTGACTAGCTCAGAATCGCTTAGGAAAAAGCTGAGAGGAACCTGAAAGGGCGGCATGGCACACCGGAGATCACGCATGAAGAAGCTGGCACTCGCGGGTGCGGCATCGATGTCGGCCGTCGCAGTCGGCCTGACGCCGATCGCGGCGAACGCGGCGTCGAGTCAGACCTATTTCGTGGGGTTCCCCGACTGGCTGCCCATCGGCGAGGGGTCGGTGCTGCCGTCTGACCCCGTCGCCATCAACAATGCGATCGTCGCGGCGAAGGACAGGAACCCGCTCATCAGCTGGGGAACCGACGGTGTCGATCTGCGTCCGGTCTGGGTGCGTTGGGTCGACGGTGTGCCTGAGTACACGCTGCCCGAGGTGGGGCAGACCGGGTCGCACACCGAGACCTACCAGGACGTGAATCCGATCTACCAGCCCGCCTATGACACGGCGTACAACGCGGCGTACGCGGCGCATTTTGCTGCCGAGACGGTGAAGGCACTGAGTTGGAACTGTGGACGGACCTGCGCCGAGAACAAGGCTCGTCCGATCGCTCAGCAGAAGGCGACGCAGGATGCCCTGAACGCCGTCAAGGACATCCCCAAGATGATCGACATCAGCATCACGGTTCCCGACTACGGCGTCATCAAGGACGGTTACTGGACGACGGTCACCGCGGGGCAGTGGGTGACGGGGACAGACATCGAGGATCTTCCGACCGCCGGGCAGTTGGCCTATGCCGCCTATGTTCTGCAGAACGGCGACATGAGTGCGCTTGCACCGCTTCTCAACTGGACGGCGTACCTGAGCAATGTGAATCTGATCGCCTATGGGGACGGTGCCATCGCCGCGGGGCAGGCGTACCAGGCGTTCATCGACAGCGTCAACGGCCAGACCCACGAGGGTTACGACCCTTACGCCGTCGGTGCGGCGCTGACCGGGCCTCGCAAGATCGTGTTCGTCGACGACCAGGGCCAAGTCACCTTGATCACGGTTCAGGAGACCAACGATCCGACCGACCTGCCTGACGTCGTGTACCCGGGCTCGGGGCAGCCGCCGGCGTACGAATCCGCCCAGGGCGGAGGTGTTCTCGACATGACGGTGCTGTCGCTGGTGCTGCTGCGCAACCCGGGCCGGGTGAACGGTGGACTCTATGCGCGCTTCGCGCCGATCTACCAAGAGCTCACTGGCGTCAACCCCGTCAGCCCCGACCGCCAAGACGTGCTGCCCGAGGGCGTCGATCCTGCGCTGCTGACGAACCTGCTGAAGGGCGACACCAGTAACCTCAGCCTCGACGAACTCGGCAATCTGCAGGCGGTTCTCGAAAACGCCGACGGCAAACCGATTGTCGTCACCCTCAAGGCGGATGTCGGATGGCAGTACGACCTGCTCTCGGACGCGCCGGCGACTGCCAATCCGATCGCGTGGGCGAACTCGGTGGCCTCGGCGCTGATGCTGACCAACCTGCTCACCGGTGTCGACCTCGATGACCTCGGTGACGGCGGCCATGTCGGTCCGGATGGGACGATCTACTACACCATCCCGGTCGATCAGCTGCCGCTGTTGGCGCCGCTGCGGTTGCCGGCCCAGGTGTTGGGCACGTTGCAGAACCAGGATCCGAACTCGATCAACACGCCGATCGCGGATGCGCTTGAGCCGATGCTGAAGATCCTGGTTAACAGCGCCTACACCGATGTTGTCCGCAACGAGGACGGCACCTGGACCAGAACGCTCGACCAGGCGGGGGTCCCAACGCTGTTCGGCACGCCGACGCTCACCCGCGAGCAGGCGGCCTACCTGGCCGGTGACCTGATCACCGCGCTGGGCCGCGGCGTGGGCACCGAATTGAACGAGGTGCTTCCGGTGGCGGCAGCCGAACTCGCCAAGGCGCTCAACATCGAACTGACTGCAGCGCAGAAGGAGGAGCTGAACCAGGCCCTGGCCGCGGTGGGTACCTCGATCACCGAGCGGGCCAAGGAGATTGGCGACGGCGTGACGAAGTACGTCCGTGAAATCGATGCCCACCTGCCTGCCCTGCCGCCTCCTCCCACCCAGGCGCAGATCGCCGATGTGCAGCGTCAGGTCGGTAAGGCCCTGGCCGAGGCGCGCGACGCCGCCCACGAACTGCGTGACCGCGTCGAGGATCCCCGTGCGCTGTTGCCGTCGTTCGACGACTCAGGGGTCAAGCCGGGAGCGGCCGAGAAGGCCAAGCTCAAAGAATCCGTGCGGCAGGCTCGGGCCGAGCTCAAGAAGGCCGGTGACGAGGCCGCACAGCGCGTGGCGAAGGCCGCCGATGAGGCAAAGAAGCGGGTGGAGAAGACCCGCGCCGAGGTGAAGGCGGCCGTCGACAAGGCGGGCGAGAAGGTGCGCAAGGCCCTGACGCCGCCGAAGAAGGCGCCGCAGAACGACACCGAATGAGCGCTTGACGACAAAGAGCCCCCGTCCACGCGGCGGGGGCTCTTTCCAATCTGTACGAGTCCAAGGCTCGGCACGGGACGGCCGCTTCGGAATGATCGCGGTATGACTGCCGTCTCTGACACCGCCGCTCGGACCACCCCACTGGAACCGGTGGTCCTCGACGCAGATCTTCCCGCCTCGAACGTCGCCTCCATTCCACCGCTGGCACCGCAGTGGCAGCAGTTGAATTTCCGCGAGATCCTCTCGCGCCCGGCGGCGTTTCTGTCTATCAGCCAGTCGAACTCGCTGTACAAGCCCGGCGGTGTGCAGTACGGGGAGGGGCACGCGCTGCGTGGAAGCCTTGAGGCGACGGTGAAGGCCGTCCAGGCCGCACGAAAGGCGCCGAATTTCCGCTCCTTCAACTGGATCGGCTACACGGTGTTCCGCGGCGAGTATCCTCAGACGGACTTCGATCGTGTGCAGTATGCCGGGTGGACCGGGCACTTGGATGCCACGCCGGAGCAGATCGCCTGGGACAACGAGCTTGTCGGCGAGCTTCGTGAACTGGTGGAGCCCGGAGACAACGAGTTCTTCGAGAAGGCACTGCAGACAGCCTTTGTCGGCACGGACCTCCCCGGGGCTTTGGCCAGGCAGAAAGTCGAGGTGGTGGTGATCACGGGCATCCACCTGGATTGGTGCGTCGAGGGCAACGCGCGTGCGGCGCGCGACCATGGCCTGCTGCCGATTGTCATCGGTGACGCCACGGGCGCCGTTCGGCCCGATCAGGAGCCTGCCGCATTCGAGCGAATCAACAACTTCTTTGCCCCGGTGATCAGTTCCGCTCAGTTCGTGGAGTGGTTGAGCTAGCAACTGTCCCGGGGTGGACTGAGCGTCTCCCAGCGACGATCCCGTTGGTCGCGGCGAGATCCTGGGCCGGTCTCATCTGAGCTCCCCCTTCGGGCTGCCTTGCTTTCACCCCCCGTCTCGCAGAGCTGGCGGCTCGCAAACATGGACGTTGTGCAATCTGAGACGAATGTTGCTACAAACGGTTCTGCTGGACATTAGCTGTGGGCGATCTTCAAGTGAGAACGGCTGTTGTCGTCTCGTAACTCGAACTTTGCAGTGGCAACGATCATTCTGACGTTCAGCGAATCGTGTGTTTCGCCTAATGACACCGGTTGTAGTGGGTGTTACGACGTGGGGGCCACTTCCGGCGAATCCGGTCGACCCTTAGTTCTGGTAAAGGTTTTGGGTGCCCTGCTTTGCGGCAGTCCCAGTTTGCCAGACCGATCAGTTTGATGACGCAAACAGTTGCCACTGCTTGGGCCTGGAAAATAAGCATCCGCGTCAATGGAGTGTTAGCGTCCCTCAGGCAAGCTGAGAACAAACTGAGAAAGGCCGGGGGGAATGGTCAACGGGGATCTGGGAAACCGTAGGGAGCGTCGCGCGCGGGCGAAGGCGGCTGCAAAGAGTAGGGCTATCACAGCAACCGCATTGAAGGGGAATGCCGCCAAGGTCGCATTGACTGGCGTGGCCTTGGCCAGTGCGATGGCTGTCAGCGTCGCACCGTTCACGGCGGAGGCCGCGACATACATCGTCGGGGCGCCCGACTGGCTCGGCGTCAACAACATCGAGAACGATGCCGACACGATCTACGAGTCGATCGTGCAGGACCGCGAGAAGCCGGTTGTGACCCTCGTGGGGTGGGGCACGGGCGGCGTTGACCTGAAGCCGGTGTGGGTGCAGTGGTACAACCCGAATCTGGGTGGGTTGGAACTGGGCGACATCGATGTCGGAAGCCTGTCCGCGGCTGAATTGGCCACGCTGCTGACTCAGCTGGATCTCGGCGAGCTGACGGATACCGACAATGACCAGTACTACACGCCGCGGACGTGGGGGCAGGTCGGCACTGAACAGGTGTTGGTCGACAACCCGGAGTATCAGGCGGCTTTCGAGGCCGCACTGGCTGAGGTCATGCAGGAGGACCGGGACAAGATCTTGGCGTCGGACAAGATTGACGTCACGTTCTCTTACGCGGTGGCACAGCCGGATTGGTGGACGAAGGGGTACTTCGGAGTCAGCTTGGCGAGCGTGATCGGACCCTGGTCGAGTCAGAAGATTTTTGGCAAGCCGGTGGCTGAAGGGGTTACAACGACTGTCACCATTGACAATCCCTTCAAGAACGACCCCGTCAAGCTCGATGCGTTCCTCAAGACCGGGGTATACACAGGGCAGTATCCCGTGGTCATCAACGACCCTCTCGGGGCTCTTGGAATCGCGAGGCCAAACGGTGTGTCCACGACCGTTTGGAATGCTCTGACAGGCTTCGTCAAGCCAATCAACATCGGCAATGTCCCTTATTCCTTCGACCGCACCAAGTTCGGCATTCCCGGCGAGAGCTGGGAAGACCGCGCGGAAGCCGCCGTTGACCCGAGCATCCCCAAGCAGATCTATGAGACGCAACCCGTTGAGGGCTGGCTGCCCGGCGGCTGGACCACCAACACCTTCGGGCAGTGGGTGTCACCGACCGACGACATCACCGGACTGGAGGATCTCGACCTGGCCGCACTGCTCAGCGGGGACATCGATCTGTCCGATCTGAGTGCGCTGACGGGCATGTCCACGCGTGATCTGGCGTACTACCTGTCCGGCGACCTGGGATTCCTTGCGCCCCTGCTCAACTGGACCACCTACGTCTACAACACCAATCTGATCGGCTACGGCGACGGCGCCATCACGGCCGGGCTGGCGTACCAGAAGTTCATCGACGCGGTGACCTCCGGCGAGGTCAAGGCCGGAGCACCGCAGACCGACGGCCGCTACATCAAGATCACCACCGACGCGAACGGCAATCCCGTGGTACAGGAGGTGAACCACACCGTCGGCAATGGTGGTCTCGACGAGATCATCACGTCCTACCCGCTGCCCGGCGACCTGAACTTCCCGGACATGCCGACCAATCCGGACGGCAGTCCGCGCTACCCGGCGTACACCGAGATTCCGGGTGGTGTGCTTGACCTTCACCTGTTCACGCTAACCCTGCTGCGTAATCCGGGGCGGGCCAACGGCGGTCTGTACGCCCGCTTCGCGCCGATCTATCAGGAGCTCACCGGCGTCAATCCGGTGTCTCCGGACAGCCAGAATGTGCTGCCGGAGGGGCTGGAGGGCCTGGACATCGCCAAGCTGCTGCTTGGTGAGGGTGGGGCGCCGAACATCCAACTCGATGACCTCGGCAATCTGGTGGCGATCATGGAGAGCGCCGACGGCAAGCCCATGGTGATCACCATCAAGACCGATCTGACCTGGGAGTACGACCTGCTCTCCGATGCTCCGGTGACGGCGAGCCCGGTGGCGTGGGCGAACTCGGCGGTGGCGGCGCTGCTTGCGGTGAACCTGGCGTCGGCGCTGGTCAACTACGAGGACAGCGGACTGGACTTCAACAGCTACACCGGTCCCGACGGCACCATCTACGGCACCGTCACCCTTGACCAGTTGCCGCTGCTGTCACCGATCCGGCTGGTGGCCGGTGCGCTCGGCGCCGCAACCGGGACGGACATCAACACCCCACTGGCCGACGCCCTGGAGCCCCTACTGAAGACGTTGACCAACGTCTCGTACACGGACTGGGAGCGGGTGGTGGAGGCCGACGGCACCATCACCTACGACCGCACGCTGGACCAGATGCACGTTCCGACATTGTTCGGCACCGAGACGATGACCCGCGCCCAGAAGGCACAGCTGGCCGGTGACGTCATCAGCATCCTGGGGGCCGGCATCGGCGCCGAGATCACCGACATCAACGGTCGCTTCCTTGGGCAGGTGGAGAAGCTTCTCGGTGCGCTCAACGTGACGCTTCCGGCCGAACTGAAGGAGGCGTGGCAGAAGACCGTGCCCGTGGTCGGTGACGCAATCACCAAGGTCAGCTCCGAAGTTGGCAAGGGTGTCAGCAAGTTCCTCACCGGCGTGGTGGGGGCCGTGGAACCGAAGCTTCCGAAGGAACTTCAGCAGCCCTCCTTCGGCGAACAGCAGACGCAGCTTGCCGCAGGCCAGCGCGAGGTCGGTAAGGCCGTGAAGGCGGCCAAGGACCGCGCGGATGAGCTTTCCGAGCGGGCGACGGATCTCACCAATGACCTGCGGGATCGCCTCGAAAAGCCCGGTGCCCAGGATGAACTCATCCCGACGGACGGGACGGACTCCACCCAGTCCGTCAGCAGGACGCCGGTGAAGGACGCGGTCAAGAAGGCCGAGGCCGGTCTCAAAAAGGCCGGTGCCGACGTCAAGAAGGCCGTGGACAAGGCCGTCGACAAGGTGAAGAAGGCCGTCACGCCAAAGAAGAAGACGACCGAAACCTCCGAGTGATCAGCACGATCGACGGGCCCCTGCGGGGGGCCCCCCCCGGGGCCCGGGGGAGGGCGGGAAAAACGGGGGGTTAGGGGGGGGTTTTGAATTGGGGGAAAGCCGTAATGAAGCTATGAAAGGGCGGTTGAACCGCCGTAATTAAGAAGGGCACC